>CAZQXH010000003.1:0-158174 GCA_964597435.1 uncultured Coxiellaceae bacterium | reverse complement strand
CCATCGCGCAGGGAGTACTTCAAGTTGCAAAAAGCGCATCTTGAAGTACGAATGGGTATAGCCCCCTATTTTATGAACCCCATCGCGTAGCTTGAAGTGCGAATGGTATATTAGCAAGCTCGGTGTGACTGAGCTCGTGGGCGCACATCTGCCAAATCAGGAAATTCTTTATGAATATCTGCAACCGACATTGCAACTAGCGCACTAATTGGCACGCCGCCAATCATCCTATGCTGGTCCTCTGCAAGACGAGTTAAATTCAAGCCTAGCAAACGGAAATAGCAAAATGCTTTTTTATTATCGGCAAAATCGAGGGGGTTATAACCTTGATGTGTCAATTGATGGTAGTCAATTTGCAGGTCTTCTACTAAGTAACGCAGCAATGTCGCGTTATTCGACCTAGCAGCATGATGCAGTGCATTAAATCCAAACTCGTCCCTTGCATGTGGATTAATATGCAAAACATCAATGCAATAACGTGCCGCGGCCAAATTACCGCGCCAACTCGCCTGTAAAAATAAATTATTTCGACCATCGGTTAGATCCGCCGATAAAGGATAGTATCGATGCACCCACTTCATTAATTGTGCATCGCCTGCCACTACGGCATAAAAACCAGGGTGGGTATCCATATCATCCAATTCGACCAAATTTGTTGGACTCAAGTTAGCCATTTTCGCAATTTTTTCCACCAAGGAAAGCTTTCCACTCATGATGGCATGGATTAACGGATGCTGGCCAAAACGATTACAAGAATCTTTTAAAGACAGCTTTAAATTATTCAAAGCAAAGTCAACCGCTTCTTCTCTTCCTTCCTGCAACGCCATATTCAACGCATTATTTCCATTAATATCTTTCGAATCTGCGTCAATGCGTAATTCATCCACCGCCATTTTCATACCTGGCACCGAGCCCGCACTTGCTGCAAGAATGAGTACATTCACCTGATAAGGTGTCAAATTAGTTCCGGCCCTATATTCAGCTGGCAGCCTCAATTTACGAAAAGCGTAACGCACTGCCTCAAAATGATTAAAAGCAAATGCAATGGCCACTAAATTAAAATCATCCATTCTCGCTTTTTTAGGATCAGCCTTTAATTCGTTAATGCAAAAATGCATTAATTCAACATTACCGCTCGCCGCAGCTGCGCATAACACACTATTTAATAACTCTTCTTCCATCACAGGAGAATTAGGTAAATGAGTCATCTCAAAAAAGGAAAGATTGCCACCTAACGCTGCCGTTACATAAATCAAATTCTTGTCTAATGTTGCGACATTTTTTTCGTTTAACACTTCCATCCACAGATCGCTGCGGGGTGAAAAGAAGACATATCTAGTAGCAGGCATCATTTTATCAGAGCAGCCGGTTCTTTCTTCATAATGCGCTTTCGCCATGTCATATGCCGCTTTTTCCGCACTTAAGCACAGCACCTCTTCAATCGAAAGTTGATCCCAAAGTGCTCCAAAGCATGGGTTTTTTAATAAAGGGACGTTGTATTTATCCAGCATTTCATACAAATGCTGATAATCCACAATCACATTCATGGCTTTTAATTCGACAGCGATGGCCGGTTTCAGCAGTTGCAACACCATGTGCTTTGCTTTCGTGTTCGGTTTGATTTGTGAACTCTGGAAAAAAGCGGGGGTATTTTGGCGTAACATCACACTCTCCTCGTCATCATTTTTATCGTAAAGCGCTTTTGTTTAACTTTTTAAAACCGTTTCAATCAGGGCGACTTGTTTGGTTAATGCGCCGCGATTGGCATTCATTACCGCTAATGCACGTTCACCCATGTCCAAACGTAAATTAGGATCTTGATAAAGTTTAATTAACCATTCCGCCAAACTTTGACTATTACTCACTTGCTGCAGTGCCGCCGCATTGACAAAGAGCGCCGTGATTTCTGCAAAATTAAAGACATGCGGGCCCGTCATTAATGGTTTCGCAAAAGCGGCTGCTTCTAAAATATTATGTCCGCCGCGCTGAATTAAGCTGCCACCGACGAAAGCGACATCCACTGCGCCGTACAATAAAACTAATTCGCCCATGGTGTCGCCAAGGTAAACGGCTGTCTCTTCACTCACCGCGGTTTTTTGACTACGCCGCGCCACAGAAAATGTTTGTTCAGCCAATTTCGCGATGCTATCAAAACGATCGGGGTGGCGTGGCACTAGAATTAATAACGCATTCGGGGCAATTTTTCTTAACGCTTGATGCGCTGCTAAGATTTGCTCTTCTTCACCTTCATGCGTGCTGGCGGCAATCCAGATAAACCGATTATCACCTAATGCACCACGTAACTCGTGTGCACGCGCGGTTAAATCGGGGGGCAGCTCTAAATCAAATTTAATATTTCCAGTTACTACTACGCGCTCGGGATTCGCACCCAGCGCAATAAAGCGTTCCGCATCCACCGCACCGTGTGCCGCAATGAGCGTCAAATGACTTAGTACTTCACGACTTAAGCCAGGAATACGTTGATAACCCGCCGCAGACTTTGCTGATAATCTCGCGTTCACCAAACACATTGGCACGTTTTTAGCATGGGCAATGGCCAGTAAGTTCGGCCACAATTCCGTTTCCATAATAATGCCAATTACGGGATTAATGGCTTTATAAAAACGCTGCACAGCAAACGGCAAATCATAAGGCGCGTAAAGATGATGAACTGAATCACCAAACGCTTGTTTGACGCGCTCAGCGCCTGTTGGGGTCATGGTTGTCACCACCAGCGGCAAATTCGGGTAGTGAGCTTGTAAGATTTTAATTAAAGGAATGGCTGCGATGGTTTCGCCCATGGAAACCGCGTGTACCCAAATGCACTGTTTTAACTGGAGGGGATAAAACCCAAGTCGCTCTGGTAAGCGTTGCCGATAACCCGGTTGACGCAGGGAGCGCCACAGGAGACGCAAAAAAATCACCGGTAGCAAAAGGTAAAATAAGATTGTGTACAAAATACGCACAATTCACCATCGTTTTCTGGGTTTTCGGTGCCCAATGTTGCGATAACATTGGCCGATTTGCAAGCAAGGTTTTGCGGGAACAGGCAGATGATGGTAGAATCCTGCGGCAATACTACAACCTGATTACGACCTATGACGACTCATTTACCGCAAGTCTTAGCCGATTTTAGCCATGCCAACGTTATCGTCATTGGCGATATCATGCTGGATCGTTACTGGTTTGGCGATGCAGCGCGCATTTCGCCTGAAGCGCCGGTTCCGGTCGTCAAAGTAGATAGTAAAAATAATCGTGCCGGTGGTGCTGGAAACGTGGCGCTTAACATCGCATCGCTGGGTGCCAATGCCTTATTATTAGGCTTGATGGGTGAAGATGAAGCAGGGCAAATTTTAAAAGACGAATTAAGCCGGGCTGGCGTTCAACATGATATTTACCAATCTGCGCAAATGGCGACCATTACAAAATTGCGCGTCATTAGCAAACACCAACAACTATTACGGTTAGACTTTGAAGAAAGTTGCGCCAATTTAGATAAAGCACCGCTTTTTGCTCGTTTCCAAACGCACTTAGCGCACGCGAAATTGGTCATTATCTCCGATTACAGTAAAGGCACTTTATCCAACTGCCGCGAGCTAATTAAAGCAGCGCGCGCTGTCAATGTGCCGGTTTTAGTTGATCCTAAAGGCAATGATTTTAGTCTCTATCGTAACGCCTCTATCCTCACCCCTAATTTCAAAGAATTTGAAGCAGTCGTAGGCCCATGCAAAACGACAAATGATATTTTGACAAAAGGTCGCCAATTATTGCGTGACCATGCCATCGAAGCCTTGCTGGTAACGCGTGGTGAAAATGGCATGACACTGATTCGCGAACAGGATGATTATCATCTACCCGCTTATGCTCGTGAAGTATTTGATGTGACCGGCGCCGGCGATACGGTTATCGCCACTTTAGGCACAGCCGTTGCCGCAGGCCTTTCCATTCATCAAGCGATGGCATTAGCGAATTTAGCCGCCAGTATTGTGGTAGGTAAATTAGGCGCCGCAACGGTTTCACCGTCTGAATTACAAGCGGCATTATCCGGTAAAACGGATTTTACAACAGGCATCATGCAGCGCGACCAACTCGTACAAGCCGTTAATCTTGCTCGCGCGCAAGGGAAACGCATTGTCTTTACGAACGGTTGTTTTGATATTTTGCACGCCGGTCACGTCACTTACTTGCAATTAGCGAAACAGTTGGGTGATTTACTCATCGTGGCTGTCAATGAAGATGACTCCATTCGCCGCTCCAAAGGCCCAAACCGCCCAGTTAATCCGCTGGAACAACGCATGACCGTGTTAGCCGGTTTGAATGCCGTCGATTGGGTTGTACCCTTCCATGAAGACACACCAGAAAATTTATTACACCTCATCAAACCAGATTTATTAGTCAAAGGCAGCGATTACCAACTGGATCAAGTAGTCGGTGCAGACATTGTACGGAGCTATGGTGGCGATGTGCGTATTGTGAATCACAATATCACTACCTCAAGCTCAAAAATCATTGAACTCATTCAACAACCGTCGAGCGGAGAATAATCATTTATGGCAGACCGTGGCGATCTATATGTCATTGCTGCACCCTCTGGCGCAGGCAAAACGACGTTAGTCAAAGCATTAGTAGATAATTTATCGTTATTAACCGTGTCCATTTCCCACACCACGCGCAAAAAGCGCCCGGATGAAATTGATGGCTTACACTATCATTTTACGTCTCACGCTGAATTTGAAAAAATGGTCCAGGAAGGCGATTTTCTAGAACATGCCACCATTTTTGATAACTGGTATGGCACGTCGAAATCCAGTGTAATGCAAACACTAGGGCAAGGCATCGATGTTATTTTAGAAATCGATTGGCAAGGCCACCAGCAAATCAAGCAATTGTTCCCACATGCCATTAGTATTTTTATTTTACCACCGTCTTTAGTTGACCTTCGTTTGCGCTTAGAAAAACGCAATCAAGATTCACAAGATACCATTGAAAAACGCTTAGCCGATGCAAAAGCGACTATTAGTCATTTGCATGAATTTGATTACATCATTGTGAATGATCACTTTGAACATGCGTTGCACGATTTGGCCTGCATCATTGAAACAGGCCGCCTTGCGCAAAAACGTCAGTGCAGCAAGCTGCACAGCATGTTAGTGGATTTTGGTATTAACTAAACCGGCGGACGTCTCACGCTTGAGGGTGAGCACTCTTCTTTACCGTCAACCATTTTACCACTGCTACTAACCCGCCTTGCCAATAGCCCTTCGCCTCGCAACGGCGAAGTAGGGCTTTTGGCAACATACCCCGGGCTTGGCGCCGAATTTAGGCGTGGAATTCCCATGTCTGCGGGTTCCGTGCTGGGCGGGCGGTTTGGATTTAATGCGGAGGGTTGCTTTGTTAAACGGCGCACGGGGGAAGGCAATGCCGGCGTAAGCGCATTGGGGTCTCGTGGCGAAGTATCTTCACTGCGCGGCGAAGAGCCATTGGATGCAATCCGTGGTGAACCAAACATTTCGCCTTTTGGCGAAGGTGAATTCAGCTGAGCGCGTGGGGGCAGCACACCAAAACTGGGGGAATTTTCTCGACTCAAGGGCTTACGTCCAAATAGAAATTGTAATGAACGTTGCGAGACTTCTCGAAAAATATTTCGCGATTTCGGCTCTTTTTTAGCTTCAATCTTCGCAACAATCGCATCTTGATCTTCTGGCGTTAGTCTTTTTCTAAAAACGTCTTCCACTTGCTTGCCGAATTTTTTACGTGCCAAAAATAATTTTGATTCTAAGGCATCAATTTTATTATCAAATGGCTCACTCACATTTTCAATTCGAGTATTAACAAATTCGAATTCTCCCTCCAATTTTTTAAGGCGCTCCTTAAATACTTTTTCTTCTTCGGGGGGTAAACCTTGAAAAAGCTTTTCTTTTAATTTAGCCTTTCTTTCACAAATTTGCAGCGCTTCTTTATTCAAACCCTCTATCGCTTTCGCCTTCGCCTCTTTCTCTTCGTTAACCTTTAAATCAATTTGGTGCGTTTTGTTGTAAGCTTCTTCTACATAATTTTCAAAGCTGCAAACCGTTAAAATGGCTTTATCCACCATGGAATGTAATTGCAGTTTTTGTTTTAACACTTCGCTTAACAAAGAAAAATGCGCATAAACATCAGGCGTCAGTAACGATTTATGAGGAACTAATTTCTCTAACCACATCGCCATGACATCCGTTGCGACAATCTCAAGCTCCCAAGGTTTTATATTTTCAGCTCTCAGCTGGGGAGAGTTCGCAATCATTTTATCAATTAAGGGTTTAGCAAGAGCACGCCTAATTTCAATATCAATGGCCATAATGGCAAAAAAGATGCGTGTAAAAGCCAGCGGCAAACTATCTTCAATGATAAAGCGCAAGACTTCCACCGCCGTATCGGGAACATCTTCCCTGCGAATTTCTGAAGGGGGGCTTGCTGCCTCGCTTTTGGTTTCAGCAGCGGCTTTTGCCCCTGCTAGTCGAACACGGAGGTCCGCTGAGAGGACGGTGGTTTTACCTAATTCATCCGTTGTGCAAAGACGTCGAATGGCAACCCGCAGCTGAAGAAAATCATCTTTTGTTAACTCTTTGATTGCTATTAAAATTTCTTCAATCGTCACAGGTAATCCCTCCCAAAACTGCGTTGGATGATACGGGAACCCAGACTTTAAGTAAACGCAACGCATTCCTTTCGCCAAAGAATTTTCTTTTTGACCTTATTTCTAGTATGATATGGCACCTTGCACTAGTTTTATCCAATTCGAATTAACCCAAAGGTACCTATCCATGGCGAGAGTCACCGTCGAAGACTGTTTGAAAAATGTAAAAAACCGTTTTGAACTCGTTATTATCGCTGCGAAACGCGCACGACAACTCATGCGCGGTAAACCAGCCCAAGTTGAATGGGATAACGATAAAGCGACCGTTGTTGCTTTGCGTGAAATAGCCGCCGGCTACACCTTTTTAGAAACGCATGAAGAGGCTTTTACCACACCCTCCATTCCCGAAATCAAAGAAAAACCTGAAGCTTCTTTACATCTCCTGGGTGAAGACGATCACGACGAAGAGTAAATCTTATGACTCATAAATTAGCTTATGCACTAGTTGCCGGTAGTTTTTTACTGGGTCTTGGCTTTGTCGCAGCAGAACCCACTAATTTAGCGCAAAAGAAACAAGAGCTGATTCGCTATCATGATTCGGGTGCATATAATCGTGAAATCAGCAATGTCATTGCGCAATCGATGCGATATTTGCAATTACAACTATCCCATAAAAACAAAAGCGGGAAGAAACCGGCGATTGTGCTCGATATTGATGAAACCGCCCTTTCTAATTATCCCAATATGGTGAGCTTGGGTTTCGGTGGCACGTTGGAACAAATTCGCGAAGATGAAAATCAAGGTGTTGATCCTGTGATCGCACCAACCTTGAAATTATATCGCTTTGCGAAAGAACACCACGTTGCAGTCTTTTTCGTCACGGGTCGTCAAGAAGTGGAACGTGATGCAACCGAAAAGAACTTACAACAAGCAGGTTATTATAATTGGGATGGCTTGTATCTACGCACGGCGCAATTTGCCAAAGCCCCTGCAATGGATTATAAAACCGCCATTCGTAAGCAAATCACCGCAAAAGGTTACGATATTTTATTAAATATTGGCGATCAAAAAAGTGATTTAGCCGGTGGTTATGCGAAGAAAGGTTTTAAAATTCCTAACCCTTATTACTTTATCGCTTAGGAGTGAGGGCGCTCACTGTCGCGCCCCTCTGCTTCTGCTTTGGGCCGCTTTTCTTCTGGAGAAGCGGCTTTTTCTTCCTGCAAGATACGCAACTGATCTTCTAACGATTTAATCAAGGCAGCTTGCTTAGCAATTTCTTGGTCCTTAGTCATCACCGTTTCTTCCAGCACAGTTTTCTCTTGCTTATGCTGTTCAACCACTCGGCCTTGCGATTGTAATTCTAAAAATATACGGTTATTTTCTTCATGCTTTAGCTTTTGTTCATTGATAAATACTTTCTTATGTTCATGTAACTCAAGCAATTGCCCACGAATTTTTTGGGCATTCGTACCATGATCTTGCACTTTATGTTTGGCCGCACTTAACTCATGAATTTTACGTTCTTGCGGACGAGTAACTAAATAGTCCATGGCGACCGCTGCCGCGCCCACCACTAAACCAACACCGATGATACCAAGCATCGCCCAGCCAACGGGATTAGAAAGTAAACTGGCAACACCTACCGCGCCCACGACAACGGTTAAAACACCCATGCCAATAGCAACACCAGAGCTCATCCCCAATCCGAACGATAAGAAGCGATTAGCTGCTTTTTTGGTATAAGTCCAAAAGCGACTGGCTAATGATCGCTGCACTAATGGCGGTTTAGGAGTGGGTCTAATTTGTAAATAAGTTGCATCGGGCAGATCATCTTTCTTAACACCGCGCGTTTCATTAACGCGATTCTTAAGTGCATCTAGCTTGCTGGCATTCATTTTCAAGGCATCAAGATAACGATCAACCTCGGCGTTATTATTGGTCGTCTTACTTTTTCGCACAGCAAGATAAGGCATTAACGTTTTCATCGCCTGCTGCAGTTCATATAACTGCGCATACAAACGCTCTTTCTCATCAGGACGAAAATGTTCAGGATGCTCTACCAATAAATCAACGGTTTGCTTTAATTTCTCAAAATCAATTTGGTCAATTTCTTTTTTGGCCGCTTCCGCTTCGCGGTTTAATTTCTCAGTCAGCTCGCGCTCATGTTTATTACGCAGATAAACTGCGCGGGTTTCCTTGACGGCATATAAGCCTGCCCCTGCAAAAATAGCGAGCAATAAAAGGATATGCGCATTAATTGAAACAACGACAACGCCCGCAACGACACCCGTTCCAAGTAACGCGCCAAAAGCAATCTTACCCAGCATCGCCCACCGGCGTTTAGCCGCGGGGTAAGTCATTAATTCTGCTTTAGATTTTTGATCTTTTATTAATTCAGCCATATATGATATGCCTCGTTTACCTAACTATAGACTATATAAGCTATTTTACTCCTGCTAAATTAATGTTTAATTAAAGAAGTAGGAGCTGAATTAGCTCCGATGCATTGAAATATCGGAAAATTCCGATATAATGGGTATATGAACTTAAATCTCATCTTAAAAGCCTTAGCCAATGAAAAGCGCTTAGCCATTTTAGAATGGTTAAAAGAGCCCGCTAAGCATTTCACGTCCGCACATTGTGACGTCAGCAAAGATGGGGTGTGCGTGGGCTTGGTTGAGGAAAAAATTGGTTTATCGCAGTCCACTGTTTCACAATATTTACAAATTTTACAGCAAGCGGGTCTTATCACCATGGAGCGGCGTGGGCAATGGACGTATTGCAAGCGCAATGAAAAAATGATGAAAACCTTTTTAGATCAGCTAAAGAAATTATAGTTTTTTTAAACAATTCAAATATCGGGATTTTGCGATATTTGAATATATAGAGGAAATAACCATGTTAAATTTATTAGAACCGTATCGCTTAACACCTAATCTCACGCTGAAAAATCGCATTGTGATGGCACCCATGACGCGCGCGCAGGCCAGCGCTGAATTTGCACCCACTGAAGCAATGCAAGCCTATTATGCAAGGCGCGCGGATGCGGGATTAATTATTACGGAAGGCACAATCATTGCGGCCAACGCACGAGGCCATGATAACGTGCCTGGCAATTTTACAGCAGAGCAAATTAAGGGTTGGAAAAACATTACCACGCGTGTGCATGCGCGAGACGGCCACATTTTTCAACAAATTTGGCACGTTGGTCGAGTGTCACATCCTCAATTTTTGCAAGGGGAACTACCCATAGCGCCTTCGGCTACTGTGATGCGTAATCGCATTAATCGCACACCAGGACTGCACTACGGCCAATCTCGCGCGGCCACGGCAGAAGAAATAGAACAATTAGTGTTGCAATACAAAGCAGCCGCAGAAAATGCCATGGCGGCAGGTTTTGATGGTGTTGAAATTCACGGCGCAAATGGTTATTTAATCGATCAGTTTTTACATTATCATTCCAATCAACGCGAGGACGCATTCGGTGGCAACCCTATCAATATGACGCGCTTTCCCTTAGCCGTTATTCATGCTATCGGCCATGCAATTGGATTTGAAAAACTCGGCATTCGATTATCACCCGGCGCTTACTTAAATGAAATTGAAACGGATTTACGCGATGGCGCCGTTTTTCACCATCTATTAAATGAACTTAACGCCTTGCCACTTGCTTATGTGCATACCGGCAACTTTAATGACAGCACAGCGTTTGCAGAACTTGAAAATCTCAGCATGAGTAGTTTTTTACGCAAGACTTATCGCGGCACATTAATTGGTTGTGGTAGCTATACTGTTGAGAGTGCCAGCAGCGCTATTAGCCAAAATCAGTTTGATTTAATTGCTTTTGGAAGACCCTTTATCGCAAACCCCGATTTGATTACTAAAATTCGCGAACAGCAACCGTTGACCGCTTATGATGTTAGTTTGTTAAATACATTGAATTAGCACTCAGTTTTAAGTGAGCACTGCGCACTGCGGATGTCGTTACTCATCTAACTAGTTGTAAAAGAATAAAATCCGCTTTCACACTATAATTTCTGCTATTAAGTTCCACTTAAGATAACACTTATACACTTATTGCATTATTTTTCCTATCGAGGTTCACATGCAACGTTTACCGGTCAAGCATCCATCTCATCTCATTGTTGGTGGAGGCCCAGTAGGCTCCATGCTTGCACTGTTACAGACGACTCTTTTTCCAGATCGAGAAATTGATGTATTTGAAAAACGCCATGGTGATGTACGAGGACATGGGTTAGACATACATGCTGAAACAGTCAAAGAGATGAATGAATTACTCGAGGCAGCAGAAAAGAATGTTGCTATGCATCTTAAAAGTGAGGCACTGAAACTGGATGCTGTCAGACGCGCTCATTATATAGAGGTAAAACGTCGAATCGCTATCACGAAAAAATTTCTTAGTAGCGAAATCTCCGCAAAATTTATTCGCACCGGTAAAATCAGTGAAATGGCACATGATTTGGCTAAAGAACTGGGTGGGAATAGAGTTAATTTTCACCTTGATACAGAAATCAAAGGACAAGATATTTTGATGCTCGGCAATCCCGCTCCACGCGCAGAAGGTGCAATACCACCCTTAAAACAGCGCAAACTGGAAGCAGCGGATTATATTTTCGCCGCTGATGGGGCGCATAGCAATATTCGTGGCGTCGTATTCAATGAAGATAATAATGATTTACGAAAAAATGTTTTGTCTTATCTACTCGAAATCAAACTGGAAATGTGTGACAAGGAACATGTAAATAAAACACTTGATCTTCTCCAACGACAAGTTCTTCCAACATTAAAATCCGGTCGTTTGCATATCTGGAATCAAAGCGCTGATGGCACCGCCACATTGCATGTATTCATTGACGAGCAAACTTACAATGCATTGCATATTAAAGATGCAGAAGGTAAATTTTTAGCAGAATTTGTAAATCCCATTCGCCGCGTGATCGATCTTCCGGAAAAATACCGTGATTACATTCTGAGCTTGATCACGGAAGTAATTGATGAAAACAAAATGGATGCAAGCACAGTCAAAGTGACTGTTTTACCGTTATCGGTCTATATCGCTCGTAAACTGCTTATGACGCAAGGCGGTAAGATTATCTGCTTATCTGGCGACGCCGGTGTGGGTCTTGCACTTGCGCGCGGCGTTAACAATGGTTTTTATTCAGCTGCAAGGTATGCAACCGCGCTGTTTAATGAGCAACTCATTGAAGAATTCAATCCTCAATTAAAGGCCGATTTTTTCACTTATACACGTTTCTGGCAAGAGCAACAGACGCACCTTGAGCAATTATTAAATGTTATTGATGGCACCTACCCTGTCCGCGGCGTTGCACCTGCCAACAGGCAAATTGGCATCTTGAATCAATTTGACCGAGTTTATGATCAAGTTCTTAAAATTAGAGAACGTGATCCCGCAGATTATAAAAAGAAGCTCCAGTTTCTAAAAGAAGACTTTTTAAAATATTTGCTTTCACTTGAATTTATCCGTCTAGATGCCAATATTGATGGATTAAAAAAGGCCGTCAATACCTTATTTGTGAATCTTGAAAAGCATGATCAGATACGCGACATGAAAGCTCCTGAACTTTATAAATGCCAACGCGATATTTTTGAAAGATCAAATCGCAAGATTGAAGATGCTAAATTTGAAGTTAAATTGCTGAAAAAAGTAGCTGTCGCATACGCAAGTGTTTCTAAGGACGATGATTATGAGTTTGCACCTCGCGAAAGCCCATTGAGTCGCGAATTAGAGGTTCTTTATTCGGCATTAAAGCACATTGATTTACTGCAATATCCACAATATTCTCAGTGGGTGTTTCAACTGGATCGCATGTATCTTGAATTGGCACGCAAGCCGGAATCAGTTGCACTAATCGAATTTGTTAAAGTTGCAACTACTTATGTGAAAAATTTACCATTAGTTGGCCCCACAGCTTCTATCGAGTTCAGACGTGAAGCGTCCAAGTATGTTAACAAAAATATTGCTCAGAAAATCGTTGACTCAGGTAATTATCTATTCAGTAATGCGCGGGTCGTATCGCGTATGAATCCGCAAGATATTATTCAACGTGCGGTCGCCGGCGTATTTCAATACATAGGAAACAATGGCCAACACTTAAGTCCTTTAGTTCGTGTATTAGACGGGTATAAAGGCCAACACCGCGCTCAAGGCTACGAAATATTGCTGAAATCCGGTGAAGATGATTTGGTCAAAATCGCCGTTATTTATGCCCTATTTAATAATAAAAACGCCGTAAATTTGCGCGAATATGTATTAAAACAAGTGTTGGATGCCGAATTTGCGAGCCAAATTGAAAAAGTGCCACTGACTGAACTGGATTCTCAGGTGATGCTTGAAGAATTACAAAATATCCTTAAAGCGAAATTAGACACTAAAGAAATTCGTATTCTTCGTGAATATGGAATTGCCATAATGAATGATATCGAGAACGATAAAATTCGCCTTGTCGATGTGCCGGCGCGTTTTAAAAAAATGCTTGCCGAATTAGGTATCATGAAACAACAGTCGGATCCAGTTATTATAGAAACCACAATTACTGCTATCAATAAGCATTACCAGGATCTTCGTGTAGAGGCTGAACTCTCAACGTTTAGTAAAAGTAGCTCTTTTTATAGTAAATCAGAAAGCATCAGCTCAATGAGCTTCTTTGAAGCGCGTAAGATTGCGGATCCTGAATACCTTGTTTTCCTCCGAAATCCTGAATGTGCAACCACGAGCAGACTCGCTGTGATTAGTGCACTGCTTCATAGCAAAAAAACCAGTGAAGATCTTAAAGGTAAAATTCTATCTGCTTTCGCCGGCCCCCACTATCAATTAAAAGCGAGCCAGGTAGTTGAATTAATCAACGCGCGATTGTGCCAAGGCTTGAACAAGGAGCAGCAATCAACGTTTAACTCATCCCTGTATAAACTAGGTGTTGCTATGAATGATAAGAATGATCTTATTAAGGCAACTCGATCTTTGACTGAACTACTCCAACCTCAACCAGTAGCAGCCCTAAAACCTTCACTGTAATTTGCTGCTGATCTCAAAATTGCGCCCGCATGTCGTTGCGCGGCATACGGGCGTATTTTGAGCAAAGACTGTCGACTTGTTACAAGCTTAAATTAAAGATGTGATTGGATGAGCGCTTTAATTTGCGTGAAACTATCGCGATTAAGGGAGTCGAATGCTACCAAATTCGGCCATGACCTTAGCCACGTTAATTGACGTTTTGCCAATTGGCGTGTGGCGATGATCGCCCGCTCGATCATTTCGGCATGCGTTAATTCTTCGGCAAAATATTGCCAGGCTTCGCGATAGCCAACAGCGCGCATGGAAGGTAAGTCGCGATTTAGATCGGAACGCTTATAAAAACTTTCCGCTTCTTGTAAAAATCCCGCAGCAAGCATGGCTTCAAAACGTTGCGCGATACGCTCATGCAGCATGGCGCGGTCCGTTGGCATTAAACCGATATTAACCAGCTTAAATCCAGCTAGTGGCTCGGTTTCATTTTGTTGCCAATCGGTAATGGTTTTATTCGTTAACAAATAAACTTCTAATGCACGTTGAATACGCTGTGTATCAGAAGGGTGAATGCGTTCTGCAGCGTGTTTATCAATTTGCATTAACGCTTGATGCAAGGCCGCCCATCCTTCTTGCTCGGCACGCGCGGTCAGTTTAGCACGTACTTCGATATTAGCGGGTGGCAAAGCAGCAAGGCCTTGTTGCAACACGCGAAAATATAACATGGTGCCGCCAACTAAAAAGGGAATGCGCTGACGAGCGATAGATTCTTTAATTTCGCGTAATGCATCGATGCGAAAATCACCCGCGGAATAAATTTCGCTTGGATCACGAATATCAATTAAGCGGTGCGGCGCAATGCGTAAGGTTTCCGCATCCGGTTTTGCGGTACCAATGTCCATACCGCGATATACCAAGGTTGAATCGACGCTAATAATATCAATTGGCAATACTTGTGCTAATTGCACGGCAAGCGGTGTTTTACCAGAAGCGGTAGGTCCCATCAAACAAAAAACCGTTGGTAACATACTTATCGACCGCGCATAAATAATTTATCTAATTCGGGCATGGGTAATTCGAGATAGGTGGGCCGCCCATGATTACATTGGCCGCTGTGCTCTGTATTTTCCATGGCGCGTAACAATGCATTCATCTCGGGAATCGTTAATTGCCGATGCGCGCGCACAGCAGCATGGCAGGCCAACGTGCCCAGTAAACGATTTAAACTATCGGTGGTGCGTGTACTCGCCCCTGTTACCAATAAATCGGCAATAATATCTCGCATTAATTGTTCGGTTGGACCATCGGCCAAAAATTGTGGCGCAGAACGCACGACAATGGTTTCAGCTCCCATACGCTCAACTTCAAAACCTAATTCGTGGAAAAATTCACTGAAGTTTTCCACGCAGTCTGCTTCACGCTCGCTGACAGCCAAACTCACGGGAATTAAAAAGGCTTGCGTTGGCATGCTGTGTGCTGCCATGGCCGTTTTCATTTGTTGGTATTTTATGCGTTCATGCGCAGCGTGCATATCCACCATCACCAGTCCCGCATCGTTTTCCGCTAATATATAAATGCCTTGGATTTGTGCTAAGGCATTTCCCAATGCGGGGGCACTCTTATTTAATGTCATTTGCTGAACATGCGGTGCACTGGTGCTTGCTGCCACCGCTGGCGGCTCAGCACGAAATGCTTTGTATAAAGCCATTTGTTCTTGCGCTTTTGGCGCTGGCACGGGTGGTACATACGTTTGATAATTTGGCTTTGGTGGAGAATAAGCGGTGACTGGTGCAGGCGTATGCGCGGGATGGGCGCAAGGTTTAGGCGCAGCAAGGGGTGTTACCGGCGCTTGCGTTTCTCCCGGACGATAATTGGCTAACGCATCATGCACACTGTGATAAATAAAATCATGCACTAACCGACTTTCACGAAAACGCACTTCATGTTTTGTGGGATGAACATTCACATCCACTAGCTCAGCGGGAACTTGTAAAAATAAAACGTATGCCGGGTAACGATCACGATATAGCACATCGTGATATGCTTCTTTTAAAGCATGAATCACCAATTTGTCGCGCACCATACGGCCATTCACATAAAAATATTGTAAATCAGCTTGGCTACGACTAAAGGTTGGCTGCGCCACCCAGCCGGTTAACCCTAACGCTGCACTATGCGCTTCAATGTCTAATGAATTTTCTACAAAACCAGCACCACACAATGCTGACAAACGTTCCGCCATGGCTTTTTTATTGGGTGCCGCAAAATATTGGCGAACAATTTTACCATTATGTTTTAACGTAAAACTCACCTCAAACGCAGCCAAGGCTAAGCGCTTGATGAGTTCATCCACATGATCAAATTCCGTTTTTTCTGAGCGCATGAATTTGCGACGCGCCGGTGTATTAAAAAATAAATCATGAACCGAAACCGTGGTGCCGATAGGATGAGCAGCCGGTTGCACATTCGCGATGGTTTCACCATTTAAAGCGATCGCCGCCCCATCTGCGCGGGCTTGCGCGGAAGTAATGTTTAATCGTGACACCGAACCAATACTCGCCAGCGCCTCACCACGAAACCCCAATGTTAAAATAGAGGCTAAATCTTCGGTGCGTTGAATTTTACTGGTGGCATGACGACTGACGGCTAATGGCAAATCATCAGCATGAATACCACTGCCATTATCGCGCACTCGAATTAAACGCACCCCCCCTTGTTCCAGTTCAATTTCAATCTGGGTCGCACCCGCATCCAAACTATTTTCAACTAATTCTTTGACGACGGAAGCCGGACGCTCAATGACTTCACCGGCAGCGATTTGGTTTGCTAACAAAGTGGACAATGTTTGAATGCGTGTATCGTTCATTGGGTTTTCCTATATTGCATAAGACCTGCCCAAATAGCGGAAGCGAGATGCGTTTGATATATCGAATTACCGAGACGCTGTTCTTCGCGGGGATTGGTGATAAATCCAGTTTCGACCAAAATGGACGGGATGTCCGGTGACTTTAACACCACAAATGGGGCTTGTTCAACGATACGGTGATGGAGTGCCGTGATCGATTCCAGTGAGGTTAAAATCTTTCGCCCCAAAGTCAAACTATCGCGAATGGTTACTGTTTGAGCAAGATCAATTAAGACCGAACGCAGCACCGGGCTATGATCGCCTAAACTTGCTAAATTGACATCATCCAATTCGGAATAATTATCTTTTTGCGCTAACCAACGCGCGGCCTCGCTGGTGGCGCCGTGAGGCGATAAAGCATATACCGCGGCACCCATGGCTTGATTCCGAAAAGCGGCATCGGCATGAATAGCAACAAACACGTCACCATGAGCACGCCTCGCCAAACGCAAGCGTCCGCGCAAGGTGACAAAATAATCTTGGTCACGGGTAAGGACAGCGCGCATACCCGGTGTTTGGTTGAGCTTTTGTGCAAGCTTTTTGGAAATCGCTAACACAACATCTTTTTCAAGCAAGCCATTGCGGCCGCGCGCGCCAGGATCATGGCCGCCGTGGCCGGGATCAATGACAATGGTGAAAACAGGTTGTGGCGGTCGTTTTTTTGCAGGCGGTTCCATTTTGGTAAAAACCGCTTCTAAATCGCGCGCGAACTGCTCATGTAAAGCTCGATGGGCGCGGGCAGCTTGAGGTTCAAAGTGTTGTGGCCAGGGTTCAAATGCCAATGCGGCGTTGGTTACGAAAAGAACGCACAGAAAATAGCGCAACATGGGTTAATCCGATGCCGGCAATAAAGTTAAAACCAACTCACCTTGCGGCGATAGCGCTTTAAAATGCAGTTCACGGCCGCTAGGGAGCATACCGATATGACAAATTAAATCAGCCGGGGGCAGTTGATCGCCGCCCTTTTCTGGCCACTCAATTAAACAAATGCTGTGGTCGGTGAAATAGTCATTTAATCCCATCGCTGCTAATTCGGAAGGTGAGTTGATGCGATAAAGATCAAAATGAAAAACAATTTGATCGGGAAATTCATACGGTTCCACCAAGCCATAAGTAGGGCTTTTAACTTTACCGGTATAGTGCAAACCGCGTAAAAAGCCGCGCGTTAAGGTGGTTTTGCCAGCGCCTAAATTACCGTCTAAATACAAAACAAAAGGCGGTTTAATGAGTTGACTTAAACGACTGCCCACATTGAGCAGTGCCGCCTCATCCGTAATAATTTGAATTAATTCAACTTCTTTCATGTTCCTGGCTCGTGATTACTAAGCTGCCGCAGAAAGGGCAAGAGATCGGTCGCTATCATACCACGTGCACCAAGTCTCTTTGCAGCATGATCGCCTGCAACCGCATGCAAACAAACACCTAAGCGGGCCGCTTCTCGTAAACTAAGCCCCTGCCCCACTAAACTGGCGAGGACGCCGCTTAACATGTCACCCATACCGGCCGTTGCCATGCCGGGGTTACCGTAGCGACAGACGCCCGGGAGGCCTGTGTTTTCAGCAACTAACGTGCCGGCACCTTTTAAAATGGCAGTGCCGCCGTAACGGTTTGCCAGTGCTAAAACCGCTTCCAAACGATTGGCGGAAATGTCTGCGATGCTTTTTTGCAACAAGCGCGCGGCTTCGCCTGGATGGGGGGTTAAAATCCACCGCTGATGTTGCCGCGGGTGCTGCGCTAATAAATTTAAACCATCCGCATCCACAATGAGTGGTTGTTCGGCTTTAAGCGTTTCTTCCCAAAGCGGTGCCGACCACGCGGATTGCCCTAAACCGGGGCCGAGTACAATGACATCAGCACGTTCAATTAAGGGTTTTAATTCGCAAGGCTCATGAATACCGCGAGCCATGAGTTCGGGATAATTCACATTAATTAACGCAGCGTGACTGGGATGGGTCGCAACACTGACTAAACCCGACCCAACGCGCAGTGCCGCTTCTGCTGCCATACGCGGTGCACCCGCATAACCCTCATCACCACCCACAATGAGCACATGTCCAGAGGAGCCTTTGTGCCAATCTTTTGGACGCGGTTTTAATAAAGCTTGCAACGCATTAAATTGCAAATCTTCCGCACTCGCTGACACATCATCCATACTCACGCCGAGATTATCCACAAACACTTCGCCCGCATGCGCAATGCCACTGCCAGTGCAAAGTCCCAATTTTAATCCTAAAAAAGTAATGGTTGCAGTGGCAACAATCGCTCCGCCTAACATTGCACCGGTTGAAGCGTCAATTCCTGTTGGCACATCCAATGCTAAAATGGGACAGTTTAAAGCATTGATTCTCGTAACGAGCGCTAACACATCGTCCTTTAAAGGATGCTGCAAACCAATGCCTGCAATGGCATCAACAATTAAATCAGGGTGATTAAAATCACTTGATGCTTGGGTAGGTCGCATTGGAATAGCGAGTTTTTGGCACTCAAGAAAAGCCGCTTTTGCTTCCGCACTTAATTGGGTGTGATCACCCACTTGCCAGAGCGAAACTTTTTTATTTCGCTGTTGTAACAAAACAGCCAACGTATAACCATCACCACCGTTATTACCGCGGCCACAAATGATGGCAATGTGTTTAGCTTCTTTAAAGCGCTTTTCAATCACAGCGAATGCGGCTAACCCTGCACGCTGCATGAGTGGTTGCTCTGCAGCGGCTGCTTCAGCTTTTCGCACTGCAGCGGTTTGAAAAACGGCCACTCTAGTCATTTTTTATTCCTTGCTGCGCTTCACGGCGTAATTTGCGAATACTAACCCAAGTGAATAATGTTAATACGGTAAGAATAAAGATCAAGGAAACGGAAACGGGGATGTGTATCCAAGGTGAAATAATTAACTTTACACCAACAAACACTAAGATGAGTGCAATACCAAACTTTAAGAATTGCAAGCGATTGACAACGCCGGCCAACAAGAAATACAAAGCACGCAAGCCTAAAATGGCAAAAATATTGGATGTCCAGACGATGAAAGGATCAGTGGTAACAGCAAAAATGGCTGGAATACTATCGAAAGCAAACACCAAATCGCTAAACTCAATCAGTATTAACGCAATGAATAAGGGCGTTGCAAACCAAACCTTATTTTTACGAACAAAAAAATGCTCCTCCTGAAATTCATGGGTCACGCGTAAATGTTTTTGCAAAAATTTAAATACGCTATTGCTCTGCAAATCATTTTCATGCTCGCTTGCAAAAAACATTTTAACGCCCGTGAACAACAAAAATGCGCCCATGACATACAATAACCAATGAAAGCGGTTTAACAGATAACTACCCGTGACAATTAAAATTAAGCGGAAAACAATAGCGCCCCAAATCCCATAACTGAAGACGCGTTGCTGCAGTGACTGCGGAATTTTTAATTGATTAAAGATTAAAAAGAAAACGAATAAGTTATCGACGGATAAGGATTTCTCAATTAAATAACCCGCGAGAAAGTTTAATGCTTTTTCGTGGGCAATGAGAGGACCTGCCGAATTTAGCAAGACAAACCACAAAATCGCACAAAAAATTAAGGCGCTAATTACCCAGACTACCGACCACAGCACGGCCGCTTTCAGTGACTCATTGGGCCGTGCATGAGGGTTGCGCATGACGATCGCATCAATGAATAATGCGACCACGAGGAAAATTGAAAAGCCAATCCATAAACCAATATTGTGAATATCACTCATCCGTAAGCTTCTCTACTAAGTTAGTAGATTAATGATACCACTCCAAACGACAGAAATAACGTAGCGGCACCAATTAAAGCAAGCAATACGGGCTTACCGCCGCCAATTTGATATTGATCGAGGGCCATGGCGTAGTGGTACCGGCAACGCCAAGCCATTAAAGGTGGCATAAAGAGCATCAATACTAAGCAGGAGATACCGGCGTAATTCAAACCCCGTAAAAAAGCATCCGGGTAGAATAAAACTACGGCTAATGGGGGTAAAAAGGTCAAAGCAAAAATACCAATTTTGTTTAAGCCTTTTTTACTGACGCGTAAACCATCAGCTAAAAAGTCGGACAAGCTTAATGACACGCTCAAAAACGAGGTTGCCATACAAATCGAGGTAAAGAATTTTGTTAAGACGGTGATCACGTTTTTCTTTAACAAGGTGGTTAATGCAATCACCATTTCACTGTTAGCGCTGCTGGAATGGAGCATTCCCTTTAAACCAAATGCACCATCTAAGGGAATGATACCCATGATAACCATGTCCCAGGCCGTGTAGCAGATTAAGGGGATTAACGTGCCTAAGAAAATGACTTTGCGTAAGGTTTTAATATCATCGCCAAAATAAGTGCGTAAGCTTGGAATGATCATGGCGCAGGTAAATGCTACTGCGGTAATGGTCAAGCTTGATGGGGACGTTAAATATTTTATTTGGCCGTCAGCTAAATTGGCGCTGGAAATAAAGGGCAAGGTCAATAACACTAATAATATAAATGCGCCCATTTTCCCAAACATCAAACCGCGGTTAACGTAGTCCACTAAACGAATACCAAAATACACGACCGTGCCGAAGATAGCGGCAAATAACAGTGAGGCAAACGATAAAGGGACGTTTAAACCATACGAACCTAATAAGTAATGAAACAAGTCACCGCCGCCAGCGATGTAGGCAGAGATGATGGAATAAAGCAGTAATAAATAAAAAAACCAGGTAACCACTTGGCCGCCGCGCCCTAAGGTTGCGCCTGCCATCGAGATTAAATTGCTATTGGCTGGTAACCACATATTGACTTCTAAAAAGAGAAAAGCACTGGCCGTCATGACAGCCCAGCAAGTAATTAAAAGTGCTAACGAACCCCAAAAACCAGCTTCAGCGGTGGCGATCGGCAGGGCAAGCATGCCGGCGCCAATGGTTGTTCCAACGACTAATAACACTCCACCCATCATTTTTGGATTCATTTTTCTTCTCCGCTCAATTTTCTCCCATATTAATGGGCTTGGCTTAAGGTTTTCTGATAAAAATTTGATCAGAAGGGCTTAGGTTTGTAAGCCCTTGATTGTTCTTTTTCTTTTTGTTTGGCAAATAATCGGACTGGCGAAACCGCATTCTTAGAAATGCCTATTTCGCGCCAATTTAGTGCATTTAATTGGTTTAATCCTTCGATTGCTTTGCCATAAAAATCATTTGCTTGCGCAACACGTCTTTTTTCTGCTTTTTTCACATAACGCGTTGGGGAGTCGTTTTGTTGCTCCCGCGCGTGTTTCATTTCTTCTAACACCCATTTAACCGACATGTAAAGATTTTTTAATTCGCTTTTTTCTTTTGTGGTTAATTTGGGCAAAGCGTTTAATTCAGCAACCCGTTCAAATTGCAGCGTGCAATAGTAAGTGTAGGCTGGATAAAACGTTGGAAAACGGGTCAGTATTCGATGATAGTGTTCTAGCGCTTTAGTTCGCGCCAAAAGGTGTTCCTGCAAAACGCCAACCAGCAATTGCAGCCTAGGGTCATTTTGATGACTGGCGAGCACTGCAAATAGCTTTCCCACTAAATAATCGTTATTGATTCCAGCGGCCTCTCTGGCTGGAAAGGTTTTAATCAGCTCAGATAAATGAAGATAAAGATTATCAGCTTTAAAACTGTCTTTTATTTGCCTCGGTGATGCCATTAAAAAATAATGATAAAAATTTAATTTCGGCTCGTGACCGGCAGGGCGCAGCATAATTACCCTCGTAATGTTTTTAACCAAGGGGTCGAATTATACGCAGGGAAAAAACGGAATGGGAAGCGCTGCAATGAAAAAGAATGCCTAAAACGCGATCAGCTTGGGTATACTAACAGGCTCCCTGCCTCGCTCGTGGGAGAAGGGAGCCTCTCTACATACGCCTCACTCTCAATTAGGAATGTGTAATGTTTAAAAAGCGCTTCAAACTGTATCTTGCCAAACAACGTGCTGCGTTAAGAAAAAGCCCTTGGCTTGCCAAACACTCCGACTCCTTTCATTTGACGCGCCTCTCGGTTTCGCGCGGTTTGGCTGTCGGCGTCTTTGCTGCCTTTATTCCCATGCCCGTGCAAACCTTAACGGCTATTTTGCTCGCCATTTTAACCCGCGGTAACGTTGTTTTAGCTTTACTCGCTACCTGGGTTAGCAATCCGATCACCTTTGTGCCATTTAATTATTTTATTTATCGCGTAGGCGCAGCGGTTTTGCATGAAACACCTAAAGGACCTGTTATCACCCCCCCACCCAGCTTTCACATTGAATTTACAAGCTTGCATGCTTTTTACCGCTCAACGGAATATCTCATTGCAACGGCGGGGAAAGCATTTTTGGTTGGTTTACCGATTGTGGCATTTGGCGCTGCCATTTTGACGTATTTCTTAACGTACTTAATTTGGTTTTTGAGCGATTACTTTAAAGGTGACCGCTCAAATAAGCGTTAGACAAAACTTCTAACCATGACCGCGATAGAAAAAATAACGAGTCCAATGAGTAACGGTTTACCGCCTGGCATTCTAAAAGCCGTTGGTAAGTGACGGTGATAACGACCATACCAGGCCATCCAGGCCGGCAAGAGAATTAAGAGAACGATACAATAAATGCCGGCGTATTCTAATGCTTTCACAAAAATACCCGGTGAAATTAACACAATCGCTAACGGCGGAACAAAAACAAGTAAATGGATAAGAAGATTTTTCACACCCACTTTTTCCACTTGTAAACCATCCGCTAAAAAATCCACTAAACAAATACCAACACCTAAAAAAGACGTCAACACACAAACGGATGTAAACAGCTTAGCAAAGGTGGTGATCGTGGGATTTTGCGCCAAACTCGTTAAGGTGTTAACCATATCACTGGTCGAGCTTTGTGAATGCAAAATTGCGATAAGGCCATTTTCGCCTTGTAGGGGAATCACGCCCATAATTACCATGTCCCAAATAACATAGCAAAATAGCGGAATTAAGCTGCCCCACAAAATCGCTTTTTTTAATTTCGCCACATCGCTTTGAAAATAAATTCGCAAACTGGGAACAATGGCAGCATAACCGAATGAAGTAATAGTGACGGTTAAAGCTGTGGCGGAAGTGATTTGACTCATATCGCCTTGAAACAATTTACCGGTGTCGATATGTGGCACTAAAAAAGTCGTTAATAAGGCGTAAGCGGAAAACTTAATCGCCATTAAAAATCGGTTTACATAATCCACCGAACGAATACCTAAAAAAACCACGCTGCCTAAAATAATAGTGAACAATAACGGAGCGATTGATTTCGGTAAATTTACATTTTGCGATACTAATAAATGTTGAAATAAATCCGAACCACCCGCGATATAGGCGGATAATAAAGAATAGAGTAAAAGTAAAAAACTGATCCACGCAATGATTTGGCCAATGGGACCTATCGTTACGCGCGCCATGGAAATTAAATTACTGTTTTGTGGCAGGCATAAATTCACTTCTAAAATTAAAAATGCACCGGCTGTCATCACTGCCCAGCAGCCGAATAACAAGACGAGTGACCCAACAAAACCGAGCTGCGCCGTTGCAATTGGCAACGCCAGCATGCCAGCACCGATCGAAGTGCCAACAATTAATAAAATACAACCAATTAACTTGAAATCCATAATCACCTCAATGTTGGTGAGATTAATAGGTAAAAAAAATTGTGATGTGTGAAAATAAGTTATGTGCGCGTGGCGCACCAATAGGAAAAGCCATAAAAAGAGGCAAAACGCAGCGAGTGCGTTGCGGTGGGGAAAGCTTGTGAGCTAATTTGACACATAATGAACCGTTATGTTAGGTTTCACTCGATTTTATCCACAATCCTTAGGTAGTGTCAAAATTAATTCGCATGTCACTTGATTCTTTAGATTTTTCCCAATTAGCTCAACGCATTAAAGCGTGGGGAGCGGCGCTTGGCTTTCAACAAATTGGTATTACCGATACGAATCTTCACGCGTATGAACAACGCTTTAATGAATGGATTGAACAAGGCATGCATGGCGAGATGCACTATCTCGCTCGAAACGGCGAACTGAGACGGGAGCCGAGCGCCATGCACCCAGGCACAATGCGGGTTATCTCAGCGCGCATGGATTATCTGCCGCCTGACACGGAATGCATGCGTGTGTTAGCCAATGAAAATCTCGCATATGTATCCCGTTACGCCTTGGGACGAGATTATCATCGCTTGATGCGAAAACGGTTAGCGCGCTTAGCTGAACAAATCAGTGGAGAAATAGCAGGTCATCAATTTCGCGTTTTTACCGATAGCGCACCCGTATTAGAAAAACCACTTGCCGAAAAATCAGGCTTAGGTTGGATTGGCAAACACACCAATGTGATTAATGCAAAAGCAGGCTCTTGGTTTTTCTTAGGTGAAATTTATACGAGCCTGCCGCTACCGATTGACTCACCCATTGATGGTAGTCATTGCGGCAGTTGCAAAGCGTGTATAACCGTTTGTCCAACGCAAGCCATTATTGCGCCGTATAAATTAGATGCGCGGCGTTGTATTTCGTATTTGACGATTGAATTGCGTGGCGCGATTCCACTCGAATTTCGTCGTTTAATTGGCAATCGCATTTATGGTTGTGATGATTGTCAATTGTGTTGTCCCTGGAATAAATTCGCAAAATTTACAGAAGAGAAAGATTTCCACCCGCGCCATCAATTAGAAAATGCAACGCTGCTCAGTTTATTTGCGTGGGATGAAGAAACGTTTTTAGAAAAAACCGCCGGGTCTGCCATTCGCCGCATTGGCCATGAAATGTGGTTACGGAACATTGCCGTTGCACTCGGTAATGCGCCTTATGCTGCGGAAATTGTCATTGCACTAAAAGCTCAGCTTTTACAAACATCGCCATTAGTGCAAGAACATATTGAGTGGGCTTTGCAGGAGCAATTTAAGAAAACACCGCAGGATTAAGTAATTTCTCGCGATAATAACGGAGTTCCGCGATGGAATCGCGAATATCATCTAATGCTAAATGCTTCGATTCTTTTTGCACGCCATTATAAATAACCGGCGCCCAACGCAACGCTAACTCTTTTAATGTACTAACATCGATCATCCGATGATGAAAATATTGTTCTAACTCCGGCATATAGCGCGCTAAGAAACGCCGATCTTGCCAAATACTATTACCACACATGGGTGATTTACCCGACACAACATGCTGCTTTAAAAAAGCCAGCATTCCATCCTCTGCTTCTTTTTCACTGATGGTACTTTCGCGCACACGCTCCGTTAAACCGGATTGACCGTGGTGTGTCGTATTCCACTCATCCATGGCTGCTAATAATTCATCGGATTGATGAATAGCAAAGACTGGGCTTTCTGCAATCACATTGAGAGAAGAATCGGTAATAATGGTCGCCATTTCAATGATGCGGTCACTTTCCGGGTTTAAGCCCGTCATTTCTAAATCGATCCAAATTAAATTCGTGGGATTCATGCTATCGCCTTACCATTTCAATTGCAGGTATTGTACCTAAGTCTTTTGAAATTGTATCCAAGCGGCAGTTTCGATAGATTAGGGCTTTTGTTTGGGGCACTACGTTCATGAACTTTTTTTTAGCCGTACAAGCGACCATCATCGCCTATTTATTTGGCTCCATCTCAAGCGCTGTGATTGTGAGCCGCATCATGGGTTTGCCAGATCCTCGCCAAGAAGGTTCTAAAAATCCAGGCGCAACCAACGTGCTGCGCATTGGGGGAAAGCAAGCGGCCCTCTTCACTTTACTAGGCGATATGTTAAAAGGCGTGCTGCCCGTGTTATTAGCGAAAGCGCTTGGACTTGGCCCCATTGCACTTAGCGTTGTCGCATTCGCCGCATTTTTCGGCCATCTTTACCCCCTCTTTTTTGGTTTTATTGGCGGCAAAGGAGTTGCAACCGCCATTGGCTGCACACTCGCCTTATCTTATTGCGTGGGAATAGCCTGGCTTATTACTTGGTTAGTGGCCGCCGCATTATGGCGTTATTCTTCTCTAGCCTCACTCATCGCGGCATTACTTGCACCCGCTTACGCATGGTGGCTTACTCATGAACCTGCGTATGTCGTCACGCTAATTGTGATGATGCTCTTTCTTTATTATCGCCATCGCGACAATATCCGCCGCTTAATTTCCGGCACTGAAAGTAAAATCGGTGCGAGTAAACGTTAATCCGCTAAAGGCTTGCGTGCAAAAACGCGCACGGCTAAATCTGTTTGCTGGCCTGCTAATAAACGTTGGCAGCCAGCATAGGCAATCATCGCACCATTATCGGTGCAAAATTCTTGGCGCGGGAAGGATAAGCTGACACCTAAACTGTCCGTCAGCGCCTTTAAGGAAGACCGTAACGCGAGGTTTGCGCCAACGCCGCCGGCAATCACTAACGATTTGGCGCCGGTTTGTTTTAAAGCGCGTTTGCATTTGATGGTGAGGGTATCTACCACTGCATCTTGAAACGCACGGGCAATGTCCGCTTTGGTTTCTGCATCGTTTGGATGGGATTCAATTGTCGTCAGCGCGAAGGTTTTTAAACCACTAAAGCTAAAATCTAACCCCGGGCGATCAGTCATGGGGCGCGGAAAAGTAAAACGTTTTGGGTTTCCTTTTTCTGCCAATTGCGCCAAGGCAGCGCCACCCGGATAACCCAAACCCAATAATTTTGCTGTTTTATCGAAGGCCTCACCGGCTGCATCGTCTAACGTATCGGCAAGGATGGTGTAATCACCCAATGCTCTCGCCTCAATGATTTCGGTGTGACCACCTGAGACGAGTAATGCTAAAAAAGGAAAAGTCGGCGGATTGGGCTCTAAAAACGGCGCTAATAAATGACCTTCTAAATGATGCACCCCCACGGCAGGAACATCCCAAGCAAAAGCGAGGGTACGGCCCAACATGGCGCCCGCTAGCAAGGCACCGACCAACCCTGGACCCTGTGTGAAAGCAACACCGTCCACGGCACCATAGGGAAGATTCGCTTTCGTAAACACTTCCTCTAATAAAGGAATGACTTTTCGCACATGGT
The DNA here is from genome assembly GCA_964597435.1 of uncultured Coxiellaceae bacterium. Taxonomy (GTDB): domain Bacteria; phylum Pseudomonadota; class Gammaproteobacteria; order DSM-16500; family DSM-16500; genus Aquicella. Next base: position 130,588 of record CAZQXH010000003.1, on the reverse strand, counting down.
CACGAGAAGCAAGTTCGGGGACAACACCCCCATATTGGGCGTGTGTAACCACTTGAGTATGCAAACTATGCGCTAATAAACCGGCCTTTGCGTCATACAGTGCTATGCCCGTTTCATCGCATGACGTTTCAATTCCCAACACACGCATCTTTTACTTTGCTCTCATTTCGTTAAAATGGCGGGCATTGTAGCAGACTTGAGGCGTCCCTGCATGGCTCCTTCTTGCAACTGAACTTGGCTATTTTTTGACTCCTTTTGAATTAGGTAGATCTCGTCCATTTAATGCTGCTCCCCACACATGCGGATGAAATTTGCATGGCTTATCACCGCGCCAATCCCAACGTCAGGGTGCCACAAGCCCTAATTAGGGGGATAAAAACGGCTTTTTCTGGTCAAAACTAATCCAAACCGCACTTTAGTCACTACTTAACTTTACATTTCTCACCCAATCGCATTAGAATTGCCCCTCTTATTGACCAACTAGGATCTTGTTTCCCGTATGCCAACAGTACGCGTTAGAGAAAATGAAAGTTTTGAATTGAGCCTTCGCCGTTTCAAGCGTCTTTGTGAAAAGGCTGGTATCCTCGCTGACTTAAGACGTCACGAATTCTATGAAAAGCCCACTTGGAAGCGCAAGCGTAAAAAAGCTGCTGCCGTCAAGCGCTATCAAAAGAAAATTTTGCGTGAAAATATGGCAATGGAACGTGATCGCCAGCCAATTGGCACGGGCCGTAAAGACACCTAAATCTCGCAAGCCGTACAAGACAACGCTTTTGTGCGGCATTTCATTTTCATCAACACTCCTAGCCATAGGTGGTTAACATGACGACAACCATCAAAGATGCCATCACTGAAGCAATGAAAACTGCTATGCGTTCACAACAAAAAGAACGGTTAGCTGCTATTCGCCTCATTTTAGCTGCTTTAAAACAGCGCGAAGTGGATGAGCGCATTGTTTTGTCTGACGAGCAAATCCTGTCCACGCTTAATAAAATGATTAAGCAGCGTCGCGATTCCATTACCCAATTTGAAGCAGGTAACCGTCCTGAATTAGCCGCTAAAGAAGCGGATGAAGTTAAAGTCATTCAGGAATTCTTACCCCAGCAATTATCAGCTGCTGAAGTTGATCAAGCAGTTGTCGCTGCAATTGGCGAAACAGGTGCCACTTCTGCTAAAGACATGGGTAAAGTCATGGCCGCATTGAAAGCAAGCCTACAAGGCAAAGCAGATATGACGGTTGTTAGCGCGAAAGTAAAAGAAAAACTCAGTTAATATGATGAGCAGCCCTCTTCCCCCGGCTCCCGGGGAGAAGGGAGCAGCACATCCAGATGACACTCCGCGGCAACTCTGCTATAACTAACAAATCCCAAGTTCCCAATAAAGGCAGCCATGGCAGAGATTATTCCGCGCGAGTTTATTGATTTATTGCTCGCAAAAATCGACGTTGTGGACGTAGTTCAAGCCCATGTGCCGTTAAAAAAGAAAACTGGCAGCAACTTTTTTGCGCGCTGTCCGTTTCATAATGAAAAATCTGGCTCTTTTTCAGTCAGCCAAACAAAGCAGTTTTATTATTGCTTTGGTTGCGGCGCCCACGGCAATGCCATTGATTTTCTAATGCAGCATGAACGTTTAAGCTTTCCAGAAGCGATCGAAACCCTCGCCCGCCAAATCGGCATGGAAGTACCGCGACAAGCAGGAAGCATAGCGAAAAAAGACGATGGCTTAGCCGGTTTATTTGAGCTAATGGTTGAAGTCAGTGATTACTATTATGAACAATTGCGCCATCACCAACCCGCCATCGAGTATTTAAAAGGCCGCGGCATTTCCGGCCAAATCGCCAAATTGTTTCATTTAGGCTATGCGCCAGCCGGCTGGAGCCATGTATGCGATCAATTTAAAGACACCAAGCGCTTGACTGACAGCGGCCTTGTCATCAAAAAAGATGAGGGAGGACATTATGACCGCTTTCGCGATCGCATCATGTTTCCCATTCACGATCACCGCGGCCGCATTATTGGCTTTGGCGGGCGCGTCATTGATCAAGGTGAACCTAAATATTTAAACTCCCCCGAAACGTCTTTGTTTCAAAAAGGGCATGAATTATACGGTTTATATCAAGCCTTAAAAGCACATACCAAGTTAACGCGTATTTTAATTGTTGAAGGTTACATGGATGTCATTGCCCTTTTTCAGCATGGCATCGATTACGCTGTCGCTACATTAGGCACCGCCACCACTGCTCACCACATTCAACGTCTTTGCCGTTATACCAATGAAATTGTATTTTGTTTTGATGGTGATGCCGCAGGTCGAACTGCTGCTTGGCGCGCATTACAAGTTCTATTCCCGTTGCTAAACGATAACTTACAAGTGCGCTTTTTATTTTTACCCGATGGCGAAGACCCGGATTCTTGTGTACGCAAAGAAGGCAAAGCAGCATTTGAAGAGCGTTTGCGCACTTCTTTATCACTCTCTTCTTTCTTTTTTAATACGCTCAGCAAGCAAAGCGATATGAACACCATGGAAGGTCGGGCGCGATTTGCAGCTAATGCGCTCAATTTTATTAAACAAATTCCCGGTGGGATTTTGCCAGGCATTTTGTTGGATGAGTTGGGTAAACGGGCACGCATTGATACACAAGGTTTAAAACAGCAACATGAGATGCAACAGCCTGCTACCACATCAACGGTCACGCCGATGATGATGAATAATAATGAAGAACCACCCGCAAAAGTGCCGCCTGCTATTCGGCTAGCTTTAACTTTATTAGTGCAATACCCGTCTCTCGCGGCTCATATCAAAGAACCTTTCCCGAGTGCACGCTTGCCGGGACTCAGCCTTTTGAATCAACTGCATGAAATGATTAGCAAACATCCTAGTTACCACACTGGTGCACTGGTGGAATGCTGGCGTGAGCACAAAGCCGGTCCTTATTTAGCTCAATTGGCATCTATTGATCACCTCATCCCCGAATCTGAGCTCGCGCGTGCCTTTCAAGACGCGCTGCAACAATGCGACATCTTAATCATTGAACTAGAAATCAATAGGTTACTAACGAAAGCCAATGCAGAAGGGTTAACCCCAGAAGAAAAATCGCAACTAACCGCTTGGATTATCAAGAAAAAGGTCATACCGGCTTAGATCCGCCATGACAAAAGTTCCAAATTAGTAGATAATAGCGCATTCGCTTACTATGATTTAATATAAACGCAACTGACTTTCCTGGCAGGGCTACCTTATGTCGCAAGATTCACAAAAAGAATCTCAAAAATCTCGTCTCAAAGAACTCATTACCCGCGGTAAAGAGCAAGGCTACTTGACCTATGCGGAAGTGAATGACCACTTGCCCCCGGATATCACCGATCCCGAACAGATCGAAGATATTATTCGCATGATTAATGACATGGGCATTAGTGTTTCTGAAGAACCGCCCGAAATGGAAGAGTTGCTATTAAATCGGAATGATGTCACAGAAGCATCGGAAGATGCTGCTGAAGAAGTTGAAATTGCGCTCGTCGATGGCGAGTTGGGCCGCACCACAGACCCTGTTCGAATGTATATGCGCGAGATGGGACGCGTTGAATTATTATCCCGCGAAGGTGAAATTGCCATTGCGAAACGCATTGAAGAAGGCGTCAACCAAATGTTGACGACACTCGCTTACCAACCGCAAATGATAGCGGAAGTGTTAGGTGACTTTGACCGCGTTGAGAAAGGTGAATTGCGCTTAAGCGATGTGATTAGTGGTTACATTGAGCCCGATTTAGAAGGTGAGGAAGACGAAGAAGGTGAAGATGGCGCTGCGCCGATCAAGCCGAAAACCGCCGCCCCTGCTGCTGCGGGCACTGAAGCGGCTGCTTCGGAAGATGAAGAAAGCGGTGAAGATGCCGCAGACCCATTTGATGATGATGCTGGCTTAGACCCCGTTAAAGCGAAAGAAAAATTCGAAGCCTTACGCGCACTGTATCAAGACACGATTGCTGCGGAAAAGAAAAGCGGTGGAAAGAAAAAGCATGTTGCTAAACGCGAAGAGTTAGCGCGCTTTTTTATGGATATTAAATTATCGCCACGTCAATTTAATAAGTTATCGCGCAAAATGCGTAGCATGTTAGATGAGATTCGCACACAAGAACGCATGCTCATGGATCTTTGTGTGAACAAAGCGAAATTGCAACGCAAAGTATTCATTAGCGCTTTTGTGAATAATGAAACGAATTTAAATTGGTTAAAAGAACACGAATCGAAGCCTTACTATCAAGAGTTAGAAAAGTTTTTGCCTGACATTCAGCGTTCGCAAAAGAAATTGCTCAATTTAGAAGAGCAAATGCGCATGACGATTGCTGAAATTAAAGAAGTAAACCGTCGTTTATCGATTGGCGAAGCGAAAGCCCGCCGCGCCAAGAAAGAAATGGTCGAAGCAAACTTGCGCTTGGTTATCTCGATTGCGAAAAAATACACCAACCGTGGTTTACAATTCTTGGATTTAATTCAAGAAGGTAACATTGGTTTGATGAAAGCCGTGGATAAGTTTGAATATCAACGTGGTTACAAGTTCTCAACTTATGCCACATGGTGGATCCGCCAAGCCATTACCCGTTCCATTGCCGATCAAGCTCGTACCATTCGTATTCCGGTGCACATGATCGAAACGATCAACAAGTTAAACCGCATTTCACGTCAATTGCTCCAAGAAACTGGTCTAGAACCTACGCCAGAAGAATTGAGCCGGCGCATGAATATTCCGGAAGATAAGATTCGTAAGATCTTAAAGATTGCGAAAGAACCGATTTCGATGGAAACCCCGATTGGTGATGATGAAGATTCACATCTCGGCGACTTCATTGAAGATAACAACACTATTTCGCCAATCGATGCCGCGACAAACTTTGGTTTATCCGAAGCCGTCCAAAAAGTCTTGGGCTCGCTCACGCCACGTGAAGCCAAGGTTTTACGCATGCGCTTTGGTATTAATATGAACACGGACCATACGCTAGAAGAAGTGGGTAAACAGTTTGATGTGACGCGGGAACGTATCCGTCAAATCGAAGCGAAAGCCTTACGGAAACTGCGTCATCCATCACGCGCCGAGCAGTTGCGTAGCTTCTTAGAAGAACAAGAGTAAATCCAAAAGCCTCTCATTCCATGAGTGAGAGGCTTTTTAATATCCCCTCCCCTATCATTCTGGTCATCTTTTAGATATTTCCTTGTATGCGAGGAATGATGCCGCGGGTAATACTGCTAAATCATTTGACGAGAAGCACAACGTTCTTGATAATTGCATCTTTACGCAGGGCCCATAGCTCAGTTGGTTAGAGCAGGGGACTCATAATCCCTTGGTCCTAGGTTCAAGTCCTAGTGGGCCCAAATCATTGAAAAATAAAAAGAAATAGCCCCTTCTGGGGCATCAAAAACACCCTGAATTTAGTGAAAAGGGACACTCCTGGGACAGTTAGAAGCAACAAATGACAATAGAAATTGCTGCAAATAAAACGAAAACGCCGATGATAGTGTGTAGGGGTTTAGCGCTTCCGTTATCGCAAATGTAATCTACAATCCTGTTTAATAGCCTTGCGACAACCACACCCAACCCTGCCACAAACAAGAGCCGCCACGACGGAATAAGACTGAAAATACGCACATCTTTTAATTTCTGATTTTCTTCTTTTTTGCTTTTCTGTTCTTTTTTTAATTTCCAATATACCTGCTCTCCTATAGATAAATTAGAAGGCGGGACATAAGCTACGGTTTGACCATTAAATTCAGCAGAAAAATTTGTTCCATTTTTTAAATCGAACTTTGCTAACACATCCGGTGAAACCGAGTAATCCTTACTCTTGCTCAAAATATCATCCAATCCACTTATCTCATTAGATAATGTTAAACGCCTATCCTGTATCTCAAGCTTTGCAGTGTTAACACTGGTCACAAGCGAAGAGAAAAATTGGAGAAAAAAGAAACTAGCAATGACAAAAAGCCCGACTAGCGTTAGTGGCACTTTATAACTATCCATAATAAATCTCTCCATAAAATCCGCCTAAATCTTCAAGAAATAATCAATTCATATGCCTTTTCGCTCAGCCTTACAGCCTTAATATCTGCATGGGAAAATTTACTCACCGCCAATGCTCTAATCATGTTACTTTGCTCCAAGTCCATCCTACAACCCAAGATAATCTCCTTAACTGAATCGATGGGTAAATCAAACAAATATATTGGCCAACCATCATCGCCATTTGCAAATTCACCAGGTGATTTACCTGGTGGCAATCGTTTGAATAACCTCCATTCTTTCTCATATTCCCACTCAAGACTTTTAGTAAAGTATGTTTCATCGGGGCTCGGGTTGGGAAATACCACAGTAGGCCTCTGCTGCTGATATGAAATACGTTTCAAAAAATAGCTTCCGTTAGGGCAAGTAAAAAACTCATTTGTTGTATCAAAGCCTATTACGAAGCCTTTATGAAAAAAACCATAGTGCGCCCACATTAATAAGCTATCAGGCACCTCGGTCAGACATAAGGCCAAACTACCTGAAGCCATAACCTCTTGAATGAGCCATAAGACATAACTAGGATCAGCTAAAAAAGAAGAATATGTGATTTTTTGAATTTCATCTATCGCCTCCTTTGGCCCACCATGATGACCTATCAACACCGGCATGATGTTATTAAATTGTTCTTCTGTTATCGCAGAATTTGGAACAGGACGAAGCTCAAAAGGGTCATTGTAAATTCTTGGTTGAGAGAATCTTATTTTCAAGTTTTGCAGCACATCAACTCTTTCTGGGGGAAAGTACTTATACAAGATCATTTATTAACTCCTGTTTTTTTGCTCAAAATAAATGCTAAAAATCTATTTAATCAGCACTAACTACCCCACAACTGTCCCACAGAAACAAATTATCACTTACAAAAATATAAATATCATGCGGTTACAAATTAATTACATAGGATTATCTATCTTATGTTGTATTCTCACGCCCTCTACTGCACTCCCCGCAACCATCTTTAAGGAGCAGCAATCCGAATCAGCAATTAGAGAGCCGACATTTCAAACCACTAAAGCCAAACGACGAACTTTAGGCGAGTGATCGACCGTTACATTTCTGGTATTTTGCAGCGCAATAGGTTCGAGCACGCGACTACATTTAACTGATTATCACAAGCATGAGCGCTACCATGAAGAGCTTACTCACGAGCATCGGCATATGCATGATGAACACCAGCCAGGCGACTCAAAAGAGGAGCCTCATTCCCGCTTACATGCACACGAGGCGATTGAGCAAGTTCGAGAATGGCGTGAAGGGAAGTAACAAATAAATGATGGTTATTAATCGTGGCATCAATACGAACTTCGTTATAAGCATCTAGGCAATCAATGGAGCAAGAGCAATCCTGTAAAATAGGGTGTTCAAATACGCTAAACCTACAGATTTCAATGTAATTCGAAGATAGGATTAGGAGCTATTTCCTGAAGAAATTAAATAACCGCGCTTGCTTCGTCTTGAATTTTTATACGTAATGGGTTCATTTGTTATTTAATACTTTCACTCCAAAAAAATGTAGCACACATCAAACACTTAGAACTTGTAGGAAAATGTACCCATGCGTCTATGATTGTTTTTTCGGATAGATATGCCCTATCCTTATCACACAGCTTAATCCTGAAATAAAACAAAAACACATCAACAGTATAAAAATGTTTTTGCCAATCACCGAAAAAGCTTAATCCTCATCTCATGGTTTTAAAGCCACAATACCACTCTGTACAGCAGACATAAATGAAGTTAATCTCCTTTAGAAGGATCTTCTAAGCTTAATTGGATTTTTTAAACATTAAAAAGGGATTTGCGTATATGAAATTAACACCCGAACAAATTAAACAATTTCAGCAATTAGCCGACGACTACGTTGTCATCTTTACTAAAAGAAAACAAGATGGGCCAGAGCGGTTTGAAGTGAACATTGCATGCTTACGCGCCATGGAACAGGTTCTTAAAACTTATTCAAAACTACTAAATGGTTTAGCAGAAGCTTTAGAGGATATAGATGAAGAGAATACTCTTAATGAGCTACAGGAAACAGCAAAACTACTATCGTTTCCTCCGGAAGCCATGAAAAAAATTAATGCTACTTTCCTCAGCGACCCTAGAATTACTCTCCTCAATTTTCAAGAAAATACTAATTTTTTATACGGCCAAAGAATCTGCAATTACAAAATTTGCTTCTCTGATGGCTTTGAAATAAATATGCCTTCACTTGAGCAAAGGGTGCTGGAAAAAGCAAAGGTAATATTTAACACAAAAATGAATGAGCTTTTACTTAAGGACAAAGTGCACAGCACCCAACGAGTGGTAAATATTTAGAAAGTTTTCCTAAGCAGGTCAACGCCGAGAGATTCCATCCGGCAATGCCGTTGAAAACCGATAAAATATTGATTGACCGCGCTTTTTACACTAGGATTTCTGGCCATTTACTGGTGTAATAATGATCGGTTCAATTTGTGCTTTGGAAATTTAACATTACATGGAGAGTTAAATGAATTTAAGCAAGGTAAAAAAAGGCTTATACCCCGCACTTTTGTTGTCTATTTTAACAAGTTCCGCTTTTGCAACCCAATCTGCCCTTATGGCACCTGCCGCGACGGATGCACCCGGAAAATTTTATTTGGGTATCTTTGGTGGTGAAGGGTCATCCAACCAATTCCATGTGGGTCAGTTTGGCACGGCATTTTTTACTGAAGCAGCTGGCGGACCATTATCTGTGAATGCCTTGGGCCATACTAACAGCCGCTCTTCGTGGCTCGTAGGTGCGCAAGCTGGGTATAAAGCGCAAGACATTATGCTTACTCCTAGTAGCCCCGAATGGTCCCTGACACCGGCCATCGAATTGGAAGGGTATTATTTTGGTAAACGCTCTTTTGAAGGCAATCTAGTAAATAATAATGCGGAAAGACTGCCAGAACATAACTTTACTGTTACTTATCCAACGAAAAGCAGCGTTTTCGTTGCCAATGCGGTTTTAAGCCTTAATCATTCCTGCTTTTTATTTCACCCCTACATTGGCGCGGGCTTTGGCGGTGCTATTGTAAAAATCGCTGGGGCAGATTCCATGCAAACGAATCCGTCTGAAGTGGGTATAAATCACTACAATAGTGATAACAGCGACACTGCGCCCACCTTTGCAGGTCAAGTAAAAGCGGGCTTAAGTTACGATATAAATAATTATGTTAGTGTCTTTGCTGAATATCGTTGGCTTTATTTATCAAGCACGCACTTTACCTTTGGCTCTACCGTTTACCCCGGCCATGCAGAAACATCCAGCTGGCAGGTGAAACTCGATCCAGAGCGCTATAATATGGGTACAATTGGTCTTCGATTCAGCCTGTAAACTTTAAAAAAGGCCGGGCTTATAAAAAACCTAAGCCTGGCCTTATTTTTATGACAACACAAGCTCTTTGCTAGCCAAGCGACATTCGTTTTACTCGCTAATCTCGGCCATTAATAGTTGGTAATATTGTTGAATCATCAAGATAAGCACAATTCAACAATAAAAAATGATAATATACCTGGCTCAACGGGACTCGCTTTTATTCGGTATTTTATTTTAAAAATAATGAAAAATTCTTCGCCGCTATAAAACAAAATCATTTCTTAAACCACCCACACCCCTCACGAAAGCACTAATTTTGTAAAATTTAGTCCGAATAGTGGAAAAATTACACACCGCCACTATACTTACTGAAATACGAGGTTAGCTATATGTTTTTTAAAAAATCTAAAAAGATAAAACCGGAAGCAGTTAAAAAATCAGAAGGCTTGGCCACTGCAGCAGAAACCGTCCCCAACCAATTCTATTGCTTAATTAATTCCTCTAAGAAAATTACAACCCCGGATCAACTTGCCGCGATTTTAGCAAATAAGATTTACTCATTAGGTGAGCTAAGACAGGATGTCACTTATTTTAAAACTCAAGACGATTTAACTCGCTGTATCGAAGCCTTTCAAAAATTAAATGGGCTAGATAAACCTCAGGCTGATGAAGGAATGCTCAGAAAGATTGAGTATTTTTATATTGCGCGCTTTGAAATAGATCCTGCCCCCATCGAAATTACCACCTTAAAAGTGCCTAATCTGGATTTATCGCGTTTGTCTCCTGAAAAAATGAAGTTTGGATTTTACGAAGGGAATATGGCTTTGTTAACACTTAAAAAAATTTCAGAAGATGAGATTTTGCCATTAAGACAGGAAAAATCCACGTATTTTTCTTTACTGCCAGAAGAAATTATGGCAATGGTGGCTGAAAAAGTAAAGGCAAGTAAACATCCTTTTCCCCTACGTTTAATTTCCATAGACACCATTACAGGATGGAGTTTACTCGAGTTAGATAAAACCCACATTCAACCCCTTAACCTTGAGGCAGCGAATAAACCTAATAGACCGCGATAATGAAATACCAGACTATTTAGGCTGCGAAATGCATGCGGGTTTAAGGCCCGCTTTATTTAATAGATCACAGATTTTCATGCGGTTAGTTTCATTAGTTTGCTTAGATTTTATCGCCCAATCCAAAGCATTGTTACCGTTTGATGAGCATTCATCCAGCTTTAATGTAATGCGATGCTGATACGAAAGAATTAACTCAATTAATTTTAGATTTAAATCGTTACACGCTCTGCGCAATACTAAAGAATATTTTTTTTCTTTAAGTAATTTTAAGTACTCTTCAGAGCAAAACGCTTTCGCTCTCAAGATTAAACTCGCGTGTGCCGCTTCTTTACTGCGTAGTGCAAACAATAACGTTTTACCAGCAGCATGCATTACACTTTCTTGCGCGCGCTTTCTCTTAGCCCCCTCTTCAGTCCAAGAAAAATCACCGCCACGTTTACCGCGAGTCAGAACAGCATCCACGCGATTAGTTAAGTGTATGCATTCCTTAAGCTTAGGATAATAGTTAACATCGCTTTTGTCATAAATTTCCAAATAATCACTCCATTCTCTCCTGCTACCCAATGGAGCGGCTTGGCCATTAAACGGTTCTGGCGCATGATGCTGATATAAATAGTTATACATGCCAGGTCCTGCCATGCAATTTACGCCTGCGATTGTAAATAGTTCTTTTAAGTTTTCTTTGACTTGAGTTTTATTCGCAAAATAGGCACTACACAAACGACGAAATTCGAATACATTCTCAACTGGATTTCCATTGACAATAGCTGCATAGAGCAGCGCAATTTCCGATGTAGGGGGCAAACTTTTCTTATCAATTGATAGCAATTTCAATAGAGTAAAACGAGTAGAATAATTGTTAATGGCCCGCACTTGTAAATTTTCTAATGCTTGCAGCGCCTCTGGTACCAATTTACCATCATACAGATCTGTCGCAAAGGCTAAAAAATCTGAATTATTACTAACCCGTTGCCCCTGCAATGAAGGCAAGAAACAAACACTTAATAAAACAGGCGCTTTAAGTTGGATAAAATCAGCTTGGTCTGAAAGAGGGCGCAAATTAAATTCAACATCATAATCACTGTAAATTCCAAATCGCTCTATGACCGCTTTCATTAAACGCACGCAATCTGATGAAGCAGCGAAAGAACCATAATTATTTGAAAGCTTATTATCCAATTCAAGTGTCGCAAACTTATATAATTTTTTGTCGTGCGCATTGTCCAATAAAGGTAGCAATTCAGTATCAAAATTAATGGTGGTGATATTATAGCGCTGACAAAATTCTTTTAACCGCTTAAGCGCGGTCTCATTCAAGCATTTTCCGCTATAAATAAAAGTTAATTGCGCATCAGGATGATTAGTCCGAAGCCGAATGAAGTTCAATTCATTTTCCAAGCCTAAAAATACGTCTGGATATTGACTAAACCACACTTTGTAAAATTTTGTAATATTAAAATTATAAAGCTTCGGCTGGGTTGCGCGTTGCATAATACACCTCTCGTTTTGAGCGGAAATTATACGGAAAGCTTAAATTTAGCGCAACCAACTTATAATCTCTTGATAATAAATCATTATATCCTTTTATAAGTCAATTTTAAGGATGCGACACAGTGCCATAACGATTAGCCCAGCAGGGGTTTGGCTAATGGTTTCACCAATGTCCTTGTTTCTGACACCTCCAAATTGTTTGTGGGTACTTTAGGAAATATGCTTTCCGAGAGCACGCTTGGTAATGGATTTTCTGATAAATTACTGAGGTATGTAATGGGTTCAAAACTTAACAATAAATCCTCTTCAACATTCGTATGTGTTATTAATCCCGTTCTTGCGATTGACTTAGTTTGATTAATTTCTTCTGCCTTTAATAAATACCAATCAAAGGGCACACCGGTCTCAGCCGTCAAATTGCTAGCCCGGGTTTTCCCTTGGTATTGTCGCACTAGCGCACCCTCGCGAATATAATCTTCAGCGGTACGGTGAGAGGCGAGTGCCGTTGCATCAGCTGAGAAATCAGCATCAAGAAAAGAAGGAGCAGGATAAATAGAATCAAAGCAACCTTGCGGGTAATCAAAATCATACGAAGGCGGTGGCTCGACGAGATTGGCCGCCATCATGACGGTTAACGGTTCTGAGGAATAGTTATGCAAACAATCCGTTGTCACGGACTGCGCTGGAAAACTCACGCCTTGGAAGAATTTATCTTCTAATAAACATTTCCACCGCGCATAAAACTTTGCCGATGTTTCGCGCACGCCGTACGCTTTTGCGCCCTCAATAACGGCTATCCTAATTTGATCTAGTATAACGACCATGCGCTCTATTGATGGGTTTTTTTCTTTAACCCAACGCAACATATCTTTCGCGCACTTTGGCTTCACGGCTGTAAATGTTTTTTCAATATCAACTTCCATCTCGCTTAATAAAGCACGCAAAAAATTACTTACGGTTCTTTGCAAATAGGCAAACTCTTGATTCCACTCTACCGTCAATAATGTGGGGTTTAATAGTGTAATAATCCGGCGTTGCTCCGCTAAATTCGCAAAAATGATACCCAGTTGAGAAAGCGGTTTTTCACGCACATGATTTAATATCCCGCGATGACGCTTAAGGGATTTTTGTTCGCACTCTCTAAAATATTCAATCGTAATGGTTGCAGCCAAGCCTTCATCATGGAGTTTTTTTAATTCAATTGCCGCATACGTGCTTTCAACTGCCAACGCTTTTAAACGTGCTAGCGCTTCTGCTTTACAATCATCATCACCACGCACCGCCCTCGCGTAAAATTCTGCCAGCTTCTGACTTTTACAATCTAGCTTTAATGTTTGCGCAAGCTTGGCGCTAATAAATCCCGCATAACATTGCATAGGACCTTTTTTATCAGCAATCGCCACTAAACTTTCAATTTCTTTACTAATGAGTTGCAAGTCTTTGGAATGCGCTTCTTGTAAAGCGCGCCAGGAAATAATCGCAGCTGCCACATCAATATGTTCTCGCAACAGATTTTCCGCATCCAACGGATAACGTTTTTTAAGCCGCGCCAATACAACCCAAGTTTTATCACTAATGGATTTATTTTGAAAACCACTTAAGCGTAATGCAGTGATAGCATATTGCGCAGCCAATTCTGGTTGTCCCGTTTCAAATAATAAAGCAGCTTGATAAGCGCAATCCGAATCACCTAACTGAATACCGGTATCGTAATAACCGCGTGCTTTTTCAGCATTCGCATTAACCCCCAACCCTTTTTCACTCGCAAGCCCGAGTTTTAAGTAAAGTACGTTATGGCCACTCTCTCTTTTTAGAGCCGATGACTCTAAACAACTATAAACAGCTTTAGCAAGGTGACTTTCACTTAGCGTATTTTTATCGAATAATATGTCAGTTAGACACTTAACCCCCATCTGAAAATCAAACGGAGAATTAAATTGTTCCTCCGTCAGTATTTTTCCCAGAAAATATTTCGCGACGCGATCATCCAAAGCCATGGCCTGCATTCTCGGGAGCAAAACATCAGTAACATATTGTGGGTTCTTTGCAACGCCGTAGCCTTGCAAAAAGCATTCGATTAATGCAAATAATAAATAAGGGGTTTGGCTATTTGCTTTCAGCCAATCAAATAGCAAGGGCCGAGACTTATTTTCAGCCCGAAATTGAGGATCTAACATTAACGTTTGAATAATGTATATGGCTTGTTTGTGCGGATTAAAATGAGACGAACTTTTTTTGCTATAAATAGCGGCTAGCTGATAAGCCGAATTTGCTTCGCCTTTTTCAGCACCTAATTTTAAATAATGGATGGCTTTCTCTGGGTTATCGTGCCGAAGCAGCGTCGCTATGGCGAAATAATTTTTGCACTTAAAATGCGCTTCGCCGGAATTCATTAGTTGTTTTAAAGCATTTAAGGAAGCACTATCAGATTGATATCCGTGTCGCGTGCAAGATTCACTGTCCACAGGAGCTCTACCGTTGCTCATCATGACCTCTGGTAAGATTTTTGGGTGAAAAAATCTTACTCTATTATGATAGCAATGCAAGCACCGCATGCACACAACTAGACGAAAACCATGCTACAATGCCTTCTTTTTAAGACAATAAACTCAATAATCAAACTGCTATTTTGAGATACCTTATGAAAACATACGAGTGGATTTTATTTGATGCCGACGACACCCTTTTTCATTTCGATGCTTTTAGCGGCTTAAAAAAGTTTTTTGCCACTTTCACAATTGATTTCACTAAAGAAGATTTTGTTATTTTTCAACACACCAACCTACCGTTATGGGTTGAATATCAAAATGGCAATATCACCCCTACCGAACTAAAACATCAGCGCTTTCTAGCCTGGTCAAAAAAACTTAATGTTTCTACCGAACAGCTGAATCAGGGTTTTATTTCCACCATGACTGAACTCTGCAAACCATTGGATGGCGCGAGTGAGCTATTAGATGCTCTCAATGGAAAAGTGAAAATGGGCATCATCACTAATGGGTTTATTGATATGCAAGAAAAGCGCTTAGCCCACACCGGCCTTAGAAAGCACTTTGATCTACTCATCATCTCTGAAGAAGTTGGCATTGCCAAACCCCATCCTGACATTTTTTCGCACGCCTTTGAAAAAATGGGCCAACCCGCTTTAGAACGAGTTTTAATGGTAGGCGATACACCCGAATCTGACATCATGGGCGGTATCAACGCGGGGATAGATACCTGCTGGTTAAATCATCAAAATAAACTGTTACCAGCCAGTATCCGTCCGCATTATGAAGTCACGTCACTCAAGGCTTTGCAAAATTTATTAGGTTATTGAACTCTCGTTTCTGCATATTGACCCTGGATAACAACTTGCGCCGCACCGGGTGTTGCTACTGCACCGTTTGTCGTATCAAAAACAGGGGCCGTTTGATTCGTAATTATGTACTGATTGGTGTAATACGCACCGTTAATCGAGATAGGAGACAGAGCGGCATACGCTAATCCCGCTGGGCCCGCGACAGGCGTCACCGTTATCGTTGTAACCGGCGCCACGCAAGGCTGGCCCGTACCCGCCAATACCGTCACGCCCGCCTGAAACAACAGCGTAGAAGTAAAGCATGGCCGGCTACCGCCATTATTAAAAGCCACCACAACACTCGTTGGCGTAAGGCCTGCTACACCACCCGTGCCGCCTGGGTTCCACAGCATGTTAACCACATCAATCCGCTGAATAGGTGCAAGTGTTGCTGAAGTTGCAGTTTGAAATGTCAACCCCAACAGAAAAACCAGTGCTACCGTTTTGATCCCCTTCCTTGTCATATCCACACTCCTTATGATTTTCCCTTAAGAATCATTGTAAGGCAGAATCGAAGGGTAACGCCAATCAGCCTTTTAACCACTTGATTAATAGTATTTTTATCTAAATTGCGCCCTTAATAAAAATATGGGAAACTCAAGCGCCAATCCCTATAGACCGTTTACGAGGATTTACTCATGTTAAAACCCCTTTCTCTTGCAACCATTGGCTTAATGGCTTGTATGAGCTTAGCCCATGCGGATTATTCAAGCTCACTATCCCCTGCCCCGAAGGCCAATGGCTATCACAGCGATGCTACGCCCGAAACGAAAAACCAAGACAAAGATCATCTCGTCATTAAAAACAAATTATTTTCATTGAACATTAACCTTCCGCATAAAAAGAAACACCATGAACCCGTTAATAATGGTACGGCTTTTGAAGCTGCTCCCAGTAAAACGTGGCGCTGGGTTGATGTTGCCGCCAACCAACCCATTCCACCACGTGCAGTGGTCGGTGGTTATGAGCGTGGTGCGCCGCTCTTTATTTGCCATGCAGAATACTTAAATGGCATGCACCCCGGTAAAATTGTCGGTGGCAATTGCAACATAAGCTATAACGGAAGTGAAATGCCCATGACGCGCTACCAAGTGTTAGTCAGCCAAACACCACCGCATTGGTTAAATAGCAACGGCAATATCCCTCCGATTGCGATTAGAGGGGGACATGAAAATGGTCAGCCCTTAATTATTTGCCAAGCCGATTACGCAGGTGGCGTGCACCCTGGAAAATTAATTGGAAATAATTGTGATATCGGTTATGGCGGTAGAGAAATTAGCTTGCCGAATTATCGTTTATTAGTTTTTTAAGTGACAGTCGTCATTGCGAGAGGCTCAAGAAGCAATCTCGCAATGACCATCAAAACTCGTGAATAATCGCCCCTTGCATTCCATCAATCTCTTGCTCTAACCACTCGCGACTTTCAAAGGCTCTTTTCACATCACTATAACCGGATTCCCAATGCTCTTTAACAGCAGCATAACCAAAATTGTAATCCATCGACCAAAGGTCGCTCTCACGCGTTAAATAACCAAAACGGACTATGTTCAATGAAGCGGGCAAGCCGCGCTTAGTGATGCGATCCACCGCCATTTTAATATTTTTACTGGTGACTAAATCATTGGCCGTTTGCTGAATGATATTTTCAAGGTAATGCAATTCTGAAAAATGCCGCATCACTGCTTCATGTCGACTGGAATATTCAATTTCTTTTAACGCTTTCATGACGTCCATCATGCTGCCTGGCAATCCATCCACGTGAGTGAATAAATTGACAATGAAACATAATAAATTACTCGGCTCAGCTTCATCTAACACCACCCGAAAGGGGGTATTAGAGCTAATTCCACCATCCCAGTAATATTCATCACCCACTTTAACTGCTGGAAAACCGGGTGGCAGTGCGCCGCTCGCCATAATGTGTTCCGGCCCAATGGTTTGATAAGCCGAATCAAAACGCGTTGCCGCGCTGGTACGAACACACACAGCACCTAACGTTAAGCGCATTTTCCCTTTATTGATGCGCTCAAAATCGATCACTTCTAATAAAGTATCGCGTAACTCGGATGTGTCATAAAAACTGATTTCATCGGGTGTACATTTTCCCCAAAGCCAAGGATAAAATCGGCGTGGTTTAAAAAAACCGGATTGCCCAAATAACACTGCCGATTGTGCCGTGCTGTAATTCATGTATTCTTGCAACAAGAAATTTTCCGACGTTAATGCACACGTTGGAAAGGAATTCGAAATTTTTTTCCAAAATTGTTTTAAACGCGGCATACGATCTTCAGGTGCATTACCCGCGATAATAGCCGCATTAATCGAACCAATCGATGTCCCCACCAACCAATCAGGCTCCATGCCAAATTCTAATAAGCCCTGGCACACGCCCACTTGATACGAACCAAGCGCGCCACCGCCTTGCAGCAAATACACAATTTTGTCGTATTGCTTCTTTTTTTTCATTGCATGAACCAGCCATGACTGACGACTAAGGACTGTCCTGTTAATGCATTATCTTCAAAAGCAGCAAAAAACAGGGCGACATTGGCCACATCTTGCGTTGTGGTAAATTCACCATCCACGGTTTCTTTTAACATGACTTTTTTAATCACATCCGCTTCGCTAATGCCGAGCTCTTTCGCTTGCTCTGGAATTTGTTTTTCAACTAACGGCGTACGCACATAACCGGGGCAAATCACATTTGCACGCACGTTGTGGGCAGCACCTTCTTTGGCGACTACTTTACATAAGCCAATCAAACCATGTTTTGCGGTGACATACGGCGCTTTTAAAGGGGAGGCTTCTTTTGAGTGCACTGAGCCCATATAGATAACGCTACCACCGCGACCGGATGCATACATCGAACGCAGGCACGCACGCGTTGTTAAAAAAGCACCGTCTAAGTGAATGCTTAATAATTTTTTCCAATTGTCTAACGATAACTGATCGACAGGATCAATGTGTTGGATACCCGCATTGCTAACTAAAATATCGATTGGACCGAATTGTTTAATGACTTGCTGCACGCCTTGATCGACTTGCGCTTCACTGGTGACATCCATGGCGACCGCCATGGCTTGCCCTTTAAATTCGGCGTTAATTTCATTGGCGGCTTTATCTGCACTTGCTTGATTTAAATCGGCGATCACCACTTTAGCACCTTCACGTGCAAACGTTTCGGCAATTGTTCGGCCAATACCGCTAGCGGAACCGGTGATAATGGCAACTTTATCCTTTAATTTCATGACTCACTCCTTGTGATTGCCTAACTTAAATAGTATGCCATACTCAGCGCCTTCTTGCAGGATGTTGCTAACTCATTGGAATTGAAGAGTATTTAATTCAACGCAATAGTATGAGTTTGGTTTATAATTAAAAAAATAACACACAAAATTTACCCCTAGAAATCAATATGCCGAAAAATCAGCCACATAGCCTAAAATGGGCGCATCCGATCGTGCGCGAATGGTTTCTTGAAACCTTTGGCGCACCAACGGAGCCACAAATTCAGGGTTGGCCCGCCATTTTAGCAGGAAAAACCACTTTAATTTCTGCCCCAACGGGTTCAGGAAAAACGCTTGCTGCTTTTATGGCTTGTCTCGAACGTTTGATTGACGAAGCAGCCAACGGCACCCTGCAAGATGAACTGCAAGTGCTTTATGTTTCGCCGTTAAAAGCCTTAAGCAATGACGTGCAAAAAAATTTATTAAAACCCTTACATGAAATGCAACAGTTAGCAAAAACCAAAGGCATTGAGCTTCCTGAAATTCGCGTGGCAGTACGCACCGGTGATACGCTCGCGCGTGAACGCCAAGCCATGTTAAAAAAACCGCCGCATATTTTAGTCACCACACCGGAATCACTTTACATCTTATTGACAGCTGAAAAAAGCCGCGCCCTGTTAAGCACAGTAAAAACCGTCATTATTGATGAAATTCACGCGCTGGCCGACGACAAACGCGGCGCACATTTAATGTTATCGCTTGAACGTTTAGAAGCAATCACCGGCTCCCCACCCATCCGCATTGGCTTATCCGCAACGCAACGCCCTATTGAATTAGTCGCGCACTACTTAGCCGGAAATAATCGCCCCACTCCGGTTATTGTGCAAATTGACCACCTAAAAGCCTTAGATATTCGGATTGAAATCCCTGATTTAGAACTAGGCGCCGTCGCTTCCAATGAGTTGTGGGATAATTTTTATGATCGATTAGCGACACTCGCAAAAGAAAATCGTTCCACGCTCATTTTTGTTAACACACGGCGTTTAGCAGAACGCATTGCACATCATTTAGCAGAACGGTTAGGCGAAGATAAAGTAGCTGCCCATCATGGTAGCTTATCCAGAAAAATTCGTTTCGAAGCTGAAACTAAATTAAAAAATGGGGAATTATCAGCGCTCGTTGCAACCGCCTCATTAGAGCTTGGCATTGATATCGGCTCGGTTGATCTCGTTTGTCAAATCGGTTCGCCACGCGCTATTTCCGCTGCTTTACAACGCATTGGGCGCGCCGGTCACTGGCATGGCGCTGTTTCTAAAGGCCGCTTTTTTGTTACCACTCGCGATGAGTTATTAGAATGCGCTGCTTTAATTCGCGCTATTCATGCTCGCGATTTAGATCAATTAATTATTCCTGCAGAACCATTGGATATTCTGACCCAACAAATTGTTGCCACGTGCGCAACCGGCGAATGGCTGGAAAGTGATTTATTTGCATTGGTCAAGCGCGCATACCCTTATGCTAATTTAAGTTTAGAAACATTTAATGCCATTTTAACCATGTTATCGGATGGTATTGCAGGCACCCGCGGGCGTTACAGTGCTTATTTATTTCGCGATCAAGTCAATGGCAAAATTCGCGCGCGGCGCAATGCGCGTTTAACCGCCATCACAAGCGGTGGCGCCATTCCTGATACCGGATTATTCACTGTCATTGCAGAACCAGCCGGTGTACTGGTCGGCACATTAGACGAAGACTTCGCCGTCGAAAGTTTACAAGGCGACATTATTTTACTGGGCACTTCCTCGTGGGTCATTCGTCGCGTGGAAAGTAAAAGTGGCCGGGTGATCGTTGCAGATGCACACGGTGCGCCCCCAAGCGTCCCTTTCTGGCGTGGCGAAGCGCCGGGTCGCTCTAATGAATTATCCATGCAAGTATCTGCTTTGCGCGATTATTTAAGCCATGAGCCCTCTTTGAGTGACATTCAAGCCAGTTGCGGTGTAGAGGAAGCAGGCGCTCTGCAATTAATTGAATACATCCGTAAAGGCAAAGCGGTTTTAGGTGCTGTCCCCACGCAAACACAAGTCATCGCAGAGCGCTTTTTTGATGAAGGCGGTGGCATGCAATTGGTGATTCATGCCCCCTTTGGTTCGCGCATTAATAAAGCGTGGGGCCTAGCATTACGCAAAAAGTTTTGCCGTAATTTTAATTTTGAATTACAAGCACAGGCGACCGATGACGGCATTAACATCGCCCTCGCCGAACAACACAGTTTTCCCCTCGCCGATGTATTTCATTTCCTGCATCCTAATACATTAAAAGAAACCCTGACCCAAGCGGTTTTACAATCTCCTTTATTTAAAACACGTTGGAAGTGGGATGCAACGCGCTCTTTGGCGTTAGTACGCTTTCGCAATGGTCACAAAGTGCCACCACCGATTCAACGCATGCTAGCCGATGATTTACTGGCGGCCGTTTTTCCGGATGCCGCCGCTTGCCAAGATAACTTAGCCGGAAAAGACATTGAATTACCCGATCATCCTATCATTAATGAAACGATGAAAGATGCATTGCACGAAGCACTGGATTTAGAAGGATTAAAGCAAGTTTTAACCGCCATTGAAGCGGGCACCATTCACTGTTTAGCGGTCGATACGCCGGTTCCATCTGTATTTTCACATGAAATTTTAAATGCTAATCCGTATGCGTTTTTAGATGACGCACCATTGGAAGAACGCCGCTCACGTGCGGTGGAAATGCGCCGCGTGTTACCCGATTCCGTGTTAGCTGAAGTAGGTCGATTAGATCCAGCGGCGATTTTAGAAGTGCAACAACAAGCTTGGCCCGATGTGCGCAATGCCGATGAATTGCATGACTTATTGCAAAGTTTAATTAGCTTTGATCCAACTCGATTAAAAGGCACGCGAGATATTACGCATTGGCCTGCGTATTTTGCCGAATTACAAACAGAAAATCGCGTTGGCTTATTTAACAATAATTGGTACGCCGTCGAAAAAACGGCGAGTTTGCACGCCATTTACACCGAGAATGCCGATAATCACGATGCAATAATAACCACCATGGTGCAAGGTTGGCTTACGCATTTAGGTCCAGTTACAGCAATTGAGTTGGCCGATTTGCTGGCGGTTTCGGTTGCAGATATTCAATTGGCCTTATTAAAACTTGAAGGCACGGGCTTTGTTTTACGCGGCCATTTTCGCACGTACGAAGAAGAGGAATGGTGTGAGCGGCGATTACTAGCCCGCATCCATCGCTTGACCGTTGGCAGATTACGCAAAGAAATTGCGCCTGCCAGCGTTGCTCAATACTTACGTTGGTTATTAAGATGGCAACACTTAACCCCGGACACGCAGTTACAAGGGGAAAAAGGGTTATTAGAAGTCATGCAACAATTGCAAGGGTTTGAAATTCCAGCCAACGCTTGGGAAAAACAAATTTTTGCTAAAAGGGTGCGTGATTATGGCAGCGATTTACTTGATCAATTATGCTTATCCGGCGCCGTGGGCTGGGGACGATTATCACCTTATGAATCAAGCGGCAAACGCATCACGCCAACCAGTGTTGCGCCGATTACCTTTTTTGTTCGCGAAGACGCTGACTGGATTCCAACAAGAGCGCTTGATTTAGCGCCATTAAGTGCGAATGCACAAGCAATCTTTACCTATTTACAAGAACGCGGCGCCTCCTTTTTCATCGATATTGTGAAGGGCGTTGGTCATTTAAAAACAGAAGTGGAAAATGGCTTGTGGGAACTTGTTACCGCTGGATTAATTACTGCGGATAGCTTTGATAATTTACGCGGCTTGATTGATCCCAAACGCCGTCTTTTACAAAAACGCCGCCACCATCGTGTTATTCGTTTTACAGCTGGCCGTTGGTCGATTTTGCGCACAGATCCCATTGAAACCCATAAACAAATCGAAGCGACTTGCTGGATGTTATTAAAGCGCTATGGCGTGGTGTTTCGTGATATTTTACAGCGTGAAAAAAACCTACCGCGTTGGCGCGAATTATTAATTGCATTCCGTCGCTTAGAAGACCGCGGCGAAATTCGCGGTGGCGGCTTCGTTAGTGGGTTTTTAGGCGAACAATTTGCTTTGCCCTTTGTGGTAGAAAGTTTACGCGCCAGTAAAAAGCTTTACCCTGCCAGTGAAATGGTAACACTTGCGGCAACGGATCCACTGAATTTATTAGGGATTATTTTACCTGGCGAGAAACAAGCGGCGTTCTCGGGAAAGAGTGTGACATTTGAGTTACCGGTAAATCCCGAGGAAGTCTAGCCATTCCTATCAACCGCTCAAAATCGAGATGCGACCCTAAATTGGATTGGTATATACTAGATGCTAGCCCAACGAATAAAGGAAATCTCATGACTGACATTTCAACCCCAAAACGCCTCTATCGCTCTCGGCGCGATAGTAAAATTGCTGGTGTTTGTGGTGGTATTGCAGAATATTTTAATATCGACTCAACCCTAGTGCGCCTGGCCTTTTTATTATTTTTCCTTTTAGGCGGCTGCGCACTACTGGTTTACCTTGTCATGTGGTTAATTGTGCCACTCGCGCCCAACGCTTAAGCTGGTTTTCGCGCAATCATGGTTGCTGCAGCCTGATCCGTTGGCATGATAATCATTTCGCTAATGTTGACGTGAGATGGCCTGCTTGCACAATACACCGCGGCGTCCGCAATATCACTGGCCGTTAAAGCATCCATACCTTGATAAATCGCATCTGCACGCGCTTTATCACCTTTAAACCGCACCTCACTAAATTCGGTATGTACCGCCCCTGGATCAATGCTGGTAACACGGAGCTTGGTGCCAAATAAGTCCATGCGCAAACCCTCACTTAACGCTTTGACTGCATGCTTTGTCGCGCTGTAGACAACCCCATTCGGATAAACAAAATGGCCTGCAATGGAGCCGATATTGATGATATGCCCAGCATTACGTGCAACCATGGCAGGTAACAAAGCCCGTGTCATGTAGAGCAAACCCTTCACGTTGGTATTAATCATTGCTTCCCAATCATCAATGCTCCCCGTTTGGATCGGATCAAGCCCCGCAGCCAAACCGGCATTATTAATCAATACCGCAATTTCTCGCCATTCTTGTGGTAACGTTTCTGGTAAACCCTGCACGCTAGCGCGATCTGTCACATCTAATTTTAGAGGAAGCACTTTGATGGAATGCGTTTTTTGCAAATCTTGTGCCATTTCTTCTAATTGATTAATGCGCCTAGCACACAAAATTAAATTGGCACCCGCTGCTGCAAATTGCTTAGCACACGCTGCCCCAATTCCGCTTGAAGCACCTGTAATCAAAATGGTTTTGTGTTTTAACATTCTTCATTTTCCTCATCAGGTAAGTCATCGTCTTTGCTCAACAGCGCTTCTAAACCAAACGCTTGTTCGCGCAATTGCTGTAATTGGTCTTCCCAATAACGCGGGGTGTTAAACCAAGGGAAATTGCGAGGAAAAGCGGGATCTTCCCAGCGCTTTGCCAACCAGCCGGAATAATGGATCATTCGTAATGTGCGTAACGCTTCAATTAAACGTAGCTCACGGTAATCAAAATCCATAAACTCTTGATAGCCGGTTAATATGGCTTGCAATTGCTGATCAACAATCGCTTCCGTTTCACCCGTCAATAACATCCATAAATCTTGAATCGCGGGTGCTTGTAAACAATCGTCAAAATCCACTAACTTTAAACCTTCAGGCGTTACCAGCACATTGCCAATATGACAATCGCCGTGGACCCTAATCAAATTCACTTCACCCACTTTTTGGTAACATTGTCTGATCAATAACAAATTACGCTCTAAAATTGCATAGTAATTATGGCGCAATGATTCGGGGACAAAACCATTATCGCGCAAAAAAGCATAAGGCTTTTCGCCATACGTCTCCACATTCAAGGTGAGGCGATGCTGAAAACGGCGGGTTTGTCCCACGGCATGAATACGACCGATGGCGCGTCCCATCCATTCTAAATGTTCTAAATTCGATAATTCTAACGAACGACCACCCTGACGTTTAAATAAGGCAAAACGGTAATCGGCATAGGTTGCCAAAGTAGAACCGTTTATTAATGGTAAAGGCGGAATAACAGGAATTTCGCGCTCGGCTAATTCCAACGTAAACTCATGCTCTTCTAAAATCGCTGCATCGCTCCAACGTCCGGGGCGGTAAAATTTAGCAATGATAAATTGACCATCGTCTAAACCAATTTGATAAACGCGATTTTCAAAGCTATTTAAAGCAAACAAACTACCGCTGACGGTAAATCCTGCGCTTTCGACAGCCGTTAAAATGAGTTCGGGGGTTAAATTTTCGTACGGAGTAGCACTCACGAGTCAACATCCTAGGATTGTTAGTGCTGAAAAAAACAAGGGCCCAGAATCAGAACGATAATGGGCCACTTGCTAGATGAGGCTAATTAAGCAATAACGGTCACTTCTTCAGCTTGTGGGCCTTTTTGACCTTGCGTTACCTTAAATTTCACTTTTTGGCCTTCAGTCAGCGATCGATAAGCATTACCTTCGACGACGATCGAGCGGAAATGGACAAATACATCTTCTTTGCCATCTTCGCGTTGAATAAAACCAAAGCCTTTATCATTGTTGAACCACTTAACGGTTCCTGTTTCAGTTGCTGACATAGTAATACCTTTAAAAATTTAAAATGTGAACGCTGAGCTACTCGAAACTAAAAAATCTCGGCAACACAAGCAATTAGCATTGTATCAGATCTTTTACCTCTTTTGGCAGCCCTATTATGAAAAAACTTATTTAAATTGCAAAATTAAAATAAGTTGTTGATATTTATGTAAATATTTCCATTAGTGAGTCGAGATTGCGTCTGATACAATTAAAAAACAAAATATTATGGGGCTAAAGGAATGGCTTTAACGCTAGAGAATGAAGAAAAAATACTCAATGAATATATGATTCCCTTCTTTGCCAGCATCAAACGAGAGGAGCAAGGCAAAGCCATTCAACAGTTTTTCAGACGCATTGCCGGCGAAAACCTACCCTTCCAATCCAAAGAAGAAACAGCTTTGTTCGCCTTTTATAGAAGCCCACGCCTACCTGGGGACTCTTCTAACGCCATCCAAACCTATATTCGGGAATACTTATTCGATCTTAACTTCCCAGCCGAACTTAATCCCCTACTGTTTCGCACTGGCCGTCGCGTACTTGCCAACAACTCTCCAAGGCTAACATTGCATTCCTATGGCGATGGTGAAAGACCTCTTTTTTATGCGCTTGGCTCGTTTGCCGGAACGGAGCCCAGCCTAATAGTGTTTAAAAGCCTCTATCAAGCCTTAGAAACCGCACGACACTATCCATCCCCACCGAGTATTTGGTTAGTGGCGCTACGCGCCAATCATCATCAATGGGAATGGCAAACACAAACCGTTCAGTATTCTATTCAGCAACAGTTATTTTTAGCCGAGGTGACTTCAACTAACGTACCAAGTTCATTACTTATCCCACTCACGGGCGGATTAATTAAATTTCATGACTTACATGAATATATGTTATCAGACAGCTTTATTAATCAACCGGAACAACAAACAGATTGCTGCGCAATCATTTAAGGAGGATCCATGCTAAAAACTCGAACCTATGCCGCCCCCAGCGTAAAGGCAGCGCTAGAACCGCACGAAATTAATCGTCGCGAACCTGGGCCACATGATGTCTTAATTGAAATCTTATATTGCGGCATTTGCCATTCTGATATTCACCAAGTTCGTGATGAATGGGGCGGGTCTACTTTTCCCCTGGTGCCCGGCCATGAAATTGTTGGCAAAGTAAAACAAATTGGTAGTGCCGTTAAAAAATGGCAAGTCGGCGACACGGTAGGCGTTGGTTGCTTTGTGGATTCTTGTCGTCAATGCGCACCCTGCAAACAAGGTGATGAGCAATTTTGCGAATCCGGCAATAGCTTAACTTACAATAGTACCGAACAAGATAAAAAAACACCCACGTATGGCGGCTATTCTGAGCAAATGACGGTAGATGAAAATTATATCTTGCGCATTCCAGAAGGCATGGCATTAGATCGTACCGCACCGTTACTTTGCGCCGGCATTACCACGTATTCGCCTTTACGACACTTCAACATCAAACCGGGTCAAAATGTTGCAATTGTCGGCTTAGGTGGTTTAGGTCACATGGGCGTGAAATTAGCAAAAGCCATGGGCGCTAACGTGACTGTACTAAGCCATTCGCCTAATAAAGCAGAAGATGCCAAAAAGTTAGGGGCAGACCAGTTCATCTCAACCCAAGATAAAAGCGTATTTAAAACTCACGCCAATCAATTTGACTTCATTTTAAATACCATTTCTGCTGCGCACGATTACAATGATTACTTGGGTCTATTAAAATTGGATGGCGCCATGGTGTTAGTGGGCGTGCCGGAAAAAGCACTACCGGTAAGTGCAATGGCATTAATCATGAAACGTCGCAAAATTGCCGGCTCATTAATTGGCGGCATCCGCGAAACCCAAGAAATGTTAGATTTTTGCGCGAAGAACAATGTGTTATCGGATATTGAATTAATCCCCATCCAGAAAGTCAATGAAGCTTACGAACGCGTTGTGAAAGGGGATGTGCATTATCGTTTCGTGATTGATATGAACAGCTTAAAAACCTAACGCTGCAAATCGCGATTTAGACGGCGCTGTCTAACCGGTTTCGAATAGTTAGTAATTTGAAAAGCGCTTGGACAGTTTTTGCCGTAGCAGTATCGTCGCTAAACACTTGGCCCCGATGCGTGTTAATAAGGCGTGAATACTGCAAGTTCCAGTCTTGCAAGCAACGAGCCCAAGCGGATAAATCAGTGTCCGCTTCACTCAATGCATCATAAAGTGCTTTTAATGCATCAAACTTACGAAAAGTAATTTCTTGGTCGGGCGACGTCGTTGGGATTTCACACAGTCGGGCATAGATCAATTGCAGCGCCTCGCCAAACGGATGCTGATTTTTTATTTGCTGAGTGGGTGGTAGCGGCAAAGCATAGATTAAATGCAGGACCTCCCCACGAAAAATGCTATTTTTATAAGGTAAATCTCTATAAAAAGAGCTTGAAACGTCTTTATCTTTTTCTTGAAGCTTTAATATCGCTAAAAGTATTTCAATCGCACTGATGCGGCAACTCTTTTTAGAGAAGGTGATAAAGTCTAGTCCGTCTACAAATCGCGGCTGCATTCCCATTTCTGTTTTATAAAGTGGTGTATAGATAAATGGAAACAAACCAGCTTCATCTTGCACACGGGGCACATAAGCTGCCATATAAGCATGCTGCAAAGTACACAATGATCTTAAAAAATTGACGTAATCTTCTTGCTTAATACGATAGGCTTTGTAACTAATACTATGTGCTTTTTGAGTGAATTCGCCCGATTCAACATTAGCAAAAATACTAGTTTCTATTTGTAAGCTGGAAGGAATACCCCTTCCCAGTAAACTAAAATAAGAAATACTAGTACCTTTGAAACACTTTCCAGCCGCAAATAAAATGTGATTTCGTTTAGTTTGACTATCGGTTGCACCAATAATAATAAAAGAATGCCAACCCATTTGGGCAATCATGGCAAAATAAAGAGGCGGTCCTTTTAATGTAATCAATGTCTCAGCGCGTTGCATAATTTTAACTCTAACTTGTTTGCGCTATTTTAGCGGGGTTATCTTAAAAAAGTCTTAGCATATTGCAACCCGACATAGCTTATTGACGTAGGTTAACTTAAGAGAGTCCCGCCTGAATTGATAATAATTGTTTATTTAGCATAAAGTTAACTCGCATGCTGCATTCTGTTTATCAAAAAACTCCTGCGTTTTTTACACAGGAGCTTAAACATTACTTTTTCGCAGCCTTATCAGATGCTAAGTTTCCGGTAATAATGCCTTCCCGCAACTGAGCAACAATATCGTGCAAACCGCCTGGTGAGTGCGGTAACAAAATGGTATTGGTTTTATCTTTAGCACCAATTTCTTTCAAAGTATCGTAATATTGCGTCATCATCACAAGACCCATCACATCACTCGCGCTGACACCCGAAATGCCTTCTTGAAACTCTTGAATCGATTGTTTTAATCCATCAATGATTGCTTTACGTTGATTAGCAACACCCATCCCTTGCAACTTCATGCTTTCTGCTTCCGCTTCAGCATTTTTTACTCGCAAGATTTTTTCGGCTTCACCTTTTTCTTGTGCCGCCATGCGTAAGCGTTGCTGCTCATTGATTTCATTCATAGCGGCTTTAACTTTTTCATCGGGATCTAAATTGGTTACTAATGCTTTTAAAATGCCATAACCAAAATCACTCATTAAACCCGATAATTCTTCTTTTACTGCAATGGCTACATTGTCTTTCTTTTCAAAGACATCATCCAAGGTCATTCTGGGCACTTCAGCACGGATAACATCAAAAACAAATGATTCAATTTGTCGACGCGGATCAGTTAATTTATAAAAAGCATCATAAATCAGCCCTGGCACAACATGATATTGAACCGAAACGGTAATTTTTACAAAAACGTTGTCACGCGTTTTTGTTTCAATCAACACATCTAATTGTTGAATCCGCAAACTAAGCACACCGCGAATCCGATCAACAAAGGGAATTTTTATGTTAAGCCCTGCATTTCCAAGACGATTAAAACGACCAAAGCGCTCGATAATCGCCACCGTTTGTTGATCGACTGTAAAAAATGCACCCAAAAAAATAGCGAGCACAAAAACAACTACTATTGCGTAAAAAATCATGATCATCCTCTATCCCTTATTAAAAAAATCGATTACCGCTTGGTTCCATTGTATGGGTTGCTCAAGATTAGATAAATGGCCTGCGTGATTACTAATTACTAGTTTACTATTCTTAGCTAATTTCTGCATAGCGCATTTGTACCGCCCAAAATAAGCACTCCTGTCATTAGCATTTTTTAAAAATAATGATTTCATACAATGACCTAGTAGCGAAATGGCTAAATACACTGTACACGCATGAGAATGGATTTGCCATATTGAGCCATAATTGACAGAATTAAACACCCTGCTATCATGTTTGTCTTACAAAATAAAAAAAATAAATGAGGTTTGCCCATGTCCCTCACTGAACTCATCGCTCAAATCCATGCGTTAGATAATGATGACTTTACCCGGAAAATGTTTGGGATGGTCTACACGGAATATAAGGCCTTATTGGCTGAGTTTAGCCAACAAAAAAAGGGTGACAAAACCCGTAAATTTAAAGATGAGGGAAAGTTGGTCATCTTGATTTTAAAAACACGGTTCGAATTAAGAGAGATTGATATCAAAAACTTATTTTTCCCAAGAAGGACCAAAGCATTAGCTACGTTTTTAGATTCTGGTCCGAAACGCTTGGAAAACGCGTTAGCCAAAACCAAGCAACGCCTATCTGTTCTGACCCGACCACGCTATTTATATAGCCCCTATACCACATTATCCGAGTTGCAGAAAGTCGCAGAAATTAGCCTCGAAAAGCACGGCTTAATTAATACGCGCATTAGAGCGAGTGCCGATCAGCAAGCGTTAACAGGCTTTTTAACAAGGCCACTCAGATTAAAAAGCAAACGCGGACAAGACAATTTCGACCAACTCATCCATCACTTCATGCGCGATATGATGAGCACCGATATATCGGAGCATGATAGCGCTTTAGTTTTAACAACCATAATGCATTTATTCATGCACAATTCCTCGCACTCTCCCCGATCAGGTTTTGGTAAAACACAAAATCGCGAAGCAGCACAGCAACAATATTATTTTCGCTCCCAAGGGGACCATCCTCACTCAGATTTTTTAAAACAAGCTGAGGGTCACTCAACTAATGATCAATGCATATTGAGGCGCAACTCCGCCTTACAAACCATCCTGTGCGCAGAAACTATTGCAGATCAAAGTAAAAACGGTTTTTTTAAGCGCTTACAAAAATATAATGAACAAGGTTACCCATTAGCCACCGCGACGAAAAAAGACAAGAATTTTTTTCCCACTCTTTTTGCGCATAGCGGTTTACGCACTAACAATTTTACACAGTATTACGTCAATCTTTTTAACCTATTCAATGCGGGCCAGGAAAGCGCCATACGTCAATTATTCGCACTAGGGTACATAGCCAAAACCAAAAAACGTATTCCCCTTTGCAACAATTCTTTCATTTCCGAAAGAATAAAGCACGTACAGCAACTTTTTGCATTGCTGCCTTTAGTCGACAATAGGGAACCCAAAGTATTTAGCGCGCTGCATCAAGAGCGCAACCAGCAAGCCCTAAATTTTGTTGCCAGTTTTGATCCACTCGAGTTAGATGAAATTCAACTAAGCGCTAACGCCTATAGTAATTGTATATTTATTACTTTTTATCCAAATAAAAAAACACCCGATAATGATAATTATGCAGAAGGCGTTACCAATGTATTAATAGGTTTCTTGAGCGGATTAATCAATCACCATCTCACCGCCGCGGGCCTTGAAACTCACACGCAACGCCGGCAGAGTTTTGGCATGCTGCGCACCACCACCACCGACCTTGGCAAACTAAAAGCACGTTTATCACTCGGCGTTGAAACACCAGCCTTTATCAATTGCCTTAAAAACGCGCTTGAAGTCTTTGACACGTTATTAAAAAATTTTGATTTTACCAAACCCAATTGCGATGTTTTAAAAGCAGGCTTTAAAGCAGCTGAAAAGCCGCGTCATGAAAAGCCAACCATCAATGATGGCAATTTTTTTCGTAAAGCGATGCGCTCGCCATTCAAACAAGCGAATGCGGTCAATGCAGCAGAACATTTTTTAAAACTTCATCCCACTCACTCGCTGGCCTTTGAAGCCTATCTGCAAGCGATTATTGACGATCAATTAACGCAAACCTATACCCCAACAATACCGACTACGATTGAAACAACACTTGCTACGCGGAATACCCCCCTATTAAATTTACTCGCCAACGCAAGGCTTGAAACGATTCGTCGCGTTAATAAGTTGGCGGAAACCATCGAGGCGCAGCCATTTAAATTCACTTATTATCATGTATTAGTGAAACTGTTTGGCTATTGCGAGAAAGCGAATGCCCTACTGTTAAGTGCTAATACTCTTCCAGCAAGCCATGTCTATGCGCTAGCGTTGCATCTATTTGAACACTTAAGTGAATACCTCATCCAGTTAGATGCCCTAAAACTAAACTTACTAAACGCCCATATTCAACCGATTGAAAAGCTACAAAACAGGGAGCAACGTGCTATATGTAGCCAATTGCAAATTGAGTCGGAACAATGTCATGTTTATTTCACAGACAGTGGACAATCTGCCAATGTGAGCGCGCTATATATGCTTTGTATGCAAATGTACCCAACAGAAGAAAAGGTATCGCTTAACGATAAAATTTTCATTGATCATTCCTGCTATTATGAATTGCAGGATTTTTTACGCCAAGAATTGGGGCTAAAAATAACCACTAATCTCGAGTCTGCGAACATTGTTTTTACTGACATCACTAGTATTAATGAAGAAAGCGCGGAGAAATTCAATTGTGCTAATGTCAATGCCATTGTTTTAGATATCACTAATCAACCGCTATTAGATGAACCCACCGCCAATGAATTTATCACTACGTTATTAGAAAATGATATATGGGTTGTTTTAACCAGCAGCATGTTAAAGCATGAGCAAGCGGGCTTAGATAAATATCAAGCTGGAAAACTCATTATTTTGACGCCTGAAGCTTCCGAATTGAATGAAGATGTCGACGATTCTTTAACCGGTATTATGCAGCATGGGTTTAATCCGATGGTTGCGCGTTTTTTAAGAACGTTGAATAAAGTAGGTGGACAACATCTGGATGAACCCCAAGCACCCGGCATGGGCATCTAAAGGCTTGCATTAAAACCAATTTAAAGGGTATATACCTATTCCCCTTCCAAAGGCGCATGAGGAAGGGTTTAGGATTATCTTTTTTATAGGTGATAAATGAAAGCGGTGCGTTCTTTACAAGAATTGGTAGAGCGAAATTTCTTAAGCGCCGAGGCCGCACACGATCTTGAGCCGGTTACTGAGGCATTTTCATTCGCGATCACTGAAACACAACTTGCGAATATGAATAACCAAAATGAAAATGACCCCATTCGCAAACAATTCATCCCCACCCTCGCGGAATTAAATCAAAATCCCCGTGAATCTAGCGATCCCATCGGTGACAACCTCTACTCCCCCACCAAGGGCATTGTGCATCGCTACCCTGACCGGTGTTTATTTTTGCCGGTTTCGGTGTGCGCGGTCTATTGTCGTTATTGTTTTCGCCGCGAAAAATTAGGCGCAGGCAATGCCGCGCTCACCCCCGCTGAAGTAGATGCCGCTATCGAATACATTGCCAATACCCCGCAAATTTTTGAAGTGATTTTAACGGGCGGTGACCCTCTTATCTTAAAACCAAAAACCTTGCGGCACTATTTAGAACGTCTAGCTGCCATTCCACACGTGGAAATCATCCGTTTACACTCACGCATCCCCGTGGTTGATCCTGAGCGCATTAATGCCGAAATGCTAACAGCACTCAAAATGGATAAACCCGTTTATCTGGTTTTACACGCCAATCACGTGCAAGAGTTTACAGAAAAAGCGTCAAAAGCCTGTAAAGCATTAGTCGATGTCGGCATCCCCATGCTCAGTCAAACCGTCCTTTTAAAAGACATTAATGATGATATCGAAAGTTTGTCGGCATTAATGCGCTGCTTTTTAAAGCATCGCATTAAACCGTATTACTTACACCATGGTGATTTAGTTTTAGGTACGCAGCACTTTCGAACGTCCATCGCCACAGGCCAAGCGTTAATGCGAGAGTTACGCGGGCGGTTTTCCGGATTATGCCAACCAACCTATGTCATCGACATACCGGGAGGCTTTGGCAAAATGCCCATTGGTCCAAATTATTTAACGGAAAGCGCGCTTAACCTGTATCATATTTGTGATTATAAAAATCAATTGCACACCTACGAAGACATTGCCCTTTAGGAGAACATTATGTTACGCGCACTCGCTGTTTACACTAAGGAACCCGTCATCAAAATTCACATCGTGAATGGGAAAAAAGAAGAATTCACGGTGGAAGAAGAAAGATTAGTAAAATTTGCGGGACAAAATGTCCACGATGAAATTGTCAGCGCCATCAGGGGAACCTACGAAACCAATACCGTGGGTTTTATTTATGTCCAAAATAATGTTTTAATCGACCCGCAAACTAAAATTCAAAAACCCTGCTGGTTTGTTATTGTTTCCAAAACACCACACTTAAGTGACGACTTGAAATTACAGCTAGCTTATTTATTTGCTAACATGCGTCACGTGATTAATCGTCAAGCGCTGGTGGGGGCAACATTAGAGGACATGTATCTCAATACGCCCAATTTTATTCACAAAGATATTTTAGTAGCCAAAACCAAAGATGAAATAGAAGAAACTCGCGCCGTGATGATTGCGAATATTGAAGCCGTTTTAAAACGCGGTGAAGCAATTGAAAATTTGAAACAACGTACTGAGGCATTAGAATCACAAGCCATGTTGTTTCGTAAAGAAGCTAAAAAACTCAACTACTGTTGCGGCGGCTACGTTCCTAATCCGTGGGGTTAAACAAAACTGTCACCCTGTGCGAAAGCGTGCAGGGTGACAGTTATCGAAACACTAACCACTTAAACCCCACCCCCGTCATGACTAACCCCAACAACCCATAACATAAGCGCGTCAAAATATAGATCATCGGATACGCACCGTGCGGCGCACTCGCAAAATTCATCACGAAATGCGTTGCGCCTAATAACCACAGCGTCCCTAATAAAATTGTTCCAAGACCCAATAAGCGTTTTAGCATCACCGTTCCTTATTCCGCTATCAATACTTCATCTTTTTTAATTTTACGCGGCCGCATAAAATACACTGCAAAAATTGCTGCCAATAAAATAAGAGCGCAAATGCGAAACGTATGCATATAAGCCACAAAGTTTGCCTGCTGCGTTAATTCTTGTGTCATCATTTGCAGGGCACGCTTACTCGGCCAACTGACTTGCATACGCGATAACCAATCCGAAAAACGGGGATTAGCTAAATTCAAGTGGCCTCCCAAGGTGTTCCACATAAATTGCGTATCACGATCGAGAAACGTGGTTAATAAGGAAATACCCATGGCATTCCCTAAATTGCGACCAAAACTAAATAATCCGGTAGCTTCGGCAATCGACTCATGCGGCAAGGTGGAATAAACAACCGTTGCCAGCGGCATGTAAAAAGCGCCCACGCCAATGCCTTGCAAAATGGCGATTGCTATCATCCAGGTATAACTGGTATCGAGCGTTAATAAACTTAGCGCCCAAGCACCGCTTGCCACCAACAATAAACCCGCACTCATTAGTAAACGAGCATCCATTTTACGAATTAATTGCACGCTGACGAACATCATAAAACCACTCGCAACTCCACGCGGCGCCATCACTAACCCCGCTAGCGTGGGCGTATAACCAAACCAGGTTTCTAGCATTTGTGGAATAAACACTAAACTCGCGAGTAAGGAAGCGGCAAAACCCATCAAGGCCAAGGTGCCAAAACTAAACGTGCGATCTAAAAATAAACGTAAATTAATAATTGGTTGCGACGCTCGCAAAACATGCAAAATAAACAGCGTAAAACTAATTAAAAAAGTAATGAACAAATAACAAATCGTGCTCGATTCAAACCAATCATCCACCGAACCGCGATCTAAGAAGAGTTGCAAAGCGCCAACCCATAGAACAATTAAAATCATGCCCAGCCAGTCGACTTTTGGATTGCGCAGGGGGGATTCTTTTAAAAAAGCGGTCACTAAAAAGAAATTCAACAAACAAACTGGCACGTTTAAATAAAAAATCCAGCGCCAATTTAACGCATCCGTGATATAGCCACCAATCGTTGGGCCCATAATGGGTGCCGCCATCACGCCAACGCCCCAAATGGCCATGACGCGCGGTTGATCTTCTAGCGGAAAGTAGGTGCGTAAAATAAATTGTGATAAGGGCACTAATGACGCCCCACATATCCCCTGAAAAATTCGGAAAATAATCATTTCGGATAAATTAACCGATATGCCACACAATGCAGATGAAATCATGAAACCAACAATATTCATCAGCAGCAAACGCCGCGCACCTAAGCGGTTAATTAAAAAACCACTGATTGGCATTAAAATGCCAGAGGCTACGATGTAGGACGTTAAAACCCAACTGATTTCATTGCGATCCGCACTTAAACTACCCATCATGTGCGGGAGTGACACATTAACAATGGTGGAATCTAAAATCTCCATCACGGTCGTTAACATAATGGCCGTGATGATAATCCACGGATAATCGGGGGCTTTAATTACCGTGTCAGTCATGAGTACTCGCGGTATCTACAGTGACCTCAGCGGTTGCGCCAACCCGTAAGGGAAAATTAGGATACAGTTTGTCGATAATAATTTTTACAGGAAAACGTTGCGTGACCTTCACCCAATTACCGCTCGCATTTTCAGGTGGCAATAGAGAAAATTGCGAACCGCTCGCCGTATTGACCGCATCAACATACCCCGTAAACGTTTTACTCGGATACATATCAAGCACGATTGTCGCCCTTTGTTTAGGGCGAATATAAGTCAATTGCGTTTCTTTAAAATTGGCATCCACCCAAAAATGATCTTGTTCAACTAACATAAATAAGGTGTTATCAGCCCGCACGTAATTTCCTGGGCGCAGCGCAAATTGCGTGATCACACCGTCTGCGGGTGCAATGATGTTGGTGTAAGATAAATCCAGTTGTGCCTTGGCTAACTCTGCTTGATATAACGTGACCGTTGCCTTTGCATTAGCCAATTTGGAAGAAACATCATCCCCAGCAGATTGAGCGGATTGATGAATTTCTACGAGCTTTAAGGTGCGTATTGCATTTTGCTGCGCTAAAACTAAATTCGCCTCTGCACTGGCTAAATTGGCTTTGGCATGATCAACCGCAATTTGAAAAGGAGCAGGATCAATTTGGAACAATCGTTGGTTCTTTTTAACGATGGCGTGATCATTAATAAAAATTTGCGCAATCGGACCTGATACTTGTGCGGCAACATTGACCGTATTCGCTTGTATGTAAGCATCATCTGTTGAGGGATAACGTGCAAAATGTTGGTAAGTAAAATAACCAACCAGCAGCGCAATCACAGCGAGAATACTAAAAATTACGCTTTTTTCGGATTTATTCGGACGTCTCATGATGTACTCGCTGACTTTTTCACATCAAACAATTTTACCTTTAATGAATGTTTTTTGCACGCCGTCATTGCGATGCAAGGTCGGCACCGTGCAATGGCCAAGAAGAGGGAAATAGGGTATGATGGAGCTAATCAAAATATGGTCGATAAGAATTAAATAATGCGGAAATGGAATTTAATTGTTTTCCTATTTTTTTTAGTGCTTTTTGTCTTAGGGCAAAATGCGTTTGCGCGCACCACAAAAAAAACGCACGTTACGCCTCACACGAAACAACATTACGCACAGAAAAAAGACAGTCAGCATGGCGTTAAAAAAACGCACCTTACACAGCATAAAAAGCCAACAACCACCAAGCATAAAATCGCCAAGCGTCATAATTTACCGAGTCATGGCAGCAATCAAAATGCTATTCACGCCAGCAGCAATTTACCCGTTTACCTCTATTCAGAATCTGAACAAAATTTAGTGGATTTTGTGCAGACGATGGTGAGTCGTTTACACTACAGCACCTATCGACTCGGCGGCACTTACATTAACAGCAGCAAAGGCGAATATGTCGTCGACTGCTCAACCTATGTTGATCATGTTTTGAAATCCACTTATCCACGCGCTTATCAACGGCTTTCACAATACAGCCAATCACAAAAACCCACTTCCGATGATTTCTACCATTACTTTACGGAAGTTGCGAATCATGATGGCAGTTGGAATGCGATACACGATGTCAGTCAACTTCGTCCTGGTGACATTTTGGTCTTCCGTTACACAAATCACGTTGGTGATGAAACGGGGGGACATGTGATGATTGTCATGGACAAACCAATTGCGAAAGATAATTTTTATGCGGTACGGGTGGCTGATTCTGCATCCGATGGACACAGTCAAGATACGCGACGCCCCCATTCATCAGGCGTTGGTATTGGCACTCTCTTGCTTCAAACCGATCACACGCAAATGCCTAGAGCATTTGCGTGGAAGGCGGGATCACGCTGGCAAAGCAATGTTGCATTCGCCATGGGCAGACCCCTTGAGCATGCATAGGCGGCTTTTCTTATTTATTATTACCAGCAAGCACGGTGGCCATTAATCCAGAAACGGCCATTCCAATGCCCTGGGATCCAACGGCAACCACTGTAGTAGCCATTGTTATAATATCCGTAAGGACGGTAATAGGGGCGGTAGTAAGGGCGATAATAGGGACGATAACCGTTATAGCGATAGCCGTTATAGTTATAGTGATAACCTGGACCACCGTAACCAACGTTAACGCGATACCAGGCATTAGAAGTTGAGACGGCCGATAAGGTACCTAGCGCCAGAGCAGTGGCGATTAAGGCCTTCGAAATGATTTTCATGTTTGCTCTCTCCTGTTTTGGCACAATGCATGTAAATTCCATCTTTCAAATTATTATTCTACCTTTATCAAATTAGGATTGCAGAACACCATCTTAATCAAAAGGTTAAGATGGTTTCGGCATTTAGCGTGGCGAAGGATGAGCATGAAAAGCCCTGTTAACATCACCCTGAACTCTTTTCGCGCACTCCATAAAGCGATTTTGCGCAAATAAGTTACCTGAACGATTTAAAATTGCACCTTGCAAGGAATCGACTTTACTTTCAGGTGGCGTGAAATCTGTCTTTAGTACTGAAGGCTCCATGTTATGCGGAGGGGCAGCCAGCAATGCAACAAAACGGTCAGAAAAATTAGCGGGGTACGTTCCTCGCTTGGGCAATAAATCTTTCGTTGCCACATAGGGACTGATCGCCTCTAACAACCCTAACATGCCTTCATCATGCGTTGCTTCCAAACCTACTTTTGCGAGATAACCCTGGTAAATGGCTAATAGCTCGTTTAAGCGGTCATGAAACAGCTTGTCTTGTTTGGTGAACTCATCGGATTGGCTGTAATACCATGCTCCCGCGCCCAAACCGGTTAAACAGCCCGCAGAAACAAAACCATAGACATTATTGGCTAGCAACAAAATATTTAAACCTAAGCCGCCATACCACCAATAAAGTGCTTTATCGCGTTGCCAACACGCTTGTTTTAAACTCGCAATTTTAGCCGTAACCCCATCGCGATGCTCACCTTTGCTGGGGTCATATCCGGCAGAAAAATTCACGCTGTCTGCTGAGTTTTGTTTTTTACTTTCTCCAAAAAGCCATTGCAACATACACTCTCCTTTTTTTAAGCACTTAGTTTTTCAGTTTTCATACTGTAGGAATGTGCGCCCACCCCCGCTAATTTGCCCTGATCAACAATTAAATACTCCGCGCGAATGGGTTTTTGATTGAACCAACATTCTAAAATTTCACGCACCCCAGCCGCATAGCGCGCTTGGGCAGATAAGGTGGTGCCGGAAATATGTGGCGTCATGCCATGATGCGGCATCGTACGCCAAGGATGATCGGACGGGGCTGGTTGTGGATACCACACATCCCCTGCATAACCTGCTAACTGGCCGGATTGCAATGCAGAAACAATAGCATCGCGATCGCAAATTTTGCCGCGCGCGGTATTAATCAAATAAGCACCGTGTTTCATTTTCGCTAATCGTTCGGCATTAAATAAATGCTCAGTTTCCGAATGCAATGGACAATGAATGGAAATGACATCACAAACCGGTAACAGGGAATCCACTGTTTCGTGATAGGTTAAATTTAATTCTTGTTCGAGGTTTTTTGATAATCGATGGCGATCAGTGTAATGCAATTTCACATCAAACGGTTTTAAGCGTTTTAAAACAGCGAGACCAATGCGGCCTGCTGCCAAAACACCCACCGACATACCTTCGACATCATAAGCGCGGCTGGCACAGTCGGCGATATTCCAGTCACCCTCACAAGCAATTTGATGCGAAGGTAAATAATTTCGCACTAAACTTAAAATTAACATAACCGTGTGCTCTGCAACGCTAATACTATTGCAATAGGTGACTTCTGCAACCGTAACCCCTCGCGCGGCTGCCTCGGCTAAATCAACGTGATCAGAACCAATACCGGCGGTAATCGCTAACTTCAATTTTTTGGCTTTGGCTAAACGCGCTTTGGTTAAATAAGCAGGCCAGAAGGGCTGGGAGATGACAATGTCAGCATCAACCAATTCGCGTTCAAACACGGAATTCTCACCTTCCTTATCCGCTGTCACAATTAATTCGTGGCCATTCGCTCGCAAATAATCGGCCAAACCTAAAGCACCGCTGACACTCCCTAATAATGCACCTGGTTTAAAACCCAATGCGCTGGGAGTTGGCAAGGTTTGTCCATCGGGGTAATGCGTGAGCGTGGGTAAATCAGCGCGCGGATAGTGAGTTGGGTAACCGTTGACCGGATCATCGTACAAAACACAAACAATCTTTGCCATAACACCTTCCCTTATAATTGATCGTGAGGAAAATCCTAACTCAAAAAAATCAAACTACCTATCAATTCCTAGACTTAGCGAAACCTCCCGCACAAAATTGACGACTTACCACTTCTTAGGGTAAATTCTGCCCTCACTTTGAGTCTTGCAACGAGAGCCGCATCCCATGCCCATTTTAAACATTGCCGGATATAAATTTATCACTTTAGATAATTTGCCCGCACTAAAAGCGACACTTCATGCGCATGCGAGCTCACTTGAGTTAAAAGGCACAATTTTATTAAGCCGTGAGGGAATTAACGTCAGCTTAGCTGGCCTTGAAACTCATTTAACGCAATTTATTCAGCATTTGCATCGTGATGAACGTTTTAACGATATGCGCTTTCATCAAACCTACTCCCCCAAAGTGCCCTTTCGTTACCTTAAAGTGAAAATTAAAAAAGAGATCATTACCTTGCGCCAACCTTGTGTTGATGCCGTTAAAGAGCGTGCGGGTAGTATCTCACCTCAAGAATTAAAACAATGGTTGGATGAAAAACGCGATATCGTATTACTGGATACCCGTAACGATTACGAATATGCAGAAGGCAGCTTCAAAAGTGCGGTCACGTTACCCATTAATGATTTTGGCGCCTTTCCAAATGTTTTAGACGATTTACCTCAAGACAAACCCATCGTCATGTTCTGCACGGGCGGCATACGCTGTGAAAAAGCGGCGCTTTACATGCAAGCGCAAGGCTTTTCGAATGTGTTGCAATTAGATAGCGGCATTTTAGGCTATTTCGCAAAAATGGGCGGAGCACACTACGAAGGCAATTGTTTTGTATTTGATGAACGCGTGAGTGTTACTCCGGAACTTGAGCCAACTCATTAAGCAGTAAGCAAACGCTCTCCTCTCCTTAAAGGGGAGAAAAGAGCCTTATGATTTACTCAAAAAAACCTTAACGCAGTGATATACTAATTTCATATCTAACAAGGAATGTAAGGATATTCATGAAATCCCACCTGTTTTTCTTATGCGTGTTATTGCTTGGCAACACGAGTGCTTTTGCTAGCTGGGATGATTACAGTTGCCAAGGCAGTGGTTGTGGGTTTGCTTCTTACAGTAGTTGCAACCCTTGGGAATCCAATTGCCAATGCACCGATCCTGCCTGCGGCCCAACACAGCGTTACGACACGAATTGCTTAAGCCGCGGCGCTTGTTGTGAAGCATTTGGAAATATAGGCGCAAGTTAAGGTTACAATTAACTCAGCATTGGCTTATTCGTAATATGTAGATAAGAAAATAGCGTCACCACTTTCAACACACCATCGGTCTCACTAGCAATTTTAGCAGCCATCCGGCCTTCTTCTGGCGGAACGACCCCCATTAAATACACAATGCCATTTTCGCTCACCACTTTAATTTTGCTAGCGTCTAAGTCATCATTCGCGATCAATTTGCTTTTAACTTTTCCCGTAAGCCAACTATCGCTGAGGCGCGTTAACGTAGAAGAAGGACTTTGTATGGTCACCACGTTATACACTTTCTTTACCTGCGGAATCTTCCGTATTAATTCTCCGGCAGTCGTTTTTTGCCAAGGCGCGGGAGCCTCTCCCGTTAACAATACCACGCCGTGATACGTTGAAACCGTTAAATTGGCATTATCAAATTGATGGGTTTTAATGCGCAGAGCGCGATGCGCTTGCAAGGTGATGTAATGATCTTGAAGTTCATTTTTCCATTCGCGACGATTATAAACGACTTCAGCACTCGTCGTTGCCATCGTCCAACAGCTACTTAACAAACATGAGCTGATGCTAATTAAGCAAAACATTAATCCCTGTTTCAGTTTCAATATAAAACATCCTGTCTATACCTTTAATTTATCTTACTGCAATTATTTGCGCATCGCGAGAAGCCGAAGGTGACGAAGCAATTTTTAACCAATCATCAAGCATTGAGAGGGAAGCCAATCGTTACGCAGTGCATTTAATAAACACAATTAACCTCTTAACCCATTAGTCGATCAGTGCTATACTAGCCTCGCACTAAAACGAAGAGGATTTTAATCATGCGTCATTTAACTCAACTTTTTTGCTGCATTTTAGCTGCATTATTTTTAACCGGCTGTGCTCAAAACAACTTAGCTTCAGACAATAGTAGCAACACTATCGCTGGCAATGCTTCTTGGTATGGAAAAAGCTTCCAACATCGCCGCACCACGAGTGGCGAACGTTACAACATGTACGCCATGACGGCTGCACATCGTACACTGCCATTAAATACGCGCGTAGAAGTGACGAATTTAAAAAATGGCCGCACGGTTGTTGTTCGTATTAATGATCGAGGTCCTTTTATAAAACACCGTGACATTGATTTATCATATGCCGCTGCAAAACAATTAAATATGGTCAGCCGCGGCGTTGCGCCTGTTAGCATGAAGGTTATCTAAGATGATCAATCCCTTTTCACTGAGAAAAGGGATTGTCCAACGATCGTTAAGATTTTTTCAGGCTACTTCTGTAACTTTCCATTGCCCTTTCCTTCGCCCCCACCAATGAACCATGATAA
This sequence comes from uncultured Coxiellaceae bacterium, assembly GCA_964597435.1. GTDB lineage: Bacteria > Pseudomonadota > Gammaproteobacteria > DSM-16500 > DSM-16500 > Aquicella. The sequence goes on along the minus strand of CAZQXH010000003.1, from coordinate 87,863 downwards.
ACCGGCGCTTGAACAACAGTCACTTGCGTGCCGGGTGCAAAATTATTCGTTAAGAGATGCGCCCCTGCATTCTTAATAATCCCTTGGAAATTAGGGTTATGAGCATTTTGTTTTGTTAATGAGTAAAGCACAAAACAATAATTTAAATTAGGAGCGAATGTTTTATCACTGGGTCTCTCCGTGCCGAGCGGCGATAAAAGCCGATAACATTCATTCATTAAATTTTCATTTTGCTGCTTACAGGCAGAAAGCAGGTAGAGCGCCTGGACCGCTTTCTTTTGCTCAAGTGTCGCTTGCGCCTTTTGAAAGGTTTCATCCACTGCGATGGGTTCGTCTAAACTCAACTTCCCTTTCAACAAACCCTCTGCCAATGCCGCTCGCGAAACATCATGTCCCTGACCTGGTGCGCTTAGATTGTGCTGGCACAAGGTTTTTAAATTTTCCCATTGAGCTTTATTTTTAAACGTTTCAACCCGATATCGAAGCGCCCTTACCGTGTCGATCGACTCTAAGAAGGATACGATCTCTTCTTCATTTAGTCCGGGTTTAGACAAAGCGCCTTCAGCAAGGATATAACAAGAACTTCTACGCTGCTCATCGATACTCAACTTTTGACAATAACGAATTAACTGTATTACTAACTGCGGATTATTTAAAAAATCCTCTTTGAGCCGATCGAAAATAATCACCACTTTAGATGCATTTTCTCCCGTGGGATCCAGTTTACAGAGATAAGCAGTTAAAGCACTTAAATTAAATTGCGGGCAATTTAATCGCAATAAATAGGTCAGGATAGGAAAATTTATATTTTCTATGGTTGCATGCCAAAATACCAACGGAATTAAACTAACCGGTAGCTCCTCTTCCTCAATTAACCACTTTAATAATTCCAACGTCGTCACGCCACTGCCACAAGCCAGTGTCAATGCATCCCATCCTTCTTGTTGTACTAACTCGATGGGCGCGCCAAATACTCGTCTTAACGCTTTGATAATGGGCAAAGCGACATTTTCTTCAATCGCCACTTTAATCGAAAGGTCCACATGATTATTAAACAGAGTGCGCGCCTTTTCGATGCTATCTGAATCCGATTTATCGGCATTTCTACTTTCATTCGCCCGTTGATTTGCTTCTGCTTCGGTATGTGCTCTCGCTATTTCTGAATAGCCACCCATCTCTTGCACTATCTCAGGCCTACATTTATTCAGCACTTCCATAAAACGATAGCGAAAACGTCGCTGCAAAATTTGTGCTTTTTCACCTTCCGCCCTTGCTAAAAATTGTGCCTTCCCTGCCTTAAGCAAATTAACCAATGCGGCTGGGTCTTGCATAAATACGGTTAAATATTGCTTTAAAAAATAACTGAGCTTACTCGCAAGTGGCGGATCAAATGCGTCTAACTGCAATACCGCTTCATCTACTTGTAATGATTTTAAGAGCTCGTGAAAGTTATAACTTGCAAGGGAAAACGATGTGCTACTGGAGGGTTTCATGAGATGGTCGATTGCAAAACCTGCCAAATGACTAATCGCCAAGTCCCATAAGGCCTGCACCTGTTGTAAGGATTTCGGACGGTTTAAACTAAACCATTCGACAAATAAAACTTCGTTGTGATGCTCAATACTTAACTTTAAAACATCATGCTCCCATTTTCTCTCTTCGAATTTTGTTACCAGTGCCTTTATAACACCCATATCCCATTTTCTTAAGACAGCATATTCAAGCGCTTTATTATTTTTTAGCCGAATCAGTTCTTCGGCGGTTTGGGAATCGGTTGATAAAGATGCTCCTCGCTGCATAAAAATTCTCCTAGCGCTTTAAATTAGTCTCAGTAATTTAAAGAGCCAGGAAAGTAAATACAAGGAATTTAAGAATGAGAACTCAAAGTCATCTTTTTAATAACACCACTATCCAGCAAAATTTGTTCGACCTGGGTTAATGATTTAATTTGGTCAATGCCAATTGTTTTAAGTTGCTGCGCTAATTTATCTTGTAAGGGCGTCAAGGTTTGCACTTCCACACGCCTGAAAAAGCTGAACGCAGGCCGCGGCAACCGCATCAACATGACGAGTGTTGCATTGACCGTCCCTTCATTTTGATTAATCCATTTACGGTCAGCTTCATCCCAATGGCGTTTTAAAATAATGTTTTTAATGCCGTCATCATTTGCGAGATCCGCCAATGACTGCAACAATACGCATTTGGCGTACAACCACAAACCCGCCGCCACCGAAAATGTTAAGTCCCCAAAAAGTGAAGTAGAATAAAAAACATTAGTCGCCTCGACATCGCTTAGCGTGACTTCTCCTTTATTAGGGTCCAGGGTAATTTTAATATGAGGATGATCAGCTAAATAAAAATCGCGCAAACCTTCGCGTAGCAACGGAGGTAGAAACTCGGGTCGCTCTAGTGTGTACACGCGTTGATCTTTATCGATCACTCGTGTTGCCATTTTAACCACCTAGAAGTCTATGACTATACTAATAACTGTAGCACATGATTTTTTTGTTGCTTGGAGGCAGGATGATTTCAAGACGCGTTGAGGTTCGACCAGGTCGCACACTTTCCATCATCATTGAAGGTGAAGCGCACGCTGACAAAACTGTGTTTTTATTCCATGGCTTAGGGGGCCGCGCCAAACAGTGGCGCGAACAAATTCCTTGGCTGAGTAAAACGTATCGCGTCATTGCACCGGATTTCTTGGGGCACGGTGATAGCCCCGCTCAAAAAGAATCAAGCGCTTATGGTTTTGATGAACTCTTAAAAGATGTACTCGCCGTGTTTGACCATTTTAAAGGAGCTAATAACGCCATCATTGGACATTCTTATGGCGGTGCTTTTGCGACACAATTGAGCTTACAAAGATCAAATGAAATCAAATGCTTAATTTTACTTGCGCCCATGCCCACTGTCGCAAATTACCCCATTCCCTTTGTCTACCGATTACCGGTTTTCATGATGGAATGTTTGCGCCCACTACTGATTCGCGAGTTTGGTCGACGTGCTTTTTCAAAACTAGCATCTCAAGCCATGCGCGAGGAGGAAATCAGCGCCATTGAAAACAATCCATTTTGGATTGCTAAAGCACTCATCCTAGGCATTCAGAAAATCCCCCCAACGGACGTCAAAAATCTGTCCTTGCCAAGCTTGTTGGTGATCCCCACGAAAGATGGTTTGGTCTTGCCTACTATGCAACACGTATTTTACCAGGGTCTACCGAACAGGCGTTTAGTGGAGTTAGCTGCGGGTCATATTGTGATGCTAGAACAACCGCAAGCGGTAAATACCCTCTTGCGGGAGTTTCTTAAAACTTATTTCGACACAGAAGGAATGAGTACAACCGGATCAACATCCACAGTGTAATCAAAGTTTGGAATGTCGAACCCAAACAAACGCTGAAAATCATGCACGTAGCCAACTAAATCAGTTTCACTGGTTAAGTTATCAGAAGTGATGAGCGGCCACTTTTCTTCAACGGCCGCTTGCAGGGCGGGCGTCATTTCCCAATCATCAACACGAATATAACCTTCTGCATCACGCGGTTTAGGCGTCGCTGCATATAAATGATCACGATACAGTCGATCGAGTTGCTCAATGCAACCTTCATGCGTTCCTTGTTCTTTCATCAACTTAAATAAAATAGCGATATAGAGTGGCACGACCGGAATTGCCGCACTCGATTGCGTAACGAGCGCTTTATTAACTGAAACAACCGCCTCCCCTTGAATAGCTGCTAAGCGTTGCTGCAAATAATCCGCCGTTTCTTTCAAATGGTCTTTCGCACGACCAATCGTGCCATTTTTATAAATAGCATGCGTCAGTCTCGGCCCAAGATAAGTATAAGCAACGGTTTTTGCCTGCGGCGCCAATAAATTTTCCGCTAACAAGCCTTCAATCCACCATTGCCAATCTTCGCCCCCCATTACTTTGATGGTATTTTCAATTTCTTCTTCTGATGCAGGAGGAATACTGACCGTTTTAATTTCTGCACGAAGCGGGTCTAACGATTTACCGGTGAATGTTTCACCGATTGGCTTTAACACCGATGTGTAAGTTTTACCACTGCGCGGATCGACACGACGCGGTGACGCAAGGCTATAAACGATTAAATCCACCTGCCCGAAGTCCTTGCGAATCGTTTGAAAGACCTCTTCTTTCACCGTATCAGCAAAAGCATCGCCAACAATGGTTTTTGCATAAAACCCATCACGTGTCGCTATTTCTTCAAACGCTGCCGTGTTATACCAGCCGGCCGTTGCAGGTTTATCCGCTTCAGGGCCTCTTTCAAAACACACTCCCAATGTTTTTGCATGCATGCTGTACGTTGCTGCAATTCGACTCGCAAGACCATAACCGGTTGAACATCCAATCACGAGCACGCGCTTTGCACCACTGATTGCCGGCTTACTTTTGATGTAATCAATTTGTTCTTCAACGTTAATGTAGCAACCGGTTGGGTGTGCGGTCACACAGATAAAACCACGTATTTTAGGCTGAATTATCATGTTTTTCTCACTCGGTGCGAATCAAGATAGGGCGCTAGTTTAGCAGCTCATGCTACGTGTGTCATGCGACGGTGATTCTGTTTTTCAAATTAGGTATGCTAATAAAATGCAGAAGAAAAGATTGCGAAATAAAAACTTTCGATTAAACTTGCTGACCCAAATTAGTAATTTCCCTAATAGTTCTATACTTTTATGAATGCTAATGTTAAATTTATTCATTGTTAACAATTGAAAGGAAAACACGTCATGGTAAAAGCAAAAGCCGCTGCAAAAAAGAAAGTTGCAAAACCACGTAAGAAAGTTGCCGCAAAAAAAGCCCCAGCAAAGAAAGTTGCTAAAAAAACAGTGAAGAAAGTTGCTGCAAAGAAAGCCACTGTAAAGAAAGCCCCTGCAAAGAAAGCTCCTGCAAAGAAAGCAGCAAAGAAAACTGTAAAGAAAGCAGCCCCAAAGAAACGTACCGCTGCTCGCAAAAAACGCGTTGCTAAAAAAGCAGCTGCCTAAGCCTAGCTTAGTTAGTCTCCAAAATAGGGCCCGATAAAGGGCCTTATTTTTTTTCCGCACTCATCATTCCGTAATAACCCTTAAAATTCCCCCTAAAACTACTCTTTTCACTCGGTCGCCGCCTAAAATTTAGATGCGCATTGGTAAAATCATCAGTTCACGCCCTAACAGATGGAGTTGATGCTGAATAATAAAGGCCGTTTGATGATGTAAAAAGCGGATAATCACATTGTCATGCTCGAAAACCAATTGGCTCGCAAAGAAAATGGCGTGCGGGTACTTATTGCAAGCGGCTTCCGCTAACTGTTTTAGTTCAGCAATGGTATCTGTCCCGAACGCGACGTAACTCTCCGCAGGATACCCATGCTGGCAACAAAACCGCACCAAATAGTCCAAGTCAGTTTGAACTTTCTTTTGCATCTCATCTAATTCAACCTGACCACTAAAACTTTCTGCATCAACCGTGCCCGCACTCAAAAAGACAAAGTTTTTAAACTGCCCTGGTAACAAGCGTATGACGGAAAGCAAAGTGTGTATGCCTATACTAAATTGCTGCACAAAAATAATAGCGGTCTGTTGCTGTGGATTAATCACCATTGGCGTGACACATTCGTCGATTAGCGGCTGCTGCATTAACTTATTCAATTGCTTCAACTTATTTGCCACCATCAAATAATGACGATGGATTAAATAACAGATGAGCACTAAGGAAGAGGTTATTAATAAAGTAATCCAACCGCCTTCTAAAAACTTATAGAAGATAGTGATGCCGAGGATACTGGTTGTTAAGCAACACGCAAAGCCTGCCAAAACCGCCCGTCGCAACCAACCCTTTTCACGCCGCTTCATCCAATAAATACTCACTCCAAACAATGCTAACGAAAATGTGATGAAGACGTTAATACTGTATAGAACGACCAAGATACTGACATTACCCAGCGTGATAAACAAAATACCCCATGCCGCCGCGCCCAACCACAACAAGCCATCTTGCACGACTAAACGGCTAGATAAATGCCGGAAACGACTCGGTACCCAATTATCCATTGCCATGTTTGCCAATACATTGGGGCCGCCAATGAAGCCGGTATTTGCAGCCACTAACAATAAGGCCGCTTCAAAATAAAGCGTAACAATTAAAATACTATGACCTAAACTGCTTTGACCCAAGATGGATTGAAACACGACCGCATTTAATGTCATTCCCGGAACAGGTTTCGCATCCCAGAGAAGGTAAAGGAGCATAATACCGCCCGCGGTAAAACTTAATGAGACCGCCATATACAACATGGTGCGCCTTGCCGTAGCGACACGCGGCTCAGATAAACGCTGTACATTATTAGAAACCGCTTCAAGGCCCGTAAACGTACCTGAACCCAATGAATACGCATGCAAGGTAATGCCGAGCACAGCAATCCATCCAGATGACTTAACCACGGCGTGCGTTTCTTGCCAGGTTATCGGTATTAATGAAAACAAGCCGTGTGAATGGGCGATGATGCCATAACAAATTAAAATGACATGAATGATTAAAAAGCCCATAAATAAGGGCAACAAAACCTTGATGGTTTCCTTCATGCCACGCAGATTAAGCGCCAGCAAAAATAAAATCGTAAAAGACTCAACCACCATTTTATAGATGCTCCATTCTTGCGGTAAAAAGCTAAACACCGCATCAGCACCACTCGCAACAGAAATGGTAATCGTTAAAACATAATCGACTATTAATGCACAACCTGCGACTAAACCGGCATATGGATGTAAAAGCTTGCTCGCCACTTTGTAGCCACCACCCCCACCCGGAAATAACTCCACGACTAAGTTATAGCCAATCGCAATGATGAAAATCGTAAAAACCGTCAATAAAGCAACGTAAAGGGCAAAATGCGTATTCGTGCCCAATGCACGAAACGCTTCTTCCGGACCATAACAAGAAGAGGATAACGCATCTGCGCCAAGGCCCACCCAGGCAAACAATGCAATCAAGGCAATGTGTTGTCGCGCCGCTGGATTTAAGGGATTTAGGGGTTCGCCTAAGAAAAAATTACGCCATCTTTTTGCCATGCAACCATCCTTGGTTGAGAGGAATAGAAATCATTTAACGATGATGCGAGGAGCGCTTCTTGTTAGCGTGCTGCTTGGTGGTTTTCTTTGTCGTGGTTTTCTTTTTAACAGTCTTCGTTTTAGGTTTAGGCTGACTCTTTATTTTTACCGTTTTCTTTGTCGTTGGTTTACCAACCAGTGGATTTTTTGGGTTATTTGACAATGACTTATTAAGCGTCAGCGATTGGGTATTTAACGCCAAGCGTTTCGCTGCCACCGGTTTTGGCACCTCAATCGGACGCGCCTTATGCAACGCCAAATGGGGTTGATCCGGTTCGAATTTACTAAGCGCAATAAATTCCTCTTTGTTCATCTCACCAAGCAATAGACGGGCACCGGGCGTTATCGTTGGCTGCGCTGCCGATAAAACGCTGCAAGTTGCCCCGTACAAGAGGCCTACCAGGGCGATATATGCCAGTAATCTCATTGATTAAACTCCGAATCTTAAGAGGTTTTAGTATACCTAATTACGCATTTAAAGGGATGGGCTAAGTGGCTATTTATACGGTTATTTAGTCATCTGACTTCGAAATCAAAATGCCATTTCGCATTTTGGGGTGCAAATGGTATATTATCGCAACTCGAACTAATGATTGAAAATTACCCATGAACATACTTTGCGTAATCCCCAGCCGGATTCAGTCCACGCGTTTACCTCGAAAACCGCTTCTGCCCATTCAAGGTAAACCCATGGTGCAATGGACTTATGAAAACGCAAAACGCTGCCCGCTACTCACTAAAATTGTTGTCGCAACCGACGATGAAACCATTGCGAACGTGATTATCGGCATAGGTGGTGAAGTCGCCATGACCGATCCCAACATTGCCACAGGCTCCGATCGCGCTGCCGTCGTTGCTCTGCAACACCCTGAAGCAGATGTCATTATCAACTTACAAGGCGATGAACCTTTTATTCGTCCCGAAATGCTTGAGCAATTAGTTGCTCCTTTTTTTAGTGACAACCAACCGAACATGACAACGCTCGCCTACCCCTTAGCGACGGATAAATACAATGCGCCAGGCTCTGTAAAGGTGATCACCGATTTAAATGGCGATGCACTTTATTTTTCACGCTCCCCCATTCCGTACTATCGCACACCGACAGCGAATGCGCCGGTTTATAATCACATGGGTTTATACGCTTTCAAACGCGATTTTCTTTTAACCTATTGTAAATTGCCGCAAACCCCGCTGGAAAAAACCGAAGCGCTGGAACAACTGCGCGCGCTAGAACATGGTTATAAAATTCGGGTATGTTTAACAGAACAAAAAACGTTAGAAATTAACACCCCGGAAGAATACGAATTAGCACAAACATTTGAGTACTCAGTTTAATTAATAGAAAGGTGATTTAAGTGGCACAACAACTTCGAAACATTGCGATCATTGCACACGTCGACCATGGCAAAACCACACTTGTCGATAAATTATTACAACAAACCTCGAGCTTATCGAAAAAAACAACGAATACCGAACGGGTCATGGATAGCAATGACTTAGAGCGCGAGCGTGGCATCACCATTTTAGCAAAAAACACTGCGATCAATTGGGGTGATTGCCGGATTAATATCGTCGACACACCGGGCCACGCAGATTTTGGTGGCGAAGTGGAACGTATTTTGTCGATGGTCGATTCGGTGTTGCTCTTGGTGGATGCCGTTGATGGCCCCATGCCACAAACCCGTTTCGTGACGCAAAAAGCGTTTGCGCGCGGCTTACACCCGATTGTGGTCGTTAATAAAATTGATCGTCCAGGCTCAAGACCAGATTGGGTCGTCGATCAAGTGTTCGACTTATTCGACAACTTAGGCGCAACCGACGAACAACTCGATTTCCCCATTGTTTACACCTCAGCTTTGTTAGGTTATGCAACGCTAGATCCGACTGACACGAGCAAACAAGACATGTCAGTTTTGTTTGAAACCATTTTGCAGCATGTTCCCGCACCAAAAGTGGATCCGAATGGTCCATTCCAAATGCAAATCACGACGCTGGATTATTCCAGCTATGTCGGCATGATTGGGGTGGGCAGGGTAACACGCGGACAAGCGCGCACCAACATGCCGGTGACCGTCATTGATCGTGAAGGCGCAACCCGTAACGGCCGTATTTTACAAGTGATGGAATATTTAGGTTTAGACCGCAGCGAAGTCTCAACGGCTAATGCAGGCGATATCATTGCAATCACGGGTATCGAAAATTTAAAAATTTCGGACACCTTGTGTGACCCAACAGCCGTCGAAGCATTGCCAGCACTCACCGTGGATGAACCCACTGTCAGCATGACTTTCCAAGTCAACACCTCACCCTTCGCCGGCAAAGAAGGCAAATTCGTGACAAGCCGCCGTATTCGCGACCGTTTGTTCCAAGAATTACTGCACAATGTTGCTTTGCGTGTTGAAGAAACGGCTGACCCAGATAAATTCCGGGTGTCAGGACGGGGTGAATTGCATTTATCAATCTTAATTGAAACCATGCGCCGTGAAGGTTACGAGCTAGCAGTATCACGCCCAGAAGTTATCACGCGCCAAGTGGATGGTGAAACACACGAACCGTATGAAACCCTCGCCATTGACGTTCCAGCTGAGTACCAAGGCACAATCATGGAAAAGTTGGGTAGTCGCCGCGGTGATTTAAAATCCATGACCAGCGATGATAAAGGCCGCATTCGCTTGGATTATGTTATTCCATCCCGCGCTTTGATTGGCTTTCACACGGAATTTTTAACCTTAACGTCTGGCACTGGCATCATGCACCACGTGTTTAGTCATTATGGCGTGGCAGCAAAAGGTGAAATCCCCCACCGCATTAATGGCGTGCTCATCTCCAATCAGACAGGCACCGCATTGGCTTATTCGCTGTTTAATTTACAAGATCGTGGCCGCATGCTCATTCATCCGCAAACGGAAACGTATGAAGGGATGATTGTCGGCATTCACAATCGCGATAACGATTTGGTCGTGAATGTTTGCAAAGCGAAGCAGTTAACGAACATTCGTGCAGCGGGCTCAGATGAAAATATCTTGTTGACCCCACCGATTATTATGTCGCTCGAGCAAGCATTAGAGTTCATTGAAGATGATGAATTAGTGGAAGTAACACCGAAAAGCATTCGGGTTCGGAAGAAGTTTTTGAAAGAACACGAACGTAAGCGCGCGAAGTAACTCCTTTGGCCTCCCCTTTCTCGCACGCGAGAAAGGGGAACCTTAGCTTGTTACGCTTGCACCCCATACGTAAATTCACGTATCACACTATTCGTTTTACTGATCGCTGCGAAAGGATCAGAAACCCCTTGGAAATGCACATCATTAATCCCCGTCATCTCGGCATTTGTCACTGGGACATGAACCGTTAACGTTGTTTCTGGCGTAACTTGATTACCAATTTGGATCGTTAAATCGCCATACCCCTGGCTCACCACACCGTTTAGCGATAAATACCTTTGTGCTTTTTGCATTAACGCTTTGAGATAATCCAATTCCATTTCATACCAGCCACAGGATGTCTCATCAATGCAAGCTGAAACAGCACCAACCGATAAATCCCGCATCGCGGCCAAAATACTAAAATTATCGTTTAGCATGAATCCAAGATTAAAGACCATGGTTTCCGCATCAACGACGTAGCCTTTATCAACACTGAGCAATACCGTTTGAACGGTTTGCCTTGCCGAATAAAGTGCAGAAACGGCTTCTTGCGCTTGCGATGTTGATTCAAGGGATAAATTGGTTAATCCTAGCGCCTCGCGGGTAAAATCAGGGATCTTAATGAGGTAAGTTGAATCAGCGTGTAACGCGTTACCGAATTGTAAGCGCACATTGCCAGCACTTAATAATTTTGGACCATCGAATGTTGTAATTGATTGAAAATAAGGCAGTATTTCGATGGTTCGTTGCAGTCGAACATTGAGTGCAGAACGGTCTGCCGGACTTAACACACCACTTGCTGCGCTCACCGCATCATCGTACAGCATTTGCAGAATACCCATGGTTTCTACTCCCGCCGTTTGAATAGAAATCAGCATTTCCAACGCATCGGCCGTTTGTAAATCTAAAATATTCATGCGCACGCCAGTCTGCTGGGATGAAGATAAAGGTTGCTTCAACAATTGTTCAATGCGATCTGACATCATTCCTTTTAATTTCGAATTCGCATTGTGTGCTTGCCATTCCTTCAGCAAATCCACATGACGCGCATGAACTGCTTTATTGAGTGCATCCAGATTGAGTTGATTCCGTTTAACGTTGGCATGCACTTTATCCTGGATTTGCTGAAACAAAGCTAGTGTTGCTGGATTGGTTGGTAGTGGGTGTTGGTGGACGGGGGCCGCAATGGCTGCGTTGATTAATGAAACACTCACTAACAGAGTAAATAATCGCTTCATGGTACCTTCCTTGGTTATGAAAAAAATGGTTCCCCTCCCCCCAAACTAGGGGAGAAGGAAGTCATCTTAATCTTGCCATCATTCGTCAGCGATTAAAACTAGCTCGCGGGCCGCCTTCACATCATCCAACCGTCTCACCGGCATTGTGTACGGTGCATTTTTCAATAAAGTCGGATCATCCTTCGCTTCCTGAATAATTTGGATCAATGCATCAGCAAACGCATCCAAGACTTCTTTGCTTTCCGTTTCGGTTGGCTCAATTAATAAACACTCCGGAACCAATAGTGGAAAATACATGGTGGGCGCATGAAAACCATAATCCAGTAACCGTTTCGCAACGTCCAATGCCGTAATGCTTAATGTTTTCGCTTCGTTTTTCAGCGTGATAATAAACTCATGGCTGGCACGACGATTAGGATAAGCAGCCGTAAAGCCCGCAGCGCTCAAACGCGCTAACAAATAATTCGCATTTAAGGTCGCAAACTCAGCCACACGATGCAGGCCCTCACGACCCAACAAGCGCGCATAAAGATAAGCACGCAAAATGATCCCAGCGTTACCCATGAACGTGGATAAACGCCCAATCGTTTGCGGACAATCTTTTTCAGTTAGCCAGCGATAATGATTACCTTCTTTCGCCACACGAGGAACCGGCAAAAACGGCAACAATCGTTCATTAGCAACCACCGGGCCACTACCCGGGCCACCACCACCATGCGGTGTCGCAAAAGTTTTATGCAAATTCAAATGCACCACGTCAAAACCCATATCGCCCGGGCGCACCTTGCCTAAAATCGCGTTAAAATTCGCTCCATCGTAATAAAGCAAGCCACCCGCTTCATGCATGATACGGGCGATTTCTTGAATTTGCTGCTCAAACACACCGAGTGTTGAAGGATTCGTTAACATGATACCGGCAGTTTGCGGGCCAACTGCGGCTTTAAGCGCTGCGATATCCACATTTCCATTAACATCGGTGGGGATTTCTCGGACTTTAAAACCACATTGCACAGCGGAAGCGGGGTTCGTTCCATGCGCCGCATCAGGGACTAACATTTCCGTGCGTTGCAAATCATTACGTGAGGCATGATAGGCACGAATCATGGCAACGCCGGCAAATTCACCTTGCGCCCCAGCCATGGGCGAGAGTGCTGCACCTTTCATTCCCGTCACGGTTTGCAAAATTTCTTGCAACTCATAAGCACACGCCATGAAACCTTGGCTGTGCTCTTCTAATGACAAAGGGTGGTGCTGCAAAAATCCGTCTAAAAAAGCCATTTTATTTACACCGCGTGGATTGTACTTCATGGTGCAAGAACCAAGCGGGTAGAAATGGGTATCAATGGAAAAATTTAATTTGGATAATTGCGTATAATGACGCACTGCTTGTAATTCAGAAATTTCGGGCAAGCCAGGTTTACTGCTGCGCAACAGGGAAGGATCAATATCATCACACGGCGGAACCTTACCTGGCCATTGTGAGGTAGCGCCACGATTAGCGCGCGATTCCGCAAAAATTAAACGCGACATGCTGCCTCCTGACCTGCTAATGCAATTTTAAATTCACTGGCAAGCTGCTCAATATCTGCCGATGTTTTGGTTTCCGTGGCACAGAGCAGTAAACAATTTTTTAATTCGGGGTAGTAGGCACCGAGTGCAATACCCGCCTGAATGCGCTTTTTGGCCAATGCGGCTAGAACCATTTCAGCCGGTTGGTTTAAGCGCACCACGATTTCATGGAAGAAGCTGCCGCTAAAAACGGCTTCCACGCCCGGAATTGCCGTTAACACTTGTTTTAGTTGCTGCGTGCGCTCATGGCTTACCGCTGCCACTTGTCTTAACCCTTCTGGACCCAGCAGACTTAAATAAATCGTGGATGCAGTGACCATCAGGCCTTGATTGGTACAAATGTTTGAGGTCGCTTTCGCACGACGAATGTGTTGCTCACGGGCTTGCAGGGTTAACACAAATCCGACTTTACCATCGCGATCGATGGTGCGCCCGACAATGCGCCCTGGCATTTGCCTAACATGCGCTTTCTTCGCACATAAAAAACCATAGTAAGGACCGCCTGAAGCGAGCGGAATGCCAAGAGGCTGACCTTCTCCACAGGCAATATCCACACCCTGTTTACCCCATTCACCCGGTGGCTTTAATAACGCCATCGCGGTTGGGTTAACGACACCAATACTCAGCAACTTATTTTCAGCTGCCCAATCCGTTAATGCATTGACTTCTTCCAGCACGCCAAAAAAATTCGGTTGCGGAATAACCAGTGCCGCCGTTGTATCAGTCAGCGCCTTGGTTAATGCAGCTTGGTCGATTTGGCCTGTTGCTTGAAAAGGAATTTCGATTAATTCTATTTGCTGCTGACCAACGATGGCACGCACCGTTTCGCGATAATGCGGATGCAGTGCACGCGGGATTAAAATTTGATTTTTATGCTGCTTACCGGTCAAGCGCACCGCCATTAAAATGGCTTCCGCTAACGCACTCGCACCGTCATACAAAGAAGCATTGGAAACTTCTAACGCCATCAAACTCGACATCATGGTTTGATATTCAAACATCAGTTGCAATGAACCTTGACTCGCTTCCGCCTGATAAGGCGTATACGCTGTCATAAATTCACCGCGCGTGGTGATATCCCAAACTGCTGCTGGAATATGGTGCTCATAAGCACCTGCACCAATGTAGCAGGTTAAATTCCCGTCTAATTGTGCCCGCTCACGCATCAACCGCCCTAACGCCATTTCGCTTAACCCTTCTGGAAGGGAATCAAGCGGGGCATGACGTAAGGAGGTTGGAATTTCCGAAAATAATGTTTCAATCGAGCCTACCCCGATCGTGGCAAGCATTTCTTTAATATCTTGCTCTGTATGAGGAACAAATGGCATACCCACTCCGTCCGTTGATTAGTGTGCTTCTGATGCAACGACTTTCGTATATTGGCCCGCGTCTAAAAAACCTTCCGTCTGTTTTTCAAATGGCTTAATGCGGAACAACCAGCCTTTACCATACGGATCTTCATTAATCAGTTGCGGATTTTCAACCACCGCATCGTTGATTTCAACGACTTCACCATTGATAGGGCAATACACATCAGCGGCTGCTTTCACGGATTCAACCACCGCGCATTCTTGTCCTGAATCTAAATTCATTTCGACTTCCGGCAGTTCCACATACACTAAATCACCCAACATGGTTTGGGCATGATCCGTGATGCCGATCGTTAAATATTCCTCATCTTTTTTAATCCATTCATGAGTTTTTGTGTACTGCAAATTTTGGGGTATGTTACTCATCTTAATTTCCTCACTAGTAAACTTTTTTTCCGTGGCGTACAAAAGGTGGTTTGACAATCATAGCGGGAATCGCTTTTTGACGAATTTCCACCGCACAATCATCGCCTAATTCGACTGGCACTCGGGCGAGTGCAATGCTTTGATCTAACGTGGGAGAATACCCGCCACTGGTGACTGAACCCACTTTTATGCCATTCGCTATTACCGGCTGGTCATGGCGAATAATACCGGGCCCTTGTAAAACCAACCCAACTAAACGTTGCTTAATGCCCGCATCCCGCTTTTCTTCCAAAGCGCCGCGTCCAATAAAGCGACGCTCTGCAGGATCGAGCGCGACCGTCCAACCTAAATTGGCTTCAAAAGGATTAATGGTTTGATCCATGTCTGAACCATATAAATTTAATCCCGCTTCTAAGCGTAATGTATCTCTAGCGCCTAAACCGCAGGGTTTAATGCCAGCCGCCAAAAATTGTTGCCAATAGTGTTCCGCTTTATTGGCCGGCAAAATAATTTCAAAGCCATCTTCGCCAGTGTAACCCGTGCGCGCGACAAATAAATCACTGACAGTTGCAAAATGAAAGGGTTTTAAACCCGTCATCGCGCTGTAGTCAGCGGGAGTAAATACCGTTTCCAGTTTGGCAATGACGTTCGGGCCTTGAACCGCAATGATGGCAAAATCAGGGCGCTCTTTGAGTGTTACTGCAAAATTGGCTGCTTGCTGCTGTAACCAAGCAACATCGGTTTCACGCGTACCAGCATTCACGACTAGTCGGTAGGATTCGGGGTTGATTTGATACACGATTAAATCATCAATGACACCGCCTTGCTCATTCAACATGCAAGTGTACAGTGCTTTTCCAGGAACGAGGCGATCGACATTGTTGGCTAATACATAGCGTAAATAAGGGGTGGCATCAGTGCCTTGCAAATCCACCACACCCATGTGTGACACATCAAACATGCCCGCATCTTGCCGAACGAAATGATGTTCATTGAGTTGGGAACCATAATGAAGGGGCATGTCCCAGCCCGCAAAATCGACAATTTTAGCATGTGCTGCTTGATGCGCAGCATAGAGAGGCGTTTGTTTGCCCACGGTGTTTTCCTTTCCAAAGATCAATCTCAGTTTGGGCAGAAAGTATAGCCTTTTGTCTTCCCTGAGTATAGCTTTCGGCCTATGATTCTAAATCCATTAAAGGGATAGGTAGGGGAAAAGGATGCCATTAACAAACGGGCAAAAGGAATTCATTAAAATTGTTTTGGAGGATTTTTTAGATTTTCCTGACAATCGTTCCGATTTTGATAAAACCATAGCCAATTTACTCGCTGACTTTGAAAATGCCTTACAGGGAAAACCCGCTGAACAACAACTCATTCAACTTTTAATGTACCCCACGCACTATTTTTTACGCTTGGAAGACAAAGCGGATAGAAAAACGCCCGCCACCATTGGCGAAGTACAGTGTGAAATACTGAGTTTAATTAGTAGCAGCATTGCTGCTGCGGAAAAGACATTGGGAATGACAACACCCTGGACTGAGGAAGCGCTTTTACAACAAAGGGATTTTCGAGTTAATAAAACGCTTTTTGAAACGCAAATTGATAAAACACCTGGCCCTTCACCTTGGGAGCTTGATCCACTGACCGATCACATTTATCAGCATTCTTGCTCAGTGACTTTTGAAAATAATCAATTGATTGGCTGCATACGCATTGAGATGAGGTTTCCTGGAACCCATACTTCGGTTGTCAAAGAACAACCCATCTTTGCAGAATTGCCAGACGGCACGAATGAAGCTTGGGCAGTATTTCGAGAAAAAAATATAATGATGGCTGAATATATGGCGATGAAAAGCATTTTAGAAAAATGGAGGAAAGACAATCCAACCGTTGTGCAGTTAGCTCCGCATTTAACCGAGCACCAGCATAATTACAGCATTATTACGCATGAGTTTTATTACAATCAAATCATCACGAATAAAATCCTTTTTGCGGCCATTGTCTTTTTAAATCCAGTGCAAGCAGAATTTTTAAAAAAACCTAATATCATCCAACTACAAAGGGAAAATCTTGCTGCATTTTCGACACTTGCCATAACCCCACCAGAGGCCATGGAAAAGCTTTCCTTATCGACCGTGCATGTACTCCTTAAACATAAAATTTGTGATCTTCGCCAATTATGGCAACTCTCACCGCAAGCATTAAATCTTGTCACTCAACAAGCTTATGCACAATGGTTGAGTACAGGACGCATTGACTTTAAAGATTGCAGGCACGTTTCAGAAGACCAAGTATCCATTTTATCTCTGCCACCAATCATTTTTGCTTTAGGGAAAGGAAATTTACTATTTCGCAAGGCGCTGCTGCTTAATAAAGCATTAAAAGCCGTTCTAACGTCTTCTTGGTATGCTGATTATTTTAAAAACCCACAGTTAAAGTGGACAATGTGGACTCTCTTTAAGCCCTATCACAGCCAACTATTTTTAGATAAAGCATTAGCGCCGCTCATTGCGCAAAATAATTTATCTGCAGATGAATTATTGACGCTGAACCAAGAGCAATGCGCTGTTTTTCATTCACCCCTGCGGCCGCTCTTAATTAGCAAAAAAATATTTTTAGTCGAATTGAAAGCGTTATCATCCTCGCGAATTTCCACCTTATTAAACTCGCCCTTTTTACACGGTCTGTTACTGGATACAGGTTCTAATTTCCGTATTATTTCAATTGATGAAGCAACGCGCGCCAATCCCGATCGTCACATCGCTTATGCAAGAGCATTAGCAAGACAATGCTCGCGCGCCTTGCTCGCAAAGAAAGAGACTGCTCATTTCGCAAAAGAAACGCAGCGCGCAGCACAAGAATGTTGCGTCTTTTGGTACGATTTTATGAATGTTTTTTTTATGGAATTGGGAAAAATCATCCGTGTGCTTTTGCAAAAAACGGATTTAGGTTTAGCAAGTGACGCAAAGCGATTTGAAGATTTTAACTTTTTGAATGCGATGCTGTTTAGTTTAAATCAGCAAAATTTAGCCGCTAATTTTACAATCATGCGCTTAATTATTTCCTATTGTGATAAGAAAATTCTGACGTATCCCACTCCGGTGCGACTTTTCTCTAATTACATGACGCCAGCTGAACGATTTAGGGAGCTCTGCCAACAGCTGTTATTTTTATACCCTTTATTGATGAGTTGCGATCAGTTATTGCTAGAAGAAGCTAATGAGGGCAGATTATCTCGATCACCAATGGCATAACGATTAAATTGGTTTTTTAAGACCGGCGTCCGATTAACCAGGTTCAAGCCCAAACTTCTTGCGCTTGCGATAAGAGGCAACGCGCTCGAAAATAACTGTTTTAATTGATCAACGCCGGTTAACAAAAAAACATTATCGGCTTTTCGCCACCGCTCATAACGTCTGAGCGTCGCAGGCAAACCGAAGTCGCGCTGCGCTACATGCGCGGCTTTTAACACATCGACTAAACTTGCTGCGTCCAGCAAGCCTAAGTTTGCGCCCTGGCCTGCTAAAGGATGCATAGTGTGGGCGGCATCGCCAACTAGCGCAATGCGCTCAGCAATGTAATGCTCCACTTCATGATGCGCCAAAGGAAAAACATAGCGTTTACCGACTTCCGTCACCGCACCTAAGCGATTTTCAAAAGCACTGGTTAATTCTGCTAAAAAGGTAGCTTCATCCAGATTTAATAAGCGCTTTGCTTCTTCAACCGGTAATGACCAGACAATGGAACTGCGATTGGGTTCTTTGAGCGGTAAAAAAGCTAAGGGCCCTTTCGCTAAAAATATTTGCCGCGCGGTTTTTTCATGCGCTTTTTCTGCGGTAACCGTTGCCACAAGACCCATCGCCGCATACGATTGCGCGGGACTATTTAAACCGGCTTTTAAAGCTAACCATGAGTTTGCACCATCTGCCCCAACGGCGAGTTTGGCACAGAAATCACCTTGATCTGTAGTAATCGTAATTTTTTCGGAGTGAACGTTGAGCGCTTTTAATGCCACCGGTGCTTGATACGAAATAGCGGGGTGTTGAAGCACAGCTTGCAATACCGTTTGCTGAATTAAATTATTTTCGACAATGTAGCCTAAAACCGGTTCACCTACGTTTTCACTGGCAAAGGTTAAAGTGGCACCTCTTTTTTCTTCCCACACTTCCATTTGCTGAAAAGGACTAATGCGTTTTTTCGCAATGCTTTGCCAAAGGTTTAAACGGGATAAAATGCGCTGCGAAGATAAAGCTAAGGCAATCACACGGTCTTCGCTCTGATCAAGAGACCAATCCGGCAATTCCGGTTTTGCTTCCAGCAACGTGATGGATAAATTAGTTTGCTCTGCCAAAGCTAATGCTAAAACACTCCCCACCAACCCACCACCGACAATGATGACATCACTTTCTCGTACCATATCACTCTCTTAAAAAGGAACTGTGCATTCCGGATGCACAGACAGCAACCATTGCTTGAATAAATTTTGAATCTGCTGCAACCAATCTTCGTTGCTCGCTTCAAAGCGTAAAATTAAATAAGGCGTCGTATTTGAAGGTCGCACTAAACCCCAACCATCCGCAAAGTTGATACGTAAACCATCGATGTGATTAATTTCTTCTGCGGTAGGAAAATGTGCCTTCTCTAATAATTGCTGCATCATGGAAAACTTTTTTTCTTCAGGAACGGCAATTTTTAATTCCGGTGTATTAATGGGATTGGGGAGATCAGCAAAAATTGCATTGCCTTCTACTGCGAGCAAACGCAGTAAACGTGCTCCGGCATACAGCGCATCATCAAACCCATACCATTCATCACGGAAGAAAAAATGCCCGCTCATCTCACCACCTAACAAAGCACCCTCAGTCAGCATTTTTGCTTTGATGAGTGAGTGGCCGGTTTTCCACATGACGGCCTTACCCCCACAATCGGTAATGATTTTTGCTAATTGATTGGTGCATTTCACATCAAATACGACGGAGGTACCGGGGTGATTTTGCAAAAGCGCGCGGGCAAATACCATTAACAATCGGTCCGCGCAAATGACTTCACCGCTTGCTGTCACCACGCCCAAACGATCCCCATCGCCATCAAACGCTAAACCCAAGGCAGCTTGATGCGTTTTAACCGCTGCGACTAAATCCACTAAGTTTTTTGCATCACAAGGATCAGGATGATGATTGGGGAAGCGACCATCAATGTCACAATAAAGCTCGATGACTTCACAACCTAAAGCGCGAAATAAACGAGGGGCCAACTCACCTGTTACCCCATTGCCAGAATCCACCACAATTTTTAGCGGTTTTTCGCAGGTGATGTGGCTGATGAGTGTTGTTAAATAATTGTCCTCGACCGCGAGACGTGTCTCGCTACCCTGACCGGTTAACAAATCACCCTGGCTTGCACGCTCATAAACGATTTGAATTTCTTCTGCCGTTAAAGATTGGCCATTCATCACGACTTTAAAGCCATTGTAATTCGCGGGATTATGGCTGCCCGTCACCATGACGCCCGCATCTAATTGCCACTCTGTTGCCGCAAAATAAAGCAGGGGCGTTGGCACCATGCCAATATTAATCACATCGCAACCGCTTAATAATAAACCGCGAATTAAAGCCTCTTGAAAACTTTCGCTGGATAACCGGCCATCGCGCGCCACCGCAACGCGTAGACCTTTACGATCTCGCACAAATGAACCAATCGCTTGGCCAATGAGTTGCACCCGCGCCGTGTCGAGTGTTTCACCGACAATACCGCGGATGTCATACGTTCGAAAAATGGCAGGATCTAGCACGTCAGTTACCTTTAATTTTTTCCAGAATGGCCAAAACCACCGCTACCGCGCGCCGTTTCTTGAAACTCATTTACAATCGTAAATTGGGTGCGCACAACGGGTAAGAAAACGAGTTGCGCGATACGATCGCCTGGCTCGATAGTGTATGCGGTTTGACTGCGATTCCAGCACGATACCATTAGCGGGCCTTGGTAATCGGCATCAATTAAACCCACCAAATTACCCAACACTAAACCGTGTTTATGCCCTAAACCCGAACGCGGCAAAATGACAGCTGCCAAATTGGGATTCGCAATATAAATTGAAATGCCGGTAGGAATTAAAACCGTTTCACCTGGCGAAATAGTGAGCGCGCTATCAACACAAGCACGCAAATCCAATCCTGCTGCCGCATCCGTTTCATATTTTGGCAATGGAAATGCTGTGCCAATGCGGGGATCTAAAATTTTTAATTGGATAGCTTGTTGCTCCGTTAAAAGTGCTGTGGCATTGCCGGTATGAAGTTCTGTGACTTGACTCATGCTTTCCTCTGCTTAAATTGCGTTGCGATAATTTCAATTAATTGTCGTGCTAATTGGTTTTTAGGTAATAGCGGTAAATCGATGACGGTATCTTTACTGACAATGGTTACCGCATTTTCATCCGTACCCATGCCAACTGCGACGGAATTGGCAATAATCATATCTAATTTTTTACGTGTTAATTTCGCTTGCGCACTGGCTAGCATGTCGTTTGTTTCAGCCGCAAAACCGACCGTGAATGGACGCGCACTTTGATTGGCAACGGCTGCAACAATGTCCGGATTAGGGGTTAAATGTAAGTGCAAATTTTCCGCCCGACGATGTATTTTTTCATTTGCAATGGTTTCAGCTCGATAATCACCGACCGCCGCGACACTTAGAAAAATATCGCAATGCGCAGCTTCTTTAAGCGCAACTTGATACATCTCTTCTGCCGTTACGACGGGAATGACTGTCATACCTTGCGGTTTACTAAGCTGCACAGGGCCTGAAATTAAGCAAACTTCCGCACCCGCTTCACGCGCCGCTTCTGCTAATGCATAACCCATTTTGCCACTGCTGCCGTTGGTAAGGTAGCGCACCGGATCAATGTGTTCATGGGTTGGACCGGCGGTAATGACCACCCGCAATCCCGCTAACGTGCCGGTTCTAAATAACTCATTCAATGCCGCGACAATGGAGTTGGGTTCAAGCATTCGACCAGGGCCCACATCACCGCAAGCTTGGCTCCCTTCACCCGTTCCCAGCATATGGACACCGTGCTTTGCGAGTGCTTGCTGGTTGGTTTGGGTTAACACATGGCGCCACATCCCCTGGTTCATGGCGGGGGCTAACGCAATTTTTGCTTGGGTCGCCAAACAAATAGTGGTCAATAAGTCATCAGCTCGGCCGCTTTGCAAACGGGCGATGAAGTCGGCGGACGCGGGAGCGACCACAATTAAGTCAGCAAAACGCGCCAATTCAATATGCCCCATAGCGGCTTCTGCTTGTAAATCAAATAGTTCGTCGTGAACTGGAAAACCGGAGACCGCCTGCAATGTTAATGGCGTAATAAAACGTTTGGCATTTTCTGTCATAACAACACGCACGGTTGCGCCGGCCTCGCGAAGCCGTCTCACTAAATCCGGGCTTTTATAGGCCGCGATGCTACCGGTGATACCGACTAGAATGCGTTTATTGGCCAGAAAACTCATGTTTTTGTCTCGAAAAATGGATAGGGTAACAATACCATTCAGGTCGATAAAACACCAATATTGTTGGAAGTTCCCCGCTACGGCGCTAAGCTAAGATAGACATGCCGGTTAAGTATTGCTCTCCCTGGGAGATTCTGGTATAAGTTGCAACCTCGTATGCAAATACTGCCGTCACGAATACAATTAGTCGAATTTTCAGAGTATAGAGAGTAAGTTATGGCAAAAAAATGCCCAGTTACTGGTAAAGGCCCCATGGTTGGTAATAACGTTTCGCACGCGAACAACAAAACCAAGCGCCGCTACTTACCCAATTTGCAATCCAAACGTTTTTGGTTGAACAACAAATGGGTCCGCTTACGCATTAGCACCCGCGGTATGCGTATCATTGATAAACACGGTATCGAAGCCGTTTTAAACGATATCAAATTACGTGAACAAATTACTGGATAAGAGCGAAGACTATGGCTGTACGCGAATTAGTAAAAATGCTGTCTACGGGTAAAAACAAGAAAGGTAAACCTACCGGTACTTTCTATGTTGCGGATAAAAACAAACGCACCAAGCCTGAAAAAATGATATTCAAGAAATACGATCCAAGAGCTTACGATGAAACCACTGGCAAAAGCGGCAAGCACGTGGAATTCAAAGAAACCAAGATCTAAGTTGTAACGCGGTCATTGCAAGAAGCCAAAGGGCGACGAGCACACCCGCTACAATTTGCACCTACTCAAAAACCTTCTTGCTAAACTCAAGAAGGTTTTTTTGTACCCACTGGATGCTTTGGCATGCCTGAATTACCTGAAGTTGAGACTACGCTACGCGGCATAACCCCGCATATTGCAAAGCAACACGTTGAAACCATTATTATTCGTAATGGGCGCTTACGTTGGCCCGTGCCCAAACGCTTAGCCGCCATTTTACGTGGCAAAAAACTCTTACAAGTAACCCGCCGCAATAAATACCTTTTGTTTCATTTTTCGGTCGGCACCTTGATTGTCCATTTAGGCATGTCGGGAAAACTGCGTGTTCTGAAAGAGCCCACACCACCCGCCAAGCACGATCATATCGACTTTATTTTTTCCAATGCGGTTTGTTTACGCTTTACTGATCCACGTCGTTTTGGCGCGGTACTTTTTACTGAGGCGCCTTGGGATGAGCACGAGCTCCTAAAATCCATCGGCCCCGAACCCTTTGATGATCGCTTTAACGCAACCTATTTGCGGGAACTAGCGCGCAACAAACGCATTGCCATAAAAACCTTTATCATGGATGGCAAAACGGTCGCGGGGGTTGGGAATATTTACGCGACCGAAGCACTCTTTGCCGCCAAAATTTTACCGATACGCCCCGCGAACACACTAACCTTGCCCGAAGCAAAAGTATTAGTGCGAGAGATTCGTAAAGTATTAGAACACGCGATTAAAAAAGGCGGCACCACTCTCAATGACTTTATGCAAGCCGATGGTAAGCCCGGTTATTTTAGCATTGAATTAAAAGCCTATGGCCGCGGTGGTTTACCATGCGTACGCTGCCAAACCACCTTACAAACCGTGCGCACCAATCAACGCAGCACCGTTTATTGCCCACACTGCCAACCCAAATCACCAATCTAGCCATGGCAAAAAGCCACCTCTTCACCATGCTTCTTTAATGCGCTTTTGCAGCATAGTGACTCATATCAATTACTTCATCGTGGTAAGCAAGCAATGTTGGGCGATGCCCAATGCTAATGACTGAGCAATGCGGCAATTTAGCACGCAGCAATTGATATAAATGCTCTTCATTGGCCACATCTAACATGGAGGTGCTTTCGTCTAAAATCACCCAATCCGGTTGATGCAATAAAACGCGCGCAAAACCAATACGCTGCAATTCACCGGGTGACAGTTGCTCTGACCAAGCTGCGGTTTCGTGTAAACGCGGCACCAAATGGTCTAAATGGCAATCATGCAATATGGTTTTGACATGCGTTATTAACTCAGGATTGCTTTTATCCGGAAATAAAATGGCTTCCTCTAACGTGCCAATTGGCATGTAAGGTTTCTGCGGCAAGAACAAGATTTTTTTATTCAGCGGCAGATCAACCACACCGGCAGCAAAGGGCCAAATGCCAGCTAACGCACGAATAAACGTGCTTTTACCAATACCAGAAGGTCCTTTAATTAAATAACTCGAGCCGGCTTTAAATTGCGAACTGATTTTCTGCAGCAGTGGTTCGGACTGCGGCGTGGTTAAACTTAAATCCTTAACAGTAATATCATTGGTGCCACTTTGTTTGCTAACCACTAAATGATTAGCCGCTTCAGCATTTTCTTCCGCTTCATAGAGATGATTAACAAACGTCGTTAACCGTTGATTGACGGCACGCCACTCGGCAATAGTATTAAATGCATTAATTAAATACGCTAATGAATCTTGCACGCTACCAAAAGCACGCAAGCTTTGCATCAATCCACCTAATAAAAATACTTTGCTGAAATAATTGGGCAACACCACTAATAACGGCAACATGACGGCAGTTTGATTAAAGCCACCGGTAAACCAAAGTAACTTTTTTTGCCGTAAAATAATTTCATACCAATTACCTAAAACACGATCAAACAAGCGTCTTAGAATAAATTTCTGGTGCGTTTCACCTTCATACAAAGCAACGTCTTCCGAATGCGAACGTAAATCAATGGCGGAATAACGAAAGGTTGCTTCACGGCGCTGTTGTTCGAAGTTAAGCGCAATTAACGGTTTACCAATCCAAAACGTTAAAAGCGTACCGATTAAATTGTAAATCAAACTGACCCAGACTAAATAGCCCGGTATGTGTAGCGTCCCCCAAGAACCGAGCGGAATGACTAAAACACCGGATAAGGTCCATAAAATATAAAGGAAAGCAGGAAATGTTGCGATGGCGCTCACTAAACCCACCACCAAGGTAATGGTATTGGTAACCAGTGAATTAATATCTTCTTGAATACGCTGGTCTGGGTTATCGGTGCGCTGATCGAAATTTTCGAGATAGTAATAACCGCGTTTTAACAGCCAGCGATTAATAAATTGCTCGGTTAACCAATTACGCCAGCGCAAGGCAAATAATTGCGAAATATAGTAGCGATACACTTGCAAGATAATAAAGAAGACTGCCAAGAGAAAAAACACGGCCAGCAATTCAATGGCTTCGTGTTTATTGTAAGCTTGCAGCGCATTGTAAAAATAGTTGTACCAATAATTAAAAACCACATCGAAGCCGACTAAGGCGAGGGTTAGCATTAAAATCAATGCGCAAGAGGTATAAGCGCGCCAACGATCGGTCGATTGCCAGTAAGACTTGATGATTTCCCAAGCAGTATAGGTTTTTGGAACGATTACTTGTTTCGCTGCATCCATTCAAAGGTTCTCCCACTACTATCCTCATACTACTCAATAGAGGGGTAAGCTGTATAGTAAGCTTTGTTGTCCCCGCCCCTGACAGGTTTATTCGCACCCCTCATAAAATAGGGGCCTATACCTATTCCACTTCGCTTTTTGAAGTGGGATAGGTATATAATTAAGAAAATTTACTGACGGATTTGCTCATGAAATGGATCGCCGCCCTGCTTCTTTCGTCTGCCTTGTTATCAGCTTGCAGCTACAATCCTTTTTCAATTGAAAACACCACGACCGGTTCTGCGGCGGGGGTTTTAGTGGGTGGCGCGGCCGGCGCGGGTGTTGCAATGTTGGCACATGCAACGCGTCCTTTTATTGCCTTGGCCGGCATTGGCGGAGCGGGTGTTGGTTATTACGCAACCACCTTACGTTACGATGCGAGCGGCATTTATCAAGCCGGTGGGCAAGCCTACCAAGTCGGTGACACACTCGGCATTTACATTCCAACCGATTATTTATTCGAACCGAATACCGCTTATTTCATGCCTAACTATGACACGGTGCTCTCTAGCGTCGTGACGGTGTTAAACCGCAAGCCCAATAACAATATTATTATTTCTGGCAACACCAGCGGCTTTTATCTGTCCCGATTTGACCGCAAGCTTTCCGAAAAGCGCGCCGAAAAAGTGGCCGCCTACCTCTGGAGCGCTGGCATCAGCCAATTTAATGGCTTTGCAAGAGCAGGTCGCCGCTTAAATTACGTTGGCTATGGCGATTATTTCCCCGTTTCAACGCACCTCACCAATGAAGGCTTACGTCAAAATAGTCGTATTCAAATCGTGTCATATCCCATCGATTGCGCGATTCCCCTTCCAGCAGAAAAGCCCAAAGTGTTTAATGTGGCAGCGCCACGCGATTTTAAAGGCGAAGGTTAGCCGTTCGTTAACAATTGGAACGTCTGCCAAACTCGGTCGGGGTTGACCGTGGCATAACAGGCAGGCGTTACCGGAGCCGCTTCTTTGAACTGACAAGTCCGCGCAAGGCAAGGCGAACAGGGGAATTGGGCGCCTAAATTAACGGCACGATCACCCACTGCGCCGGTAAACTCAGGATTC
The DNA here is from genome assembly GCA_964597435.1 of uncultured Coxiellaceae bacterium. Classification (GTDB taxonomy): domain Bacteria; phylum Pseudomonadota; class Gammaproteobacteria; order DSM-16500; family DSM-16500; genus Aquicella. Next base: position 61,088 of record CAZQXH010000003.1, on the reverse strand, counting down.
GTTGATCCAAAAATAGAAACCGTAGGCAACCCGAGCGCCGCTGCCAAATGCGCAAACCCCGTATCGACCGCAATTGCACCGGCACTACCTGCCAGCAAATCCGCCATCGCATTAATGCGTAACCGCGGCATGGGGTCAAAAGCCGGCTGACTCGCGGCTAAACGCGCAGCACGCGCGACTTCCGCCTCGCTTGCGCCACTGATCTTAATACGAAAGCCACTCGCCGCTGCCTTTGTCGCTAATGCCAACCAATATTCTTCTGGCCACTGTTTACTAGACCAAGTCGTGCCGTGTAAAAAAACTAAATAGGGTTCCTGGACAGGCTTTAGCAACCCTTTCAAACCGAAATCCGGCGGTGTGGTGGGTAAAGGATAGTTGAATGCTTGGCTGAATAAACTGCGCATACGATGGATGGCGTGTTGCTGAAAATTGACGGTGCAATGCGTTTGATATGCGAACGCCGCCAAGCCTTCTCGTGCCGATTGCCGATCTAAACCAATGCGTTTGCCGCGCGCCATAAAAGTTAATAGAGCACTTTTTACTAACCCTTGCGCATCGAGAACGATATCGTATTTTTCTTCACGAAGACGCCGGCGCATGGCCACCCATTCTTTCCACGTTTGTAACGAAGTCAGGTTTTTACGCAATCGCCGGAGCGCAATGGGGATAACGCGATTGACCGCAGGGTGCCAGCTAGGAATATCGACAAACGATTCTTCCACGACCCAATCGATTTTTAAGTCCGGATAATGCAGCAACGCATCCGTCAAAGCGGGCAAGGTATGGATCAAATCACCCATCGAAGACGTTTTTATCAATAAGACCCGCATGCGTTACACCCACCCTGCCATGCGGGATAGCACCATTTGCGGGGTTAAATCTCGCATGCATTGCTGATGTTTGAGTGGGCATTCGCGCGCAAAACAAGGTTGGCAGCTTAAGTTTAATTTGAGCACCGTCGCATCTTGCGATAAAGGCGGCGTAAAACTCGGACTCGTCGGGCCGTATAAGGCGATGAGCGGTTTTTTTAAAGCCGCAGCCATGTGCATTAAACCGGAATCATTGGTCACCACCCCAGTCACCAAACCGAGCAGATCAATGGTTTCAAATAATTGCGTGCGGCCAGCGATATTTTCGCAAGCCTGGTTAGTTAATTGCATGATTTGATCAGTCACCGGTTTATCTTTCGGTGAACCAAACAACCACACATCCCAACCTTGAGCGAGCTTCTGATTAGCAACCGCCGCAAAATACTCGACCGGCCAGCGTTTTGCTGGGCCAAATTCCGCACCCGCTGCCAACGCTAAAATGGGTTTACCCCGATAAAGTGGTTTATGTTTTGCCAATGTTGCTTGCTGCGACTCAACACTGGGTTGAAAAGCAGGATAAGGATAAGTGCTAGGCAACGGCGCATTCGCGGGCAATCCGAGCGCCATGAATTGCTCAATCATTAGGGGATAGCGTTTTTTATCCAACCGCCGCGCATCATTTAATAAACCATAACGGCATTCACCTACCCAGCCGGTGCGTTTCTTAATACCCGCAAACCAGGGAATCAATGCTGATTTGAAGGAATTGGGTAAAACAATTGCCGCCTCATAGGCGGGAAGCGTTTTAGCAAAACGAAACCGTTCCAGCAGCTTTAATTCGCCATGACCAAATGGCAATTCAATGGCGCGGCGCACTTGCGGCATCGCATGTAAAATCGGAAAGGTCCAAGCAGGCGCTAACACATCAATCGCCACATCCGGCGATTGCTGTTTAATGAGCTCAAACAAACTTTGGGCCATGACCATATCGCCAACCCAAGCCGGGCCCACAATGAGTAATTCTGTCGTCATTTTAATCTTTTAAAATATAGAGAGCGCTGCAGTAGGGACAACGGTAACGTTTTTCAGCGGCTTCTTCGATTGGCAAATAAACCCGTGGATGAGCATCCCAGATACGCTTGTCGCGTGGTGGGCAAGATAGTGGTAAATCGCGGGCAGTAATTTCAAAGGTTTGTTCGGTACAGGCGACACCTTCTACTCCCGTTTGCTTTTGCATAGTGTAGTCCCCGCGTTATAGCTAATCGAATGGCGCTATGATAGCTGATTGTACTCAATTGATCCAGTTTTTAGGGCCAAGCGTTGTAATCCTACTGTCATCAATTTGTCAGAACTGCCTTGCTAGACTACCCAACAGGATTGCCAGCCAACATCGGCAAATAAGAAGCAATCAATCAAAACGTTAGTTGTGTGCTAAGCGGCTTGGTAGCCGCTTTTTTTTTCGACCGCAAACACCTTTCTTGACACCTTTCCCATTCTGTCCTAAGTTTGGCCAATGCATTTAACAGACAGGAAAGTCACATGCCTCGCTCTAAAAAGCAAAAAGACGATAAAAAAAGGCAGCGCAGAGAGACCCATGAACTCACCGCCTTAAATTGGTTGATACTGGAATTAAAATCGGACTTAAACAACCACACAGAAATTATTTTAAGCTCCCCCCTCATTCCGAATGCAATAAATTACTTTTCAAGCTTTATCACGATTTTACGCTTATTAAACACCCCTCAGGCAGAGCTTGAATTCATTCATCGAATGCGTGGGAAATTTGCAACCTGCATTAAGACAAAAGAACAGTGGATAGAAATGTCTCGTCATGCTGGGCCGGTAACCGTAAAAAAAATAGGGGGCGAAATTAAAGATGAGCTAAAGACCACTGAATTGCCACAAAGCCCTATTTATCCCATTCGGGTAAAAGATAAATCAGAGCATGTCGCTGATTATTATTTTTCGCATGCATACGGTGATCCTCTTGCGCTTATTGACGAAATGGGTGCAGATTTCATCCATGTTGTGGCCAACCCAAATTATTTAAAACGGTTCCTACGCGAATTTCTGCCAGCAAAACGGTTAGCATTTTTCTTTCACGTTAAACCTTCTCAGCAAGAATTATTTCTGACAAAAGGCGATCCAGACATCATTCAGGCTAATTGGATTTACTTTGCCGATGAGAAAAATGTCACTGACACCAGCACGTTTTGCCGCATGCTGCGCGACATACTGGCGCCCAATCACGATCAAAGACAATTAGTGGAACCGTTTATTAAACCTTTTTTAAGCAAGCTGCATTGCCTCATACAAACTCATGCCGACCTTAAAAGTGTGCTTAAGAGCACCTTCGATTATGACTTTCAAAGAATTTTACTTCTTCACCTTGGCCCAAAAATCAAACAATTTGCTCGCACTGCGGAGGAAGAACAAGCTTTAGAGAAATGTTTAGTTTGGGATAATGCAAGGCTATTTCGAGCGTGTTTGGCAAAAGCCGTGCTCAGCCCAACAGAAATTTTGCGCAGTTTACAACAACGGTCTGTGCTTTTAGAAAATGCACCTAACAATAAAAAAGCGTTTAAACAACAATTAACGACAACTGATCCAAAAGAACGGCTTGCGTTTGTGAGAACCCACCAAGCTCAATTATTTGAATTCTTTCCAACGCCAATCCATTTAGGCAAACTGCGTTTGCAATTTACCTCGGCCGAACAGCAAAGCTTACAACGTTGGTACAAGGAACGAGAAAAGAAAAATGTCAAACCAGACGATTACGCTACCTGGAAACGCTATCGAACTTAATATTGTTCAAAAGTAGCATTAATGGATACGGTGGCCACTTAAACAAACCACTTACATTGAAGCAAGTAGAGGGACTTTTTGGTGCTCAAACATGAGTGGTGGTGGACGTTAACAAATAGGCAAGCATTTTTTCGAGCCCAGTATTTTACTTGGCTCGAAAATTATTCAGGTAACGAAACACTTTCAATCATGGTTGCAATTCCCTCTGCCAAACTTTTGTTAGCTTTAAATTGCAGCGCTTGTTGCGCGCGTAAAGGATCGCCGTAAGACGCTAAGATATCACCAACGCGAGGCGCTTCATGACGATAATTAAGGGATTGTTTACCAGCGGCTTCAATGCATTTAATTAATGACAATAAGGTTTCAGGCTTGCCGGTTGCGATATTCATGGCACCAGAAGCCGTGTGATACAGTGCGAGTTTATTTGCTTTCGCCACATCGCTTACATGAATAAAATCGCGCGTTTGTAAACCATCGCCAAACACCACCGCTTGCGTTTGTTTTTCAAATGCATCCATGAAACGACTGATGACACCTGAATAAGGCGAATTGGGATCTTGGCGCACGCCATACACATTGAAATAACGCACCCCTAAACTGTTAATCCCATGCAGGTGCTGGTACAAATCCGCATATTCTTCCGATTGCCATTTTTGTAATGCATAGGGCGACAAACGGGTAGCAGTCGTTGCAAATTCTTCTTGCGCAGGCAAGGTTTTAATGTCGCCATAAATCGCTGCACTGGAAGCATACACAATACGAATATCGCGCTTCGCTTGGCGCACCGCTTCTAAAACGTGCAAGGTACCTTCGGTGTTAACTTGCAAAGTGTGAATGGGATTTTCAATGGATTGTGGCACAGACGCGATCGCAGCAAGATGTAACACCGCATCAACGGAAGCCACGATTTCTGCGAGCAAATCATACATCAGCACATCGCCTTCAATAAAATTGAGCTGCGGGTGCGCTAAATTCAAATTGGTTAATTTACCGCTGGAAAGGTTGTCTAACACCACCACTTCTTTTTTATCGGCTAACAACGCATCAACAGTGTGCGAGCCAATAAACCCTGCGCCGCCGGTGACCAAAATCCGTTGTATGGTCATGCTTACTCCTGGTTGCGAATTAAAGGATTGTAAGTGCGATATAAACTAACGCCCATGTATAACAAGCAATAGCCCATGGAAATGGACACTAAAATAATATTGGATTGAGGGTATAACCACAGCATGCCAGCGGTGGCTGCGCCCCAAACGAAAGTGATGCACGCCATTGCCATGCGTAAGAATGGATTATTCGTTAAAAAATCTAAGCGTGACGGATAAACGTATTTAATGGGGATGAAACTTAAGACAGCCAAAGTCAGCAAAATCACCAAGTTGGTGAATGAACTCATTTGCCAGAAAAACAAATAAAAGACCGCAATGTTCCAATAACTTGGAAAGCCTTTAAAGAAATGGTCTTCGGTTTTCGCATCTACTTGCGTAAATTGATATGCAGAGGCAAACATGATGCACATCACACAAATCATCTTTAAGCCGGCGGGCAAAAGGTCGGTCACTAATAAAAAGAAACACGGGATTAAAGTGTAATTGGCAAAATCGACAACGTTATCTAATAAAGCGCCATCAATTTCCGGCACCGCTTCTTTAATGCGAACTTGCCGTGCAAAGAGGCCATCCACCGCATCAATTAAAATGGCAGCAGCCATTAACCATAGCGCGGTAATTAAGTTGTGTTGATAAATCGCATTGAGTGACAAAAGACCGACAAAAGCACCGCTGGCAGTAAAGAAATGCACCAACCAACCCGTGAAACGTTGTGTCGCGGTAACAGGTCTTGCTATGGCTACATTATTCAAAGTAGCGACTCCTTCTTTGTATTGCGAAACGCAAAACTTAACACCAGTATGCCCATCAACGCTGAACAGAGTGATCCGTAAATGACTCCTTTGCGAATAAGAGCCAAGTACAAAGAACCCTCAGTGAAAGAAAGCGTACCAAGAAATAAGCTCATAGTAAAACCGATACCGCACAGAATGGCGACACCCATCATACTAAGCCAGGTGCTGCCAGCCGGAAGCGCTGCGAAAGATAAGCGTACCATACACCACACCGCACTCAATACACCGAGGGGCTTGCCCAACAGTAATGCTAGCATGATTCCAAGCACTAAAGGCTCATGCCAAAAAGGCTGCGACGCGCTTAAAGTAAAGCCGGCATTGGCAAGGGCAAATAAGGGCATAATGCCAAACGCAACATACGGATGTAGGACCGTTTCAATTCGGTTTAATTGGTGGATCGGTAATAATAAGGCGAACAAGACGCCAGCGATGGTGGGGTGAATGTGTGCCGCATAAATAAAATACCATAGCAATACGCCTAAAACGCCATAAGGTAAAAACGTTGACACACCGCGCACATTCAGTAAAAAAAGGCCGCCAAGCACTGCTAATGCGCCAAGCAAATAGACCCAAACGATGCCGGTTGAATAAAAAACGGCAATAATTAAAATCGCCCCCAAATCATCAAAAATGGCTAAAGCCAGTAAAAACAGTTTTAAAGCGGGAGGGATTCTTTTCCCAAATAACAATAAAACCCCTAATGCAAACGCTATGTCTGTTGCAACCGGAATAGCCCATCCGCTCGCAAAAACGGGGTCAAAGCGCGTGATCACTAAATAAATGATCGGTGGAACGACCATTCCCCCTAAAGCACCGGCTAGCGGCAGCGCAATTTGGCTAAGCCGTCGCAATTCGCCTGCCAAAAACCCACGCTTAAGCTCACACCCGACGAGCAAAAAAAACAAAACCATGCCGATTTCATTAATTAAGAAACTGCTTTTTGCTACGGCAAGTTGATAAAGTGGCGCAAATGCTGAATTCGCGATCAGCACAGCAAGGAGAGCACTCACGAAGAGAATAATGCCATCCAACGCCTCCATTTGCAGGAACTGGCTGAAAAAGCGTTTGATCATCTTCTTAACTCCCTATATGCTCCGTAAGTGATCAACCAAATGGGGTCGTAAGTAGTTACCCCACTGATCCGTAAGTAATCCACGCTATTGTTTTTCCATGATTTATGCAATAAATTCAGCAAACACTGTGTTACTTTAAGGAGCATGTGAATGTCCATTCTGCAGATGTCTGATCTTGATCTTAAAGGAAAACGCGTCTTAATCCGGGAAGACTTTAACGTTCCCCTCAAAAATGGGGTGGTCACGAGCGATCTTCGCATTAAAGCTGCGATCCCGACGATCAAGCAAGCACTCAAAATGGGCGCAAAGGTCATGCTCATGTCGCATTTGGGTCGCCCCAATGAAGGATCGCAAGATGAATCCTTCTCTCTCGCGCCGGTTGCGAGAATCTTAAGTCAGTTATTGAATCAAGAAGTGCCGCTCGTTACCCATTGGACCGATGGCGTTAACATGAACGATACCAATATCGTGTTACTGGAAAACGTCCGCTTTAATCACGGTGAAACCGATAATAATGTTGAGCTCGCCAAACGAATGGCATCGCTCTGTGATGTCTTTGTGATGGATGCGTTTGCAACATCACATCGGGCTGAATCGTCCACTTGTGGCGTCATCAAGTATGCGAAACAAGCTTGCGCGGGTCCTTTACTGATGTCAGAGCTTGCGGCCTTAAATAAAATTTTAGAAAAACCAGCACGCCCTGTAGTTGCCATTATTGGTGGCTCTAAAGTTTCCACCAAGTTAGCTTTACTGGACTCACTCGTAAAAAAAGTAGATGCGCTGATCATCGGCGGTGGTATTGCTAATACGTTCTTGGCAGCGGAAGGCAATACTGTTGGCAAATCATTGCATGAACCGGATTTAATCGATGAAGCTGAACGCATCATGATTGAAGCTAAAAACCGTAAAGCAGAAGTGCCAGTACCCGTTGATGTGATTGTTGCTGAGCGTTTTTCGGATGAAGCAGAAAGCTATGTGCGCTTAGTGTCTCAAATTGATGATGGTGAAAAAATCTTCGACGTCGGTCCCGACACCATTAAAATCTTTGTGGCCTTAATCAAAAAAGCCAAAACCATTCTCTGGAATGGTCCGGTTGGCGCATTTGAACTTGAAGCCTTCTCCGAAGGCACCGAAGCCATTGCCAAAGCCGTTGCTGAAAGTAAGGCTTTCAAAGTCGCCGGAGGCGGTGATACACTAGCGGCCATCGAAAAATACCGCATCTATGACAAGATCGATTATATATCAACAGGCGGTGGTGCATTTTTAACGGTGCTAGAAGGTAAAAAATTACCCGTCATTGCAGCCTTAGAAGAGCGAGCCGCGAAAAATGAAAAAGTGGCATGAGCAATCATTTATTACGTCGCACTAAGATCGTTGTTACCCTGGGGCCATCACTTGATGACCCCGCCATGTTAGAACGCGTCATTTTGGCCGGGGCCGTCGTGTTTCGCGCCAACTTTTCGCATGGTGAAATGAGCCTGCATGAAAAGCGCATCCAAGCTGTGCGCGATATTGCCGCCAAACATGAAAAACCCGTTGCTATTTTAGTTGACCTGCAAGGTCCTAAAATCCGTATCGGACGTTTTAAAAACAAAAAAATCCAGCTTCAAGAAGGTCAACCCTTCTTGCTTGATACCAACATGGCCGACGATACTGGCGATGAACAAGGCGTCTCGATCAGCTATAAAAACTTACCAAAAGATGTGCATGCAAAAGATACCTTGTTATTAGACGATGGTCGTATTGTCCTGAATGTCGATCGCGTTGCGGGTACGCAGATTTTTACTACCGTGGTAGTTGGCGGTGAATTATCCAACAATAAAGGGATTAATCGCTTAGGTGGTGGCTTATCCGCTGAAGCATTAACCGCTAAAGATCGTGAAGACATTAAATCTGCCGTCAGATTAGAAGCCGATTACATTGCTGTTTCTTTCCCACGTCACGCAGACGACATTAAAGCCGCTCGCACCTTATTAAATGCAGCCGGCGGCAACCCTGGCATTATCGCGAAAATTGAACGCAATGAGGCGATTGCTAATTTAGATGGCATTATTCATGCCTCCGATGCCGTTATGATTGCGCGCGGAGATTTAGGCGTTGAAATCGGCGATGCAGAATTACCAGGCGTCCAGAAAAAGATCATTAAAGTGGCACGCACCTTCAATAAACCGGTCATTACTGCCACCCAAATGCTAGAAACCATGACGCACAATACCATTCCGACTCGCGCGGAAGTATCAGACGTTGCTAATGCCGTGTTAGATGGCACTGATGCCGTCATGCTTTCAGGGGAAACGGCAGTCGGGCTTTACCCTGACAAAGCAGTCGCCGCCATGGACCGCATTTGTTTAAGCGCTGAAAAACACCGCAGTGTAAAATCCTTACGCATCATGCGCGAACAAGCCATGACGCACGTGGATGAAGCCATTGCCATGGCAACCATGTACACCGCAAACCATTTAGACATTAAAGCGATCATCGCCTTAACGGAATCCGGCACGACACCCTTATTAATGTCGCGTGTTAATTCCAAAATTCCCGTTTATGGTTTAAGCCGTTACGAAGCCACGTTACGCCGCATGACAATGTACCGCGGTGTTTACCCCATTCCATTTGATGCCACCCACATTGACAGACGCCAACTCAACCTGTCAGCGGTTTCAGAATTACAAAAACGGGGCATTTTAAACAAAGGTGACTTAGTCATTATCACCAAAGGGGATTTAATTGGTGTTCACGGCCGTACGAATTCATTAAAAATTGTGACTGTGGGTGATTTGCCGATTCAACAAGAAGTGTAAAAAATAAAACAAGGAGGCCAAATGCAACGTCCTATTGCTATTGATGACTATGATGCATCACAACGTCAGAATCCCGCGTCAATGGCAATTCCGGTTTCGCTACCTATTGGCATTCCAGGTGGCGCCTCCCTTCCTGAAGAAACGCAAGAATTTACGCCTTCTAATATTCCGGCGCGCTTAACCAATGAACAAGCCTTAGCGAAAGCAAAAGCCGCCAAATTTCGCACTTACACGCTTATCAATCACGCTTGTCCCTCCTTAAACTCCATTAATATGGGGTGCACCGGAGAAAATGGCGAGGCACAACGAAGCGTCATCGCCTTGGCAAACAGGGTGATTGAAAAGCATCAGCAACAAACCCCCTACTTTCAAATCACCTTCTATGATTTTATGGGTGATAACATTTACCCAAACGGCGCAAAAAGCCCAGATGACCCTGAGTTTAATAATAAAATTCATGATGTGTATCCAAAAGATAGGCGCGGACGCTCCGTTTTAGGCAATCATGATTTAAGACAAGATAATTTCACTGAAATCGAAAATGGCATTTATTCCACCGCCAATAAGATTGCCTCTTATATTCCGTTAGTGAATCGCTACCAAATTGCCAGCTACGAAACAGGGCTGGATGTTGGTATTCATCAAATTGCACACACTTATTTACAAGACGATGCCAATTATTTTGACAACTCAATACTCGACATTCAAAAATTTCCTCCTTACGCGATGCCAGCGGCTGCGACCTCCTACATCAATAAACAAGTCGAAGAGTTTTTCTTAGACTCCAATTCCTATGGGTTGGATTGGCTAGATTACATGAGGGAATGGTCAACTAATGAGCATTTCAATCAAAAGGAATTGGAGAAAACCAATCAGAGCGCGTGGTGTGAAGCGACTTATCAAGCCTCCGAAAAAGCAGGTCGGTTTAAGATTTTTAAGCAACATCACCCGGTACCGAATACGTTTAGTAAACGCTATTTAAATTACGATTCTCATTTATATTTAAAAACCCCGGAAAATGCCCAGCGTCTCAATCGAATTTTAGAATTAGATCCCAATTCACCAAATTATAAAGCAGAAGTTGCCGCTGTCTTTAACGGTACCGATCCTAACGTGGCCCTGAAGCCTAAAAATTGCAATTATAATTGGGCACTTTGGCAAATCATGCATGTGCGGCAAAAAATGAGTCCTCATATTGTACTGTCTGCTCATGATCATTGTGAATATGTTTACATTAACTCACCGGAAAACCCGAAAGACAAGGTAACACAGATTGTGGTTGGTGGCGGCGGCAGCTCTGATCTTCATCCAAGGCGCTACTTTGGCAACCCCGATAATGTCGGCACCTTCATGAAAAAGCATGGTTTTTGTTTACTCACCATTCCGGATATGAATAACCCCCGCTTAGAAGATATCAAAATTGAAATGTTCAGTGTGGATGGTGAACATTTAGTATTTACTGCCGACTCACCCATCCCTAAACGCCTGGTACATTCCGATCCCCGTGTGGAAGGTTTTCGCAACTTAGTGCTTAAAGCTTGTCGAACTTACCATGACTCGCTTCATACCACCCTGTCTCAACATAAGCCGACGCTTTTTAACGGTGTGCAGCAGAAATTGAAAATCAAAACCCATTTAGATCCGCATATTGATTGCATGCATGATGTGATGAACTTTTTAAATCAACCCGAACTGCCTGCGTTTGAGCAAACATGGCAACGCGTGGTCGATTTTTTCAAAAAACATCATAGCAAAACGTGGTCCGAAGCACCGCTGGCAACAATGATTGATAATTTATTAAAAATGGAATCAGCGGATACGAAAGAGTTGGGAAGCAATTTAAATTTTCTAGAGTTGGAAAATCGGTCAACGCCACTCACACTGGGTATTTAAAAAAACCACGCCGCCGTCCCGCGACCGCGGGACCCAGCATCCCCTCTCGATTTGATCCCTTGCGCAGCCAATACCCTATTCTGACCGCAGCACATCAATCGGATTTAATTTCGATGCCAAATACGCTGGATAAAAACCAAAGAAAATCCCAACCGCTACTGACACACTAAAGCCTACCAACACCGGCCACCAAAAAACTGAAAAATCCCAGTGCGAAAACCAGGCAATAATAAAAGCAATGGCCACACCTAATAAAACGCCCAGCACACCACCCACCAACGAGAGCAAGACTGCCTCGCATAAAAACAACCAACCAATATCACGCCGCCGCGCACCGATGGCAAGACGCACCCCAATTTCTCGCCGCCGCTCCATCACCGATACGAGCATCACATTCATCACGCCAATGCCGCCCACCAACAAAGAAATGCTGCCTATTAACCCTAAGAATACTGTCAAAATTTGGCTTTGCTTTTTCATCTTGTTAATTAATTCTTTGGCGCTACGAAAGTTAACTTGTTTACCCACTAACAACTGATTAATGTGATTTTCAACCCGCTCTTCCACCTGGCTAATTGGTGCATCGGGTGCAAGCTGCATTAAAACGTTCGAGATGGCGGCGTATTGACTAATCGCCATAGAGGATAAAATCGGAATCATTACCGCGTTATTAACATCAGCATACACAAAACTATTTTCTGGCCACTCTTTGGCAACGCCCGCAATAATGAAATATTGTTTGCCAATTTGCAGCGGTAAACCAATCGGGTCTTGATAAGTAAGTTGTTGGATTCTTTTGTAGATAGATTGACCAATCACGCAAAAAAATTGGTATTGATCCAATGTGGAAATAAAGCGTCCTTTTTCTAATTGGATTTTAATGCTGATGGGAAATTGGTCAGTAACACCGAGCAACATGCCATTGATGGCGCTCCCGGCAAAAAAAATGGGTTGGTAGGTTTGCGTATAAGGCGCTACCTGTAAAATATGGGGATCAAGTTGTTTAAGCCCTTCAGCATCACTTAGACTCAATTGTTCTAATTTGCCCTGGGTATTGTTAGATTCTGCCGAGTTATTGATTGAGATTGCCAATAAATCCGTACCCAGTGACTTAAACTCTTTCAATGCTTGATTGGTGGCTAATTCACCACCCATTACCATCGCAACAACTGATGCCGTCCCCACTAGCACGCCCAGTAATGCTAACAGTGAGCGTAATTTAGCAAAGCACAAATTTTGCCAACCCTCGCGGGCATAATCTAGTAATTGCATGTGACAAACTCAAATTTTAAGCAAGGAGTTTAGCGCATTTCTGGGGTGAGGTCACAATAAGTAAATGCCTCTCAACCCTGCTTTTTCCCGCACGTGGGAGATGGGGGCAACCTTTTTACTAGCTTGCTACGCATATCTTTGATAATATTTTTTTCGTTTCGCACCAATTAAGCAAACAATAGGCACGACGGGATGTGGTTCTACCTCAATCAATTGATTTCTCCTAAGAAATTCTTTTTCCTCTCGCGCGGGCTTTTGCCTTGGATGAGCATTGCCTTTGTTGCGTTATTTTCGTACGGATTAATCGGTGGCCTATTCTTAGCCCCCGCTGATTATTTACAAGGCGATGGGTTTCGCATTATTTATGTGCATGCTCCTTGCGCATTTTTATCTCTTTTTATCTATGCCATCATGGCATCCGCCGCATTTGTAACATTAGTCTGGCGCGTTAAAATGGCAAATCTTGTCATTCGTCACAGCGCACCCATTGGTGCTGGCTTTACTTTCCTCGCTTTATTAACCGGGAGTTTGTGGGGTAAACCCATGTGGGGAACGTGGTGGATTTGGGACGCACGCCTAACGTCAGAGCTCATTTTACTTTTTCTATATTTAGGCACACTAATTTTTCAATCCGCTCTAAAACGCAAACACACGGGTGAACGCGCGCTCGCTATTTTAATTTTGGTTGGTTTTATTGATTTGCCCATTATTCACTACTCCGTTTATTGGTGGAACACTTTACACCAAGGTGCAACGCTTAGCGCTTTTGGGGCACCCCATATTGCCAATAGCATGTTATATCCCTTACTGGCGATGATTACCGCGTTTTTACTTTATTACGCTATCGTGCTTTTTTTACGCATGAATTATGAGCTGATTGCGCTAGAGGCGAATCAACATTGGTTAGAGGAACAGCGCTCATGAATACCTTACAAGCTGCCTTCTCGATGGGTAAATACACTACCTACGTTTATCTCTCATACGGCGCCGTTTTAATTTTTTTACTCTGGCAATGGTTTTTACCTTGGTGCCGCTGGCAGCATTTATATAAAAAACGACATAACCCACATGAATAAGCTTCAAACACGTCGCTTGTATTTTTTTTCTATTTTTCTGCTTGGCTTAAGTTTAGCCGTTGGCTTAATTTTGTTTTCACTAAAACAAAATATTAATGTTTTTGTTACACCCAGTGAAATCACCGCCAAACAACGCGGCAGTGAATATACTATGCGTTTAGGTGGTTTAGTGAAAGCAGGTAGCCTTAAACATGATCCTAGCGGCCTTGGTGTCAGCTTTGTGGTGACCGATTTAAAACGCGATCTACCCGTGCATTATGAGGGTGTGTTACCCGATTTATTCCGTGAAGGAAAAGGCGTGATTGCGGAAGGCACGTTAGACACTAACGGTGTTTTTACCGCATCGCAAGTGCTTGCCAAGCACGATGAAAATTATTTACCCAAAAATGTTTATCGCGCACTTCGCGAAGGGAAGCCAACCGCATGATTCAGGGGTTCGGTCAGATTAGTTTATGGTTTGCTTGGTTTTTTGCTTTTTGCCAAGGTATTTTACCGTTAATCGGATTTAAATATCACAATCGTTATTTAAGTGCCGTTGCAAGACCTGCGGCGTACGCACAATTCACCTTTGTTGCGCTAGCCTATGGGTTGCTCACCCTGGCTTTTTTAAATAGCGATTTTAGCATTGCGTATGTTGCACAAAACTCTCACCCTTTATTGCCCTGGATGTATCGCTTAACGGCCGTGTGGGGTGCGCATGAAGGTTCTATTTTATTGTGGATTTTATTACTTAGCCTTTGGACTTTAAGTTATAGTTTTTGGGGCAGGCATAACCGAACATTAACACTCGCCGTATTAGGCCTAATTAGTTTTGCTTTTTTAAGCTTTTTAATTTTAACGTCCAATCCTTTTTTAAGTGCCATCGGCAATGTGAGTGGTCAAGATTTAAATCCTTTGTTACAAGACCCGGGCTTTGTCATACACCCGCCGATGTTATATACCGGTTATGTGGGTTTTTCCGTGGCTTTCGCTATCACATTAGCTGCCCTGATTCGCGGTCAATGCGATGCCGCATGGGCGAAAACCACGCGACAATTTGCGCTCGCTGCCTGGTGTTTTTTAACGTTCGGAATTGCATTAGGCAGTTGGTGGGCTTATCGCGTCTTGGGTTGGGGGGGCTTTTGGTTTTGGGACCCCGTTGAAAATGCGTCACTCTTGCCTTGGCTTTCCGGTACAGCGTTAATTCATATTTTAATACTCGTTGAAAAACGCAGCCAAGCACGGGCGTGGGCGGCGCTGCTTGCAATTATAACGTTCGCCATGAGTTTACTCGGCACCTTTTTAGTGCGTTCGGGTGTCTTAGTTTCAGCTCACACCTTTGCAAGTGATCCTTCGCGCGGTATGTTTTTACTCGTATTGCTCGCGGTTTTAATGACCGGTACATTAATGGTGTATGTGAAGCGAATACCGCAATTGCAAAACCCACCCTTGTCATTGCAAGGAGCAGACCTTGGGCCCCCCGCCGGTTTAGCGACACGAGACTTCAGTTTACGGTTACAAAGTGCTTTATTAATGGTGTTCTTAATCACCATCTTACTCGGCACGTTATATCCTTTATTAGTCGATGCATTGCAACTCGGTGTTATCTCGGTTGGCGCACCGTATTTTAATACCGTCTTAACACCATTAGTACTCGTGATGATGGCGATTATGGCGGGAGGCGCATTATTTCGTTGGCAAAAAACGCCGTGGGCCACGTGGTGCCGGCAAGCAGTGAAAAGTTTTTTAGCAAGTACCTTGTTGGGCATTTTGCTATTATTGGTGATCGTGCATGAATTGCATTTTTTACCCACTCTCAGTTTTATCTTAAGTTTATGGATTATTTTTAGCGTGGCGAATGCGTTTCGCACTACGCCTGGCATGGCATTAGCACACACTGGCTTTGCTATCATGATCATTGGCATTATGTTATCGAGTTTACTCGCGCAAGAACGCGAAGCTCGTCTTGCAACAAACGATGTGTTAAAGGTTGGCCCTTATCAATTTACATTACTCACCACAACGGGTGTCGCTGAAAGTAATTATCGCGGCATACGTGCGGACTTT
Source organism: uncultured Coxiellaceae bacterium (assembly GCA_964597435.1). Taxonomy (GTDB): domain Bacteria; phylum Pseudomonadota; class Gammaproteobacteria; order DSM-16500; family DSM-16500; genus Aquicella. The sequence continues at coordinate 45,410 of CAZQXH010000003.1, read as the reverse complement.
TTAGTAACAAAAGATAATCGTGTCATTACTCATTTATATCCTGAGAAGCGCATTTTTACTGTCAGGCAAATGGTGATGACCAAAGTGGATATCCATCCTGGTTTATTCCGCGACTTATACATTGCGTTGGGCCAACCCTTTAATGAAAACGAATGGTCGGTACGCATTTACTACAAACCATTTATTCGTTTTATCTGGTTAGGTGGTTTATTGATGATAATTGGCGGCTTATTCAGCTTACGCCAACGTCGCTTTGCTTGGGAGCCAAAATGACATGCGCTGCTTAAAAACCCTGACGCCATTTTGCTTATTGTTTTTATTAGTGGCTATTTTAGCTTATGAATTATTCTATGCGAAACCGCACGAATTGCCCTCTGCTTTAATTGGTCAAGCCGTACCCGCATTTAATGTGCCGGAATTAAATCATCCGGAACAACGTTTCACGGAACGTCAGTTTGCGCAACATGTCATGCTTTTGAATGTCTGGGCGAGTTGGTGTGAAGCCTGTCAAATCGAAGCAGGCATGCTCATGAAAATTGCCAAACAATATCACGTGCCCTTGTTCGGTTTAGTGTATAAAGACAAACCCGCTGACGCCAAAAAATGGTTAACCGATAATGGAAATCCTTACATTGCCATTGGCGATGATGCGAATGGCGATGTCGCGATTGACCTTGGCGTGTATGGCACGCCAGAAACGTTTGTCATTAATAAACAAGGACAAATTATTTATCGTCACATTGGTTCCATCGATCAAACGACATGGGATAAAACATTGTATCCATTAATTCAACGCGCTGAGGCAGCAAATTGATGCGTTTTTTCAAAATTGTCTTACTTTACCTACTGTGGGCTCAGTGTGCTTTTAGCACCCCCAGTGATTTATATCCTTTTACCCGCCAAGCAGATGCGGAGCGTTTTTATGCACTAACGCAAACCATTCGCTGCGTCGTGTGTCAAAACCAAAACATTAACGATTCTAATGCACCGCTTGCGAATGATTTGCGAGCAAAAGTTTATACCATGGTCTTAGAAAAACAATCTGATGCGGCTATTCAAGCGTATCTAGTACAACGATATGGTGATTTTATTTTATTACAACCCCGCTTTAACCCAGTCACCGCTGCGTTATGGCTCATTCCCTTTTTGAGCTTGTTATTAGGCATCGGCTGGGTGCTTTATCAGCGCTTGAAGCCATCAATATGATAAATTATTAAGCAGGAAAATTAGGAATCCTCTATGGAACCCATAAAATCAAAAAAGGTCAAAATACCGCCAAGCCCCATTGGCTGGCGCGAATGGGTTTCTTTACCCGAGCTAGACATTCAGCGTATTAAAGCCAAAATAGATACGGGTGCGCGCACATCTTCTTTGCATGCCTTTAATTTTCAACCCTTTGAAGAAAATAATAAAAAACGCATTCGTTTTGACATTCACCCCGTGCAACACGATTTTGACACCGTGATTTCTTGTGTGGCAGATTTAACCGATCGCCGTTTAGTCACTGATTCCGGTGGCCACACGGACTTACGTTATGTCATTCAAACTCCCTTGATGATTGCTGGACAAACTCATTCCATTGAGATTACTCTCGCAGAAAGAGAAGACATGCTATTTCGTATGTTGCTTGGCCGAAGTGCCTTGCGTAAACGCTTTCTCGTCAACCCAGGTCGGTCTTTTTTAACAACAAAGGTTCGCTCAGAATGAAAATTGCGATTTTATCGAGAAGACAGGACCTCTACTCAACACAACGCTTAGTGTCGGCCGCGATGGAGCGCGGGTATCAAGCAGATGTTATTGACACACTACGCTGCTACATGAATATCACTTCAGTTCAACCCACCATTCATTACAAAGGTGCTTCATTAGACCATTATGATGCAGTCATTCCCCGCATTGGTGCCTCCATTACTTTTTACGGCACTGCTGTCGTGCGGCAATTAGAAATGATGGGTGTTTTTTGTGTGAATGATTCCGTGGCAATTAACCGTGCCCGAGACAAATTGCGCTGCTTGCAAATCTTGTCTAAAAAAGGCATCGGCTTACCGAGCACAGGTTTTGCCCATTCGCTCGACGAAATTAAAGATTTAATTAATATGGTTGGTGGACCACCACTTGTCATTAAATTTTTAGAAGGCACACAAGGGATTGGCGTAATTTTGGTAGAAACGGCTAAGGCAGCCCGCAGCGTTTTAGAAGCTTTCATGGGATTGAAAGTGAATATCATGGTGCAAGAATATATCAAAGAAGCGAATGGTGCTGATATTCGCTGTTTTGTGGTTGGCAATGAAGTCGTTGCCTCGATGAAACGTCAAGCTGGATCGCCGGAAGAATTTCGTTCTAATTTGCATCGCGGTGGCACCGCCATGCCGGTGGATATCACCGAAGAAGAACGCACGATGGCAATTCGCGCTGCTAATATCATCGGCTTAAATATTGCTGGTGTTGATATTGTACGCTCGCATCGCGGCCCCTTAATCATGGAAGTGAATGCTTCACCAGGCTTAGAAGGCATTGAAAAAACCACTGGAATTGATGTTGCGGGTAAAACCATCGAATTCATTGCCAGTGTGCTTAGCAATCCACGCAATGCGCATAATCGAGGTTAGCGTTATTGCAAAATACCTTTAAAGTCCATTGCAAGACGTCTTAAATCTAAGCGATTTAAGAACAATGAATAGACCATCCAAGCACTCACCGCGGCAATATCCCGAAATTGCGGCGGTAAATATTTTGGCGGAAGGATTAATCTCTCTTCGACCAAGTCGGATAAAATGTGTAGATCATCCAACGTGGTTTTTCCTAAAAAGAGCAAGGGAATGCGATGCACTAAACCACGTTGTACCGCTAAACGCATGAAGTTATAAATTAAAATAAAGCCTTTACTGTAGGCTAAATCTTTTGTGAAGGGTCCACCCTCTGGGGTGCTACCGCGAAAGACGCGAATGGTCGATTGATAACTGTCTTCTTCGTTAAACCCTTGCACACGATAATATTCAAACACGTCATGAAAGTTAGCACCCTCTTCTGCCATGCTGACAGCATTGATGCGATTGGTTAAACGACGCACTCGACCGGGATAAGAAGAGAAAGTAAAGATTTCCGTAATAATCGCAAGTCCCTCTTGCGTTACCGTTGAAGATGGCGGGCCCTTACTTAAAAACGTACAAATGGGTTGATTCAATCCATTTAACGTCGTGCCTAAATGCACCCAGCCTTCATGAATTTCAAAGGTACGGATTTCCCGCATACTGAACATGCAATTTTTATGAATTTTAATGCGGTCAGCACCCGCTGATGCGTCAGCAATGATGCCATCGCTGAGTTCTACGCGGATTTTATTTTCGTGAAAATAGCTTTCTAAGCGTTCACTTAAAATCTGTACTGTCTCTTCGCTCGAATATTGCATCAAGTCATCTTCTGTCATGACTTGGTCTTTTATTTGAGCAAGCGTTTCCATGACCAGCGTGGCTAAATCTTTTAAGGTGGGCGCACCGACATGGAACGCATCGTCGGAGCTGCCATATAATTCTTGCGAAATGCGGGTGAATTCGGGCGTGCCGCGCGCCAATAATAAATCGATCACATGACGGTATTCATCACACATGCGCTGCATGATGCTGCCAACACCACTGTACTGGCCGAGCTTTCTGCGGATGTCGCGGTTTATCTCATGAAATTCAGCGATTTTTTTAACGGGATCAAAATTAAGCGGGTTATTTTTTTGATAAAATTCTTTATTAATAATCGGCAATTTTTTAAATTTGCTGGCGAAAAAGGTTTTTTCGATTTCGCCGTTCCATTTTAATGCGTCCAAAATGCGAATTGGCTTTTGCACAGCCACTAAGCGGTCTGACAATTCTTTAACCACTTGCGCGTATTCATTTAGCGCTTCGCCATTTTGTTTCATCTAGAGCATCCCTCCAAGCCAACTAAACTAGTATAGCTCTTTTGCTCTCGACGCGGAATGCTTAATTAATAATCAGCAAAGCGCGATTTATGGCGTTCCATTTGTTCAGTGCAATCTTTGCAATGTTTAAAGCCCATTTTTTGACGCACTTCGTGCATTTCATCACCGCACTCTAAACATTCTTTGGTACCTTCTGATTGCGGTTGTTGACGGATTTTTGACAATGCCATGGACAATTCACGATCAATCACTAAGCTTGCAACATCGGCTTCATCAGCCATAAAAAGACCTCTGGATTGAAAAAGGGGGTAATTGTACTGAAAGGGCATGCTGTGTCAATTCTTTCCGAGTAAATCGCCAAAACCGGTTTGCAGGACACTGAGCGCAACCAGCGCGGCTGTCTCCGTACGAAGCACTCGCGGCCCCAGTGCTAAAGCGCTAAAGTGATGGCGTTCTGCCTGGGCAATTTCATTGGCAGATAAGCCGCCTTCTGGGCCAATTAAAATAGCCACCGACCGCGGCTTCAATCCCGTAAACGATAATTGCGTGCTGGCATGCGGTGATAGTACAAATTGCAGATCTGCTTGTTTTTCGGCTAGAAACGCGTTTAGATTCATTGCTGGCAGTAAAGTGGGTAAACGATTACGACCGCATTGTTCACAAGCACTAATTAAAACCGATTGCCAATGCTGATGCCGTTTTTCCATTCGATCGGCTGATAAATGCACGTTCCCGCGCTCGGTTTGCAATGGCACAATTTTACTAACGCCTAATTCAACGGCTTTTTGGATAATGAAATCCATTTTTTCACCACGGGCAATGCCTTGACCCAAAACCATCTCGACCGGAGATTCGCACTCACGGGGGTCAAAGGTCGATAAAGCCACAGTAACGGCTTTTTTGCTAATGCCCGCAATAACACCGTGATACTCTCCGCCCTGGCCATTGAAGACCGTAATGGCCTCGCCCACTTCGGCGCGCAATACGCGTGCTAAGTGGTGGGTTGCCGCCTCATCTAATATGAGGGGTTCATTTACTGTTAGTGGTGCATTTTGATAAATCCGCGTCATGACTTAACTCTTAACAACAACTACTGGCATGCTCGTCACAACTTGAGCAGTCATCTTCCGGAAAGGCCAACAAAAACTCTTCCACGACTTCACCATTAATTAAGTGCTCTTGGATGATGCGCTCTAGGACCACTGGCGTGCAGGAGTGATACCAGACGCCTTCAGGATAAACGACTGCAATCGGCCCTTGTTGGCAAACGCGTAAGCAATTGGCTTTGCTGCGATAAATGCCGCCAGGCACATCGAGCTTTAACTCTTTCAATCGTTTTTTTAAGTAATGCCAAGCTTCAAGGCCAACGTCTTCATCACAGCACTTGGGCACCGTTTGATCACAACAAAGGAAAATATGGCGTTGGATTTGGCTTAAGCCTAAGGTTTTAGCACACTCGTCAAGGGCTGTGGTCATTGTTTTCTAGCCTTCATCATTAGATTTGAATATGATACACGCCTCAACACGAGGCGAAAAAACGTGCATAAGCTTTACATTCAAACCCATGGCTGTCAAATGAATGAGTACGATTCCTCCAAAATGGCGGATGTGCTCTTAGCGTCCCATCAACTGGAAAAAACCAATAATCCCGAAGAAGCCGATGTTCTATTATTAAACACCTGCTCGGTGCGGGAAAAAGCTCAGGAAAAAGTTTTTTCTGAATTAGGTCGTTGGCGAGCGCTGAAACAAGCCAAACCTGACTTAATCATTGGTGTGGGTGGATGTGTTGCTAGCCAAGAAGGTAAAGCCATCATTGAGCGTGCCCCGTATGTGGATTTAGTGTTTGGCCCTCAAACCATTCATCGCTTGGGTGATATGCTGGCAGAACGCAGTAAACGCCGCAAACCGGTCGTTGATATTAGCTTTCCCGAAATTGAAAAATTCGACAAATTACCTGAACCGCGCGCTGAAGGCCCAACGGCCTTTGTCTCTATCATGGAAGGCTGTAGCAAATACTGTAGCTTTTGTATCGTGCCTTACACCCGCGGCGAAGAAATCTCACGTCCGCTTGACGATGTTTTGGCAGAAATTGCGAGCTTAGCCGCCCAGGGCGTAAAAGAAGTCACCTTGCTCGGTCAAAATGTAAACGATTACCGTGGCCCCATGTTTGAAGGGGAAACGGCTGATTTAGCCACCTTGGTAGAATTAGTGGCCGCCATTGATGGCATTAAGCGTGTCCGTTATACCACCTCCCACCCGCTCGCTTTTTCTAATCGCTTAATTCAAGCTTATGCGGAAGTGCCGGAGTTGGTAGATCACCTGCATTTACCGGTGCAAAGTGGATCGGATCGCATTTTATCCGCAATGAAACGTGGCTATACTGCTTTGGAATTCAAAGCAAAAATTCGCAAATTAAAAAAGATTCGTCCCAATATCAGCATCTCCTCTGACTTCATCATAGGCTTTCCTGGTGAAACTGAAGCGGATTTTGAAGACACCATGAACTTAATTCATGACGTTGGCTTTGATCATTCTTTCAGCTTTATCTACAGCCCCCGTCCAGGTACGCCGGCTGCGCAATTGCCAGACGATGTGCCGATGGAAGTAAAAAAACAACGCCTGCATATTTTGCAAGACCGCATTCTCCAAAATGGTTTACGTATTGGTGAAAGCATGGTGGGTACGCTGCAAAAAATTTTAGTGGCAGGCCATGCTGCTAAAACCCCCCACCAAATCTCAGGGCGCACCGAAAATAATCGGGTGGTTAACTTTGCAGGTCACCCCGACCTAATCGGCCAATTAGTGACCGTAAAAATCACTGAAGCCCGCCGCAGCTCCTTATCTGGTGAGTTAATTGCTGACTAACCCATAACAATCAGCAAGTTGTGTGAAAATTACACGAAAAAAAAGACTAGCCTTAAAGGGTTTAAAGTAGGCTATACTTAAAGTGTAATCGTTCATATGGGGGTAGATAACCAACTTGAGCACAGCATTCCATTCAGAGATCCTCACTTTAACACCCGAAGACAATCACCGTCTTTTCAACCTCTGTGGCAAATTAAACGAACATTTAAAGTTAATTGAAAAGCGCTTAGGCGTCATGATTAAACAACGTGGGCATACCTTTTCAATTACGGGTGATCGTTACGCAGTTCGCATGACTTGTGATGCGCTCCAAGACCTTTATCAGGAGACTAAACGCGTGAGCAATCTTGAACCGAAAGCAGTTCATCTTTATCTACAAACCGCTTCTCATAAAGCGGCTCCGTCAACCAATGAAAACCAGTTGGATGTTCGAATTCGTAAAGGCGGTATTACGGCACGCGGTGAAAACCAAGTGAAGTACATCGAAAATATTTTGAAACACGATATCAGCTTCGGCGTAGGCCCGGCTGGTACGGGTAAAACCTATTTAGCCGTTGCTTGCGCTGTGCAAGCATTAGAAGCTGAACGCGTCAGCCGTATTGTTCTGGTACGTCCTATTGTGGAGGCTGGCGAAAAACTCGGCTTCTTGCCAGGCGACATTGCGCAAAAAGTACACCCTTACTTGCGACCACTGTATGATGGTTTATATGAAATGATGGGCTTTGAAAAAGTGAACCAGCTCATTGAAAAAGATGTCATTGAGTTGTTACCGCTCGCCTACATGCGCGGCCGCTCCTTGAATGATTCTTTTATTATCTTAGATGAAAGTCAAAACACGACCGCAGAACAAATGAAAATGTTTTTAACACGCTTAGGTTTTGGTTCTAAAGCGGTTGTTACCGGTGACATCACCCAAATTGACTTACCGAACCGCCGTGATTCCGGTTTGATTCAAGCGATGAATGTGTTAAAAGATTTACCCGGCATAAGCTTTACCCATTTCGAAACCCGCGATGTGGTGCGCCACCCCTTAGTGCAAACGGTGGTGGAAGCTTATGAAAAACACGAAGAAAAATTGAACAAGCCTAAAGTCTAAACCAGAACGCATATGCCAAGTATCACTATCCAAATAGCCACGGCGGCCCAATCGGTACCGCCGCGCGCTTTACTACGCGACTGGGCAAAAAACACCCTAAAAACGCAGCAGTCACGCAAAAGCCTGACTTTAAGGGTCATTGATCCAGACGAAATGCAAACGCTCAATAAAACATACCGTCATAAAGATAAACCCACCAATGTCTTATCATTTCACAATGACGATGAGGATTATTTGGGCGATATTGCCCTTTGCGCCGCTGTGATCGCCATGGAAGCAGCTGATCAAGAAAAGACCTTAGAGGAACATTGGGCTCACATGATTGTTCATGGTATCTTGCATTTATTAGGCTATGATCATGAAACCGCTGGCGAGGCCGCGGTCATGGAAGCATTAGAAATAGAACAATTAGCTCTACTAGGATTTGACAACCCGTATGAAACATCTTGATGAATTGGATCTTATGACAAACGACCCTGATGAAGACAAGCCTGCGCAAAAATCTCGCTCCTGGATTGAGCGCTTAACGGCGTTACTGGGTCGTGAGCCGCAAAACCGTGAGCAACTAATGGAAATCTTGCAAGATGCCAAAGAACGCGATGTGTTAAGCGGTGAAATGCTTGGCACCATTGAGCGCATTCTACAAGTTTCTGAAATGCAAGTTCGCGAAGTCATGGTCCCTAAAGCTCAAATGGTAACGGTGGAAAAAGAAGCAACGCTTGAAACCATTTTACCCATTGTCATTGAATCCGCGCATTCACGCTTTTTAGTGATTGATCCCAAAAATAATGATGTGGTTGGTATTTTATTGGCAAAAGATTTATTGCCTTATTGTTTTCAATTAAAAGAAAAACCTTTCAAATTAGCGGACGTGACGCGCCCTGCCATGTTCACACCACAAAGTAAGCGCTTAGAAGTGCTCTTACGCGAATTTCGTATCAGTCGTAATCATATTGCAGTGGTGCTTGATGAATATAGCCATGTGGCAGGTTTAGTTACCATCGAAGATGTGCTCGAACAAATTGTAGGTGAAATTGAAGATGAATATGACATTGAGGAAGAAGATGGCCATATTAAAAAGCTCGACCATAACACCTACATTGTCAAAGCAGCGACACTAATTGAAGAATTTAACGACTATTTTCAAGCCGATTTTAGCGATGAAGAATCAGACACCATTGGCGGCATTGTGTTACGCGCCTTTGAGCATTTGCCAAAACGCGGTGAAACCGTAAAGCTACAAAACTTCCGCTTTAAAGTATTGCACAGTGACAACCGGCGGATTTATTTATTAGAAGTTAAATTAATGAAACCGAAATAAGCTAAAAGCCCTGGCAACAGGGCCTTGTTACTTACCATGCCAGCAGATAATAACATTATTTTACCCCGTGATTTTTATAACCGTGACACCACCACCGTTGCACAAGAATTATTGGGCAAACACCTCATTCATCGCGTTAATGGTGAAAAACGCATTGGCCGCATTGTGGAAGTGGAGGCGTATTTAGGCCCGCACGATCTTGCTTGTCACGCATCGAAAGGGGTCACACCACGCACGCAAACCATGTACGGGCCACCGGGCCATGCGTATGTCTATTTAATTTATGGCATATATCATTGCTTAAATGTGGTGACAGAGCCAGAAGGACAGGGTTCAGCTGTCTTAATTCGCGCACTTCAACCGCTATTAAACATTCAACAAAAAACGAATGGTCCTGGTTTATTAACGCGTGCGCTTGATATAACGAAAGAATTAAATGGCCACGATTTATTGAGTGAGCGTTTATATTTAACAATGCCCGAGTTAGAAGAGACTTTCACCCTGGTTAAACGGCCGCGCATTGGTGTCGATTATGCTGCGCACTGGGCAAAACGTTTGCTTAGGTTTTATATTAAAGACAATGCGTACGTGTCTAAAAAATAAGTTTATCGATTCGATCGCAGTTCACTTAATAATTGCAAACCATCACTTTCCGTCACATGACGATTCGCTTGTAAACGTTCCATTAATTTTTCTTTTAATAAAGGCAATTCCTCATCGGAACACCCTACTGCCAACGCAATATTGGCGATGTGCAATTTCATATGCCCCATGACAATTCCGGTAGTAACCAAGGCTTTAATCGCCCCTAAATTTTGCACCAAACCTACCGCCGCAATGATACGGGATAAATCCTCTTTTTGGGTAATGCCTAATATTTTCATGCCCAATTTTGCCATGGGATGGACGCGCGTTACCCCACCGACAATACCAACCGGTAATGGCGCAATCAGCTTACCGTGTAAATCATTACCATGCATTTTCCATTGCGTAATAGAGCGATAACGCCCACGTTGTGCTGCATAAGCATGTACGGAAGCTTCAACCGCACGCCAATCATTACCCGTTGCAATTAACACAGCATCCACAGCATTCATGACACCTTTATTGTTCGTGGCCGCACGATAAGGATCAAGTTGGGAAAATAAAGAACCCTCTTCAATCGCAAGCCCTAATTCAGGTTTAATATTGTGAATAACCACTTCAGCACTTGTTAAGTGGGTATCAATTAAATTGGATAAAATACACATGCCGATGTGTTCGCCGGTCAATGCTTCAATGTGTGGTTTTAAAAATTCAGCCGTTTGATTGATGATATTGGCGCCCATTGCATTGCCCGTATCAACCATAATGTGAATGACGCCCATTTCTTCGTTATTACTGCGTTTAATTCGCCGCAAGCGAATATCTTTCAAACCACCACCGTGTTTGACTAAGCTACTACCCATTCCTTGATTTACCAATTCGATTAATTCTTTTTTATGTTTTTTCAATAAGTGTCTAGTTTCCTTATGCCTTTTTAAGCGAGGAATTTGAATTTGGCCGATGGCTAAGTTGCCTAGGATCTTTGTGGTAATACCGCCATTTTTACTGATCCATTGCGCGGTTTTACTGGCAGAGGCAATAACAGAAGATTCTTCAATGGCCATGGGAATGACGAAGTGTTTACCATCAATCACAAAATTAACCGCAACGCCAAAAGGCAAGTGAAAATGGCCAATCGCGTTTTCAATAAATTGTGCTGTGAAATGTTCACCTTCATTTTCCAAACGGCGCGCTTCTTCTTCCGTTAGTATCCCCATTTCTTTTAAACGTTGGATACGCTCGTTAAAGCTTAGTTTGGAAAAACCTTCGGTGAACGCTAAATAATTTGTCATACCAAATTATAGCAACTCTATGGCAGCTATGTGACAGTGCGACATTTTTTTAGGAGAATATATTAACTATTTGATTAAACATAATAACTCACCCGGGAGAGATACCGGGTGAATTTAGGAAGGATTAGATTAATTATAGTAAGGTTTTACAACAACTAAAGTGCCTATATTTGCAAAGTTATAGCGCACCCATCTCGCATCAGCCACTGACATCCGCACACAACCATGGCTTGCATTGCGGGTTGAAGATACGTGCGGGTAACCGTGTAAGGCTTGGTATTTATTAAAGTACATGCAATAAGGCATAGGGCCACCACCCTTGGGCATGGGGAAACTGGGTGACGTACAGCTTGCACTACCTAATGAGCGAATGCGAAAACTACCCACTTGGGTATGACATTCGGTGCCCATATCTGGGCAAAAATCTGCGCCGGTTGAGGCAACACCTTGCCTTACTAAAGTGCCATTTGGCGCATAAGCACCCCAAGCATGTTCATTAGGATCAACAATAATGACTTTTTCACCCGGTGGGTTGATGTAACGAGGCATGGCACTAAGAGAAAGAGACATTGCGGAAAGTGTAAATAAAACCGCATAGGCGATTGCGCGCATACAAACCACTCCTTTGTTTTGTGTCTTTGTTATAGTTTACCACTGATTAAAGCGATTCTGCAGAAATGGGGGCAAGTGGCTGGAAATAAAGAGATTATAGGGTGTGATTTGCGCTTGGCATTTAGGCTACACCATTGCAAGCAGCGTGGGTTGGCCGGTTTTGTTATATGTACCCATTCACCCAAGGGAGAATCGCGATTCTCCCTTGGAAAACTCATCGCATTATATTTTACTTAATGGTGATTAAACCGAGTTGAGGACTCGCTAAATACTGTCGAATAAATCTTGATAATAATGCTTCCTTTAGCGGTGATAGTTTAGCGGCAGAAAAATACAGTTTTAAAAACCGCTCTACGCCAAATGCTTGCCATAATTCTCGGTCATTCTTTTCTTTTAGCAGATGACGTAAATTTCTTAGCCGTTTGTAAAGCGATAAAGGACGAGCGCTAAATTGAATGTCGGTCACATCAATAATACCAAAGGTTTTATAATCGGATTGCAGCAAGAGATTTTCCAAATGAATTGAGCGGAAAAACACGCCGTTTTGATGTAAATTGGCAAGGAAGTCAGCTACTTTTTGAATAACTTCCACATCACCCGCTTTAGCCAAAGTTCGAATGTCTTGACCTTCTACTTTTTCATATTGCACTAATGAAAACTTTAACTCTGGGCATTTTTGTAATTTATCAATGGTAGGAACGGCATAACCCAAATTGCGTAAAGACTCGAGGTTGTTACAAAAACGCATCACACGCGGACGTAATTTATCGGAAGTAATTAATTTATTTTTCCAATAAAATAATTTGATAATAGTCGTCTCATTTTTCTCAAACACTTTTGCTTGATTAGGGCGACCATAAGATAAAATTTTGGTGGACTCTATCAATGTATCAAAATCCTGCGCGGTAATAACTTGCATAAACAATCCTTCTGGGGAGGTTAAAAATGGGTGTCAGTGTATCATAATCGACCCAACCCCGATAAGCCTAGATTTATTTAAATATGAAACAAGTAGTTATAACTTCTTCGCGTCTTCTGCTAACCCTATCATGGGCTTAATTTGCTATACTAAAATATTAAAGCATCAAGGGATAAAGAAATGCTTGAAAATCCACCTGTGTCTATGGGCAATGCCCTTTCTATCCATGCGCATTTCAAAACGCCCGCCCGTTCATTTTCTTTTTTACTCTATTTTACCGAAATTAAATTGGTGGAAAAATCAGCTTATTATTTGCTAGTTGCTTTAACCGATAACACGAATAAAAAACATTACCCCTATTCCTTTGTAAGTGAAGCCGCACCTGCTTTAGCACTTAGCACTTTATTGAAAACCAAGCTGATTAAAGATAATCATTTTAACACTGCGCTTAAAGAATTATTCTCACAAAATAAAATTCCTTTGCCCGACCAGTTATTAAAGGGAGAAATGAGTCTTGATCTCCCTAACACGCAGTTTCAAGCTGCTTCCCTTGCCAGTTTAGCCAAAAGAGATGCAGGCTTTACATTAACGTTTGTGGCACCCGATGAAAAAATTCAATGTCATTTTAATTTATCGGCGCCTGAAAGCCCTGAAATTACGAATGAAACTTTTCTCGGTTTACATAATGAAACAATCACATTATCAGGCGCATTGGCTCATACTTTAAACGGTAGCATAGTCATTTTTGATGAGAAATTGACAATTACGAATGGCATTATCAGCCTACTTAAAAACCGCATTCATCAACCCATTGCGGCAGCTGATTACGGGGTTAATCAAGGCATTTTGCATCTACAAGACGGCTGGTCTATTTTATTGCATGAAGTAATCAACAAAACGACTTCAATGCCGACCGCGAAAAAAATCATTGCTTGTCACAATGGCCAACAACAAATTATTACGGATTTTGAGCTGACACCAGTCCTAGATAAAGATAAACAATGGCGCAGTCCTGAAACGTTTAATTTGTATCCGGTGCATTGGAAATTGGTCATCCCTGCGCTGCAACTAGAAGCCACCATTCATGCCGAGATACCCGAACAAGAAATAGTAACCCTTTTGCAACCCACTTATTTACATTGGCAAGGCCGCTGCAATGTGCATGGCGTTCTTGCGCAAAAGCCGCTGCGTGGCGATGCATTCATGGCGCGCTATCAATTTCAAACAGTCAATAACGTTGCAGAATTTTTCGCATCCGTCAGCAATGAAGTCTATAAACAAGTGGCGGCATTAATTCCAATGCATCCTAGTTTAGCGCAATGGCGAAATTTAATTTCTGTGAAAGCGGATGCCCATATTCTTGAAGGCATTGACTTTGATCAACTTGCCGAAGCCTTAATTCACCCCATTCGTGAAATTACCGATCGACAAGGTAAAGCTTGGCGTTCATACATTATTTTAGCGTGCTGCAATGCGGTCGGTGGTAATTTTAGGCCTTATTTACCGCTTTTAACGGTAGAACTTATTCATGTTGGCTCACTCATTGTTGATGATGTGGAAGATAAATCCCTATTACGTCGTGGCGGGCCTGCTTGTCATCTTTTGTATGGCGAACCCCTTGCTATTAATGCTGGTGAAGCGGCATATTTATTGCCACAAATTTTATTTGCTGATTTATTTCGCGATTTACCCAAAGAAAAAGTATGCGATATTTACGAACATTATTTTGATGCAATCCACGCCGCGCACGCAGGTCAAGCATTGGATATTGCCGGTGCGGAGCATCTAGTTAAAAAAGTATTAGCCGATGAAATTGATCCTTCCGTTTTTAAAGCACAAGTACTCGCTATTCATCGCTTAAAATCCGGCGCGCCAGCTGAATTATTACAAGCTCGCGTTGGCGCTATTTTAGGAAATGCAACGAGTGAGCAAGTCAACCAATTAGGCAATTATATTGAATGCTTAGGAACTGCGTTTCAAATCATTGACGATGTTTTAAACCTGCGTGGGTTTAAAGGTGAAACTAAAACGTTGGGTGAGGATTTAATGGCGGGCAAAGTAACCTTTCCTGTTGCTTGTGCAGCCCAATTTATGCCGTTGGAAGCATTTAAAACATTACTGACACGCATCCGTGCTCAGCCACAAGATAAAACCGAGGTCATTCAACTCATCGCGCTTTTAGAAAATTCTGGCGCTATTCAAGCGAGTGCCGATATTGCCGCTAAAATGATTGAGGAATCTTGGCAGCAATTGGATCCATTGATTCCTGATTCCTTTACCAAAGTGATGTTACGCGTCTTTGGTCGATATATTATTGAACGGCATTATTAATCACGATTAATCACGCCGTAACTTTTCATACTCATTTGCATCAACTTCTTGGCTCGCTGCCATATCGTCTGAAAAATCTTGTCGCCATGCCGCTTGCGGTGCTAGTTCGCCTGCCGTTAAAGTGAGGAGCTCAGCCCCACATCCGGAACCATATGAAAATGCTGCCAACGAATTGCCAGGTTTTAAATCCGTTAATGTTTTTGCAACTGCTATCCATAAACTGGCCGTGTAAGAATTACCAATAGATCGATTCCATTCCATTGTTGGGGCCACTTTTTCATCATACCAAGCTTGAGCCTTTTCTGGTGACACGTTTTGGCTTTCGCACAAACTAAGAAATGCTTTCTTTACCATTTTTGGAAACGGCGTGTGAAAACAAACGTTTTTAAATTCTGCCAAAACGCTTTCTAAATCACGGCCTGCTAATAATTGAGAAAAGCAAGATTGCACCGCTTCTTTATAACTTAACAAGCTTAATTCACCTTGCACGGAAGGAAATGAATTGCCAACCGGTCGCCAAAAATCAAACACCGGTTTGCTAAAAGCAAACGATTGCGGATGGATCAGCGCAATGTCAGGTTGATCAATGATGAGCGCAATAGCACCTGCGCCCCCCGTTGGCTCACCGGGATCATTGTCCGCATACATCGAAATGTCTGCAGCGATGACTAACGCTGCTTTTTTCGGCGCAATGCCTGCTAACTTCCATTCCGTGGCTTGACGAATGGCGAGAGTACCGCCATAACAAGCATGTTTTACTTCATAAGAACGAATAGCGCCGCTTAATTGCAGTTTTTCCGCTATCCAAGCACTAAGAGGGCGACTCATGTCTAAAGCACTTTCTGTACCGACCGCAATTAAGCCAATTTGAGAGAGATCGCCATTCCAGCGCGATAAAGCGCGTTCCGCTGCTTTCAATGCAAGGTCTTCCACACCCACATTTTCCGGGCATAAAGCGAGTTTTCCGCAACCTAACCCTGTTATATACTTTTCAGGATCAACTTTGCGCATTTCAGCTAACGTCTGCATTGAGATAAATAAATTAGGAATATGCAAGCCGATGGATGCTATTCCAACTTCATTGTGCCTTGCCATTAGCGCCCCTACTCTTAATACTTATTTTTAAGTATAGGACAAAATTTTACCATTACTGCAGTGCAATAATTTTTAATGGCTAGTTCGCGAATTAAGCCGCTTTTCAATATCATTTCGGGATTTTAAACAAGCTAAGGTGAGCGCTTTAGAGTCCTTATCGCAAAAAAAACCCGCTAACAGCGGGTTTTTCTCAATCCACGTCACTGGATTAGTGAACAGCAGTACAGGAAAGCGTCTTATCTTGTCTTGCAGTAATTTTAATTTTAATAAGACCATTAGGACCATCCGGTGTAAAATTGCGCCAGTCACCCGTTAAGCTAGTTAAATAAAAGGGAAGCTGAATACGCACATCACCACAACTTCCTTTAAACAAGCCGTACCACACACCACTAGAAGAAGTATAACCAAATGAAAGATCTGATAAATTAAATACTATTACTGCGCCTGGTACGTATTGACCGTCATTAAGTTTCCAATTCGCATAGTGAGCTTTCTCTGGCACTTCTGCCATGAAACCTCTAAAAAGTCCATATTGGCAAGAAGGTATGAGTTGATTGGTAGCAGTGAGAGGTTCAGTAACACCCTGACGATATAGGAGAGGTGCTACAAGGTGCACACCCATCGGATCGAGTTTTAAGCCTCCATTCGCAACGCTTTCGCTTGTGTCCACACAAACGTTAAAATAGAACTTTGCTTTTGCGCTAGCCACGCTCGAAACTAATAAACTCAAACACATCAGCGCAACGCCTGTCAGCTTCTTATTCATTATCATGCATTAACCCTCTCAGTTAATATGGTAATGCTTGAATTATAGTTTAACCTAATAAGTTTTACGCAACATGAGCAGACATATTTTTATGTGGCTGAAATATCAGAAGAAAATTTTAACAAGTAGCCTTGAATGAGTAGCTCAGTGTGGTGACCTCAGTCACTGTGGATAACGACCTCGTGCTGTTTTTTACAAAACCAGATGCCTGGGCACCTCATAGCAGTCTTGAGTCAAAGGCTTGGATGCTTAAGTGGCAAAAACCTCCGCCTATCGTTGCGTTGATGGATGATAAAAAAACTTATCCGCATGACCGGCAGGTGTTAAAACAAATAACTTCCACATAGCCGCGTTAAAGAATGAAATGCCCAATAGCCAACGGATTAGATAATCTCGCTCGGAGTATAAGCATTATTGATTACCTCAATTAACATTCACGATAGTAGTTGCTGCCATTTCAAATCGAAAAGCTTGGCGAAGCAAATAGAGCGCGGCGGTGCATAACAGACTACATTTACTATTCTGCATAATTAAAACATTCCATTAGGATTAGCCGATTTTTCTGGGATATCTTGGATGGCATCCCAATGCTCAATAATCTTGCCGTCCTTTAGTTTGAATATATCGATAATAGCTCGCCCTCTGGTGCCCGGGATGCGAATAGAGTGCACATGTAGAATGACATAATCTCCATCCACAAAAATTTGTTTAATTTCATTATGAGCTTGCGGAAAATTGCTTCTTAAAAAATTAATAAAAGTCTTTACACCTTCTATACCATCCGCAACAAGCGGATTATGCTGCGTATACTTATCCCCTATATATTGAGAAGCCGTATCGAAATCTTTTTCATTTACTACCGCATTATAGAATGCAATAACATGTTGTTTATTCTGCTCAGACTGAACATTATTACCCTTTCCCATCGCAAAGCCATACGATGCAAAGAGTATGGCAATCGACACTAATAAACCATAACAAAATAGGAACTTAGTTTTTCTTATCATGCATATACTCTCTAATAGATAAATTCAGCATTGTTATTATATATAGCCAGCTATATAATAGCCATACTCAAATAATGAATAAAGCTCATGCCATTTCAAATTGATGAACATACCGGTATTCTCATAAAAAAAGCAGCGCGTTTATTTGAACAGGCTGCCAACAAAAACCTAGATAAGCTGGGAGTAACGCATAGCCAGACAATATTTTTAGTTCGCTTATGGGAAAATGACGGACAAACTCAAATTGAACTCACAAAAAGCGCCGGATTAAAGCAGCCCTCTGTTGTTCGCATTCTGGATCGCATGGAAAGAGATGGGCTGGTTATTCGCAAACGCAACAAAGAAGATAGACGGGTTTTTAATTTTTATTTAACTGAAAAAGCTAAAAAAGCTTGCCGTCACCTAGAAAAGCAAGCCAACACCATGCATGCGGCAGCCACTCATAATATATCCAAGGATGACATTAAAAAATTCAACCTCATTATTAAATGCATTATTGAGAATCTTCAACCCTCTATGTAATCAAAGCCTTTCAAATCTTATGAGCCTATTAGACACTTAAGAAATCACAGCGTCTCGGAGTGGATTCCAACCACCGACTTGCCCCTAGGAGGCACTAGATTTTGATCCCGAGTGAACCCGCTTAAACACAAAATATTCTTTAAAATAAGTGTATTACTACATTGCGTTGTTTCGCATTGCCCACTAAAATGCGCTCAAATCCAACCATTTTTAGGGACCTAAATAGGCACCCAGCAAGGGGCTCATGTCATGGAAAAGAAAAACACTGAAAACAAGGTAAACATTCGCAATAGCACCTCTGAATTTTTGATTTTTACCCGGCAAGAAGGCGAGAAAGGGATTGAAGCCCGTTATGAGGACGGGACCATTTGGCTGACTCAAAAATTGATGGCTGGGTTATTTGATGTGACCACCTCTGCCATTAACCAACACCTCCAAAATATATTCGAATCCAAAGAACTTGATCAAAATTCAGTTATTAAGAAATACTTAATAACTGCAAGTGACGGAAAAAATTATAATTCTCAATTTTATAACCTTGATGTCATCATATCAGTTGGCTATCGGATTAATTCAAAACGTGCCACTCAATTCCGCCAATGGGCAACTCAAGTGCTGCATCAGTTTGCGATCAAAGGCTATGTACTGGATAGGAAACGCCTAGAAAATGGCACATTTTTGGGCGAAGACTATTTTGAACAATTACTGGCTGAAATTCGAGAAATCAGACTCAGCGAACGTCACTTCTATCAGAAAATTACAGACATTTACGCCACTAGCGCTGACTACAACAAGGATGCACCTACCACACGTGAATTTTTCGCCAAAGTACAAAACAAGTTGCACTTCGCCATTCACGGTCATACTGCATCTGAACTTATTCACAAACGCGCTGATAGCAATAAAGAGCACATGGGTCTCACCACTTGGGAAAATAGCCCAAAGGGAAAAATTCTTAAGACAGATGTATCCATTGCAAAAAACTATTTATCAGCAGATGAATTGGATTCTCTAGGCCGCATTGTCAATGCCTACTTAGAGCTAGCTGAAGGTCGCGCCAAACGCAAAATCCCAATGACGATGGAAAACTGGGCCACACAACTAGACAAGCTTCTTGAGCTAGATGCACGCGACATATTAAAAAATGCAGGGAAAATCAGTGCAAAAATTGCGAAAGACCATGCTGAAAGCGAATTTGAAAAATACCGCATTACTCAAGATCAACTTTTTGAATCTGATTTTGATAGAGAAGTTAAAGCAATTACAAAACAAAAGGACTCCGAAGGTAAAGAGGGCGATCAAAATTAACCTTACTTGTAATTAGTCAACAGCTCGCTGGCTAATTGCACATGGGGTGAAGGAACATACTGATAAACCAACTAATTGCAGCAACTGCCTTCTTAATCAAAGCGTCCCGGAGTGGATTCGAACCACCGACCTGCCCCTTAGGAGGGGGCTGCGCTATCCAGCTGCGCCACCGGGACGTTTAGTGATTTTGTTCGAATGGTGAGAAAAAGAAAAGATAAATGCCGGGTTTTTTAATGTGCCGAGGGCCGGAATCGAACCGGCACGAGGTTTACCCTCATCGGTTTTTGAGACCGACGCGTCTACCAGTTCCGCCACCCCGGCATCTATCAAGTGCGGAAGTATAGAGAGGGTTTTTAAGGACGTCAACAAAGCTTCGCAGGACTGGCTAAAAATATTGCACTCAGTCACTTAAACGAGGGTTGCCCGCGCCCGATTGTCATAGGAAGGAGCGCTTTTCACGACGAAGCCATTTCCAGCACCCTCAAAAATCCAGCCGGAGCTCCATGACTAAACATTATACGGATCAACATCCAGTGCCCATTTCACTTTGCTGCGCGGCAATTTTTCTAAATACTGCATCACGTGTTTTAAATGTTGCTGCAGCAGCGAACGATGTTCACAGCGAAAAATTAATTGTTGGCAGAAAAAGCCTTTGCGCTTTGCCATCGTAGCGGCAACAGGGCCTAGCAAATCAATTTGTTGGTGAGAGAGTTTTCGTTTTAATTCTTTTAAAAATCGCTCGGCATCCGCTGCGCTGTAACCTTCCGCACGAATCGCCGCAAAATACGTGTAAGGCGGCAAACAAACGGTTTGGCGTTCAGCTAACAATAAGTTCGCAAAAGCGGGATAACCCTCGTGAATTAACGTTTGCAGCATGGGATGGTCGGGATGACGAGTTTGCACAATCACGGTACCTGCCTGGTCCGCACGGCCTGCGCGCCCTGCTACTTGTAACAACAATTGACCCATTTGCTCTACCGCACGATAATCTGCACTAAATAACCCGCCATCGGCATCAATAATGCCAACTAACGTGACACGTGGGAAATGATGGCCTTTCGCTATCATTTGCGTGCCCAAAATAATGGCTTTTTGCTCATGTTGAATGCTTGCCAACAAATCCGTCATTGACCCTTTTAGCCGCGTGGTATCTCGATCTAAACGAATAATGGGCACGCCTTTAAAATGTTGCGCTAAGGTTTCTTCTAAACGCTGCGTGCCAACCCCAACCGGTTGCAAATCCGCCGCATGACAACTCGGACACGTTTTAGGAATGGGTTTGCGCGCATCGCAATGATGACAACGAATTTGTTTCGCTTCACGGTGATAAACCATGCGCGCATCGCAACGCTCGCAATTTGCAATCCAGGCACACGCTGCGCAATACCAAACTGGCGAAAAACCACGACGGTTTAAAAACAGCATAACTTGATTACCAAGCGTTAATTGCTCTTGAATGCTGTTTAATAATGTTTGCGATAATCCCGCTTCTAACGTTTCATTCCGCAAATCCACCCAGCGAAATTGCGGTAAATTTGCATTTCCAGCGCGCTCTTTTAAAACCAATAATTGATAACGACCACGCGCTGCATTGAGTAACGACTCTAATGCTGGCGTTGCAGAACCTAACACAATGGGAATATTTAATAAGCTAGCCCGTTTAACCGCCAAATCTCGCGCATGATAACGAAAACGATCTTGTTGCTTAAATGATGAATCGTGTTCCTCATCAACGACAATTAACCCTAAATTAGCAAACGGCGTAAAAATAGCAGAGCGTGTGCCAATCACTAACTGCACTTTATTTTGCAATGCGCCTAGCCAAACCGCTAACCGTTCCGATTCCACCAAACTCGAGTGCAACATCGCCACCGGCCCTTTAAATCGCGCTTGAAACCGCGCTAATGTTTGTGGCGTCAAGCTTATTTCCGGCACTAACACTAGAACCTGCTGACCTTTTGCTAATACTTCAGCAATCGCTTGCAAATACACTTCCGTTTTACCGCTACCGGTTACCCCTTCCAATAAGAAGGGTTGAAAGCGTCCTAACGCACTCGTTATGGCCGTAACCGCCTGCGATTGCTCCGCATTTAAAGCCAAAGCGTCTTCGCTAATCGCTTGTTCTTTCGGGAGCGCACCCGGACGCCCTTTGCGTTTGCGTAAACCCACTGGCAAGGCATGGGTGAAAATATCCCCCAAAGCATGGTGATAATAATCCGCCGCCCATTGGCAAAGGGTAAGCAAATCACTGGGCAATAGTGGCTCAGTATCGAGCACCGCCACCGCCCTCTTAAGCTTTTCATAAGGTAGCGATGAATTTTTATTGATGGCCATTAAAATGCCAACCAGGGTACGCGCCTGAAAGGGGATTTTAACGCGTTGGCCAGGAATTAATGTTTGTGGATCAATGCCTTCGGGTGGCAAATAATCAAACAATTGTCTTAACGCGGTTGGCACGGCTACTTGTAAAAAAATGGGGTCATTGGGCACTGCCATACCTATCTAAGCTTAAGTTAAAAACACCTATGTTATACTTAGTTTAAACTAGAGCCCGACACGGAGATAGCCCATGTCAAAGACAAATAATAATGACGATGTCATGACACCCGATGCTTTAAAAAAAGTCATTAAAGCGCTCATCCAGGAAGTGCTAAAAAAACAACCCGAGCTTTTAGAACCCAAAAAAATTGATGAACTCGTCAATCAGATTCTAAAAGCGATCACACAAAATGGCCAAAAACTTCAACGCAAAGATATCATGGAACCCGCTTTTAAAAATAAATTAGCGCTTTGCGTTATGACCGCTCTCGTTTTACAAAACAATCAGCATCTGCAAGAAGCGTTAAAATTAATTTTTGATAGTAAGAAAGCTAATATTGCCGCACTTCTTAAATTAGATCCAAAAGCTTTAAAAGAAAAAATGGCGAAGGAATTTACGCCCGAAGAATTGAAACAATTAAAAGACAAATTAAAATTAGCCATGCAGGATTTATTTGCAGACCTAAAAACACGCTTTAAGCTTGAACCGAAACCGGGTGCGGTTGAGCAATCCACGGAATATGCTTATCAAAATATTTTTGGGTTAATCTGCGGCACGACTGGCGGATTAGCAATACCAGTTAGTGTTTTTTTAGGAAATGGTTTGGGTTTTAATGATTGGAATCCGAATAACGGTATGGCACCGATTGATAATTTAAAACCGACAAATACTAACTCGGGCGGCGATCCATTGGGAATGAAAGCGCATATTTTAGAAAATCTCATTGGCATGGAAACCAATTCAGCAACCCGCATGGTCGACGATGCCATCTACAATGCTGGCGAAAAACCCGGGATTGCTAACCGTCCTGCTTATACCAGGAGCTAGTCATGGACTCTGCCTTTGATGCAAGACAAGCGTTACTACTAGAACGCTTGTCTGACGTCTTTGAAAAAATCCCCTTCAACCGCATACTCGATTTAAAACTCGAACATTTAGACCGCGAAATGGTAATCATGCGCTTTAACATGAAAGAAGCATTAGTCGGTAACTTTATCCACCGCATTTTGCATGGCGGCGTTACCTCAAGCGTCCTCGATATGGCGGGAGGCATGGCGGCCATGGCGAGTATCATTTTTAACGGCAGTGAAAAAACTGACCAGGATATTTTGCAAATGATTGCCCGCACCAGCACAGTAAATTTACAAATTAGCTATATCCGTCCGGGTCGCGGAGAAGTCTTCACCGCAAAAGGTTGGCTCACTCATACGGGTAACAAGATTGCTTTTGCGCAAATGGAATTACGAAACGAAACAAATGAATTAATTGCGACCGGTAGCGCGAGTTATCTCTTTAAATAGCAGTTCCCTCAAAGCGCAATCCTCATTATGATAGGCGGCTCTTGAATGCTTCTTTAGCATTCCATAAAAAAAGGAGTTTACTATGCATAAGGTCTTAGTGATGGGCGCCGGGAAAATCGGTTCATTAATCACTTATCTATTAAGCCAATCCAACGATTATTCGGTCATTTTGGCCGATGTGGCGAAAGAAAATCCTCATATTCAACGCTTGCAAGAATTACCTCATTTTAAATACGTTCAGCTCGATGCGCGTGATGAAAAAGCGTTAAATGATTTCATCAAAGCCAATCCCGTTGATGCGGTGATTTCTTCGCTACCTTTTTATTGCAATACCGCCATCGCCAAAATGGCAGCAGAACATCATCTGCATTATTTTGATTTAACCGAAGACGTAGAAACCACGAAAGCTGTTGAAGAATATTCCCGAAAAACCAAGCGTGCTTTTGTACCGCAATGCGGCTTGGCGCCAGGCTTTATTAGCATTGTTGCCAATGATTTAATGCGTCATTTCCCCAAACTGGATGCCGTTAAATTACGCGTTGGGGCACTGCCTGCCAACATTAGCAATGCTTTGCAATATTCACTCACCTGGTCGACCGATGGTTTGATTAATGAATATGGCAATCCATGCGGAGCGGTGGAGAGTGGCAAATTTGTTTCCTTGCAACCACTCGAAGGATTAGAAGAAATCAGTATCGATGGCTTAAATTACGAAGCCTTTAATACTTCCGGTGGTATTGGCAGTTTGGCACAATCTTATTCCGGTCGTGTTAATGATTTAAGTTATAAAACCGTTCGCTACCCCGGTCATTGCGATAAGATCCGCTTTTTGATGAATGATTTAAAATTAAATCAAGATCGAGACACTTTAAAACGGATTTTCGAAAATGCTTTGCCGAAAACGTATCAAGACGTGGTATTAGTCTACGTTTCTGCTTCAGGCAACATTGATGGTTTATATGTAGAAGATAACTACGTTAAAAAATTCTATCCGAAACGCATCGGTGGCCATCGCTGGTCTGCTATTCAATTAACTACCGCTTCGGGCATTTGTTCTGTTGTGCATTTGGTTTTACAAAACCCCGAAAAATACCAAGGTTTTGTGCGTCAAGAACAATTCCCGCTGGAATCTTTTTTAAATAATCGTTTTGGTGAATATTATGCTTAATGTCAAAGAAGATACGTTAACCAGTTTACTCAATGCTTTGCACTTATCGGATAAAAACAGTGGTGCCAGCATCGGACAACATTGGTGGTCGCAAACTAAAAATGAAGGTGAAATTGATTCTTTTAGCCCTGCCAATGGCGAAAAAATTGCTTCCGTGTACCGTGCAACGCTGTCTGACTATGAACATGCAGTGAAAGCAGCCCAAGAAGCGTTTTATCATTGGCGCGAAGTACCAGCGCCAAAGCGCGGTGAAGTAGTGCGCCAAATTGGCGATGAGTTGCGTAAATATAAAGATTATTTAGGTAGCTTAGTATCGCTTGAAATGGGTAAATCAAAACAAGAAGGCGATGGCGAAGTACAAGAAATGATTGATATGGCCGATCTGGCAGTCGGTCAAGCGCGCATGCTGTATGGCAACACCATGCATTCTGAGCGCCCTTTCCATCGCATGTATGAGCAATGGCATCCGCTCGGTGTCGTTGGTGTGATCAGCGCATTTAACTTTCCTGTTGCGGTTTGGTCGTGGAATGCATTTGTCGCTGCGATTTGCGGCAATACCGTTATTTGGAAACCATCCCCCAAAACGCCGCTTTGCGCCGTCGCTGTTCAACACATTTGTAATCGTGTCTTAGAGCGTTTTGGTTATCGCGGCATTTTTTCCGTGGTAATTACTGACGATCATGAAATGGTTAAAACCATGGCGTTGGATGAACGTTTACCACTGATTTCTTTCACTGGTTCCACGGCCGTCGGTAAATTAGTCAATCAATGGGTAGCATCCCGCTTGGGTCGTTCTTTGCTTGAACTAAGCGGTAATAATGCAATCATTGTCGATGAAAATGCGAACTTAGAATTGGCCGTTCCTGCCATTGTGTTTGGCGCAGTTGGTACTGCGGGCCAACGTTGCACAACCACTCGCCGTTTAATCGTGCATCATTCCTTGTATGATCGATTAAGCACCGCATTGGCTAAGGCTTATGAAAAAATCACTATTGGTGATCCGTTAGATCAAAAGAATTTAATGGGCCCACTGATTGATGAAACGGCTGTTAAACACTACTTACAAGCCGTTTCCGATGCGAAAGCGCAAGGTGGAACCATTTTATTCGGTGGCAAAGCATTGGAACGCGCAGGTAATTACGTGACACCGGCATTAATAGCGGCAAAAAATGATTGGGAAGTCGTACAGCGCGAAACATTTGGCCCCATTCTTTATATAATGCCCTACCAAACCGTGAACGAAGCGATCTTAATGCAAAATCATTCCCGCTTTGGCTTATCTTCCGCTCTCTTCACTCAAAACATTCAGCATGCTGAAACGTTTTTATCGGCAAGCGGCAGCGACTGTGGCATTGCTAATATCAATATTGGCACCTCTGGCGCCGAAATTGGTGGTGCATTTGGTGGTGAAAAAGATACCGGTGGTGGTCGTGAAGCAGGTTCCGATGCTTGGAAAGCCTATATGCGCCGCCAAACGAACACGATAAACTGGAGTCAGCAGTTAACGCTAGCACAAGGTATTCGCTTCGATATTTAACAAAATATACCATTCGCACTTCAAGATGCGATTTTTACATCCTGAAGTACGCCCTACGCGATGGGGTGTCCCACGGAGAGAATTGCGATTCTCCCCGTGGGTGAAGGGTGCGAATTAAATTCGCGCCATTCATAAAAATAGGAGGTAATCCATGCAACGTTTTTTATTGCGATTATCCGAAACCGAAGGCCCTGGTCATTCTGATTGGACAAGCTTAACCGCGGCAGTCAATCTATTTTATGTTGAGATAGAAAAATGCTGGAAGCTTTGTTATTCAGGCGAACTTTTATCTGCCGAAATGCTAATTCCGTTAACGATTTTAATTCTCCCCAGTATGCAAGAACCTCTGCGCGACAACCTTTTAACTGCATTAAATCGCCTACCCAATGCGGTTTGGTCAGATAAATTTGGCTTTGGTTTGACGAGCTTATTCGGCGCCATTACAGTCCATGATCAAGAAACCATTCCACAAAATGAATTCGAAAAATTACAGCCAGTCGCTCATTATTTTTTCGAACGCAATCAAATGAAACTTTTCTTTATTCGCGAAGAACTGGTGCTGTTAAAAATTCATTATTTAGAATTGTTAAGCGAAAAAATTAAAATATTAAACAATAGAGTTTACGAATTTTTATTCTCAAAAACTTACAAAACACTACCAGGAGAATTTGCACGAGTTGCTAAAATCAAAGAATATGTCATAGACCGTTTATTGCCTAATACCCCTGACATGGAATTGATTTTGCAAAAAACCCTCGCCATATTGGATCTTCTCACTACCTTTGAAAAAAAAGACCTAACGTATCGAGAGTGTTTAGCGCAAATTAATGAGCGACGACCCATTCTAGAAAAGAAATTTCTTCCCGCGTCCTTATCAGTAATTGACAGCATTTCAAGTTATTTACCCACGTTTACGCGTACTTTATCGCACTACCAAGAAGCTGAAAAAAAATTACTAGCTAATTTTAAATCGCTCTTAAACGATGCCGCCTTCCGGCAAAAACTACCGTAATCCAAACTCCGTTTTAAATAAAGCTGCCACTTGCGGCATGTCTGAAAAGTTTTGCATAAAGCGCTGCAACTCACGCCGCCATTGAAAGTTAGCCAGCGTAGAGGAGTAATGCTCTTCTGTGCCATCTAAATCGATTAACACGGGTTCGAGCGCATTATTGACTAAAATATTGGTGATCTTTAAATCGCCATGCGTTAAATCGATGCGCGCGACATTTTTAAGCAGCGTAGCAATTTTTTGTGCCATGGCCGTGGTTGCTTGTGCATCATTAGCATTTTGCTTGAAATAGTCACCAGCGTGATACTCACCCGAATATTCGCTCACAAAATAAGACACACCGCGAAAAGCGCCAATGCGGTGCTCGAGAAAACCGATAGGCTTTGCAGTAGACACCCCAAACAATTCCATTTTTTTAGCAATCCGCCAGGCATTCCATGCACGAGTATGACGAAACCCGCGACGTAAACGATGCCATAACGATTTTAAATTATAGCGTTTAATCACGAGATCTCGGCCATCTAACGTGACCCGAATGACAGTGGCTGAATTGCCTTTTTTTAAATAGACACTCGCAGATTGAAAAACACTTTCTGGATCACGCAAGAAAGTTAAAAATTCGCGATGGGCGGCTTTGCGATCATATACTGCTAAGGATTGCCAATTTTGTAGCGCGGCATGCTGCGTGCTATCTCTAAAAATCTTTTGCGAATACTTTTTCCAACGCAAACTTTTCCATTTTTCTAGCCACGTAAACAATTCCGTGTAATCTTCGCTCTTTAATATCCAACCGCGTGCTTTAGCGTAGCGCTTGAAAAACAACGCCTGCCACTCTTCGTAGCCAACACCCAGTTGTGATAATAATAAAGCGACATTTTCCATGCTGTCGCTTCTATCTAACCGTTCTGACTTTTGTTCAATCTGTGCCCCATCTAAGGTATATACTTTTAAATTATCGGGTTTATTGGTTACGACATCTTCTACTAAAGGATATCCTGAGATTAAAAAGTTTTTTAAATGTAAATCCTTTTGCACAATGCCGAGCACATGCTGGGTAGCAAGTTCAACAATGACTGCGCTTAACACCGAATAAAGCTGATCAAGATCGCTTTTTTCTTCCCACAACGTATCTAAGCTGACAACCGAGAAAAGGCGATCAAATAACAAAACACCTACTTTGCCATCTTTTGTCATACCGTGATAAAGCAGTTCAGGCGTTGGGATTTTATTATTAACTAAAATCTGGATGCCATTTGCATCTTTTCGCGCTTGCTCAACAAAACGTCTTTGATCTAGAAAAAGTTTGGCAGCAACGGGTTTTCCATTCCAAGAACCAAACACCACCATACGCCGCTTTGGCACTAACCGCACCACCTGCTCAACCAGTAATTTCTCACCGCCATCTAATTCCAGCTGAAAGGATTGATCAAATAAATGTTGAATCAGCGCTAATTCACGCCAAGTGAAAACTTGTGGTTGTACCGCATCAAGTGTTGTGTTCATGATAAAGTTTTTCTCCTCGCTGTTGCACATCGATCCATAATGCGGCTTCGGTTTTCAAAATGAAGCGCAATTGCTTATTGCGATAAGCCCGCATGAATCGATACCAATCCCTTTTTGTCAAACCTGCGTCTTTACTTGAAAAATACAGGCCGGCTAAGTCTTTAATCAACCAACGACGTGGTGTGCGAGCACGGCATTGTGCTCGATGCAAATCAATTAAATACAAATTGATTTCTTTGCTATTACGTAAATCTAGTAAAAAATGACAGAGATAAAAATCACGATGATTAATACCGCTACGATGTAAGGTTTGGGCAATTTTGGCAACGCGATTAATCAGCTGTCTCTTTAAGGAAACATCGAGCGGCCCCTTCGCAATTAACTCTTCTAAGCTAATCATCGGCGCCAACTCTTCTAAAGCAATAAACGATTGTTTATAGGCAGGGTTGAAACCGCACTGATCAAACGCTAACACTTTCGGTGCCTTGACTCCTAAGTTTTGCAACGCTTGCAAAGCTTTATATTCATTTTTTGCGCCCAAAACCGGCAAACGCCCTTGCAGTAAATTTTTTGCAATTTCTTGCCAGCCAATACCAAAATGCTGTTTGATATAATAAGTTTTATTACCTTCTTGAATGCGCTGCGTATGGCGGCCCGGCTGCAAACGATACGATTCGCCCTGCACCGTCATCCAATCCGTGAAGCTGCGATTTCTTAACCGCAGTGCATTATTGGCTTCGCGTTCGATGACATCCGCTGCACGCTCGGGCAAACTGTAAATATCAGCTGTTTTCGCAAATCGATGTGCATTTTCTTGATACACCGCACGTTGTTTAGCATCAAAGAGTTGCACTAATGCCGCATTAAAATCACTGGTGCTAAAAGGTGCTGGCAATACAATGCCTGCTTTGGCGGTTTTCAAATAATGGGCATAACCGCATTGATCAACAGTAACAACGGGTAATCCTGCGCAAGCGGCTTCGAGTAATACGGTGCCGGTATTTTCATGATAAGCTGGGTGCACCAAGATATCGGCCGCCAATAATAAGCTCGACACATCATCACGTCCGCCTAAAAACCGCACGCGAGAACTGACTTTGCACTCTTCGGCCAGTTTGATGAAAGGCTCAGCATTATCTTGACCCACTACCAGCAAACGCGCCGATTCCGGCAAAGCCGTCAGCGCTTTAATAGCACGATCTAAGCCTTTCGTTTTAAAACCTGATCCCACCATTAAAAGCACCATGGCATCTGATGTTAAACCCAATTCCCTGCGTTTATCTTGGCGAATACTGGAAGCATTAGCCGGAGCCAAGCGATCTTTTTGAATACCGGGCGGCAACAGATTAAACCGCTCTGGTTCCGTGCCATAAAAACGCATGAACTCGATGCGCTGCTGCTCGGCTATTAATAAAATCTGGGTTTTATTGCCACGAGCAAACACGGCTTCTTCCATGGCGATTTGCGCCCGGTAACGCGGCAATAAGCGATAAAAAGGGGGACGGGATTGGTGTATTTTAGCAGCTTGGCAAATGTCTGCCGCATAATACACATCAAGCCCCGGCATTTTGTTAAAACCAATCGTTAAATCAAAACTTTCTTTCTGAATGGCCGAAATAGCAGCCTTTGCAAAAGCGGCATTGCGCGTGTGGTTTTGCCAGCCATCCACCTTTAAGGTATGAACGATAAAATTCGCAGGTAGTTCACCCTGCATAGATGCCGTGTAAACATGAATCTCATGCCCACGTGCATGGCATGCGCTTGCAATGCGCACAAAATCACGCTGCAAACCGCCATAGGGAAAATACTTAAATAAACAAAAGGCTAATTTCATGGAGCGATATTATACACATTCAAGCCCCGCTTGACAGGGTATTAAAACACCTTGATGATATTTCAAATACGCAGAGGAGTTCCCTATGAAATTAATTAAGTGCTTGATCTCTCTATTTGTTTTCTCAGCTTTATTGATTGTTATGCCAGCCTTTGCTGCTAGCTTATCCCAACCGGGCATTACCATATTAGATAAAACCCATAAAATCGTCTTGGTGACGAAAGTTAAACACATCAAACAGACCCGAATTGCGACTATTTACCCAAAGCTCTTGGTTTCTGGCTCGGAAGAAAATGCCTTTAATAGTCAGATTTCCGCTTTGCTTAAATCGTTAAAGGCGGATTTTTTAAAAGGGGCAACCGACGGCAGCCATCCGAAAAGCACCTTAAATACGAATTACACCTTGTATCGGAGTACGTTTAATCAACACCCTGTGATCAGTGTTTTATTGGAAACGGAATCATCGATTACGGGCTATGCGCACCCATCACACCCACTGGCATCAATTACTTATGATCTAACGCAAGGCAAGGTTTTAGAGCTAAATGAGATATTTAAGCCTGACAGCAATTACTTACAAACCATTGCTGATTACTCTAAAAAAGAATTGTTGGAACGGAATGATGCTAATCAAATTAAAGATTTTATAACGGCCGGCACGAAACCGATGGCGGATAATTTTAAAGTGTGGAATTTAACAAGTAAGGGTTTATTAATTACATTCCCTGAATACGCTGTCGCCCCCTACTATTATGGTAAGCAGCAAGTGTTAATTCCTTTCACTGCGTTACCGGTTATTTAGGCCTAATACCCTTCCCTCTCCCGCGCAGGAGAGGGAAGCTTTCCAGCCTAGCCCTACATAGGGTCCATCTTCCGCAGCGCCTTTCGCTTACTATTCAATTTTTTACTCTCAATCCGTCGCTCCTTCGAAGCCCTCGTCGGCTTGGTGGGCCTACGCACTTTCGGTGGATACGCATATTGGTTCAATAACTGAAGTAATCGCTCACAGGCATCACGCTTATTGCTTTCTTGCGTCCGATAACGACTTGCTTTAATTAAAATCTCACCCTGCGCCGTTAACTTTGCCGCTAGTTTTTCTAATAAACGTTCTTTCATTGATGCACTGAACGACTGGGATTGCTCTAAATTAAACCGTAACAAAACAGCGGTCGCGACTTTATTCACGTTTTGTCCGCCAGGGCCTGGAGAGCGAATAAAACTGAATTGTAATTCTTGCGGATTAAGTTTAATGGGCATAACGACAGGCTCCTTTGCTAATCATTATAAGGCATATATTCCTTAATGTGCTTAAGGAATCCCTGTTATGTTGGAAGCGTTGCAATTGTATTTTCAATCCATTGTTTCGCTTCTTCCATCAAACCTTCCGGCGTTTTGCCTGTACTTTCCATTAAAGGACTAATCACAACGGTAATAGTGCCAGGTCGTTTGATAAAGGTTCGGCGCGGCCAAAATAAACCAGCATTGTGCGCGACCAGCTGAACAGGATAACCCGTTGCAACCGCTAAACGCGCGCCGCCTAATTTGTATTGCCCCACTTTGCCATAAGGTATACGGGTGCCTTCTGGAAAAACCATTATCCAGCGACCTGCCGCTAAACAACGCTTCCCCTTTTTAATGACTTGTTGCATGGCGCTGGTGGTTTTGCTGCGATTAATCGCAATGGGTTCGGAAGCCGCAAATGCCCAACCGAAAAACGGTACCCAAGCTATTTCTTGTTTGCCAATGGCTGCGACTTCCCAAAAATAAATGGGCAAGAAAAAGGTTTCCCAGGTCGATTGATGTTTGGCCATGACAATGCCATTACGCTCGCTTTGAAGATTTTCAAGGCCGATAACTTTATAATCGAGATGACAGATATGCCTTAACAAAAACATATAAATCCGCATGAATACGGTGATAATTTTGAAACGGTATTTTAATTTAAGCGGCCAAGCGCAAACGATTATCAAACTAAAAATGATAATGCTGAGCACAGAACAGAACCACATGATAATCGAACGCACGAACAAATTGAGATATGAGTAATTAGATTTAGTCATGGGACGCGCTCAATATAAATTGCACAGCGGCAGCAAGATTCGGAAAAACCGGCACATGCGCTAATTCAGGATGCTTTGCTAACGTGCGCTCCCCTTTTCCGGTTTTCACCAGAATGGGTTTGCAACCCATCGCTTCTGCGACGGCAATGTCAGTCTGGGAGTCACCCACAAAATAGCAGTCAGTCCAATTAATCGGATAATGTGCTGCCATTTGTTTTAACATGCCCGATTTTGGTTTGCGGCATAAACAGTCGTCGTTGGGATGGTGTGGGCAAAAAAAGATTTTTTCAATAACGCCATTTTCTTCAGCTAATTCCGTGCACATTTTTTCATGGATGCGTTCCAGCGTTGCCAAATCGTAGTAACCACGACCGACGCCAGATTGGTTAGTAGCAATTAAAACTTTATAACCAGCACGGTTTAATGCAGCAATGGCAGCCAAGCTACCGGGAATTGCCCGCCATTCTTCGGGGCTTTTGATGTATTCGTCTGAATCGAAATTGATGACACCATCACGATCCAAAATAATGTAGGGAGGCATGCTAAGTGCTCATATCGTCAACAAAGCAGGCAGTATAGTGGAAAACGGGGAAATAAGGCACCCCCGCACTACTTTTGAGCAATGCGGGGATGAAAGTCTTAAGCGATGTTATAGATGAAATCAACAGCAACTTGGTCAGCACGTGGTAAGAAATGCGTGCCGTCAGCAGTGATGTGACGATAAGCAACGAAATCATATTCGCCACGTACATCAACGCATTGCGTTAAGCTTGTTTGCATACCTAAACCAAATTCACCGCCAGTGCGGGTCTTTTTAGCTTTGGAGAAACGTGCATCAACGATACCTGCGCGAGCAAATGCCATGGTGTGATCAGTCAACATTAAACCTGGGATCACGCTAGCACCAAAACCATAGCTGGTTTTTAAGCCGTGGTTGTTGCTGACATCAACAGTACCTGGGGTAGCGGAAATTTCACCAGCCAAGTAGAAGCTTGGGTCCACTAAACCGCCGTAACCTGCGAATACTTTGAAAGGCACACCACGATATGAACCATATGAATCACCATGCGCATTGACATAGTTATTCGTTAAACCAAAACCGGCACCAACGTATGGAGCTGGATTGGCTGGACTTGCCACGGCTGCGCCACAAATAGCAAGGATTGAGCTCGCTAGGATTAGTTTTTTCAACATGAGAAACACTCCTAATTATTGACTTATTTTTATCCTTTGTAAGGTTTCCGCTCTTTTTTATTACAGAGCATTGCCTTCTATCTGAGCGTCCGTGAATACAGCAGGGTGCGGTATCCAGATACGAAGCAATGTAAATGGTATCCCACACGCTATGGATATTCAACATTTAGTAATCAAAAGAAAATTTGCTAGCCGAATTTTGATCAATGTTTTTTTATGATCAAAATGAGATTACTGGTGAAGCCGCCGGTTTTGATGCGTTGAATAGTGAGTGATTGCGCCTTAAAATTTTTACCGATATCCCGCAGGGTTTTTGCATCGAGTAAATTTAAATTTCGCTCATCGGCGTAAAATGACAAACCGAATATTTTTAGCAAAGCACGATGCCATTTTTTAGGTAACCAATGTAACAGTGGTAAAAGCGTGTGTGCCTCTACTGGATGCCAACGGTTTGGTGTCGTAATAAAGATACCTTGCTTTGCCACTCTTAGGCACTCTGCAATCATTTGTTGTTGCTCTGCTATCGTGCCAATGTGTTCAATCACCGCAGAAGAAAACACCACATCAATACTTTCATCAGCAAATGGTAATTGCCTGGCATCGCCTTGCTTAAAGGTAAGTCCGGGATAAACCGTTTCTAAAAAAACGGCATCTTGGTTTGATAAAGCAATAATGCGGTTTTTATCGGGAAAATACGCTTCAAAATAATTTGAGGCCAAGGCTTTTGTGTCGGCAGTGACGCCGACATCTAACACTTTATCAAAAGAGGTTAAGGGAAAAGCGGCATGGAAATGGTTTAACATCTGCAAGCGCTTTTTCAAGGCTAGTTTATCCACTAAGCCCTGCGGCGCTTGCACTGTGTAATTTAAATCAGACATTCCTGTCCTATTTTTTGGTTACATCGTAGGGAACAAATACTTCGTTTAATTGGCGCTCAACGCGAATGAACGTAGTGCGCTTGGATAATTCTTTTAAGCGATGCGCACCCACATAGGTACACGTGGAACGAATACCGCCTAAAATATCGAGCACGGTATTTTTAACCGGACCACGATAAGGCACGTTCACAGAGCGTCCTTCGCTGGCACGATAATCGGCAACAGAACCATGATGCACTTCCATCGCTTCACTCGAACTCATGCCATAAAATCGTTTAAATTTTTTACCGTTTTCTTCGGTGATACTGCCCAAACATTCATCATGTCCAGCGAACATACCGCCTAGCATGACAAAGTCTGCGCCTGCCGCAAAGGCTTTCGCGACATCCCCTGGCGTTGTGCAACCGCCATCAGCACAAACTAAACCGCCCAAACCGTGCGCAGCGTCAGCACATTCGATGATGGCAGACAATTGCGGATAGCCAACACCCGTCTTTTCGCGCGTGGTGCAAACTGAGCCGGGACCAATGCCAATTTTCACAATGTCAGCGCCGGAGAGAATTAATTCTTCAACCATTTCGCCTGTCACGACATTGCCCGCCATGATGACCGCATCAGGATAGGTTTCGCGCAAATGTTCTAAACAAGAGACGAAGCGTTCTGTATAACCGTTAGCCACATCGAGACAAATGAAAGGCGCTTTT
This sequence comes from uncultured Coxiellaceae bacterium, assembly GCA_964597435.1. Classification (GTDB taxonomy): domain Bacteria; phylum Pseudomonadota; class Gammaproteobacteria; order DSM-16500; family DSM-16500; genus Aquicella. The sequence continues at coordinate 10,054 of CAZQXH010000003.1, read as the reverse complement.
AAATCTTTCATAATGATTTCGAGTTTTTTAAAGTCTGCCTCGCTCACACCCACCGAAACAAAATAATGATTGCGCAGTTCAGGGTGTTGTTTGCCAAAAGCTAACCATTCATCAGCCGAAATGAATTTATCCATGGCCGTCATTAATTGATGCTCTGCCAAGGCTTTGGCCATATTAAAGGTACCGGTATGATCCATATTCGACGCAATAATGGGTACGCCACTCCAAGTCACCGGCGCGTGTCTAAATTTAAACTCACGGGTAAGTGAAACATCAGCGCGGGTTTTTAAAACGCTGCGTTTGGGGCGGATTAGAACGTCTCTAAAATCATATTTCACATCATATTCAATACGCATGGGCAGACCTTTCCTTCGATTTTGTTCATTTCGTCATTACAAGAAGCCGCAGGGCGAACTTAGGCGCCAAAAGCATGTCTCTTTATTAAAAAAGATTACCGCGACCACTTTGCGCCTCGCAATGACGCATTAAGTCTACATACTAATGACTATTTGCTCTTACGTAAACGCGCATAATAAAAACCATCAAATCCGTACATACCGGGCAAAATTTGCCGGCCAACGGCTTGGGGAATGCCCCATTCGGCAGCGATGGGTTCTTCGGTGGCGTCAGAATGCTTGGCTAAAAACGCTTGGACGATGTCGACATTTTCTTGTGGGAAAACAGAGCAAGTCGCATAAACCAGTAACCCGCCGGGTGCTAAAACTTGCCATAGGGCATTAATTAAGCGCATTTGCTCTCGCGCTAGGGCTTCAATATCGCTCGCTTTACGCAATAACTTAATGTCAGGATGGCGGCGAATCACACCACTTGCCGAACAAGGCGCATCCAGGAGAATTCGGTCAAACGGTTTTTGATCCCACCAACTGGCCGGGTTGCCAGCATCGACGGCTAACAAGTTCGCCTGCAATTGTAAACGCGTTAAGTTTTCTTGGATGCTAGTTAACCGATCAGGATCAATATCTAAACCCACGGCCCGTATGCTGGGTTCGTGTTCTAAAATGTGACACAGCTTGCCACCAGGTGCCGCGCAGGCGTCCAGTAAACTTAGGTTGGGTGCTAAATCCAATAAGGTGGCAGACAATTGTGCTGCCCCATCTTGCACTGACACTTGTCCTTCTTCAAAACCAGGCAGGGCTTCGACGGGAACGGGTTCTGCTAAGACAATGCCAGCTTCTGTAAAGCTTAGGGCTTTCGCGGGCATGTCCTGTAAATTTGATAAATAGCTTTCGCGCGACAATTGACGCTGATTTACTCGCAAAGCAAATGGCGGGTGTTCATTGTTCGCCAGCAAAATAGCCTGCCACTCATTCGGCCAAGCTTTACGCAAAGCATCAATCCACCAAGTGGGATGAGCATATTCATAAGCAGGATCAGTCAGCTCTAACGCTTCGCCTTCGCGTTGATGCCGCCGCAACACGGCATTCACTAACCCTCGCGCCCAAGGTTTACCCAGTACTTGCGTTGCTTGCACGGTCTCACCCACCGCGGCATGAGCAGCAACACGCATATCGATTAATTGATACAACCCAACCAGCAGCAACGCTTGAATATCCGCATCGGCACTTTTTAAAGGTTTACTGAGATACACTTTGATGAGCGCTTCCAAGCGTGAAAAATATCGACAAACGCCGAAACAAAGCGCTTGCACAAACGCTCGATCGCGCACTTCGCGCAAGCTTGCTAAGCCTTTCGGCAGGCTATCGCCAAGGGAATGGCCATGCATCACATCAGCAATAATGCGAGCAGCCGTAGCGCGAGATTGGGCCATGAGAAATATACCTTTTTAAAAAGACATGCCAGGCAATAAATTGGCTGCGTGTGCGTTGTAAAAATCGGTAACGGAGTGGGGTTTTTTACCTGGTAGCTGTACGGTTTTTAACCGTAACAGACCATTCCCCGTCATAATGTCGATGCCGTTGCGGTCAGCATGCACCAGCGTGCCAGGAGGCAAAGTATCCTGTTTTGCGATTGCTTCTGCTTCAAAAACCCGAAGCGCCTGCCCTTCCCATTCAGTGAAAGCGACCGGCCAAGGATTAAACGCACGCACCAGGCATGCTAACTCATGCGCTGATTTGTTCCAATCCAAGCGTGCTTCCTCTTTGGTGATTTTATGGGCATAGGTTGCGTTGGCATTGTCTTGTGGAATAGGCGTTAATTGAGTTAACTGGTTTAATGTTTCAACTAATGCTTCAGCGCCAACCCCCGCCAACTTATCGTGCAGGGTTTGGGAATTATCGGTTGGCGTAATGGAATAAGGTTTGGTCAGTAAAATGGGGCCGGTATCTAAACCCGCATCCATTTGCATGATGGTCACACCCGTTTCTACATCACCCGCAAAAAGAGTGCGTTGAATGGGGGCAGCCCCGCGCCAGCGCGGGAGCAAAGAGGGGTGAATATTAATGCAACCCAAACGCGGGATGGCAAGAACAGTTGGGGATAATAGTAAACCATATGCTGCAACGACCATCACGTCGGCTTCATATGCTGCTAGTGTCGCTTGTTCCGCTGGATCTTTTAAACTGGGGGGTTGATGCAAAGGTAAGCCATGCTGCTCGGCCAACACTTTCACGGGGCTTGGCGTCAACTTCAAACCGCGGCCTGCTGGCCGGTCTGGCTGAGTATATACCGCCAAAACTTGATGACGACTCGCAAGCAGTGCTTGCAATGCCACTTCAGCAAAAACGGGCGTGCCCGCAAACACCACTTTTAAAGAATTCATCACTTCACCGTTTTCTTAGGCCCTGGCCAATTTATCTGCTTTTTTACGAATGCGTTCTTGTTTCAAGCGGGATAGATGATCAACAAATAACACGCCGTTTAAGTGATCCATTTCATGTTGGATGCAAGCTGCCATTAACCCTTCTGCTTCGAGTTCAAGGGGTTTTCCTTCGCCATCTAAGCCACGCACACGGATTTTTAACGCGCGCTCCACTTTATCATGGGCTTCCAGCACTGAAAGACAACCTTCGCCTTCGAACTGCTTGCCTTCGCGATGAATAATCTCAGGGTTAATCAGCGTGTGAGGCTGGCTCTTATCGCCCGATACATCCATCACAAAAATTTGTTTGTGAACATTGACTTGGGTTGCTGCTAAGCCAAGGCCACCACTTTCATACATCGTCTCGAACATATCTTCAACAATGCCTAAAATTTCCGCATCAACGCTAGCAACCGGCTGCGCCTTGATCCGTAATCGGGGATCAGGGTAAGTAAGGATAGTTAAAATGGCCATGGAAAAAACCTGTAGTGATCAATGCGGCATTTTATGAGAGAACGGGTTGAGATTCAAATTGAATAGATTTATTTTTTTCGGCACAGCAACAGACTACCCTTTTAACACCGGAAATATTGGCACCGATAAATCGGATATTGTGATTAATGATGACTATTCTTTGCGTAAAGCCATTATTAATGACAAAGAAGTCTATGGGTTAGAAACAACCGGTAAAGAAAATCAAACCACATTAAAATTAAATTTACTATCACAACCATAAGCTCAAACCTATTGCGAATAATAAATAGTAAAGTTATTCTTGCCTCGTTGTAAGGAACAGTAAAAAATGCGCCATTTTTAGGATTACTTAGATTACTTCTTTACAGGAGAAATCGGGATGAAAAAAATCCTGTTAAATTTTCAAATGAAGTGGTAGCTCTGATTCATCATGATTGATTAAATGGTGAAATTAATTTCCCGTACATGTAAGTAGCGTTATTGAATAGAATATGCAAAGTCGCGAATCCTCACCTTATTATACCCACCAATTTCTTTTTATTTGCGCTAGAGGCGAACGATTTACTTATGAATTCGAAGAAAAAATTCATGCCGCCTATAAATTGAAATGGGCCAAACAATACCAAGATCCAAATGGCGAGCGTTTGCATACTTTATTTATTACAGGAAATGAAAAGCCCGATGATAAAAAGTTTTCCTGCCTGCAACTTGCAGATCAACATAGTCGCATCACCATCATCGGACATTATCATTTGGAAAATGACTATTTTTCAGCAAATTCTGATGGCGATTTTCGCATACCGGCTTTTCATTTTTTGGATATTATTCGCCATCATATTAAAAATGAAACCGTCTTGCTGCGCAGTTTAGCTGATATTAGGACAGCTGAACGTGCGCTGCGTATTACTTTTGTGGCGTGCAATGTGGGCGCAAAACAGATAAGACCTTCCATGGCGGAAAGAATGTTTCATTATGCCTGTCAGCACTTAGAAAAACCTTTGCGCATTGAAATGACAGCACCACTTTTTTATTGCGGGCCTTTTTTGTGTGAAAAAAACGAAGCCGTTAGCTCGTTTAATTATTTTACTCAGGGTTTAGCCACCAACAATAATTTGCATAAACGTTACGGCGCCGGTTTATGGCATGCAGGCCGTTTTCAATTATTCTCTAAAGGCCCGTCATTGGTTAGCTTACTTTATCCACAATATCGCCCGCAAAATCGGAAAATCATTTTCAAAATTGATAAAAATAGCACTTTAGAAAATATTAAATTAACAATTCTTTCGCCAGAAGAGGAATTGATGCAGCGCCCAAAAAAGAATTAATTAGAATTAAAAGAGACGCCTGTCTTCGCACCCGCATTTATCAGTGCGTTACACACTTCGGCTTGTTTAGGATTATCTACGGCTTCATTCGCCCAATCTAACGCAGTATTACCATTTTTTGACGTTTCATTAAGATCGATATTCAAACGACGCCTAAAATCTAAAAGCAACAAAACTAACGGTAAATTAGCAACGGCGCAGGCTTTTCGTAGCACTAATGAATAGTCGCCACTTTTCAATAAATTATATAAACTCGGTGTACAAAACATTTTAGCTCTATTCAGTAAAATATTGTGAGCAGTTGCGGGTTTACGCCATAGTCCATAAATTCTCTTTCCAGCGCAAAGCGCTGCATCTTCACGGTGCCTTTTATTTTCAGCACCCAATAGTGTCCAAGCCTTATCAGAAATGGAGCTTCGCATATCTAGAGATGTTTCGTTACTACTTTGATTCGTTAATTCAATAGCATCAGCAATCAGAGGATATGAACTGACAGCGCTTAATCTAAACCGACGGCGATAGTCGCTCCAAGTTGCGTCTGCAGGATTAAAATAGGTCACTGGCTGTAATGGGGATTGCAAGTGATGTTTGTAAAGATTGCCATAAATACTTGGTCCAGCCATTGCTAAAACCGTATTATTGAAGATAAATTCTTGCATATCCGGCATTACCGAATGCTGCGTAAAATAAGCTAGACAGGCTTTACGGTAGCTAAAAATATCCAGTGCTTTTCCTTGCGTAATGGCTGCAAAAATAGGCTCATAGGACTTATTAACTAACTGTAATAACCGGGGCAATCCGCTCGTTTGATTGCACGGATAAATAATAGAAACAGGAATGGGCCTTGAGTAATTGGCAATAATAACGTCTTGTAAGTTTTCTAATGCTTCCCGCGCTTCGTGTGTTAATTTATTTTCGTTTTCTTTCTCAACAGAAAAAGCCAAAAAATCCGAGTTGCATGAAATTAACTTTCCGTCTAAATAATAGACTTCTTCATGATTTAAAATGACAGGGGAATTAAGTGCGACCAACGCGTTTGCAAAACGGCCTAGATTGAAACTCATATCACAATCACTGTAATTACCCAGCGCTTCAATTACAGAAGGAAGCACGCGCACACAGTCAGATGCAGAAGCTAGATTGCCACCATCAGCGTTTAAAGTATGTTGAATTTCTTCTTTAGCAAAAGAATAAACTTGCTTTTCTTTGTCAGTCTGTAAGAGGTCTAATAATTGAGTATCAAAATCTAAAGGGATGATTTTGTGAGTCGCGCAAAAGTTTTGTAACTTTACTAATGCTTCCGCAGATAAAGCCACTGAGCTATAAACTAAATGTATCACTGCTTGCGGATGCTTTTGACGCAGATTAATTAAACGCAGCTCGTTTTCCAGTCCTAAAAAAATGTCCGCAGAGGAACTAAACCAAATCTTATAAAATTTCTTGAAATTGAAATAATATACGGGAGCAGTTGAGGCGGCTCTTAACATAAACATTTACCTTTTTAGTTTGGAATGCTCCGCGTCCCCTCAAATAAGGTATTGAACGAAGTGACCTTCTTGCATTCCTGGCTCGTTTTGTGTGATTAATTAATTTGCGCAATTTTAACACGAAATGGCGCTGGAGCAAGGGCAGGCGTGGAAATTTTGCTTATAGCTCAGCAGAGGTTCAATTTAAATATGTTTCATCGAGGTATGAGCGGTAATAAATTATTTATTAAACATAGAGGTGCGTTAGAAAGTAGGTGGTAAGACTTAGCCGAATTTCGCCCACAAATTGATAGACTTGTTTCTTTGGCGTTGGATTCAGCATAACAAAAATGACTCCTAAAGCTTGCTCATGTAAACCCGATCAATATCTTTGGGTCAAATTTAAATGCGATTTAATATACCCCCGACTTATTTCAAAGATAGTATACTGGTCTTGGCAATCCGGGAATGATACATTTTTAATTCGTTAATTTTTTCATTACATTTATTCGAATAACATATTAATAGTTCCTGGGCTGTCTCATCTTATGAAGTATTTAAATTTTTGCCCGTCTAGAAAAACATGTGCTTTAAGAAGCAAGACGACAGACATAATTAATTGTAACGTTTCGCTCGTATCACGCAATTCTTGTTTTTTTTAAAGGTTTAAACCCCATTACATCTGTAAAATCCATTCTACCGCCCCTGATTGTCTATTTACCCACAACCGAATATCGGGAGGATCAATTACCAAATTAGGATCCAATGCTTCTGGAACTAAGAAAACCACTTCAACTTTATCCTGGCGACACTCTCCAATTTTACCAGGTTTGACATAGGGTATATGTTTATTTTTTAAAAATACTTCTGCACAAGCAAGCGATTCATCTTCTCTAAATGTTTTTTGATTTTTACTAACACAAAATATATTTCTTAATTTCAGCATTACCATTTACCTCGATTAGTATTTCCACGCTAGCACTTTTTAAATTTGGAATTAAGTTGATGAGAATCCATTACCATATTTTCGCTTTAATTAAATCAAAATTAATTGATTGGTTTTGCATCGTTTCATTCCATTACAATAAAATCCACTAGATGATTATATAATTTTTAGGCCATCGCCACTTAGAGGTAAATGATTAATTTAACTTTCTTTTGATTCACATTAATTAATTCATTTTCAATAGCATCATCTGTTCTTATCGATCGTATGTCCCTCCTTTTATTTGCCCCTAAAAATAAATCTTCTCCTAGAATTTTTATTGTTCTTATTTTTTCACCATTAACATATAAATCTGCTTTAGTACTCGATATGCGCCTTGTTGAGCCAGGTATTATTTTCCCCACAAGCGCAATATGCCCGACAGAAAGCTTAAAAAAATCACTCACTAACAATTCGCATCTCATTTACACCCCTATTCAGCTATTTAAATACTCAACTTTACGTCATCGTATTCACCGATAATATTTCCTCCTGCAATAGAGTATTCAACCCCACTCTACCCCTGATTGATCAAAGCCTTTTACAATAACTTCTTGATCGTTAATCTCAACTTCACATATTTCTCTCAAATTCATGCTTTTATTTTCTTCAAAAATTTTTTTCATCTTCTATTGCGTTATAAGCTGTAACGCTCATCTTAATAAAATTATTTATGGTAATAAATCCTGGCCCTAGTTCAATTATCTCTGAACCTCGCTTATACAGAGCTCCCACCGTTTTAAATGTGATGGATTTTCCTCTCACAGATCCTCTTTAGCTATTTTCATGCTCTTAATTTCCTCTTTATAGAAGGTTTATATCCGTAATCAGAATTAATCTCAATATGCGCATCAGCAGATTTATAATTCACAACTTCTAGATTTTTATTTAGCAAGTTCTTCTTTTGGTCGTAAATATGCATGTGATGATAATCCGTGCCATACTCATCAATTGCCTGTGATAATGACTAATACAGCGAAAGCGAGTTTGGCACCAAGGCCGATTAATCCGGCAAAACCTGGCGCCTGAAATGGCGATCACAGCGGCGAGTAAAACCGTTTTCACTAAGACTTTAAACTACGTGCTGCGAATATGCGGTTTGTATTTTGCCATATCAATGTGCGGTTAAATGACACCATCATTGAGATTTAGAATTAATGGTAAGGATTATTGCTTCCCGCTAATAAACGCTCCTTTAAAACTCGGGAACAATCGATAGATAACCTGAAATCAATTTTCTGATTGAGCGCTAATAGCATAATTATTTTAAGTATCAAAAATATTACTTCGACAGCAAAGATAGACAAATAAAACAAACGACAACCTTTGTCTAATTTTCTAGGCAAAGATTATCTGAGCTTTGGCAAAGATGAAGAGCTAAAATACCAGAATTAATTTGTAGCTATATATTTATCGGGTTATCCATATTTTTTACGTATTTATTCCAACCCTCAGAAATAATTTCCTCAGCGCTTACGTTGTTGCTTAATTCCAAATCTGTGTCGTCAGGAATTCTCCTTTTATTCAAATAAAATAGTTCAGGATTTTTCCACATTTGACTCACAATCATCACATATCAAGATTAAATTCTTAGTGAGCTTATCTTTCTTAATTATTACTAACCTTTGGCCACAAACATAACATTTATCTACATACGATAGCACATATCTAGCTCACTGACTTAAATTAGGCATCGTAACCAATTTAAACTAAGACTTGTTATTCATAAGCTGTTTATACCACTCAGGCTTGTTGACTTTAAAAACTCCCAGTACTTCCGCTTTGGCCTCTCTGCTAAGACCAACAAGAAATTTTTTTTCTAGCTTATCCTGTTTTACCATTATATTTCCAATAGATTCGCCAGATTTCGCTTTAACAGAATCAATCTCGGTGCTTTTATTATTTTCATTTAAAGCAGCTTTACATAAAGCGCTCAGAGAAACTTCATCTGGAAAATCGGAGAGGTAGCCTGCTGCATCGTGCCTATCCTCCTCAAAAGAATTAGAGTCTAATAATATTTTTATCAATTCATCTCTCGTCATCTTAAACCTCTTTGATTCAATTTCTCTGAAAAATTAGCTTGATAAGCAATTTCCTTTTGCTCTGCGTAACTTAGGAAAGGATTTTCAAGCCAAACGTGGCTTCCAATATCTCTTCCTCCAATTTCACCCGTAAAAGGATTTATATATGATCTCCCACCCTTTGCTAATCTCGCTTCAAAGCGCGGAAAAGAACTAATAATATCTAAGCCACTCCGATCACTTCCCATTGGTTTTATTATCAGTTTAATTTCTTTTAAGCCATCACTATCTAATCCGACCCATTTTTCAGGCCCACCTTCCATGTTACTCACTTTATTCCATCCCTTGCTTTTAGCCCAATTACGCAAAATACGAATATTTTGTTGAGCATTTTTCGGCAAGTTTCTAGCCGCTTTATGAAAACGATTTAATTCAACTATTTTTGGCTCATTAATTGTATGTAAACTTGCAACGTCAAGATTTTCAGTTATCGCAACATTGGCTCTAAACATTCCACTCGCTAGTAATCTACGCAAGCCTAATCTAAAACCTGCTACTCCACCTCTAACAACTCCTATTGTAACAAGCGCATCTCGGGCGATAGCACCACCCGCCTTAACTTGACTCCAGGCATTGTCATCATGTAACGCCTCATCCACCAATGCTGCATAATACGCTTTCACCATTGATGCATTAATTCTGCCTGCTTTTATGTCTTTTGCAACACTTACTATAGGATGCAGGTTTTGGGCTGCTGGCAGCATCATTAAATTTTCTGCTGCTTCTCCTGCAAACTGTAAGCGTTCGTTGATGGTGCCGGTGGCTAAACGTGTATAGATTTCTCTGGTGGTATTTTTGGCAAATTCTTTACCATCGTGCCAAGCACCCTCCGCTATCTGCTCGCCGGCGCGTTTGGCTTTTTCAAGAGCAGTTAAGTTGCGCACCGTGCTCGGGGTGATTTTTTGACTCTGTCCCTGCTGTGAATCACTGACTAATTTCAGCTC
>CAZQXH010000002.1:145449-226513 GCA_964597435.1 uncultured Coxiellaceae bacterium | reverse complement strand
GCTTTCCATTTTTAATTGGGTTTGGTTAACTTGTTCATTTAACCAAGGGGAAAATATATCTGACTTGCGATAAATATTGTCACTCGCAATAGTAGCAACCATGCTCACTTGTTCCTGCCAATCCGCATCACATAATATTGCGGTAATAACAGAAGGGTGTGCCGGCTGATACTTACCTTGCATAAGAGAGCTACGCATAACCGCTGCAAACGATTTAAACACGGGTTGATAATCGGGGAAGTCTTTCAACGCAATGATTTTTGTTAATGCATCATCAACAACCTTAATACACGACAGCACCTTAGGAAAATAAACCGGATCGACAGCGGCATGAATTTCTTTTAGCGTTATCGCCTCCAAAATGAAAAGGGTAAACTTTCGCGTTTGAAATGCATTTAATATTTCATCAGTGCGATGGGCGTTAAATTTTAGCAGGGCAATCGCTGCATCATTGGTTTCTAGCTTTATGCTCCCAATTGGTTGACCGCTGACAGAACTCAACACTCTTATCGGAGATCTCATATCAAGCGGAGGCTTCATATTAATATTATAATAAATATAGGCATCAACTGGCGAACATTCGGATCGGCCGATACTTAAATCAAATAAAATGGCGGTATAAGATCCTTTGGCAAATAAAATACACCTTATAATTCGTTGATGAGACAGATCGCGATTAATTAGGTATCTAATAGCATTATCAAAGAGGGTCTTATTATAAACTTGTTTATCTTGATGGTTTCTCCATACGGTTTTAGCGAAGCCTATGACCTCTTCAAAAAGGCTTGTATCTTCAAATAAAATACTTGGAAAACCATTCTTATGTGTTTGATAAATTTTATCCATTTGCTCGATTAATTTAGCCAAATCAGAACAGGGGGCAAGTGTCGGACTAAGTGCATCGCGTATACCCGGATTTTTAGTTAAAAATTCGGTCACCAATGGTTCACTTTTCGGCACGCGCTTTATCAAATCATGCACTTGATACTGATCTGCAAAAAATGTTAGGAATTTTTTTTCATCGCCTAGAATCTGCGGCAATAGTGTCATAACACATGCGATTAATTTTTTATTTAATTCAGCGGAAGTTTGATGGTGATTGAATAAGCGCAAATACGCATTCGCTGTGGTTAGCAATCGCGATAGGTCGGGAACGGAATAATCTATTAATGCTTTATGTACACTGTTTAGTTCTGCTAATGGTGATAAAAGGCGATGAATGACTAAGGGATCTTGTAAAACCGTTTGAATGGCAGGGTGATCAATCCAATACGTCATTGTAAAACGCACTAAATCAGCGCCATATAGAAAATGCATGAGGTAGGATAAATCATTAGCCGTGTACGTTTTCCATTTGTTTTCTGTTAAGCGTTTAAAATAGTTGGGATGGTCACACAAAAAATTAAAAAATTCGGAAAAAAAGTCTATTTCATTATACATTGGTTGATCTTTGATTTTTTTTACGCATAACATGAGATCAACCGAAGTTAAAATGGTTTTAAGAAAAGATAATTGGCGATCACTGCCTTGAGCATAATAAAGACAGCATGCATCTTCCCTATTCCAACCATTTTTAGCATGCCATTCTTTTAACATTTCCAAGAGCTTTGAAGAGATTATTGGCGTCGGATTAAAGGTTGAACTCTTGGGTATCTTACTTTTAACCAAAATGGTTAAAATCTTAAAAAGCTCTTCATCTGTCGTATATTCATCCATGTGCTCTAAAATGGCTTTTAGCGCTTTGATTTCAATATAATTTGAAGAGAAGGATTTGGACTTATCATAGGAAGATAATACGCGTGCTAATGCGGTTTTAGGAATGCCCCACTCATTACCTGCCATGTTCGTCCCCGTTATTTTAAATTTGGGGGATAGTTTACTGAACTTAGATTAAATAGGGCTTAAATTAGCTTAACAACCGCTGCATTAACAAAGCAGCGCGCGCGGTTTGCATGGTTAATGATGATAATTCAACGGTTTCGATAACAGAGTGTGAGCCAAGACCCAAAGGGCCTAAGCCGATCAATTTGGCTGGAACAATGTCAGCCAGGTGGGAAATATCGCCAGCGCCACGCATTCCGGGAGGTAACGGGACGACTTTGCCATACCCTAAATCGTGGCTAGCTTGACTATAAGCATGCAGAATTTTGAGACTGCTTGAGTTCGGCGGCAAGGCAGGAATGCCATCAATAAATTCAATTTCCGCGCGCGTGCCTTTCAAGTGATGTTGCACAATTGCAGTCAAATGCTTCTCAAACTGTTCTTTCTGCACAAGACTCAGATAACGAAAATCCCCTTTCACTAGCGCCTTTTTAGCAACTACATTATTTTTACCACTCACGCGCACCGCATCGGCTTCAACACCCACCAAGGTTCCACCCGCAATCAATCCAGGATTAAAACTTAAATCTTCTTCTGTCGAATAATAATGCCGCAACGTATTTAAAATGCGCGCCACTTCAAAAATCGCGCCATCCCCCACACCGGCTTTAAAAATCGTGGCCGAATGCGATTCATTACCCTCTGCGGTGATCAACCAATTACTGATCCCGCGCCGCGCAATACTCATCGTGCCCGGACTAACGGCAGGCTCAAAATCTAATGCAATGTCTTTCCCCCGCGCCGCTTCTTTTAAGGGCCTGCGCGAAATACTGGACGGCTTACCGGAATCTTCTTCATCACCGGTGAACACAACCGTGACATCCGCCCCTGCTAAACTCCCCACCTTTTTTAGCGCAGATAAGGCCGACAACATGACGACCAAACCGCCTTTATCATCCAACGTGCCGGGGCCTTTAGCCGAATAGTGTTTTTGCATGTAGTGCTGAAAAGGCGAATCCGCTGAAAAAACCGTATCGAGGTGACCAATCAAAATCAGTTTTTTCCCGCGCGTGCCTGGATGGTAAGCCACTAAGGTCGCCGCGCGTTGCATGCTGGGGGGCTCTTGAATCCACGTTGTGCTAAACCCTAATGCGGTTAACGCTTGCTCCGCTATTTTGCCAACACGATAGACACCGGCAAGATTAGTGGTGCCGCTGTTAATGTTGACCAATTCCTGCAACAACGCAATGCGCTCACTCGCCGTATTTTTTACCAGCGTTTGCAAATGCAATTCGGTTTGCGACAATGCCGCGTGGGCTAGATTGGCAAAAAGGAGCGTTATGCCGATGCCGACATAACGCAGGGTGATTTTAGCCTTACGCCAATTTAGTCGTTTTAAATAAAATGCGTCGTGCTGGGTTGATGATATTGCCATCCAAGACTGCCTTATTCACCATCACCACAATCCCCGCTTTTTTATTGGGGATAACAGCGATGTACGCTTTAAATCCATTTGTGGTACCGGTTTTATCAATTAAGGTGTTACCGCTATAAACCGGGCGTAAATAGGTTTCTTCCACATCCATGGGGCCAAGGTCGTTATGTTCAGGAGAACTGGCAAGCTCTGTAATGCTATCTGCATTTAAGGGATGAATTTGCCAACCTAGACCTTGATAACGATCAGGCGTTTTTACATACACCACTTGCGTCATGCGAATGGGATAAAATAAGCGTGGTGAAGTGCCCGGCAAACCAATGGCAGCGCTTAAAAAACGTTGCATGTCGCGACCAGTGGATTTAACCGCCCAGGCACTCGGGTATAAACCAAAATCGCTCGGGCCAACGGCTTGGCCCGCTTTATCGTGTCCAACGGCATAATATTTCATCATGGCGGGTGAAACTTCCGTACCAACCACCATTCCCAACGGATTTAAAATACGGCGGCGGTACAGGTTAGAAAATTCTTTTTCGGTTTCTTTTTCAATCGCAGCGCCTAATAATCCCATACTCAAATTGGAGTATCGCCATTCTTCATTGATGCTTTTGGGTTGATAGCGCGCCAAATAAGCATCGGCTTGCTGCGCCGTTTCAACGGTTGCGGGTAATTGAAAGGGCAAACCCGCGGTGTAAGTTGCTAATTCTTGCAAGGTGACTTTTTCAAATCCAGGGCCTAAATCCGGTAAATATTTACGGACTGAATCCGTGAGTGCCATTTTCGCATAGTCAATTTCTTGAGCCAGTAAGATGCTGGTCATGACTTTCGAAATGGAGCCGAGTTCAAAAATGGTTTTTTCTGTTACCGGCGTTTCCGTTTTAGAATCCGCTAAGCCGTAGTAATAAGTATGGGGTTCGCCATTAACATACAAGACAACCGCTGCCCCAGGCGTACCCGTTTTAGCCATAAATTGTTGCATGATAGTGTTAACCGATGCAGCATAAGGGTCTGCTGTTTCAGCCTGTGCTGTGGTTAAAGTCAATGCAAAAAGTAAACCGCCGATAATCCATTTTTTCATGACACACTCTCTCATTAGCAGTGAAGATCAGTTATACCTGATTTGCGCTTGGATTTAAACATCGACCTAGAAGAGCCGTTAGTGCGAAAAGCGCGTTTTAGCAGCACGGCAATCTCTTTAATCCGCTCAGGCTCATGTGAAGAATAGAGATGACTTCGTCGCAACAAGCACTCCAGGCAATGACAGGATTAACGCTTGCATTTAGAACATTCAATAGTCAGTTCAATCAGCCCACTGGCTGGACTGGTCGCCACATAGCGCCCTTGCACACTGGTCAATCGATATTCATCCATGCCGCTAGATTGCTGCGTCAAGTCCGTCGCGACAGTCGCACCACAATCATAGCCTGCGCCGACCATTTCCTCGAGCTTGTCGCCATCTAATGGAAATGTCTTTTCCGGGCCACAAAAGCCGTATTCATAGGGCTGGGTTTCTTGCTCATAAACGCAAGCACCATTCTTCCAATGCCCCACTTTGGTAGAGAGATAAATGTTTGGGCAACAATTGCCGCTGATTTTAACAACGGCGTTGTGAATTAAAGTCACATCGCGGGTTGGCGAGTATTCGCCAGCAAACAAGGCGAGAGGAACGAAAAAAACTGAAAAAACAAGTAGTTGGCGCATAAAAACCTCGATTTGAGTGAGCTGGCAGTATAAAAGTATGGGGGTTCGGTTAGCAAGTGTTCTCTCGCCGAGGTCTCGGCGAGAGAATGGAAAATCAGGGTCGAGGCGGAGAATGTTGAGCGCAATCCAACACTGCCAACACTGGCGCATCCTGTAACTCATGCGCAATTTCATGAATACTCTTTTTCAAATTCGCATCCGCTGCTTGCAAAAAGGTAAGAAATTTTTGCGTTAAACTTGGTGTGGCACGTGCCTCGCTGTAGAGCATATTCAACGCCTGCATCCTGTCCTCTTTTTGTTGCTCCGGTAAGTTCACGAGCTGCATAAAGGGTGAAGGCGCATCTTTTAAAAATAAATTCGCTTTGCAGGATAACAAAACAACAATGCGGCGCATTAACAACTGACTAATGGCAATATTAAGCGGCGTCTCACCTTGAGCATTTTTAGTATCCACTTCAGCGGGATAGGAAATCAAATAGGCATTAAGCAAAGTTGGCGTTGCATTTAAAAGGATATGCACTAATGGTACATCCGCAACTTTCCTCTGGGTAAACAATTTTTCAAGCAGCGCTTGATCTTTAATGGCCTCCGCAAATTGCAACCGCGCGGTCATGACTTCTTGGCTCAAGATGGGTAGCCGCGCTAAATCATTTTTAATAGTAGCCTGAGCTTCTTCTGTATACATTTCAAAAAGAGGTAAAATATAGGTGCTCTGCCATGAGTTTAAATTTCCCGGATTAAATAAGGGAATATTGAGAGCATTCAATTTAAGCCCGCTTAATTTTACCGCTTTCACGATGTCATGATGATTATTAGCAATAGCGGTAATTAAAATAGCTTTTAGGATACGCGGTTGTAGCACTACTTGAATGATAAATCTTATCAATTCCTCACGCATACATTGATAAGCAACGGCATACAATAAACCAAATAGTTTTTCGGCATCTTTTTCATGAATTTTATTTAGCACAAACCGCTCAAACGGCGTTAAGTCCAATCCCCTTACGGTAAAGATTTTTTGAATAATGGTTTTAATATTAATCGGGCATAAAAGTTTAAGAATTTGTTGATTGGTTATTGAAGGATCAGAAAAAAGATATTCTAAGAAGGTTTCCGTTTGGCCTAGTAGCGTAAACTCACTGTTAATCAGGTCACGGAGTGAATTTTCAACATCAGGGCTAACCGGCAAAAACATTTGCAGCCAGTGCTCGTATAAAGAAGATTTGGTAAAATCTTTCCAAAGCTGAAATAACGTATTGGCCAACGGAGCACCGAGCGTTATCGCTGCAAGAATAGCGAATGCTAAAAGATTTTTAATTTTTAACAAATCCTTGTTCGATTTCGTGAGATTGACGAAGGTAGCCAGCAAAAAAACTGGTCTATATTGAATAAATAACTTTAAATGGGTTACGTCAACCTTCCAACTATTTAGCAGATCAATGAGGCTCACGTCTAAACTTTCAGCCTTTAAAATAATGCCAAACATGTCCTCATCACAAGATGCCATCTCTAGTAAGGATTGACCATTTGCATTAATCTTATTTACATCCGCACCCGCTTCAATCATTGCCACTACTAGTTTCAGCATATTTTTATAAACTGCATAAAAAATTAAAGACTCGCCACGACTATTTACCCGATTGATATTATGACCCCTGTCAACCAATGGTTGAATCGCAGCGGTGTCTCCTTCTCTTAATGCGTAATAAAATGGGCCCATGGCATCAGGACAAATAATTGAGCTTATTTTAATTGAAGCAACAGCGGCGATACTGCGTAATTGCGGGGTAACATCAGGGAAATGTGCAATCTTTGCCACAGCAAAATAATCTGCTAAACTTTGCGCTTCATAGATCAGCTTTGTAAATAGTTCGCTTTCTTCCGCTTTAGTGGTTCCACCGTCATAGCACTCGAGCACACTTTTTAAGAATATTACCAATGCTTGCAATGCTTCATAACCCTTTTCGTGACAACACGTTACAGACAATAAACGGTGATACAAATCCATTAATCGCTTACGAATTGGCAATACCCTTCGGGAATACGGTCTAGGAGAAGTCGTATTTAGACTACGCACTGGCGTACCTTGCAATAGCGCGTCATCTCCTACGTAACGATACAAAAATTCCGTATTGGGTGGAAATAATACTTCTGTTTCCTTTTGATGCTCTTTATTGGCTAACTCTTTAATTTTCTTTCCTTGGGGATTAATGGATTTAGGTTGTTTGATCCACATAACAAATGGATAGCTTTGCGCATAAACAGCGGCACGTTCTGCCGTGCTAAAAAAACCTAACTGCCTTGTTGGCATATTTTTTCTAATATTTTCCTCGCGCTCTTGCATAATATCAACATTATCTTCTTCTACTTCAGTACGACTTAAAATTTGCGTCGGGCCTAGCGGCAGTATTTCTCCTGCTGGAACCTTACTAAGACCAAATGAGGCAATAGCACTAATTAATAACGTATCCTGAATAATATTTAATAAAATAGGGTCAGATAAATGCCATTGATCGGAAGGTTTTCCATAACGTAATATAAAATTAATATAATAATAATTTTCATCATGCGTGTATTGGTTGATCGCAAGTTTTTCTGCGTAACTTAAATGAGAATGGCGCAGTAAAGGATCTTGTTTTAAAAAGTCACTTTCACTGGGAGTAGCGCTGGCATTTTCCAATACTGCTTTTAAATGGGTTTTATTGCTATTTACCTGTTTTTCATATTCCTTCAATGCTTGGTCGGTAAAGGTAAGTTGTTCAAAATCAGGTAGACCCCATAGAATATGCGTCACATTGTAATGCGTTTTGGTATTATTTTTATGATGCGAAGTTAATACTTCAATTTCACTTAAACCATTTAATTGAATTTTAATTTCCACAGCAGGATTTAATAAATCATTAACTAAATTTTGCAAATCAATCGTTGCTTCCGAGCGATTTCTAGGCCCAGCTAACAATAATGGTGCATTACATTCCGACTGTGAAAAAGTATTTACTATTGCAATGGCGAATTGTGGATCACCATTATTTTGTGCCACTTTCTCTGGATCGTAGTCACGAGAAAATAATGGGACCTTATTTTTCCCCATGATAATTCGATCACCCATTGCTGTTAATAAATGAATGGGGAATTGTAACAATTCTTCAAAATCATCGGCTTCATTTTTGGTTGGAACGCAAAATGGCGCTAAATGTAACGCTTGTAAGATTTCATACGCATCATCACGATAACGATAAGCATCCAGCGTATGGGCAAAATGTAAGAAAAAATTATCTAATAAAAAGCCTGCTTCAGAGACAGTTATTGCCGAATTTTGATGCATGAGCCAAGTAATATCTTGCTGATAAACGGCAGGATTTCCCATGTTATAAATAAGCTGCTTATAACGCAAAATTTCTGCAGGACTTATCTTCCAATCGCGTAACTTAACTTTACAATAGTCTTCAAAAGCGTCAGCGCTGGCAGCCCGATAAGATTCATAAATTTCTTGGGCGCGAGGCACATTCGTCAATAAACCCGTTTCATCTTTCCGGCCCACGACTCTAAAAAGCGTGGCCAATTGTAACAAGCGTATGCGTCTTGGCGTGTAATTTTCAAATGCGGCAATATAAGCAGGATTAAGATGGGTTTTAACGTATTGAATGATACGCGGAATATAGGCGGCTCCTCGCACGGTGTGACTAAGACCGTGATTTGGACGAGGTACTTCGACAACATTATTCTCCTCATTCAGTAATTCCATAAAATTATCAGGGGTCTGCCACACAATATCAGCTTCTTTATAAGGATGACGCAGCGTACTTTCATGAATATCTTTTATGATGGGGTGCAACTCATTGGGAAGCAATTCATCCGGCACGATGACCGCTGAGAGTTCAGCATAGAGTGCCTGATATTCCAACCAGGTTAAGGGCGTATTGGTTACTAGTTTTTCGCGCAATGCATAAAGCTTTTTTTCTTTGCAATAAGACAATAGCGGATCTTGATCTTCTGGGAGGCCCAGTAAGGTGAAAGAAACAAATTGCTTATTAAATAAAAGCGTTGGGCGATAGAAAGCCAAATTGACGATCATAATTCCTCTGAATTGTGTATTTTTTGCTATTATACGAGGCGGTTGCTCAAAAAGCATCTTTTTTAAACAACTGCGCTCGTTATTCTGTGTCAATCAGCCGATAATTTAGGTGCTGTGGCTGATACGTCTATCATTGATAAGGATATTTTAATCGGCTGCAAGTCTGAGGAGAGCGATGATATCGGAAACGTATTAGGTACTTTAACCTTGCTACCAATCCTGGATCACTCGGCATTCATTTTTTCGTAAAGCCTAGCAGCCATGAGCGGCATCTAGTCATTCCAACACTCAATTTGATATTTTGATTGGAATAAATAATGAAGTGGGGCCGAATTAGGCCCCAAATTTTTGAGATGGATTATGCACATTGATTATTTTGGAGAAAGCTGCTGTTTTTTATTATCAACGGTAAATATTTGCATCATATTTTTTGTGAGTTCACTTATACCGTCTAGACTTTTAACCACGGTATATGACTTAGAATTAAATTCTTCATGATCAGAATTATTCAGGACATAATATTGAATGGGCTTAGATCGAATCTGAGTCTGATTGATTGAGAAACTTGCTTTAACCCTAGTCATGAAACCTAGTTCTAAGCCACCGCGAGAAGTCAACTCGGCCACTGCAATAATTTTATCATTACCTTCATATGCGGCTATGAATTCTAACTTGTAGCTATTTGAAGGCACTCGAACTGAGAGGGAATGTGTAGTTTGTCTTTGCATAAACTTGCCTTTTATTGTTTTAAGAAAAAAAAATAAATAAATAAATAAATACAATTCGTACTTCAAGATGCGCTTTTTGCAACTTGAAGTACTCCCTGCGCGATGGGGTTTCCAAAGGGGAGAATCGCGATTCTCCCCTTGGGTGCCAGTAAAATCACCTAAATGATATTAATTGAATTTTATTAAAAAAAGAATGGAAAACATTTTAGCGCTGCAAAGACGGGGCTAATTTAAAAACTAATCCGGTCTTTTATCAATGCCTTAACCACCGTTGGGTCTGCAAGCGTTGTTAAATCACCTAAATTTTCTATTTCACCACAGGCAATTTTTCGCAAGATTCTGCGCATGATTTTTCCAGAACGGGTTTTCGGTAAAGCGTCTGCCCACTGAATGTATTTGGGTGCAGCGATTGCGCCCATGCTATCGCGGACGGTTTTAATTATCTCATTGCGCAACGCATCGCTTGGATTATTGCCTTTTTTCAGGGTAATGAAAGCGTAAATACTTTGGCCTTTAATTTCATCTGGCACACCAACGACAGCCGATTCAGAGACTTTATCATTTTCAATAATAGCACTTTCGACTTCAGCAGAACCAATGCGATGACCTGAAACTTTAATAACATCATCGCTGCGCCCAGAAATCCAATAATTTCCTTCTGCATCGCACATGGCTTGATCGCCCGTCAAATAATTACCCGGGTAGGTTTTGAAATACGTTTCGATAAAGCGCTCGTGGTCTTTATAAACCGTTAACATCATACCAGGCCACGGTGCTGAAATAATTAATGAACCCATTTGGCCTGCAGACACCTCTTTTCCTGCATCATCAACAATCTTTGGTACAATGCCAAAAAGTGGCTTCGTTGCAGAACCCGGTTTTAACGAGGTGACATGTGGGATAGGGCTAATCATAATGCCGCCCGTTTCCGTTTGCCACCACGTATCAACAATCGGACAACGACTTTCACCCACGGAATTAAAATACCACTCCCAAGCATCGGGGTTAATGGGTTCACCCACTGAACCTAAAATTCTGAGAGAATTCCGCGAAGTATTTTGCAACCATTGATCACCTTCATGACGTAATGCGCGAATCGCTGTGGGTGCAGTATAAAAAATTGTAACGTGATAGCGATCAATGATTTCCCAACAACGTGCCGGGGTTGGATAATTCGGTACACCGCCAAATAACACAATGGTCGCGCCATTGCAGAGTGGGCCGTACACATTATACGTATGGCCCGTTATCCAACCCACATCGGCCGTGCACCAAAAAACGTCGTTCGCTTGGTAATCAAAAACATAACGAAAGGTGCTGGCTACATAGACTAAATAACCAGCCGTACTATGCAAAATTCCTTTGGGTTTTCCGGTTGAACCTGAGGTATACAAAACAAATAAGGGGTCATTGGCGTTTTGTTGTACCGGTTCACAAGTATCACCTACTTTTGCAATCGCATCGTGATACCATTGATCACGCTCATCATTCCAATTAACTTTCTCTTCCGTGCAAGCGACAACCAGAACGGTTTTAACCGAACGATTTTTTTCTAGCGCTTTATCCACATTCTCTTTTAACGGAATTTTTTTTCCGCCGCGCACAGCCACATTGGCCGTAATGACCAATTTGCATTCCGCATCTTCAATGCGTGAGTGTAATGATTCTGGGGAAAAACCAGCAAACACAACCGAATGCACCACTCCCAATCGCGCACAAGCCAACATGGCAATCACTGCTTCCGGTATCATTGGCATATAAATACAAACAAAATCACCTTGTTTTAAGCCTTCCGCTTTAAGCACATTGGCTAGTCGACAAATTGCCGTATGCAATGCTTGGTAAGTTAATGTTTGCCGCTCATGTGCTTCATCCCCTTCCCAAATAATCGCTGTTTTATTTGCTAATGCGGGTAAGTGACGATCTACGCAATTCACACAAGCATTTAATTCTGCATCAACAAACCAGCGCACATCATTCTTTTTAAAACTGCCTGTTACTACCTGGCTCCAGGATTTTTGCCACGTTAACATTTCCTGAGCGCGTTCAGCCCAAAATTGATCCGGATTAGAAATGGAATGTTGATATAAGGTTTGATACATTGCCAAATCCGTAATGGGAGTGCTTTTATCAATTGTCACGATTAATTAACCTCTGTCAGGCAAACACGATTGCGGCCTGCTTCTTTAGCACGATAGAGTGCTTCATCAGCGGCTTTAACCATATCAGAATTGGTTTTAAAATCTTTCAACGTCGCAAGTCCGGCGCTAAAAGTGCAGTGAATCGTTTGACCATTTAAATCATGCGGATAAATAGCGAATGCAATCCGAATATCGTTAATGATTTTTTCAGCGTGCTTAAGGTCTGCATCGGGTAATATAATTAAAAATTCTTCACCGCCATAGCGCCCAATCAAGTCTGTTTTACGTAAGCTCGTACGCAATAAATTACTTAAATTTCGCAAAACGGCATCACCGGCTTGATGGCCATAATTATCGTTAGTCGCCTTAAAATGATCGATATCAATTAAACAAACGGTTAAAGGATTGTGACCACGCTCGGCAATCAAAATTTCTCTATCCAAGTGATTTAAAATCATGGTGTGATTATAAAGGTTGGTTAAACTATCACGCATCATGCGTGAACGCAGCATGCGCATACGCAGCAAACGATTATGTACTGCGGCCAATAAATGTTTAGGCTCAACGGGTTTCGTTAAAAAATCATCGCCCGCAATACTTAATAACTCTAATTGTTTCGTGCGCTCACTAATGGTTGAAAGAAAAACGATGGGAATACTGCTTAACGATTCTTGCTGATTAACCACCTGCGCCAATTCCACACCACTACAATGCGGCATGTTAATGTCCATTAAAATCAAGTCCGGCTGAAACTCTTGCAAGACAGAAAGAAAGTGTAGTGGATTATTAACAATTTTGGTTAGCATTTTTGCTTCATTCAAAATACAGGCATAATATTCGGCTAAATGTTCGGAATCATCAACAATTAAAATGCGCTCATGTTCTAAATTACGCGCCTGAAAAATATTATCAATTAAACGCAGCAAAGCCGTAATATCTAAAGGCTTACCCATAAACCCTTGGCCACCAAACCGCACAGCCTGCAAGCGCGCTTCCAAATTATCGCTATCACCGATGTAAATAATGCTAATCAAAGCATCTTTCAGTTGCTGAATAGCCTCTAAAGAAAGTCGATCAAAATAATCTATATCAATAATCAATAGTGCGGGCTTTGTTTGTTGAACGGCATCCATTAATGCGTCAACGCTCTCCAATAACTTAACTTCATATTTAAAAAAATTGAGTTGCGTAATAACACTGTGATCAGTATTGACAGGTAATAACACATAAATTAAGCAGGACCCAACGACTTGCTTTTCAAATGATTGCCATTGCGGCATAAAAGAAGAAACACTGTCGACATATGAAATTTGTTGTAAGTCTGCAATCAGGCACTCAATCTTTTGAATAAGTTGACTGTCATTGTTTTGATTAACATACTTTCCTAATTCTTTTTCAATCTCTCTTGCTAACTCATGAATACCCTTAAAACCATAGGTTCCTGCTGTACCGTTTAAGGAGTGTACTGCCAATACCAATTCGGTTAGCACACCATCATTCGGTTTTTTTAATTGCTTTTCCCATAATTCTTCGACTGTTTTAACCAAATGAGGTAAGCGCTTAGCGTAACAGGCCGTTAGCTTTTGCAGTGACTCCACTGCTTTTACGCCTTTGTCGTCCATTCTTGTTTTTTCCATACTGATTGCACCATTTCAGCTAACGTAATAGGATCAAAAGGTTTCGTAATAATGCCAATTGCACCGAGTGCCATTAATTCTTCCCGTGCTTGAGTTTCTACTTTGGCAGTCATAAAAATAACAGGAATATCAGCAAGTGCCGGTTGTGCGCGTAACATTTTTATCGTCTGAGGGCCATCCATACCGGGCATCATTACATCAACGATAAAGAGATCCGGGATAAATTCTTGTGTCACATACAGTGCCTGCCTACCTGACTCGCAACATTTTACTTCAAAACCACCAATATCGGCGAGTGCCATTTCGGCTACCACACGAATGTCTGGTTCGTCTTCAATACAGACAATCTTATTCAGTTGCGGCATGTATATTCCTTTTATCATGTAGCAATGTTTGTACTTTTTGTAAAAAAATGTCTGAATTGAGCGTATTTTTTAATAAGGCATCTACACTCGGCGGCAACACCGCTTCTTCATTTGAGTCATCAATCAACAGGATGATGGGAATTATTTTCTGAGTTGCCAACGCTTGCCATAGCGCGTTTTCATATTGTCGCAAGATCGCATTGTTTACAATAATTAAACCAATTTTTTGGTCTTTTAATGCATGCTTGGCCTCTTTGAGAGTCGCAACTTTTATTACAGACATGTTTCCACCTAAAGCATATTGCAGTAAGTCTTGCAGTTCATCATCACAACCCAGCGCGAGTACAACCGCCTTTCTCAGCTCCTTTTCTGGCGCATGATGACGTGATGCTAATGGTAAGGTGATATAAAAGTTAGTGCCGTTTTGCTCATCACTATCATAACTAATTTGGCCACCGTGCTTTTCAACCATAGACTTGGTAATGTTAAGTCCCAACCCCGTACCGCCTTTTTCGCGAGTATTGGAGGAATCAGCTTGAGAAAACTTACCGAATATTTTTTCACGAAAACTTTTTGGAATGATACTACCGAAATTATTTACTGTAATACGCACATGATCATTATTGACGGTTGTCTTAATCGTTACGACACCGCCCTTATGCGAATAGCGAATGGCATTTGACAAAAGGTTCGTCATCATCTGCATCGAGCGATCATAATCCACATACACTTCCAAACCTTTTTCACTCTCCAACCGTAATTCCACATTATGCTTAACCGCCATTCCTTGATTAATGGCAACGGCATCTTGCATCAATTCTTCTAAATCTAATAATTTAAAGTAATATTGCATTTTGCCTGCAGCAATTTTTTCCACATCCAAAATATCATTAATTAAGCGGATTAAACGCTCACAATTATTAATTGCAATATCCACTAATTGCTTCGATTTCTCGTTTAATTCACCCAATCTTCCACTAACTAACAATCCTAATGAACCTCGAATGGAAGTAAGCGGGGTGCGTAATTCATGGCTGACAATTGACACAAATTCATTTTTCATCTTATCCACTTTTTTAAGGTCACTGATATCGTGAATAATAGATGAAATTCGGCTGACATTGCCGTTTTTATCATAAATAGGTGTGAAAGAATCGGAAACAGAAATGTATTTACCCTCTTTGGTAAGGCGCACAGTATCCGCTTGAGTAATATGCATGCCTTTGCCAACTTTTTCTAAAATATCCTCTACTGTTTTCACTTCATCTTGTTGATAGAGTATTTGTACTTGCTTGCCGATAATTTCATCCGCCAGATAGCCAAATAAATGTTCGGCGCCATTATTCCAAGTTAAAATAGTGCCATTGGTGGTCATGCTAATAATGGGATCATCCGATGCATCAATAATGGAAGCAAGCTGCGCTTGATCCGCTTCTGCTTTTTTCCGCTGGGTTATATCACGAATAAACGACTGAAAAGTATATTTACCATCAATACAAATAGGCACCGTTACCACTTCCACGGTAAATTCACGCCCATCACGACGTAATGCTTTGAACTCCACTTCGTGATTAAATAATTCGTTCTGCTGTCCGCTTAATATTTGCTTGATGGCTTCGCGCAATCCTTCAATGTGGCGCTTCGGGATCGTTAGTTCATGCACATCTTTGCCTAGCGCCTCGTCTTTTTTCCAACCTAATATTTTTTCCGCGTACGGGTTCCAATCAATAATGCGACAATGCTCATCAAAGGCAATAAATCCCTCATTGACCGTATCAATAATTTTTTCTAAACGATAAGCTACTTTTTTACTTTGCTCACTCATTTGCAACGCTCGCCAAGCAAGTTCGCGAGAACGCTGATAAAAATAAAATAAGCCAAGAATAAAAATGGCAGAGAGTAGCGCGCCAATTGAAATGGCCAAAGGTAATTCGGTATTCGCTTTATTGACCATTGCCGCCGTGGGTGAAACAACAATTTGCCATTGCATGTTCATGACTTTGATGAATCGGACAACACGGTACCGGTTCATTGCTTCATCTTTACCAACGGCATAAACTAATTTTCCACCTTGGTAAATCGCAACATTATAATCATTGCCTAACCCCTTACCTAATAAGTGCTTAAATAAGCGTTGCACATCAACGCCCGCACTAATAAAACCATTTAGCGTATTATTAATATAAAGTGGTTTGATAATGACAAAACCAGCTGTTCCATCAACAAATTTAAGAATCGGTGAAATAGTGACCTGAGGGCTTTTTTTTGCTTCTGTGTATAATGCGACGCGGCCTGGCAATGTTTTAATATCTAATCCAACGTATTTTTCTCTTCGTGACTCAGGCACAATCCATTTCACCACTAAATCGGGTGTAGTTATTGCAATGGATCTAAACACTTTATTATCAATAATATAGTTCGTTGCATCCGCTATCCAAAGCGCTTCCGATATTCCACCCGCAGCCTCCCAACGCTTCCCCATGCGCTCAATGCCCAAGGCGTAATTTTCCACGCTATTACTAACTGGGCTACTGATAATTTGGCTGGCTTCTACGATTTGCTGGTTGAGATGGCGGTCTTCATAATTTCTAGCGTAGAAAATGAAGACGCAAGCGAAAAAAGTAATCGCAATAGCAATCGGCACACCAAACCACCAAAAGCTATTGCGAGCAGGAAAATGGTAATCGTTCTTGGTTGGCTCTTCCATAACATCCATTCCGTGATCGATTATTCCATTATACTGGATTTCTCCCCTTTAATGGCAGGCAATGCCTTCTTTGGCGCATAAGCCATCAAGGAAATTCCACAAGGCTTTTGCAGCCGTGCGCGTTGCCACTTCTGCTTGTTGTGGATCAACATATTGTTCAATCAGTTCAGCTACTTGTGCGGAATGTTCCACGTCATATGCTTGATGGGCGGTGAAAAATTCTAAGGTGTTTGCATCGTCGATGCCGTAGAAAGATTTAAGCCCAGCGATTTTAGAAGCAGCAACGACAGGCACTTGGCATTCATAGGCATATAATGCACAAAGTCCATCTTTCCAGTCGTTATTTGCCAGATCATAATAGACATCAACCATGGCTTTGGTTTCCGGCATATATTCGGCATTTTTAATCATGGCATCGGTTGCGGCTAACCCATGAGCGAATTGACGCCATAATGAGGGATGATCTTTGCCCTGCAATTCTTCATCCATTAAATTTTCCAACAATGCCTGGCGCGCCGGCATTTCTGGGCAATTGCTGTGCACTCGCGAGATAAAACGTGGAAAATGTTCAACTTGATGGTAATACTGCAAAGCATAGCGCTGTAGCATGTCTTTAGTTAATTGACCGTTTGACCAAGCTTGGTAATAAGGGTGTTTGAGCAAATCGTATTCAGCAATAATTGCTTGTAAGCGCTGTATTAAACTCATGATGCCTCCACAGAATAAATTCGTCCTTTGACGGAAAGGGGAGATTATCGGGAGGGGGAATAGAGTTTGCAAGTGTTTAAGCAAAACTCAAGCTGCCGTCCTTGCGAGAGCCAAAGGCGGCAGCAACCAATGTGACCCATGACTATACGCCGGGTTTGGGCTTTGGCTCTTGCTTTAATTTATCTTCAATCTTTCCGCATCGCTTATTAAAGCCACTGCTGGTAAATAGGCCGTATTTTTTGCCTCTTCTCTGTTCTAATTTCTTATTTTGCACTTGAAAATCTGTGGTTAATTTTAATAGTCCTTCACAGTCTTTTGTTTGTGTTACTTCATAACGAAAATCTCTTGCTAGTCTAATCTTGTCCACCGTTAAAAAATAATCATAGCCAATGCTATTTTTATTTTTTTCACGTCTTTTAATATATTCATCCAGCTCACGAATAATAAACTGATGGGTCGATTTATTCACATCAAACCAATTTTCATCCTTCAAACTAACTGATGCCACCTCAAGCGGAAACGTTGGCCGTAATAATTCTTTTTGTTTTAAAGCCACAGCGGTTGTGTAATTCACACGGGAATGATATGCAGGGTTTGCTGGTAAATGGGCAAAATGATTCTGTCTAAATTGATTGAAGGAACCTTTTAGAGCGGCAAATTTAGTTGCCGTAATCGTGATATGTTTGGGTTTAGCCTGAGTTGAAGTATAGTTGCTTTTGTCTTGATGG
This sequence comes from uncultured Coxiellaceae bacterium, assembly GCA_964597435.1. Classification (GTDB taxonomy): domain Bacteria; phylum Pseudomonadota; class Gammaproteobacteria; order DSM-16500; family DSM-16500; genus Aquicella. The sequence continues at coordinate 208,467 of CAZQXH010000002.1, read as the reverse complement.
AACTTTATTAAGTCAGCAACATCATTTAACTTCACCGGTTCTGGTTGAAACATCGCCACCAATAAACGTGCGGTCCATTCATACTGCCTATCAATGCTACCCGTACCTTTTATTGGTTTCTCCTGGTGAGACTTTCCACCGGCATAACGATGCAAATTCAGCACAATGTTACTCGGCAATAAATCGGTATTAGCTGTAAAAAAAGCCTTGAGTTCATCTAAAATATCAGACATATCATCGTAAAAATCCATGACAATCTCTTCTGCGTCTGGGTTTAAAATGGCAGCCTGATGCGCATGCGTTAAAGCGATTAAAATTTTATTTCGATCAATTAGCGTTCTGTTAAAAGCATGCTGATAGATATCTTGTCTATAATTGAATGAGTATTTTTTGTAATCACGCTGGTAAGCCAAAATCCCTTCATAGGTTTGGCCTATCGCCGCATCATGAAATAAATCGGTCGTCAAGAAAGGATTCATTGACACCTGGCAGCTTGAACGTGCCGCTAAATAGTTTTGCATCATGGGTAGTGCTGGGGTAAATGATCCATTCCCATTCACGAAGGCATTCACTCCATCAATCTCAAAATCCTGACGATTCGTATCGTAAGCAACAATAACCTCATCGAATTTTTCGCTGCGAATCCGTCTAACTTGTTGATACAGTAAATCAGAATTTGTTCGGATTAACCAATTTTCTGGATTACCATCCTTCGAGGCATGATATAGACAACCGTCGATATCATACATAATGTAATTTACGCGTTTTCGTAGCATATATGTGCTTAATAAAAGTGATTCAATGCTAGAAATTTAACATAAAGATATTAAGGGTTTATTAGCATTGAGAGTTGAGCGAGGGTAATTAAGGGGGGGAGCGGCCCTACGTCTACGCAGGGCCGTTGCACCTGGTTTTAAGCAGCACAATGATTTTTAGCACGACTAATGTGTTGCGCTTGATGGCTATCGCCAATCGCGCCTGCCGTAAAATAAACACCATCGCCAACCCCTAATTGCTCGAAGTTTGGAAAGGCCACATTAGTCAAACTAAAATAGTATTCTTGACCATCCACGTCCTCGATAAATCCATAACCATCATGTGGCATTAAGCGCGTTACATGACCAAACACCACTTCTGCATGGGTTTTCGTGCGACCATGACGTTTGCGGGCCATCTCTTCTAATTGACGCTTCATTACCTCAAATGCAAGACGTGCCACGACATACACATCCTCGCCTTTTTTTCGCGTAACCATTAACTCACGACCAGGAATATCCAACTCGACCTTTACATTATAAATTTTACCGCGGTGTTGGTTTTTTTGCTCATAATCAATCACCACACGGCAATGTGTAATACGTTTATAGTACCGCGTCAGTTTTTCGGCATTTTTTTGGATTTGCTCCATGAGCACTGGAGAATCGTCCGTTTTACGCATATTAATTTGTACAGGCAACATAGCAGCCTCCTTAAACCTAGGAAATTTTATTTAACTATCTTATTTATGATTTCTGCTGAGGACACCACGATAGAAGTCGATAGGTTTCTTGGTAGGCTAAATTAAGAAAAGCTAGAGACGTAAGAAATAACATAGTTTGTATAATCATGATAACACCCTTATCTTTCTATTCTCATTTCACTTTAAGTATAGACGATCAAAGTGCTTTTGCGTAATTACTTGATTTAAAGCTCCACTTCAGCTGTTTCTTTTTTAGGGCCCGTCAGCATACTTGCCCCATCTTCTTGTTTTAAATTAACAAATATCAAAGTGGAGAGAAACGTTAAGAACCCGAGTGCTAAAAAAGCATGGTGAAACACGTTAGTGGTTAAGGCAAAATCATTGCTTGTTAAGCTTGAGAAAACACGTAACAGCAGTGCGCTAAGGGCAACACCGATGCTTTGCGAAATTTGCTGCATGGTGCTGATGATGCTGGTTGCCGCACTATGTTGCTCGGGAGCAATGTCTGCATAGGCCAGGGAATTCATGCCGCTATATTGCAAGGAAATTAAAAATCCAAAACCAAACGTTAGGCAAGCAATAACAACATGCGGGGTGCTTTGATTCACCAATTGAAATAGCCACAAAGCAAAACCCACTAAGAAAGTATTGACCATGAGTAAGCACCGAAAGCCAAACCAACGCATGATGGGGAGCGCTATTGCTTTAACCAACATGATACCAATGGCAATGGGTGCAATTAACAAACCTGCTAATTGAGCGCTATAACCTAAACCCACTTGCAACAATAAAGGTAATAAAAACGGCACACCACCAAAACCCAAGCGGGCACAAAGATTGCCCAACATAGAAATGCGGAAAGTACGGATATTAAATAACGTTAAATCAATAATGGGATGAGCTTGTTTTTTTGCGCGCAAAAAATAAAAAACCAACATGCTGATGGCAATACCCAAAATAGTTAATGCCACCTTTTCATCCGCCGTGGATTCACTTAAATCAGACAAAGCAAAGGTTAAAGCAGCTAAGCCTCCACCAAATAAAATAAAACCAATAAAATCGAGGGGTTGCACAGCTTGCGGTGGAACGGGTTTTAAAAATCGCGCCGCCATCACCAGGGCGAAAATACCGACAGGAATATTGACCCAGAAAATCCAACTCCAAGACAAATGATCCGTGATAATACCGCCAACCAAAGGCCCCATCATGACACCAATTGCTACGACCATGATCACCGCGTTCATGGCTTGCACTAATTCATGGCGCTTAAACGTGCGCAAAATGATTAAACGACCCAGCGGTAACATTAAAGAACCGCCCAGGCCTTGCACCGTTCGGGCACAAACTAATTCAATTAAGTTACTGGCATAACCACAGAAAAACGAACTCGTAGTAAAAACAGCTAAAGCAAAAATAAAGACACGCTTTATGCCAAACTTATCGGATATCCAACCGCTGATGGGAATAAAAACCGCTAAACTTAATAAATAGCTGATCAGGGCGATTTTTAAATCTACCGGATACACACGTAAACTCGCCGCCATCGCAGGGATGGCGGTGTTAATAATCGTTGCATCTAGCGCATCCATGAATAAGGCTAGAGAAACAATAAAACCAATCATGCTTTTCTCAGTCAACCATTTCATGCCTTCGCTCCTCACTTAACGTATTCTTCAACCTCCTGCAGCTTTACTGCAGCTAAATTGTCAGGACGCCATAAAGGTTTTTGGTCTTTATCAATTAATAATGCGCGAATGCCTTCAATAAAATCATGTCCCGCTAAAAACCTTTTCGTTAACTGAAATTCGTGTTGCATGGCTGAATTAAAGTCTAAGGTTTTACCGAGTTCCAGTGCGCGCAAGGTGACTTTCAAGCTAGTGGGGGATTTTTTTAGCAGGGTTTGATAAGTTTCCTGGCTAAAGGGCGTTTCCGTTTCCGCCAGTGCGGATAAAATGTTTTCGACATTTTCATTATTAAAACACCGATCAATTTCTTTCGCATGCTGTGGCAATTGCGCATCCGTTATTGCTGTATGGGCATTGCCTAGCACTTTGCTGACAGCCACATTGGCATCTTCTGCAAAATCACATTTGGCTAAATCGTTTAGTAATTGCGCTATATCAGCGCTCGGCAGAGTGTGGGTCGCAAGGCCTAACCCCAGGCAATCAGCTGCTTTGATACGGGCGCCCGTCAACCCTAAATAATAACCACTTCTCCCCGGCAATCGGGGTAAGAAATAGGTTCCGCCCACATCGGGATAAAAACCAATGCCCGTCTCTGGCATAGCAAATACAGTGTTTTCCGTCGCAACGCGATGGGAACCATGAATGGATATTCCAACACCACCACCCATTGTAATGCCATCTAATATAGCAATGTACGGTTTCGGATAATGAAAGATTTGCCGGTTCATGGCATATTCATCCGCAAAAAAATCCACACCGCTTGGATCACCGACGATGGCTTTTTCATAAGCTTGGCGAATATCGCCGCCCGCACAAAAAGCACGTCCTGGCACGGCATTAATAACGACCGCCTTAATTGCGTCAGTTTGCGCCCAACACGCCAATTGTTTACTAATCAAGTGAATCATGTTGTGGGTCAGCGAATTTAACGCGTGCGGGCGATTGAGGGTTAAAATTCCCAATGGCCCGAGTTCCGAACATAAAACTTCGCTCAAACTTATTCTCCTGAAAATTGTGCGATGCGTTTTTCTAAAAAGGCGTTCACGCCTTCTTGTTTGTCCTTGGTGGTGCAGCATAAACCAAAATGACTGGCTTCTAATGCCAATGCATCTTCTAACGCCAGGTCATAACCTTGGTGGATGGTCGTTAAAATGCTTTGTAAAGCAACGGGGCTAAACTGGACTAATTCTTGCAAGCGTTCGGTGGCGCGAGTTAGCAAAGCCTCTTGGCTCACTACTTCATTCACTAAACCCCATTGTAATGCTTCTTCCGCACTAAAACGTCGCCCTGATAAACAGATATCTAGCGCGCGGCCTTTCCCAATTAAACGTGATAAGCGTTGCGTGCCACCAAATCCTGGGATGACCCCTAATTTAATTTCTGGCTGACCAAATTGAGTTTTTTCAGAAGCGATGCGCAAAGTAGCAGACATGGCTAATTCGCAACCACCACCAAATGCAAACCCCTGAATGGCAGCAATACTCGGTTTACCTAACATTTCTAATTGACGCATGACTTGTTGGCCAAACTCAGCAAATCGCAAACCATCCTGACCTTGTAACGGTTTTAATTCGCTAATATCAGCACCAGCACAAAAGCCTTTGCCTTCGCCGGTTAATAAAACACCACGAATAGTTTTATCGTGTTTAATTTCAGTAAGGAGTTGTTGTAAACGTAAGAGCAGCGCATGACTGAGCGCGTTTAATTGGTTGGGACGGTTTAAACTTAACTGCACCATGCCATTGGCGAGTGTATTAACTTTAATCAAATCGTTATCCATGAGACCTCCGTGTAGTTGTTGTATTCAGCACCCTGCTTCCCGGAAATGGGGAGCAGGGTCAGCGAGTAAGCGAATGCTGAACCTTGACGCCCTCAACCCTATCCCTCTCCCGCAAGCGAGAGAGGGGACTTACCTTCATCCTTTATCTTCTTCTTTTAGCCCTGCTCTAACGCAGCTGCTTCCGCGGTTAAAAATTCTGCAACCGCTTCAGAAGAAATGTCGGCACGGCTTTGCAAAGCCAATTGGAAAATGACTAAGCTAAAGAGACCAATGACGACGAAATCCCAACCAAACGGCAATACATTAATGCCGCCAAATGAACCTAAGTAGGATAAGCATACCAAACCAATTAAATAAGGTGCCAACCATTTTACTGCTCGCAAATCATGCGCCTGCAAATTCACTTTGCCACGCCAGTAAGCTAGGAAGAACAATACCATACCAGCACTAAGCACAATGGCTAATTTGGAAATCGTATCCCAACCCGTCCAGAAGCTAAATAAGTTACAAAAGAAAAAAGCTAAGAAGCAAATGAGACCTGCTGCGGGCAGCTTGAAGGGTCGTGCTTGATCGGGGAGCGATTTACGTAAGCACATTAAGGCAATCGGGCCCATCGCATAGGTAATGACAATAGCAGAAACTAAAAAATTCACCATTGCTTGCCAACCTGGCAGCGGTAAAAAAGACAACATACCAAACCCAAAATTCACCACAATTGCCCACATGGGGAAACGATGCCGATTTAACTTGGATAAAAATTTAGGAACATAACCAATGCGGCTCATGGCATATAAAATGCGCGCAGTCGCAGTCACATACACCAAACCCGCGCCAAGCGGTGAAACCACTGCATTGGTGTAAAGTAATTTTAATAACCAACCTAAACCTAAACTCACTGCCAAACCAACAAAAGGACCAATATCACCCGTGAAGTTTAAATTCTGCCAGCCATTTTGTAATGCAGCGGGATCAACCGCGCCAATAAAGGCAATTTGTAAACCCAAGTACAAACCTAAACACGCTAATACGGAACCGACCGTGCTAAGTGGAATGGCGATGCTGAGTTTCTTTGCTTCACCGGCCATTTCCACGCCGCTTTTAAAACCGTTAAACGCTAAAGCAATACCGCCGGTTGCAATGGCGCTGAAAATAGCGTGCCAACCTTGACCACTTACTACGCTAGAAGATAAGTCTGCGAAATTGCTGGGGCTAAAACGGGCTTGTAGGAATGTAAAAATGGTTAAGAGGATGATGGAGAATTTAAAGATGAAAATAACAATGCTAGAGCGCATCAAGCCGCGATAGCTATATATATTTAGGAGACACAGACTCATCATCAGCAAAGCCGCTGCAAAATAACCGATGGGCGTTAAGGTCGCCACGCCATTAACCAAATGAGTCAAGCTAGGTAAAAACAAAGAACCGTATTGCAGCACCGCCTGCACTTCAATGGGCGCCAACATGATCGAGGTGATCCAGGCAATCCAGCTTAATAAGAAACTCGCAAATGCACCGTGGCTTAATTGCGGAATGTGGGCTGTTCCACCTGCAATGGGCAGCATGGTTGATAATTCTGCAAACGTGAGGGCAATTAAAATGGCGGCGATACCACCGATTAACCAAGAGAGAATGGCTGCGGGACCTGCGATTTTGGCGGCATACATAGGAGCAAATAACCAACCAGAACCAATGATACCGTTCATGCTGAGCATAAATAATAAGAACGGCGAAATTCGACGTGAAGATGAAGCCATATTGTTAGACTCTCGTTTTGGTGTTTATACAATTTAAAATATTCGCACGCAGTACTCCCCACGCGATGGGGTTTCCAAAGGGGAGAATCGCGATTCTCCCCTTTGGTGAGTGGTGCGAATTTCATTCGCACCACTCATACAACCATAGGCCTACTCATTACCCTTCGCTTTTTGAAGGGTAATGAGTATAAACAATTAGTTAAGCTACTACTTCCATAGCAGGCTGCTTATCACGCTGTTCTGCTTGTTGCTTAGCGAGCTGTTTGGCTTGTTGTCTATCGGTTGAATAGCGCGCTTCTTCTTCGCTAACGGTTCCAGCTGAGTTTCCGTCTAAATCGACGCGCTGACGGCCCGGTACGACACTCTTATGGTAGGCATGCGTATTCACATAATAAGCTAAGCTTTTAATCATGCAGACTTTATCTTCAGTCACCAATTGTGAAACCGTGCTAAGACGTAATACTAAGTCTTGTTTGATACCCACTTTGAGGGGCTGCACTTCTTTCATGGATTTAAAACAATTGGGGAAGTAGGCGCGTAATAATTCCACACCATACTGAACATAATCCAACCATTTGGGTTTTGGATTCGGATTGGCTTTTGCTTCACGCGCCACAGGTGGGCGAGGACGCGATTTTTGATGCGGGGCCGGTTTTGATTCGGGCGCTTTACGTTGTTTTGGTACTGCATCCAACTGACCCGCTACCGCTTGTAATTGCTCTTTTAGACTCGCATTTGTCATTCGAAATACCTTCTAATCACCAACACATACCACCTATATAGGTTGCTGAGATGGTACTTTAATGACTAATTGGACTGAAAGCAATCATTGCTTGATGGATTTCTCGCAAGGTGGGGTGGTAAAACCTTATCCTATTAGTAGACTTTTCAAGCACATCGGTGTTAAATTTTAACATCCTAAGTCAACCGATCTCAGAGGATATAAGATATGGCACGTAAGACCCGTAAAACCTCAGCTAAGGCTAAACCAGCCAAACGCAGCACTCCCATGAAACGCCGCAACAGCGCCTCAGTGAAAAAAGTTGCTGGCAATCACTTAATGCAACTTGAAAAAGAATTTTCAAGCACCCCAGCTAAATTAGCGGCTCATGTTAAAAAAGAAATCGCTAGCCACAAACAAAACCAAATGAAAGTGAAAAAAGCGGTTGCTCAATGCAGCTCTTTGATTAAATCACTAGAAGGTCGCATCAAAACAACGGCTGGTGGCAAAACGGTAAGCGCTAAAAAACAATTTAAAACAGCTAAAAAATTGCATGCTGAAGCCCGTCGCAGCCATACCGACTTATCCAAGCAATTGCAAACCATTGGAAAATCCATTGATGCATTGCAATTACAACAAGCAAAATGCATTGCATTAGGCAAATGTTTATCACAATTTAACAAAGAGTGGTCCAAACAAGCCAAAATGTTGGTAGCGAAAAAATCCAAACCGAAAGCAACTCGCAAATCAAAAGCGACCTACAACACCTCCCCATCACATCAAGATCAATCACATACCGGTGATCACGATCATTACCAATCCAGCAACCAAAATGATTCCGTTTCGGAAAATGATTTCGAAGAGTCAATGTCATAATCCCATTTACAGGGTTTAACTCACCTTCGGATAGCTAAGGTGTTTAGTATGTGTCAGGGAATGATTGATATGGTAAAGATGGAGTCAAGCATGAATAAGAAAATGGCGTTAGCAGAAGATCTAGAAACAATTACCCTAAAACAAGTCGTTAAAGACACTTTGCGTAATTATTTTTCTAACATTGGCGGCGAGCAGCCCGTCGATTTCTACAACATTTTGTTGGAAGAAATTGAACGCCCCTTGTTAGAAGTGTTAATTAATCATACGCATTACAATCAAGTGAAAATGGCGAACATTTTGGGTATTTCCCGCGGCACCTTACGGAAAAAATTGAAACAATACGGCATGTTGGATTAATCCGTACTAAAGCTTCCTTCTCTCCAGTCATGGGGAGAAGGGTTGGGAACGAGGGAGTGAGTGGAGCTGTCGTGCAAACAAAGCGCCCTCACCCCTTTTTTATTGATACAAAGTCGGATCTGCGACACCCGCTTCTAAGAATCCCTTCCTTCTAAACGTGCAACTATCACATTTCCCACAAGCAGCACCCTTCTCATCCGCACGATAACAGGAAACCGTCTGTCCATAATCCACGTTAAGTGCGATGCCCTTTTGAATAATGCCCGCTTTCGTTAAATGCAAAAGCGGTGCGTGAATTTTAAAAGGTTGTCCTTCTCGCCCCGCACGAGTGGCCAGTGTTGCCATCGCGCTAAATGCATTTAAATAATCTTCGCGACAATCGGGATAGTTGGAATAATCGATGCTATTGGCACCAATGAAAATAGTTTGCGCACCGATGACTTCGGCTATGGCAAGCGCGCAAGATAAAAAGATGGTGTTACGAGCAGGCACATAGGTATTAGGAATAGCGGCATCGTCTTTAAAATCAGGAACGTCTAATGTTGAGTCGGTTAAAGATGAACCGCCCAACTCATTAAACAAAGGCAAGCTAACTACTTGGTGCGACACGCCGTAATGAGCCGCGAGCTTCACTGCCATTTCAACTTCCACATTGTGCTTTTGACCGTAGTGAAAACTGAGGGCATGGCATTCAAAGCCTTCTGCTTTAGCAATGGCAAGGCAGGTCGCTGAGTCTAGACCGCCGGATAGGAGGATGATGGCTTTTTTGGTCATTTGGATACCTCGTTATAAGAAGTGCCATTGCGAAGACGGTTATTGCGTTGCCTACCGCTCCTTAAATGACACCCCGATGACAGTATTAGCCGGCTAGTGTAACATAAGCGGTTTTAAGTAAAACAATGGACTGCCATGGAAATTGATATTGAGATTATGGAATTGATCGCCCTCGGACTTTCTGAAAATGCGGCCACTCGTTTGAGCATGGACTTGAAAAGTCACTTCCGTGAAGCAGCAGACGCTAAACGTGCCTGGTTTCAACTCGACAAAACTGAATTAACGCAATTTTCCTTCCCAGTACAACATTACATTTATGAAAAATGCTACCCCACTTGGCGTGAGCATCCGGAATTAGCTCCGGCTTGGCAACCGCAACACCCAGAAAAAACTAACTTAGCCGCTTTTTTACAACGGCATCAGTTGCCCGATTTGCAAAGTGCGCGCGAATTTGCGGCTGAGGATTATACGGCGTTTTGGAAATCCGTCATTGCCACACTGAATATTGCGTTTGAAAAAGAACCCCATTCTATTTGCGATTTAAGTGCAGGCATCGAAAATCCAGCGTGGTTACCCGGTGCGCGTATGAATATCGTAAACAGCTGTTTTCAAGCTGATCCTGCTAAGATTGCGATGGTTTATTTAGATCACACGCGTCAACAGAAAACCCTCACTTATGCGGCGTTAAATACACTCTCCAATCAAATTGCCGCGAGTTTAGTCGAAAACGGTTTTAAAGCAGGCGATGCGATCGGCATTGCCATGCCCATGACGCACTATGCCATAGCCATTTACCTTGGCATTCTCAAAATGGGCGGGGTGGTGGTTTGTATTGCCGATAGTTTTTCTGGAAAAGAAATGGCAACCCGTTTGCAGATTACGAAAGCGAAAGGCTTTTTCACCCAAGATGTTTCGCTTTGGGGAGAAAAAATAGTGGCGCTTTACGATAAAATCAGTGGGATTCCTAATCGCTCTTGGCAAACCATTGTTGTTCCGGCAAAAGAAACGGTGGATGCAACATTAAATGGCAACGATTTAACTTGGCAACAATTTTTAAAACCCACCACGGATTTTACTGCCGTCACCGTCGATCCATTGACACCGTGTACCATTTTATTTTCATCTGGCACCACCAGTGAGCCCAAAGCCATTATCTGGAATCACACAACCCCTATTAAAGCGGCAAGCGATGCTTACTTCCATCAAGATATCAAGCCACAGGATGTGTTAGCCTGGCCCACCAATTTAGGTTGGATGATGGGGCCATGGTTAATTTTTGCAGCACTTATTAATCACGCAACATTAAGCATTTATCCATTCGCACCAAAAGATCGCGCTTTCGGCGAATTCATCGCCAAGACCGGTGTCACCATGCTGGGTTTAGTGCCAACAATAGTGAGCGCTTGGCGCAAAAGCGGCTGCATGGAAAAATTGGATTGGCAGAAAATTAAATGCTTTAGCTCGACCGGTGAATGTTCTAATCCAGAAGACATGTTATATCTTATGTCGCTTGCAGGTTATAAACCGATTATTGAATATTGTGGCGGCACGGAAATTGGCGGTGCTTATATTACCAGCACGTTAATTGAAGAAAATGCCCCTTCGGTTTTTACCGGTCCCGCTTTAGGTTCTGCTTTTGTTCTGTTAGATGAAAATGGCGAACCAAGCAATCAAGGTGAAGTCGCGCTCATTCCACCTGCCTTGGGGTTATCGACGCAACTATTAAACGCGGATCATTTTCATGTGTACTATGAAAATATGCCACGCTTATCTAACGGTAATTTGCTACGAAGGCACGGTGATCAATTACGGCGCTCATGCAATGGCCATTATATGGTATTAGGTCGCATGGATGACACGATGAAAATCAGTGGCATCAAAGTGAGTGCCGCAGAAATTGAACGTGCATTAGTGGGTGTGACTGGCATTCAAGAATTAGCCGCAGTTGCCATTGCGCCGCCACAAGCAGGGCCTAATCGTTTAGTGATTTATGCAGCAACGCAAATACCACTTGATGCAACCTCCGTGTTACGCGAGTTACAGCAGCACTTGAGTGCGAATTTAAATCCGTTAATTCGTATTTCGGAAGTGGTGTTTGTGAAAGAGCTGCCTAAAACGGCTTCAAATAAAATCATGCGGCGGCTGTTAAGAACACAAGCATGAGGCTGGCAAATCATAGAGCATTAAAGAAATAAATTAGGAAAAATTATAGGTGAAAGAAACGATATGGTTTAGGGTATTTTGGTGACGTTCTGGTGTGCGCATTTGAAACTGGTTGATATAGCCTATTTCCCACCATTTTTTGTCACGCACATAGATATTACAACCAACAAATATACGATTTTCACTAATTAATTTATTTGGGGTGTAATGGGTATTCTTTAATTGAAAAAATATTTCATCGTATATTAAAGGGAATATTTTTGAAAAGGTTGCGCGCATTAGTTCAAATGCAACTCTTTGTCTTAAGCGTAATGAAATTTCGCTACTATTGCTGCGTTGTGTTTCTTCTAATCGGGTACGTGAAATAATTCGATCCGAGTTAGTTAATTCTTTTTGTTGGATCAACTGCTGGAATAACCTATTTTCTTGATAAAATCCATCATAAGGGTTGTGCCCTGTCCATCTATATCCTAACCAAACCGTTCCATTATCAATAAAACGATAACCCACCCCTCCCTCTAATAATCCAGCTTGCCAGGGATGAGATTTGTTAACCAACCTAAACTGAGAATAAATAAAAGAAAGCCATTTTTTATTTTCACTTAATGTTTGTTGTGAATTAATGGCAAACCAAAGTTTTTCATCTTGAGTTAGAGCAAAACAATCAGGTGAAATAAAAAATATAATGAAAAGAAAAATCTTAGTTAATCGGATTTTAAAATCTATTTCTCTCATGGTTCGTCGCATCTTGTTTAAAGTAAAATGTAATGTGCAAACGGCTTTAGCTTGTTTATCGCGTAGGGAGCAATTAATCATCCTTTACCAACCTAAAACCAATATGTGACATCGGATTATAAGGATCAACTCCACGTCTAGCACTTGGCCGATAGCTCATACAAAAATTTTCGTCGCATAAAAATGATCCGCCGCGAATAACGCGCTTCGGCGCATCGCTGGGAGCATTATTATCATAAGGATCAAAGCTTGCATTAGGGCCTTTTGGATTCAGTGCAACCATTTTCTGCTTTGCCTCTAATTCGAACGCATCGGCGCGATACCAATCCGCCACCCATTGCCACACATTTCCCGCCATGTCGTATAAACCGTACCCATTCGGCGGATAACTCGCCACTTTTGTTGTACCAATTTTATTTTTATAACCCGGCTCGATGATAGGAAACTGTGAACCGGCAAAGGTATTTGCCATGGTTTTACCTTTCGGCCTAAACTCATCGCCCCAATTATAATTGGTTTGTGTTAATCCACCGCGTGCTGCATATTCCCATTCCGCCTCAGTTGGCAAACGCTTACCGATCCATTTTGCATAGGCTTTTGCATCCGCATAGGAAACTTGCACAACGGGGTGATCGTCTTTAGCAATAATATTGCTATTAGGGCCATTGGGATGACGCCAATTCGCTCCCGGAATAAAGCGCCACCACTTTGCATAATCATCCAAATTAACCGCTTCGGTGGTGCCAACAAAGACCAGTGCTCCTGGCACCAATTGATCATCTGCGGGTTTTGGCGTGCCGGGAAATAATTGCACCTTTAATGTTTCCCAATCTGGCTGACGTTCAGCCGTCGTCACGTACCCGGTCGCTTTTACAAAAGCCGTAAATTCAGCATTCGTGACATCGGTTCGATCCATCCAAAAGCCACTGAGACGAACTTTGTGCATCGGCCGCTCGTTATTTTTAGCTAGGCGAGTATTACTTCCCATGAAAAACTCACCACCATTAATCCAAACCATGTTTTTATGCGCATCGGGGTGGGGGTTTTGCTGGAATAAAAAATAGAAACCCAAAGCACTACAAAAAACAACGAGAGCAATAATACGTTTCATGTTAATTCCATTATAAAGCATCACTTTTTGGGAGTGCTGCCAGAAAGTTACTGCAACAAAGCAACTTTGATGTGTTCCGGATATTTCTTTGACACACCACGGTAGCGATCCATTTCACCGCGAGCGGTAAACTCAGCTTAATATCTAGGTAAACATACCAGAACTAGCTAAAGATACAATCCCATCGGTAAGCGGGAACATTTTATGATAGGACGTCCTTATGTAGTGCAACGGCTTCTGCGGCGGGCACGGGATGTTTTATAAATTGCGCTAAGGCATTCGCGTTTAACGGCTGCGTGATATAAAACCCTTGAATTTCATCACACCCTTCTTGTTCTAAAAACTGATACTGCTCGCGGGTTTCAACGCCTTCAGCAATACACTTCATGTCGAGTTTCTTGACCATGGCAATAATAGCACGCGTGATGGCGGCGGAAGTTTCATCAGTGGTAACTTGCCTGATGAATGAACGGTCTATTTTGATACGATCGATTCTTAAACGGCGTAAATTATTGAGCGACCAATATCCCATGCCGAAATCATCAATGGTAATTTGCACGCCAATGTCCTTTACAGCGTACAAAATGCGTAGTGCCATGTCAGGATTACTCATCACCACACTTTCCGTAATTTCAATTTCAAAACAATTTGGAGAAATGCCGGTTTCGTTCAATGTCCTTAAAATTTGCTCCACCAAAACGTTTTGCTTAAATTGCAAAAGCGAACAATTCACGGCCATGCTTAATCCGCTTAGCCCTTTTTCCTGTAAGGATTTAAGCGTATGAGCAGCCGTTTTCATGATCCATTCACTAACGGGGATAATTAATCCACTCTCTTCGGCTAACTGAATAATTTGCAAAGGAGCGACCATATTACCTTCCGCATTTTGCCATCGTAAAAATGCTTCAACCCCCGTAATTTGGCGTGAGTTTAGATTAATTTTGGGTTGATACTCTAAATAAAATTCGTGTTTATCATGCGCATGCGCCAACTCATTTTGAACCAATAATTTTTCTTGTGCTTTTGCAGTTAATTCAGCGCTATAAAATTGAAAGGTATTTCGGCCATGCTCTTTCGCACGGGCTGTTGCTAAATCTGCATTTTTAAATAAGATCGATGTCGTTTGACCGTCATGCGGATAAAGACTGATACCGATACTCGCTGTGACATATACCTCATTACCTTGAATCATAATAGCTTGCATAATGACATTTAAAATCTTTTGCGCGATGAGTGCGATCGCATCCACTTTTTGAACGTCAGTAATTAATAACACAAATTCATCGTCATTAGATCTTGCAACCATATCCGTATTACGCACCACGCTTTTTAAGCGCTCGGCCACAATTTGCAATACTGAATCACCCGCCTCATGTGATAAGGTGTCATTAATATTTTTTAAATGGTCAATATCAACATACATTAAGGCAAAACCCTGCTCATGACGCCGTGAGATTGCTAAAATATGATTGATGAATTCCTCGATTTTATTGCGATTCGCAAGACCGGTTAAGGGATCGTGATAAGCGAGCAAACGCAAGCGCTCTTCTGCTTGTTTAACTTGCGATTTATCTTCGGCATGTAAAATTAACACCGGTGGTTTATCATCAACATAACGAATAATAGCTAGTGAAATTTGCAAATAAATAATGTTGCCGTCTTTGCGCTGGCATTGTTGATCGGCATAATAACAATCTAATTTATTCTCGAGCATTTTTTGTAAATGCAATTGCACTTGATTACAGGCTTCACGCTCAAGTAAATATAAATAATTAAGCGCGCGTAATTCATCAACGGTATATCCTAACAAATTTGCAAAATGTTGATTAACGCGTAAAAAGCCCCCTGATAAATCTAATTCTGCAACCCCAATGGTGCTGTGTTGAAATAAGGTTTCAAAGCGAATTTGCCCATCATGATTTTCTTGGTTTAAATCATCAATAGTGTGCTGAAGCGCTCCCGTATGCTTGGAGGAAAGATAATACCAAACCACGCAGACACCAATGAGAAGACCAATGCTAGAGGCGATCAAATAGAGGAACATGCCTGTCCTTAGCGAAGTGGTGTTTTATTTATTTTACTTTAAAACGAGAGGTAAAATAAAATAACAACGTCAATACTCACTTAAGCTCTTGATTCTCATAAAATTATTAATAATTGTTTTTTTAAATCATTAATAACTAAATATGGATGCTTTTTAAGCAAAATTATAGCACTGATATACCAAAACCCATTTAAGATTTAACATTATCCACATACATCTGCACATTAGTATTTTGCCGTTGTGCGAAGAAGAGTAGATCTTGGTCGTAATGCAATGCAGGGTTGGGTGTTAAAAATAAATCAAAACGTCTTAGAAGAATAACTAGAAAAAAAACGGCTTGAATACATGAGTATCGTTTAGCAACACAGGATTGAGGGCCATGTGAAAAACCAAGGTAAAGTAAACTCTGCTGAGGAGTCAGGCCTGTTACGAATCTTCTGGGTTCAAATCCCTCTGGATTATCCCAGTATTTTTGGCGTTTGTGTGTCACCAATGCAGGAACTAAAATATTATCTCCCTTCTTAATGCGAATACCGGAGACTAGATCGTCTTCTAATGCAACACGAAATATATTTAATAATGCCGGTTGGATTCGAAGCATTTCTAAGAAAACGCCCCGAGTATAGACGAGCTTTTCGTAGTCTTCGTAACAAGGCGCACGATCTCCTAAAACATCGTTAATTTCGTTACGTATTACTTTTGCAATCTCTGGATTTAAAGACAAATATATTAAAATATGGGTTAGTGTACCAACCATGTTGTGCGTACCAGAAACAAGCGTTGCGAAACCTCTCCCAGAAAGATGTCGCTTCATGGACTCAGTCATGTCTTCTAATGAATCAGGGTAATTATATTGTTTAGCCATGATTCTCATTAAATTAAATCGATTGGGAGCTGAAGCAAACGAGGATTCAAGTAATTGTCTACCTAGTTTAGAGGTTAATGCTTTATTCTCATGATATCTTTGGTATTTTTTAGTAAATGGCCCCGGAATTTTACCTAAAATTTGCAAATAATAATATTTTGGAAAGAAGGTGTAAAAGAGACTATTAATTAACGTTGCAACCTCTGGTACATTATTAAGCTTCGCACCACCCAGTAAAACATCCAAATAAACATGTGTAAAAAGTATTGTTAGCTCTTGCTCCACATAAAAAGCGTTGCTTCGGTCGGTGAACTTATTCCAAGTTTCTAATGATTTATTCAATGATTGGATAATCGATTCAGAAAACAGTTTTTCTCTTTCAGCGGTGAATGAATCCATTATGATTTTGCTATCTTTAGCTAAATTATCGGCAGGCTCATCGAGGCCACCTTCTAAAACATCACGCACCCCTTTAATGACAGAAGCATCTCTTATGTAGTTTGATGCATTGTCATAAAAAAAATGTTTTAAATCGCTTGGTCGTGTGACGACATGAATGGTGTTTGAAAATGGAATTTTGACTGAGATAATATCTTCCGAGTCCCCAATTACTTGAGGAAGTATTGAAGGATCGTTTATGAGACCTTTAAATAATAATCTTGGACCTAATGTTTTTCCCATAAAATAACACCCACCCATTTTA
Source organism: uncultured Coxiellaceae bacterium (assembly GCA_964597435.1). Taxonomy (GTDB): domain Bacteria; phylum Pseudomonadota; class Gammaproteobacteria; order DSM-16500; family DSM-16500; genus Aquicella. The sequence continues at coordinate 191,440 of CAZQXH010000002.1, read as the reverse complement.
TTTTATTATAGTATAATAATATCATATGTCTCACATATGAGTGCATTTCAATTATGGAAAGCGCAAATTCACAGCTTTATGACTATATTATTATAGGCGCTGGGTCTGCAGGATGCGTATTAGCAAACAGACTTTCAGCAGATGGCAAATGGCGTGTATGTTTAGTTGAAGCAGGTCCTTTTTTAAAAGACTCCTTAACAAAAATGCCAATTTTGTTACCTTTTTTATTTAAAACTAAAGTTTGGAATTTTCGAACAACACCCCAAAAATTCTGTCACGACCGCACCATTGGTGTTCCTACGGGAAAATTATTAGGTGGGACATCAGCTATAAATGGCCTCATTTATGCTCGTGGCCATCCCTCTGATTTTGATACCTGGGCCTCCCTAGGCAATGAGGGTTGGTCTTTTAAAGAAGTGCTTCCTTACTTTAAGAAATCTGAGGATTATATTGAGGGCGAAAATATTTTTCATGGTGTAAATGGACCGCTTAAAGTCAATCACCTTGCCAACCCCAATCCTTTAACTGAAACTTATCTGCAAGCAGCGCTTCAAGCTGGCTATACTCTTAATAATGATTTTAATAATGGCGATAATCTTGAAGGTGTAGGATTATTTGATGTTTTGATTCACAATGGACAGCGCGTTAATAGTGCTCATGCTTATTTGTCAGATACGAAGCAAAGAAAAAACCTCACCATTATTTCAAAAGCTCAAGTCACTAAAGTTCTATTTGAAGATAAGTGCGCAAAAGGGATTGAAATAATAAGAAACAAGACCAAAGAAATTTTATATTGTGATAAAGAAGTGATACTTTCCGCGGGCACGTATAACTCCCCTAAAATATTGTTACTATCTGGCGTTGGCCCCGTTGATGAACTCCAAAAACATAATATTCCAATAGTACATGAGCTAGCAGGCGTTGGTAAAAATTTACAAGATCATATCGATGCGCCCATCAGTGTAATCGAGAAAACCAAGCATGCTCATAGCTTTCATTTTAGTGCACTGTTTAGAAATCTAAAATATTTTATAAGCTATCTTATTTTCAAAAAGAGCCCGTACTCGGGCGTATTTGGCGAAGGCGCTGCTTTTATTAAGTCTGATCCTGCGCTGTTGGTTCCCGATTTACAATGGCATTTTGTTCCAATGATTCATCCTGGCGAATCGGGCGAACCCCTTATGAAGTTTTATGGTTACACTATTTTGAATACCTTTCTTCATCCTTACAGCCGAGGAGAGGTGACATTGAAAGATGCTGATCCCTCATCAGATCCTCTGATCAATCCAAATTATTTATCTGATGAAAGAGATATTGAACCTTTGATTATCAGTATACAAAAAGCTCGTGATGTATTAGCACAGAGTGCTTTTGAACCACATCGTCACAGTGAATATCTTCCTGGTGATAATGTTCAAAGCAGAGAGCAAATAATAAATTATATTAGAGAATTTGTTTCTACAGAGCATCACCCGGTAGGAACAAATAAAATGGGCATCGATAAAATGGCTGTTGTTGATCCCCAGCTGAAAGTACATGGCATGAGCGGTATTCGGGTAGTGGATGCTTCTATTTTCCCCATCATTTTAACGGGTAATCCGCATGCCACAACGACCATGATTGCAGAAAAAGCGGCTGATATGATTTTGGAGCAAAGTAAAACCAGTTAGCTTTATAAACCGACATTCCTCTCCCGCCAAGCGGGAGAGGAACCTCTTCTTAAGATTCCAGCGCTTTAATCAATGCACCTAAAAACCTAGTCGCTTCACCGCCCGTTGCAGCGCGATGATCAAACGTTAACGATAATGGTAAACGCTTTCCTACTACTACTTTGCCCTCTTTAACCATGGGCTCCATGCGGCTTTTACCACATCCCAAAATAGCAACCGCCGGCGGAACAATAATCGGCGTAGCGTAACGCCCCGATATCATGCCAAAGTTAGACAAGGTAATAGTTGCCCCTTGCAAATCTTTTGGTGAGACGCTGCGATTTTTAACATCACGTTTATAAGTATCAATTGTGACACGCAAACTTTCTGCCGATTGTTGCTCAACACTTTTAATCACCGGCACAAATAACCCTTCCGGTGTATCAACGGCCAAACCCACATTGACGGCTTTGCTCATTTTGCGTGATAAATTTTTCCCATCAAACCACGCGTTCATGGCAGGTTCTGCTGCTGCGGCTACCGCAATGGCTTGCAATAAGCGTACGGTTAAATCGGTTTTTTCTGGCAAGTGACTGATGTCAACTTCATCAAAAATCGTGACCGGGACAACTTCTTGATGCGATTGAACCATCGCCAAGGCCATTGAACGACGCACGCCATGTAATTTTTCCGCGTCAACATCATCAGTCGCAAAGTGATTTTTATTTTCAAGACGTTGGCCTTGGCCCAATTTCCCTTTGACATCTTGCACGGTAATTAAACCTTGTGGGCCGCTACCTGTTATGGCATTTAAATCGACGCCAAGTTCAGCGGCTAATACTCGCGCCGCCGGCATAGCGCGCACGGTTTGTGTCGTGGTTTTTGGTGCACCGACAATCACATCACCGTCATCCCAATTGGATTCTGAGGTTTCTAATTTACCAACAACAGTGCCTTTATCACCCGTTGGTTTTGCAACCGGTGCATTTTCCATTTCATACGTGATGAGCGGAGCGCCCGTTTTAATAATTTCATTGGCACCACCATGCAACTTTACAATTTTTCCGGCATAAGGGGATGGCACATCAACAACCGCCTTCGCCGTTTCCATCGAAACCAACGGCTGATCGACTTTCACCACATCGCCTTCGTTAATGTACCATTCTCGAATTTCAGCTTCCGCTAAACCTTCGCCTAAATCGGGCAAGTGAAAGATTTTCATGCGTACTCCATCAGCCGCTGCACGGCATTAATAATGCGTTCTTCATTGGGAATATAATGTTTTTCCATGCGCGCATACGGCACAATGGTATCAAAACCGGTGACACGTTCTGGCGGCGCTTTCAACGAGAACAAGGCTTTTTCAGCAACTTGCGCAATAATATCGGCACCCACACCGCAAGTTAATGCCGCTTCATGCACGACTAAACACCGACCAGTCTTTTCAACGGAAGCTAAAATCGTGGCGATATCCAAGGGTTTGATCGTCGCAACATCAATTAATTCCACAGAAATTCCCGCTTTATTTAAGGTATCTACGGCCGCTAACGATTCTTTCAACATGGCACCCCACGTCACTAACGTAACATCGGAGCCGGTGCGAAGTGTAAAGCAGACATCAAGGGGTGCTGCTTGCCCATCATCATTCACCACCTGCTTTGCGTAACGATACAAACGCGATGGCTCTAAGAAAATAACGGGATCGGGATTACGAATTGCTGCCAACATCAACCCGTACGCACGCGCAGGAGAGGAAGGAATAACCACGCGCAAACCCGGTGTATGGGCAAAATACGCTTCCGTGCTTTCAGAATGATGTTCTGGTGCATGAATGCCAGCGCCATAGGGTGCGCGAAAAACCACTGGACACGTTAAACGACCACGGGTGCGATTACGTAATCGCGCCGCGTGATTAATGATTTGATCTAGTGCGGGATAGATAAACCCCATGAATTGGAATTCAGCCACCGGTTTTAAACCTTGTGCTGCCATCCCAATCGCCATGCCGCCAATCATGGATTCAGCAAGTGGCGTATCCAGCACGCGATCTTTACCAAATTTATCTAAAAGGCCAACGGTTGCGCGAAACACACCACCGTTTTTCGCAACGTCTTCACCCATCACAATCACATCTTTATCACGCGCCATTTCATGCTGAAGGGCGAGATTAATTGCTTCTACTAAAGTAATTTCAGCCATGAACAGCAACCTCCTTCTCGGCAACGATTTGGCGTTGCTCGGCGTAAATATCGGGTAAGGTTTCGTATAAATAATCAAACATACTGGTGAGGGGTTGTGGCGGCACCGCTAAATATTCCGCAACGGCTGCATCCACCTCTTCTGCACATTTCGCTTCAAGGGTCTGCTGATCTTCTGCATTCCAAGCATTGAGCGATTCAAGATAACGCTTCAATCGACCGATGGGCTCTTTTTTCCATTCTTCTTCGCGAACGGATTTGGTTTCATAACGACTCGCATCGTCCGCTGTCGTGTGATCGTGTTGACGATAGCAAACCATCTCCAACAAAGTGGGTTCATGATTTTTACGAGCGCGTTCCAAGGCAGCTTGCATGCGCGTTTCAACCGCAATCATGTCATTACCATCCACCTGTTCACCGATAATGCCAGCTGCAATGGCTTTTTGCGCGAGGGTTTGCGCAGCAGTTTGTACCCCACGAGCAACGGAAATAGCCCACTGGTTATTACACACCACAAATACCACGGGGAGCTTCCAAACACCGGCAACATTTAATGCTTCATAAAAATCGCCTTGTGACGTCGCACCATCACCGCAAACGGTAACAACGGCGTTTTGTTCTTTGCGATATTTCACCGCATAAGCCGCACCCGCTGCATGCAAGGGTTGGCTGCCAACGGGTACGCTAAAGGGAAAATCTTTACTGTCTTTCGTAAAAACATTACCGCGCTCATCACCGCCCCAATACAAGAGAATTTGTGACAATTTAACGCCGCGCTGAATCAAGGTGCCCATATCGCGATAGTAGGGAATAAAAATATCGCTTTTGGCCATCGCATGCCCAATGCCAACAAATACTGCTTCTTGGCCTCGCGTTGACGGGTAGGTGCCTAATTTGCCGGTACGCTGCAAGGCAATGGCTTTGGTATCCATGGTGCGCACCAAGACCATCAGACGATATAACGCTTTTAAAGTGTCAATATCTTTAGCAATTGGCGAGTCGTTGTCACTTATTTGGTCCAATTCGTTTAAATACTGATAATACGGAATTTCGAAGCGATCAATGATTTTCAAAGGTCTAGCTCCCTGTGTTAGTCTGGATTAGGCTTTTGCACCTAATAGGGATAGAAAAAAAAGAAGTGGCAACAAGATTAGCTATGGGCGAAAATAGAGTCAAGAGAGGAATGACTACAATGACGAAACGGATAGCATTAGTCACAGGTGGAATGGGTGGTATCGGCGAAGCCATATGTCGGCTTTTGCACGATCGTGGGGTACGCGTTGTGGCAGCTTATTCCCGCTCTGAAGAATCTGCTCTAGCATGGCAAGAAAAACAAGCCGCTGAAGGTTATACCTTCGACATCGCTTATGGAAATTTAACCCAGTTTGAATCCGCAACAGCCATGGTCGCTAAAGTCTTAAAAGACATTGGCCCCATCGACATTTTAGTAAACAATGCCGGCATCACACGCGATCGAGCTTGCCATAAAATGACGCAGGAAGATTGGGACATTGTTATCGACACCGATTTAAACAGCATATTTTACGTGACACACGATATTATCCCCATTATGCGTGACCGCGAATTTGGTCGCATCATTAATATCTCATCCATTAACGGCCAACGTGGTCAATGTGGCCAAGCCAATTACGCCGCCGCCAAAGCAGGCATGCACGGTTTTACGAAATCACTCGCGAAAGAATTAGCAAAATTCCACGTTACTGTTAACACTATCTCACCCGGCTATGTCGCAACGGAAATGGTTGCCGCTGTGCCAGAAGCCATTCAACAACAAATTCTCGCAGAAATTCCCATGAAACGCTTTGCTGAACCGGAAGAAGTCGCAGGCTTGGTGGCTTTTTTAGCGGATGATAAATCAGCTTATATTACGGGAGCGAACATTCCGATTAATGGTGGTCATTACATGCTTTAAGGATGGTATTATGAGCGATAAACGCATTATAAAAAAATATCCTAATCGGCGTTTGTATGATACCGAACGCGGCGAATATATTACGTTAGCCGATATAAAAGTATTAGTGCTTGATCGCGTGGAATTTGTGGTCGTGGATTCAAAAACACAAAAAGATTTAACGCAAAGTACGTTGTTGCAGATTATTAGTGAAGAAGAAAACACGTCTCAACCTATTTTCACAACGCCTATTTTGCAAGACTTAATTCGTTCTTATAATGAAAAATCGCAGGATATTTTTCGGCAATATTTAGAGCAGTCATTGTCATTATTATCGAAACAAAGTGATTTTTTACAGAGTCAGTGGTTAAGTTTTCAAAATATGCTGCTTAAAAATTCGGGGAAGAAGCCGGATGATAAGTAGGCGGTGGGTATCGCCGCGGGATGCCAAGCGGCACCTAAAAATATTTTCAAAATAATCAATAAGTTATATGCATCCATTTGACAAGTTACGCCATATGAACTACATTAATAGTGTAGATGTTGCACTGCACAATAAATTTGAGGTGAGTTATGAATAAAGAACACATTGAACAATGGTTGAACTTCAACCACTCTATTACAGCGCCGGTGCAAGCATTAGGTAAAGCTTCAACGGACATTCTGCGCAAATCCGCCGAACGTCATTTGGAAATTATTAATGACAGCTGCTCAATTGTTGCGGACCAATTACGCCGCGCAACGAATTTGCGCAAACCCGAAGACTTTGTCACGTTTCAAAAAGAATGCACCAATGAATACTTGAATGCATTCAGTGACAATGTGCAAAAGATCGCACACTTAAATCTTGAAAATGTCGAAGACCTGTTGAAACTTTACAACTCCGCATTAGCCAAAGCGACTGAAAAAGTCAGCGCGGCCGCTGAAAAAGCAACGGAATCAGCGACACGCTAACTGGTAGTAGTCATCCGCGACAACAGCATTCTCCCGTTTCGTTGTCGCGGCAGGGATGGAAGGATGCCGTCATGGAAATGCCAAAGCAATGGTCAGAGTTAAATGCGCAATTCACCGATTCTATCGATCGATCTATGCAAGTATTGGTGGGTCGAATGACGAAAGGTCTTTCCCCTCTAACACCCACTTTAGCTTATTTAGATTGGTCTTTTCATTTGCTCACGCATCCCGGCAAGCAATTTGAATTGTGGAAACTTTACAGCCAATATTGCACGAATATCACACAACAATTTCTTAATCACCTGTCCGGCGATGCTAGCGGTGAAATGACCCCGCCACATTCTAAAGGAGATCGCCGTTTTGCCGACCCTCGTTGGCAGCAATTTCCTTACGCCAGCATTTATGAATCTTTCTTGTTTGCGCAAAACTGGTGGAAAACCGCGACGACTAATGTACGTGGCGTGAGTAAACATCATGAAGAAATAGTGGAATTTAGCGCGCGCCAAATTTTAGATATGTTGTCCCCCACTAACTACATGTGGACGAATCCGGAAATTCAAGATGAAACTGTGAAACAACGGGGTGAAAATTTATTCCGTGGCTTTGAAAATTATTGGGATGACTACCGTCGTCAACAAGCAGGCGAAGCGCCATTTGGTGCGGAAAAATATGTGGTGGGCCAAAATGTTGGCGTAACACCCGGTAAAGTGGTTTATCGCAATCGGTTAATCGAATTAATTCAATACGCTCCTACAACCGATAAGGTCTATGCAGAACCGGTTTTAATTACACCTGCTTGGATCATGAAATATTATATTTTAGATTTATCACACAAGCATTCTTTGGTGCGTTATCTCGTGCGGCGTGGACACACGGTATTTATGATTTCTTGGAAAAATCCGACCGCTGAAGATCGTGATTTAACCATGGATGATTATTTAGACTTTGGCATCATGGCCTCATTAAATGCGATTAACGCCATCATTCCCAAACAAAAAGTTCATTTAGTAGGATATTGTTTAGGCGGCACATTAACAGCCATCGCAACCGCCACCATGGCACGTGAAAACGATGAACGGTTAGCGAGCATGACTTTATTCGCTGCCCAAACGGATTTCTCTGAACCAGGTGAATTAGGCTTGTTCATTGATGATAGCCAAATTAGTTTCTTAGAACACATTATGAGTGATAAAGGCTATTTGGATACGAATCAAATGGCGGGCGCTTTTCAAATGCTGCGCTCGAACGATTTGGTGTGGTCACGCATGGTCAAAGAATATTTTTTAGGAGACCGCAGACCATTAAATGATTTGATGGCATGGAACGCCGATGCGACGCGCTTACCGTATCGCATGCATTCTGAATATTTACGTAATTTATTTTTAACGAATCAACTCGCTGAAGCAAAATATAAAGTACACGAAAAACCGATTGCATTGTCTGATATTCACATTCCCATTTTTGTGGTTGCAACGGAACGCGATCACGTTTCACCTTGGAAATCCGTATTCAAGATTCATTTGCTTGCAAATAGCCCCGTGACGTTTGCGTTGACCAGCGGCGGCCATAATGTGGGTATTGTTAGCATTCCGTCAAAAACCACGAAACGCTATTATCGCATCTCTCACTTGACCGAGAAAGACCGCTACATTGATGCAGACAGTTGGTACCATCAGCAAAAGAAACGCTTAGGTTCTTGGTGGCCCGCCTTTGAAAAATGGTTGGCGCATCATTCACAGGCCAAAATTGATCCGCCAAGTTTAGGGAATGCAAAGGCAGGTTATCCCGTGCTGGAAGATGCACCCGGGCAGTACGTTTTGCAGAAATAACATATCCATCTTATGAATGGTGCAGCTTGAGTTCGCACCATTCATAAGACGACAGAATCACGATTCCTCTAGGCGAAAACCCCACCGGAAATCCTTCATCATTATCGCAGTGAATGCGTTTCCTCGATTCAATTTAACCCTTAAAAATAGTATAATCGTATTTTTTAAGCTTAACGAGTGCGTAATAGTCGCTTAAGTCATTGTTCTATATAAATATTAAAGATTTCATTTCGTAATAAGCACCACCAGAGAAAGAGATTCTCAAGTGATAAGAATTATTTTATGCTTCTATAATTAAAAATAGTAAACAAAACTGGAGTATTTATGCAACGCCCTAGCAACCCACCTGAACAAAAAAAAGCAAGAAAACTTGTGGTGTTGGATATGGATGCGTTATTTCACCCTCCTGATTCTACAAATTCAGCCACCCCGATTCATGAAGCTGCACTACAAAAATTAATAAATTATGCTAAAGAAAATGATCAGGTTCATTTAATTTTCATATCTGATAAATATAATGACAACGAAATTAGACAGCTGATTGAAGCTCTAATTGTCAATGCAGGTTCATTTACCCAGCAGGGATTCGATATTAAAATTCATCATGGTCCAAGTTTGGATTATATTTCACAACACTGTGAAGCTGCTTATATTCCACCGGAAAACGTGATTTGGGTAGATGTTAAAACCAATAAATTAAAAGAGGCAGCCGCAAAACAGTACATGCCTATTTTAGCGCTGCGTTACAAAGATGAAAACTCACAACCTGTTTACCCTTCTTCTAGCTATCTGGATTTCATTCCAATGTTTTTATCGCATTCGGAACGTCCAAATGAAGTAGCGCGTACCGCTGTAACTTTAGTGACTTCAATTTATCCCACCGAAAAAGAAAAATGCAATACCCTTATGGGTTTTTATGAAAGCGTCATGCTGCCCAAAATAGAAGAACGAATAAGGCCTGCTGATAAAGTACGTAGCGTAGCAAAACCATTGAGCAAGTTTGAATTTGAAGAATTAAAGAAGGAATTCTCTGAAGGTAAGTTTAGAAAATTATTAAATACCAGGGCAGATGTTATTATCACTAACATAAACAGAGTGAAAAGTTTTGAAGAACTGCAATCAGTCTATAAATTAGTTCAACAAGAAAAAGCCGTTGCAAAAACAGAAATGGGGCTTGGAAAAATAACCGGCAAAGAAGGCGCCACTAATCGCTGGCAACACATTGCAACCGCCTTACAAGAAAAAGCCCTTGAAATAGCTAGAAAAGACATAGGGAGTAACTTTCCAGAGCATCATCCAACATACGAAGCTATTTTTTCTTTAAAAGTGTATCGCGGACTATTTTCACAGAGCTCGATAAAAGAAGAATATAAAAAATTAATCCATGCTTGGAAACATCATCATTTTCCAGCACCCAAATAAATCCGGGTCAACATGATGCTATCTGTTTAACTTGCTCAGATGCAGTTTAAAGTGTACAAGTCACATTTATGTAATGCGCTTATCAAGATCTTAGTGTTTCAATGGGATTTAACTTGGACGCGATATAAGCGGGATAAAAACCGAAAAACAAACTAATTAATAAAGACACTCCGAAGCCGATGAGCGGTGGCCAAATGAGAATGATAAAATTCCAATTCGCAAAATAAGCAATCGCGAAAGTTGACAATACACCCATTATTACACCGAGTCCGCCCCCTAAAATGGCAAGCGTCGTCGCCTCCATCAAAAACATCATTTGCACATCACGTGGGGTTGCTCCCAATGCCATTCGCAATCCAATCTCGGAATGTCGCTCGGCGACCGAAGCGAGCATAATATTCATCACACCAATCCCGCCCACTAAGAGTGAGATTCCACCAATTAGACCCAATAATAAAGTAAAAATAGTTTGTTGTTTTGCGACACTGTTTAATATTTCTTTTGCACTTTGAATATTGACTTTATAATTAGGAATTTCCTTTGCAAAATAATCCGTTATGTCGTTTTTTATTATATCGACATCTTCATTCTCTTTAATTTGTAGCATTGCGACACTTAATCCCGAATTATTTACATTTTGTTGTAGCGCAAGTAATGGCACAATGATCGATTTATTAATATCTTGATTTACAATATTTTGTTCTGGCCAACTAGCAGCAACGCCAATAATCGTGCATATTCCATTCTCATATCGTAAATATCCTCCCAAGGGATCAAACGCATTTAACTGTGCGGCAATGTCAGAGCCAATCACACAGAAATTGCGTGCGCCATCTAGATGATGGATAAAGCGTCCTGAACGCATCTTAATGTGGACGATGCTTGCAAAATTCTCTGTCGTACCAATGACATTGAGATTATTTATTATAACTTTGTTATAAATACCCGTGGTGTTGGAGGATGCAATGGGAGCAATTTTCAATATGGCCGGTATGCTATTTCGCATTGCCAATATTTGAGTTGGATCAACCGGTTGGTCTGAAAATGAATTCGCTGAAAAATCGATCCGCATTAAATCGGTACCAAGATTTTTAATTGCTTCCAATGCTTGCTGTGTGGCCAAAGTACCACCTGAAATCATTGCTACAACGGATGCTGTGCCCACCATAATCCCGAGCATAGCGAGAAAGCTACGCAGCGGTGCGGCCGTTAAATTTCGAAAAGCCGTTTTAAGATGTGTTTTAAAATTCAAGCGATCCACCTCATGAAATAATCAACCCATCTTGCATTCGAATCGTGCGTTGGCATTGTTCAGCGATTTTATTGTCATGCGTAATAATGATAATGGTATTTTTATCCATTTCATTCAATTGAAAGAATAAATTCATGATGTCTTGGCCTGTTTTGGTATCCAGCGCCCCGGTTGGCTCATCTGCTAAAATGACCTTGGGTTTCCCCACCAGTGCTCTTGCAATGGCCACACGCTGTTGTTGTCCGCCGGATAACTCGCGCGGGTAACGCTGCGCAAGATGGTCGAGACCTACGCGTTGCAAACTGGTGTGAGACAGTTTTTGAATTTCACTTTCATCTGTCCCACGATATATAAGCGGCAAGCCCACATTGTCTAAAATGGTAAAATGCGGCAATAAATAAAATTGTTGGAAAATAAAACCAATCATATGATTGCGAATGGGTGACAGCTCATTGATGGAAACGTTGGAAATGACTTCTCCGTTAAATAAATACTCGCCCTCGGTTGCAGTATCGAGTAAACCTATAATATTCATTAGAGTTGATTTACCTGAGCCTGAGGTGCCTACGATTGCTAATAACTCTGATGTCATGACGTTTAAATTAACACCATGCAATACGGGGGTTAATACCTCACCGCGTCGATAAACTTTAGTGATATTCTTAAGTTCAATCAGGGACGACAATTTGTTCTCCTTCTACCAATCCATTAGTAATGGCAATGGAAGTTTCATCCGTGTCGCCCGTTTCAACAGGAACTTCTTCAACGCTTCCGTTAGTAGGATTAAAACGTTTTACCGCATAACCTGTATCAGTGCGAATCAATGCCGCAATTGGAATGCGTATCGCAGGTGGTCGTTCTTTAATGAGCGTAATAATCGCGCTCATGCCTTCTTTGATCAAAGCACGCTCTGCGGCGGTGATTTTAGGCACAATAATTCGAATCGTAAATGTTGGGTTGCTGAGGCTATCGTTGTTCGCTTCTTGATTGACTGAGTCAACATACCCGAGCAATGTAATACCAGGGAAGGCAACCCCCGTAATAGTTGCTTTTTGCTTCGTACTGATTTGACTTATTTGCGTTTCCACAATTTTAACAGAAAAATTTAGGCCCTTCATTTCATAAACCATGCCGATCACGTCACCTTGTTTAACCGCTGTTCCCACCGATAACCCTTTATCGTCACCCGAGGCGCTGCTTACACCATTTTGTGTTGATAAGATTCCCTCAACGGGCGATGTGATTTTAATTTTTTGCGCGGATGCGATTAAAGCCTTGATTTTATCAATGTCTTTTAACGTTAATGATTCCGCTGCTTTTTCATTTAGACCCACGCCATCAAACAAGGTTTTTAATTGCTCGGTGGCATCCCATAACGTGAGCTTAGCAGTCTCAAACGCATCTTGTGAGCTTAAATATTCATTTTTAGCAATTAAACCCGCTTTATAGAGTGCCGTGTTACCATTGAAGTCGAAAGTAGTATTGTCCAAACTTGACTTAGCTCTCAGATAATTATTAATGGTGCTTCGCAAAGAGGTTTGTAATTGTGGAGAAGTAAGCGTAAACAATAATTGGTCTTTTTTAACGTCACCACCCGGTCTTACGTTAATACTATCGATGGACCCATCAATGGGGCTCGTCACCTTTACCATCTGTAATGGTTGAACAACCCCTGGAAAAGTCATTGTCAGTGGCTTAGTTTCTTTCGTCACGGTATAGGTGAGAAACGTTTGATGTGAATTTAATAAAATCAACACGATCAATAGTAGCCCGATCGGGAAGAACGAAAATATTTTTTTTAAATCCCATTTAATCATCGTCATTATCCATTAGTATTTAAGCTGAATATTCCATACATCTAACGTAGTACCTAACGTTTGCTGATAAGTCGTTACTAAATTCAGGAAATTAATTTCCGAACCGATATAAGCAATTTGGGCTGATACTAAATTTGTTTGTAATGTGGTGACTTCAAACAAACTCACTTTTCCATAAGTTAATTTTCTTAAAGAATTTTCATAACTCATATTTGCCAATTCTTGGGCACGCTTTGCTAAAACAATTTGCTGTTTGGCGATGGATAAATTTTGCAACGTGCCGACCAATTGCGATTCTAATAATAATCTCAATTGTTTCAGTTGCAGTTTTTGCTGATCATAACCCACTTTTGCGCTCACAATGCCTTGCTGAGCGGACATATCATCAATCGGGATCGCAAGGTTTAAACCAATTGATCGCGTCACATTGCGTCCATTGGCTATACTTTTAAAACCGGCATTATCACCGCCGCCACTTCCAGGGCCTTGGCCAAATTGTGCAGTGAAATCTAATTGCCAGCGTTGTGAGTCTTCTGCTTGTAACACACCGAGCTTGGTATTTTGCATGTTTATCAGTGCAGAAAGATAGGTGATATTGTTTTGGAATAAAATGGTCTTAGCTTCTTCTCCTTCCGGATAAGTGACATGATCCGTATCCATCGATTTATCGACTTCAATCTCGGTCAGGGAGGATAAGCCCATATCTTGTAACAAGGTTAATTTAGATTGAATAATCGAATTGGTGTCGGTTGTCACTTGCAAGGCTTGTGTTGCTACCGCATATTCAGCTTCGATATTCTCAGACGGCGCCATGAAGCCATGTTCAATGCGAATTTTATTTTGTTCAACCGTTTGCTGCGCAGACTTCAGCGCGGCTTTGTCTACAAGCAACGCATTCTCATTTTGAACGACTGCTCGATAATCCAAAATGATCGCTGTCACCGTACCGATAACGGTATTTTTATAATTGAGCTTATTGATTGCTTCAGAGTTATACGCTTGCATTAGTGGCGCTTCGTTGATCAGTGTACCGGAACCTCGGAGCAGTGGATGACTGATGGCCAGTGTTGCGCTGGGATTAAATAAATAACCACTTTGGCCGGTTGAAAAACTTAATGGGTTTGTAAACGTTACTCCAAACTGGGTGCCGAAACGATTTTTTCGCGTAATTACCGGGGTTAACGAAAAATTCCGGTTTCTCGTCCAGGGCTGCGCGTCACTCATGGCTTGTCCGCTACCGGCGCTTCCTGTAATGGCATAATGAAATTCAAATTCATATTCTGCTACTGCAACCGTAAATTTATCAATAATACGTTGCAATTCTGCACCTTGTACCGCCTGATTGTACCGCAGCGCTAAAAGAATGGCTTCTCGTAATGATAAATGCATTTTTTCTTTCGCCACTGCATCTGCATGCCATATCAAACATAGCCATATCAGAAAAAATGTTTTTATTGCTGATTTTACTCTCATCTATTCGGCTGCCAAAATTTGGTTGAGTTTTTTAAGATTTTTTAGCTCAATCAATAATTCCGTTAATAACCCCGCCGCTAATAACACATAGATCAAGTTATTACTTATGAATGGAATGGACCCAAAATACGTTAATTGGCTTTTCAATGCGAAAATAAATAGAAAATTAAGCAAGATATAGCAAAAATAATAAATGAAAAAACAATTTCTCTGCCTTCGGCTTAAATCATTCTTGCCTTTTAAATGACTCTTCTGCCCCTTTAAGCCCATTAAAGCTGATTCACGCAACTTATGCGCATTAAGCGCGTTTAACAAAGTCAAATAACCGTCAGAATCCAGCAGTGGATCCAGTGACTGCAATGTAATGAAATAAAGAACCAGTGCACACATTGACCATGTAAAAGCAAAGGTGGAATGCTGATAAAAGTAAACATTCAGCGTTAATAATCCTGCAACAAACAGGGTTGCAACAATGCCTGACAATGAGGTCATACAGCGTGGCAAGCGCGAACTTGCCCACAGATCGGAGGTGTCCACCCATGCGACGGGGAATAGAAAACTCAAGCCCACGGCAAAATTTGGAATATTATGACCAAAATATTTAATCGTTAGTGCTTTGGCTAATGGATTGATTAAGCGTATGCTCATGCAAAGGAACACGATCCACAGCAACGTTATAAATAGATGATTAACGCTATGCACAGTTACTAATGTGTTATCTAACAACGTTGGGTATAAAATCATTCCTGCAAGCGCGCACAAAACGATAACAATTAATGCAGGAATAGTGAAAAGGAGAAAACCAAAATATTTATATAATTTAGTTATCTTAGCATCGGAATTTTTAATCGCATAAAACCATTGGAACCGATCAACTAACTCTTTAACCTCCGAACCATTTTTTTTACTTGCAGCTCTTTCATCCGACATGACATCCGATTTTGCAAAACCCGCATCAATAAGCATATTAATGGTGGACATGACGGTAGTTGGATCAAAGCGTTTAAAATGTTCTGAAAATTGTTGCGTTATTTCTTGTACCGTCAATTGACCATTTAATAATTGCCAAATGTACCAAGCTTCACTGTTTAATTGTAAATAATGATTATTGGCGGAGTTTTTTAAAGTAGTGATGACTTGTCCGTCATCTAAATTACGTTGGTGATAAATGATATTTTCTAAGCGGACAGGTTGACTGTATTCAGACGTTTGTGAGAAAAGTGAATTGGATAAACCCGCCGTTTCATCCTTTAATTCTTCCAATGTGTCTTGATCCAAGACCATTAAATTACAAATAGTCGCCGCACGCGCTGTTGAGACGCGTTTCGCATTTTTAAATATCGCCTGTTCGCCAAAGAGCTGTCCGGCCTTAAGTGTATCAATTAATTTCGTAGTGCCATCTTTTTCTTCGGTCGTAATTTCAATGGTCCCATCCACTATCATGTAACAATTATCAGCCGCATCATTTTGTTTAAAAATAATGTCGCCTGCATTGACTTGTAAAGTCTTAACCGAAGTGGCAAGCCACGCAATTCGTTGATTACTTAAATGCACAAACGGATTGGATTCTTTAATAAATTGCATGCGCAGCATGAGGTCCGTTGGCGCCTTCATCGACTGCAAGCTTTCTGGATGTTTATCCAAAAACGCATCAAAATCTTTCATGTTAATTTTTAACAATACGCAGGGCGTTGCAGCCGTGATCGTAGCGGTACGTCGTCCGGTTTTAGTGAACAAACCCGCCTCTTTTAACCCAATGCTTTCGCCGGGATTTAAAATGGCCAAAAAGGTTGAGCCCAGTTTATCGTTAATGGAAATTTGCTTCGTTACTTCTAATGTTCCACTCGCAATAATATAAACTGAATCAATCAATTCACCCTCTTGCGTGATTACCTCGCCTGGTGCGACTGAGACTTCTTGCATAATGCTGGCTAATTGCCCGGTCTCGTTAATCGTTAAATTTCGAAAAGTAGGCGTTGCCAAGATTAAGGCTTCTCGACTACTTAGGCTGATAATGTCATTGGAAGGCATAATAAAATTCCATTAGCGATCAAGTTGATTTACGGTGGGCGGATTTCCTGCCACGCGAGGCAATTGGTTTGAATAGTTATAATAAACTTTACCGGTTTTGAAGCATTGATAATGCAATGTCGGTCTTAAGGTTTGGTAAAATGGTCGACGAACGGGGGCCGTGAGCGGATTTTCCTTCATGAAGGGAGAGTTATTATCAAACTGCTGGCCAATAGCACTTCCCAGCATACTTCCTCCAATGACCCCACCGGTAACAGAGAGCATGGGAGCCCCATTTTCCACTAACGCCATACCAACACCCATGCCGCCGATAAGCGAGCCTGCTGTTTGGTATTTAAGGTCAGGGGCGTAGTAACAAGCTGTTAAGGAGAGACAGCTCGCTAAAACAAGCAAAAATCGGCTGCCCAATGGTTATATCCTCCTTGATATTTCTAGAGAATATACCTGAACTTCAGGTGAAAAACCAGGTTAGTGGTTATGAGTTAAATTTAAAAGCAGCAATAATTTGCCAGCGGAGAGTGCTGGGATAATTACCGTCAAACGATTCTCGTTTGACGGTACGTTTTAATAGGTATCTTCGATATCATCCATACCATTAGACGCATACGGCCGCACAACGACTTTGGTACCGCGGAATTTATTATCTTTACCAGGACCACTAATAAATTGGTAACGCATCCATTCTGCATCGCTCACATACATGCGCACGCAACCGTGGCTAGCGTTATAACCCGGCAAACCACGCGGCTCACCGTGTAAGGCTTCGCCATTACTGAAATACATGCAGTATGGCATTGGCGCGCCGCCATCCGGCAGAGGGAATTTGCGGGAATAACACTCGCCATCGCCAGTGGTAAATACGCGATACGATCCCGAAGAGGTACGGCATTCTTTGCCAACGTCATTACAAAAATCGGCGCCTAACGAGGCAGGGCCCCAACGCAACAAGCTGCCATTTGAATCATATGCGCCCCAAGCATGTTGATTCGGATCAACGATAACAATCTTTTCACCGCGTGTATCCATTTGGTGAGCGAATGGTGAAAAATCCATGATGTCAGCAGACGCTAAATTATTCGGAACGGCAATCACTTCACCCGCCCATAAATGAGTATTCATTCGATTCACCCGCATGACAATGCCGCGATCATGCACATTCGGCCATAATGATTCCCACGATTGGTTAGATCTTACGGTATAACAAGAATACCCTTGCTGCTGGCATAAAACCGAACCATAGCGCACGTGAGCATTGATAGAGGGGGAGATGAATAATACTGGTGCCAAAGCACACAACCAGGCTAGTCGTTTACGCATTACTTGCTCCTTGGATTCGCTCCATAGTTCATTGTACTCTAAATGTGAAGTTGACGCTAAAGGGTTAGACTTTGATAATCGAGTGAATAAGGCCATACGAACTCCCAAGGAATATATTTTGTCTATTATTGTTTTTTCTGTTCTTCTTTTTTTCATTTCTATCTTGGCTGGCATTTTTGGCGCGTTGACAGGCTTAGGCGGTGGAGTTGTTGTTATTACCGCATTAGTCTTGTTATTCCACATTAACATTCACTATGCAATGGGTGCATCGGTTATTTCCGTGATAGCGACTTCCTCTGGTTCATCAGTGGCGTTTTTACGGGAAGGTTTCACCAACCTTCGCATTGGCATGTTGCTTGAAACGACTGCCGTGGTGGGAGCAACCCTGGGCGCGTTACTCGTTGCCTACCTCTCTACCACGTTTATCGGGTACGCGTTTTCAGGACTGTTATTTTTCTCTGCCTACTTAACGCTAAAGCGTCGTGAAGAGACGGAGCATTACACAACCTCCCACCCCTGGGCGATCGCACTCAAACTGCCTAGTACCTACCCTGAGGCACAAGAAAAGCGCGCCTATCACGTCCAGCAAGTACCAACGGGTCTTATCGTCATGTTTTTTTCCGGTCTCATTGCCGGTCTTCTCGGCATCGGTGCCGGAACGTTAAAAGTGCTGGCGATGGACCAAGCCTTGCGCCTGCCTTATAAGGTCGCAACCACCACCAGTAACTTCATGATCGGCATTACCGCCGCCATCACCGCAACGGTTTACTTAGGACAAGGCTACATTAAACCCTTAATCGCCGCACCCGTGATGCTTGGCGTACTGCTCGGCTCTTTCTTTGCGGCAAGACTACTCCCGCGAATGAATACGCGCAGATTACGCCTTATCTTTAGCATCTTTATTTGTTTGATTGGGATTCAAATGATTTATAAAACCGTAACGGGGTCTCTTTAAATGCGCGAACATAAATCGATTGAAGCGTGTTTAATTTTAGTGGCAGTCGTTGGGGTTTTAGCAGCCACGTTGCTGGTCGCTTGCGGCTGGATTTTGGATTTGCAAGTGCAAGGCGGACAAATTATTCCGGCTGATTTAATGCAAACAGGTAAATCCATTGCCGGTTACCATTTCAACTTCACGCAATTAGCGTCATTAAACGCGAACAATTTAATCATTTTAGGTGTTTTAGCTTTAATTTTCTCTCAGATTTTCCGGGTAGTTATCTTAACTGTCTTTTACTGGGCGAGAAGCGATTTAAGCTATTTTTTCATTTGTGCCTTTATCTTGTTGATGCTCAGCGTTAATTTATTTTTAAAAGTCTAAGCTCTCGCTGTATACTGAGTGCTCATGGAGCCCAATAACTTAGGGAGAAGTTATGAATTTCGTTGATGCTGTTAAAACCTGCTTAGCCAAATACGTTGATTTCAAAGGTCGTGCTTCACGCTCAGAATTTTGGTGGTTTTATTTGTTTGTTATCATTGTCTATGTTATCTGCAGCATCATTAGCCCAACCTTAGCCAGAATTAGTTCACTTGTTTTTTTATTACCATTCTTTGCCGCTTTCGCCCGTCGCGCCCATGACACGGATCGTAGCGGTTGGTGGTCATTGATCTTATTTGTTCCTATATTGAATCTCGTGTTTTTGATTTGGTATGGTGTTTCTGAAGGTAGCAAGACGCCAAATCAATATGGTCCGCCGATTGTGGTTTAGTGGCTTCTTACTCTACCCTTCCCCCCTGTCTGGGGAGAAGGGATAGTTTACTTTTTTGGCTTAATGTAAAGCCGCCTTTCCGTCTGCACTAACTCATCCAGCGTCTTCGTACTCAACAATATTTCCAAATCATCCATCCGTTGTTGCTGCTCCGGCGTAATAGTTTTCGCAAATAACCGATACTGGCATTTCTGCTCATAAATAAATTGCAGCAAGCGTTGATATTCATTAAACATTTCATGCCAGCGCTGCACATGCGCTTTCTCGATCAGTAGCTTGTCATCTTTTTTAGATTTCACGGGCAACTGCGAATGGATGGCTAAAATTTCTTTGATCAATGGATAATTTTGATCGCACTCTCTTGCGAGAAAAACCAGGGCGTGCCAACTTTTGGCTTCTTTCAATTTGTTTAACAACTTGACCGTATCTTCAGCCGTTTTAATGCCACTTTGATTAATATAACAGGCTTTCTGATAAGTTAATTCTGCGACCGCCTTAACTTCACGCCACTTTATAAGCTGCTTAAAATATAAAAACGTGCGTTGTTGCTCCACACTCTCTGCCCGCTTTTCTTCTGTTTCGAGTTGACGAAGGCGCGCATATTTTTCAGCGACAACCAATCGCGTGCGGCGCGCTTCTTCAAACCGAGCTTGGCTTGCATCCGGTAACGGCGGCAAAGCATTTTGTACTTCTTCAACTTTTTCAGAAACGGATTTTGCAACATCCGTTGCCGTTGCCTCTGCATTCGCTTTTAGGGAGCCAACTATATAATCCAAAGCATAACCCAACATGATTAATATCCTTGCGTACCGGAAATAAATTCACCCACATATTGCGGCAAGCGGACAACAGCGGTATCGAAGGTGCCATTTGGATTTAATTCAAACCAACGAAACCCTTGCGCAATAGCTTGTAATTGAAAATTGACAGAATTCGGATGAAACTGAATACAAGTGCTTGGTGCAGAACAACAACGCACGCGCTCAATTTCTATTTGAAAGGCTTGATGCACATGTCCGAATATGACGATACGCACATGCGGAAAATCGGCAATGATGTCCCAAAAGGCTTTTGAATTCATTAATCCCACGCGATCAATCCACGGAGAACCTACCGGCACGGGCTGATGATGCATGGCAATTAATGCAAAATGCTCAGGATAGGTTTGTAATGACTCCCGCAGATGGGCTAGTTCACTTTCAGCCAAATAGCCTTCAACGTGTTTGGGTTGTGCCGTATTTAAAAGGATAATTTGCCAATCGCGCAATAAAACATGGGGGCGCACAGACAGATTATGCAGCGGATAGACTTGCTGCATCATGGTCATGTCATCATGATTACCAGGCAGACAATACACGGGGATATGCAAGGATGCCAAAATTTCTGCAATCACTTCATATGAACGGGGTTGATAATCTTGCGATAAATCACCCGTTAAAAGGGCTATATCAAAATGCTCATGTTCTCTTAAGATGTACTCTACGACCGTGCGCAAACTGGTTTGCGTATTAACGCCCACTAATTCTTTGGTCGCATCGGAAAAAACGTGGGTGTCTGATATTTGTAAAATCCTAAGTGGTGCCGTCATTTATGATCCTTTTCGCTTTTTTGAAATATACCATTCGTATCGTAACGCGATGGGGTTTCCCAAGGGGAGAATCGCGATTCTCCCCTTGGGTGAAGGGTGCGAATTTAATTCGCATCCTTCATAAAATTAATGCAATAGGTATATAAAATGGCAGTGGCAATAGCTGCAATTGTAATGATGCTTGCTAATGAAAGAATAGTACCCGTGTAAAACTCACTCACCAAAGCGCTGCCAAGCGTTGCAAAACCCATTACGATCGCCGTAAATAAGGCTACGCGCACACCCATGGGCGTGCTGGCTCCTTCAATGGCGAGACGATTTAATGCCGAGAAAGCAAGACCGGAACCATAGGCATAGGCACACATGGTAATTAAAAAGGTCCATAAGTTTTCAGGAAAAATAAGTGCATCGAGTAACATCAAAATGCCGCCAATTAAAGAAATGGTAATGCCCACTTTAATCGGTGCTTGCGCGCCGTGTTGATCTAACAAAGATTTTACTTTTCGTGTTCCTAAAATATAAAGGAAAAAGACAATGGCTTGCGCAATGCCAAACACAACGGGGCTCAATTTAAAGGAGACAATAATTAACAGAGGTGATGCCGTTACCCAGGCTAAAAATCCAGCAAAGGTGAAACCGATTATCAAACTATACATTAAAAAAGCAGGCGCACGGAGTGTTGTTAAGTATTCATTAAAGAGCGTGCCTAAATGAATCGGTTTACGTTTATCAGGCGTTTGCGTTTCGGGTAGATAATAATAAAGCAAAGCTAAAACAATCAACGTTGAAAGTGCGATAAACCAGAAAATACCGTGCCAAGAAGTGACTAATAAAATGACGCTGCCTAAAAGAGGGCCTAATGCGGGCGCTACAATGACGATGGCGCCCATGAGCGCCAGCAATTTGATCGCTTCATGTTGATCATACAATTCGTGAATACAGGCATACCCTGGCACCAACATTGCCGCGACCATCGCACCTTGAATAATGCGATACACCAAGAACCATTCAAATTGGGTGGTGAACGTGCATAAAATGCATGAGACCGCATAAATAAGGCCACCGCCTAGCAAAATAGGGCGGCGACCAAAGCGGTCAGTTAAAGCGCCCATAAATAAAGGTGCGCACATTGAACCAACAAACCACATGCTTAAAGTCAGCTGCACTTGTTGCATGCTAATATTTAAATCCTGCATCATTTTCGGCAATGCCGGCAGATACATGTCATTCGACAGGTAGACTGCAATTTCATAGGCAACCAAGATGAGGGGAATGAGTAAATGACGCAGGTTACGAATCATGGGCTACTTCTCTATTTGAAGGAGTGTTGTTGCCATCATTACGAAGCGACTTGCAATGACGATGCAAAGCTATTGGAAAAGTAGTATGTCATGTTGCCAAAGAATTGTCTTCAAAACCGCATTCGCCCCAAAACAGTTTGCGCCTTAATGCAAAATCGCTATACTGAATCAACAGGATGTGACTAAATTTATAATCAGGGGACGTTTTTTTATGAAAGCTAAACTTTTAGTGTTGCTGAGCTGCGTGACTCTTTTATCAGGCTGCGCCACTACGTGGCATCCGTCCAATTATTGGCGCCCACAATGTCCCTGGGGCCGCGTTGGTAATTGCTCAGTAGATAACCGTCAATGTGGCTGCCGTAATTACACCGAAACCTACCGCACTTGCACCCCATGTAACAATTACAACACGTGTGGCGATAAATACTTCTGCTACAACCCATTTTGATTTGTCGATTAAAAATAGTTTCAGACACACTAGCGCCTCCTTTGTGAGGCGTTTTTTTTAATAAATTCAATAGATTAAAAATTTTCCAGGCATCTAGTTTTCGCTTGGTTTCTAGCCTATTGCCTTGAAAAAAGTGCCTAAAGAGTCCATCCTGATAAGGTGAGGGGTTTTCTCGTCATGAGCAACTTAAATGGATAAGGCGCCATTGACTATGGAAAATAATATATCAAAAGATCCTTTATTGGCTTGCTTAGTGACACTTTGCAAGCACTTCCAACGCACTTCCTCTCCGCTAGGCTTATTAGCCGGGGTTCCCCTTGAAAATAACCGTTTAACGCTGAATACTTTCGTCCGCGCCGCTGAACGCGCCGGCCTTGGTGTGCGCGCACTTGATTTGCCGCTGCGCGATATTGCCTCCGAAATGCTTCCCGGGGTTTTACTTTTAACCGATCAACGTTCCTGTGTCATCTTAAGCTTAACTTCCAACGGTGATGCCAAAATCGTTCGTCCTGAAAGTCAGGGCCAGTCAGAAGTCATTTCTTTAAACCAACTAGAAAGCGAATACACAGGCACACTATTATCCGTCTTCCCAGCGCATAGGTTCGACACACGCACTGAAGAACCCGGCGCACCCGTTAAACGTCGCTGGTTTTGGAACGTGATGCAAAAAGCCTGGGCGGTCTATAGCGAAATCATCGTCGCGTCCTTATTAATTAATATTTTTGCCTTGGCCTCACCGCTCTTTGTGATGAATGTGTATGATCGCGTGGTGCCCAACCAAACGGCCTCTTACACTTTATGGGTATTGGCAAGCGGCGTAGTCATCGTTTACGTATTCGACTTCGTCATGCGTAATTTACGCTCTTATTTTATTGACGCTGCCGGTCGTAACATTGACATGGAATTATCTAACCATATTTTTAGTCACGTGCTCGATATTCAAATGGGCCAACGTCCCAATTCGGTGGGCACATTAGCAAATACCGTACAAATGTTTGATTCATTCCGCGAATTTATCACCTCTGCGACCGTCAGTGTCGTGGTGGATATTCCCTTCGTTTTTATTTTCTTACTGACCATTTTATTTTTAGGCGGATGGGTCGTCCTCGTTCCCATTATTGCCATTCCACTGGTTTTATTATTCGGTTTGTCCGTACAAAAACCGCTGGATCAAATGGTGCGAGATTCTTATCGTTTCTCTTCCGAAAAACATGCCGTTTTAGTGGAAGCATTATCCAGCATGGAAGCCATCAAAGGAATGGGTGTTGAAAGTTATATGCAACGCCGCTGGGAGCAAGTAGTCGATGCCGCATCCGATTTAAATATTCGTTTACGCACGCTCGCGACACTCGGCATCAATTTTTCCATGCTCACTCAGCAATTAGCCGTGGTCGCCATGGTAGTGGCGGGTGTGTTCGCCATTCAGGCCGGCACGATGACAACCGGTGCATTAGTGGCGTGTACCTTATTAACCACTCGTGCGCTAGTGCCAATTTCACAATTAGCAGGTTTAATTGCGCGTTATCAACAAAGTAAAGCGGCAATTTCAGCATTAGATAAAGTAATGGAATTGCCAACGGAACGCCCCGCGGACAAACAATTTTTATATCTTTCTAAAGTGAATGGCGATATTGAATTTCGCGATGTGTCTTTCTCTTACCCCAATCAATCCGTACCCACCTTGCACAATATTAATCTCCACATCAAACCACAAGAAAAAGTGGGGATTATTGGCGCAACCGGCTCCGGTAAATCCACTATTTTAAAGTTGATCATGAAATTTTATCAGCCAACGGATGGTAATATTTTATTAGAGGGTTTTGAGCAACAACAATTAGATCCCGCTGAATTTCGTCACTTTATGGGATACGTGCCGCAAGATACCACACTCTTTCACGGCACGATTAAAGAAAATATTATTTTTGGCGCCGAACAAGCCGATGATCAGATGGTGCTGCGTGCTGCGAAACTGAGTACCGTGGATAATTTTGTCGCAGGCCATCCTGATGGTTTTAATCGCACCGTTGGTGAACGCGGACAATATCTATCCGGCGGCCAACGTCAAGCCGTTGCCATTGCGCGCGCATTATTACTCGCCCCACCCGTTTTAGTGTTTGATGAACTCGGTAATTCAATGGACGATCGCACCATTTCTCTGTTGATTGATCGGCTCCGTCAAGACATCGTCGATAAAACCCTCGTTTTAGTAACGCATAAAGCAGTGTTGCTAAACTTGATCGAGCGCTTAATTGTGATTGACGCAGGTCGCATTGTCGCAGATGGCCCACGCGATGAAATTTTAAAACAATTATCTGAACGAAAAATACGAGCTGCCCATGTCCAATCCTAATGATCGCATACAAAGTGTTGTTGAAACCTTTTTGAAAAAATTCAAACGGGATTATGCGTTTGGTTATCGTGGAACCAATAAAACCTCGCATAAATTATTATGGATCAGTGCTATTTTCATTGTCATTGCACTAATCTGGTCTTACACCGCCCGTTTAGATGAAGTTACCATCGCGCAAGGCAAAGTCATTCCTTCCAAACAAATTCAACTCATTCAAAATTTAGAAGGTGGGATTGTTAAAGAAATTTTAGTGCGTCCCGGTGATATGGTTGCGAAAAACCAAATTCTTGCTTATTTGGATGGTACGCGTTTCCAAAGTGATTACAACACAGCAAAACAGAAAGTCGTTGCGCTCAGAATTCAAATTGAACGTTTGGCAGCTGAAACATCCAATAAACCGTTGGTGATTCCTGAAGATTTACAAAAAGCTGATCCAGCATTAAGCGCAACAGAAATGACATTTTATCAAACGCAAATGGATCAAATTAAATCGTTAGATGAGCGAAAGGCATTAATTGATAAAGAAATTAGCATGACACAACCTTTGATTAATTCCGGCGACGTCTCTAAAGTCGATTTACTACGCTTACAACAACAAAAAGCCGATATCGTTAGCCAAAAGCTGACTTTCATGAGCACGGCCTTTGATCAACTCACCAAAGCCCGCGCTGATTTGGCGACCTTACAATCGGACATGTTAGCCTTACACGATCGGTTAGAACGTACAACGGTGCGCTCTCCTGTCAAGGGCATTGTCAACCAAGTGTATGTCACGACCGTCGGTGGCGTCATCAAACCCGGCGATAACTTAATGGATATCGTTCCCTTTGATGACACCTTATTAATTGAAGGCAAAGTTAAACCCGCTGATATCGGTTTTATTCATTTAGGCCAAGCGGCTGTGGTTAAGATCACCGCCTTTGATTATTCCATTTATGGTAGCTTGAAAGGCAAAGTAGAAAATATCAGCGCCGACACGGTTCAAGACGATGTGAACAAAGCGGAAAATTATTACCTCGTGCGCGTGCGTACGCCCCAAAATTACATCCTTTCCAAAGACAATCGTAAGCTCTACATCATCCCTGGTATGACCGCGTCAGTAGATATTTTGACCGGAAACAAATCTGTGTTAGATTACTTGATGAAGCCGATATTGAAAGCGAAAGATTCGGCTTTACGGGAAAGATAATCTTCTAACGCAGAATATTTAAGGGATGCACTTTTATGGGACGGTTCAATAAACGGATTTTTTCGATCGTTATTACTTCGTTATTAGCCTCGCTTTCTTATCAAGCTTGCGCAGAAACCATGCGTGATGCCGTATTAAGAACAGTCAACTACAATCCAGATGTAAGAATTCAAGCCAAAATTCGCAGTGCAGCCGATGAAGGTGTGCGCCAAGCTCGTGCCGGTTATCTCCCAACTTTAGATGTAAACGCTGGGTACGGTCGCGAATGGGCAAATAACTTTAATAGTAATTTTAGCAGCAACGCACTCTGGCGTACTGACTTTGGTGTGAATGCCCGCCAAATGATTTTTGACGGTTTCGCAACGCCAAATGAAGTGAGACGTAACAAAGCCCGTACCAATGCCGAAGCTTACCGCACCTGGGGTACCGCAGAAGATAAAGCCCTCCAAGCTATTCAAGCTTATTTAGATGTATTACGTAATGAAGAATTGGTTGGCATTGCGCGTCGCAATGTCGGCATACATGAAAATACCTTTGGCATGGTCGAACGCTTAAGTGAACAAGGCCTTGGACGCGAAGCCGACACCGATCAAACGGGTGGCCGTGTTGATTTAGCCAAAGCAAATTTAAAATCGGCTGAAAATGATTTAGAAAACGCTCGCATCCGTTTTCAAAAAGTCACGGGGCGTTTACCAGATCACTTAAGCGGTGAAGCCAGTATCGATAGTTATCAAATGCCGCGCAATGAACGTGATGCAATCATGCGTGCGCTCAGAAATCATCCCACTTTGAAATCTGCGATTGAAGACATTTCGCAAGCTCGTGGTGAATATGAAGCGTCTAAATCGAAGTTTTATCCACGCTTAGATTTGGTTGGCAGTCTTACGCAAAGTCATAACGTTGGTGGTTCGCCAGGTCCCGACCGCGATCGCTTGATTGAGTTGGAATTGCAATATAACCTTTTCCAAGGCGGTCATGATATTGCCAAGACCCGTGAAAGCGGCTTCCACGTCCAACAAGCTGCTGAAATCCGCAATCGTACTGAATATGAGACGATTGAAAACATGCGTCTCGCTTGGCAAGCATACGAAAGTTCACAAGGTCGTTTACCCTTGTTAGCTGCGCATCGTGATGCCGCCTCTGGCACCACGCATTCTTATACACGTCAATTCACTTTGGGCAAACGTACCATTTTAGACGTATTAGATTCCCAAAATGAGTATTTTACTTCGCAACAAGATTACGTGAATGAACGCTACGCCTTGCTATTCGCTAAGTATCGCATCTTAAATGCGGAAGGTCGCTTAGTTGAATTCATGCATGTGCCTTTACCGGCTGAAGCGTGTATTCCGTATAAAGTTTAAACTCCTTAAATAAAGCAAAACCCCCTGTTATTCGGGGGTTTTGCTTTATAGGTGACAGAAATTAGTGCTTGGCAGTGGCAACCCACAGCCGCAAACTGTTCAAACCGACCTAACTCTAAGCGCTTCTTGCTTCAAAATAGTTTGCACCCAAAGTTGATGTGTCGTTTCATCTTCTAAACCACGTCTTAAAATGGATACCGCCTCAGGCCAGCGCTCAATATCATGGTTAATACGCTGGTAGGCATAATTTGAACCACTTTCATTACTATGCATCGCGGCAATAATGCCATCATCACCAAACAAGGTGGAAACGTAAATTTTGCCTTTTGCAACATACTGCTTAAAATCAGGGCCAATAGAGGGTTCGATGCCATGGTCTAATAGTAAATTATTAATTTGCAAGATGTGACGAGCATGGTCTTCTTTAAATTGTTTCAAGCTGCTGATATAGATTGGATTAGCTAGTTTTTCGAGCGCAACATCGTAGGCAGCCAGCATGTCGTAATCTAATCTCAATAAATCAATTAAAGCGGCTGCAAAGTGATTTGGCAAACCCACCTCCGTAATCATGGCTAACCTCCTGCTTATTTTAATGAGATAAATTGGATCAAGCGCCGCATTTCATTTTTATGGTGAGACATCTCTTCTTTTAAGCGTAGCGCATCTTCATCACTCAGCAATTGTTTAGCTATTTTGAAAATCTTGCCTTCTTCTTTCGACACGTGACGCTCAACTAACGTTTTTAATTCGCTAATCTTTTCCTGCCAAGCAGAAATTGGCATATTTAATGCTTTAATTTCCACTATTTTTTCTTCAATATCAGCATGGTCTTGCTCACCTGCTAATGCAATATCGATACCCTCTTTATGTTCTTCCAATGCTTTATAAAAAGTACCTTCTGCAGATTCAACATGGAGAATTAGCTCATTATTTAATTTATCAACAATAAGAAACTGCTCGTCTTCATCGTTACACGCTTCAAAATAAGCGAATAATTGAGCGACATTGTTATGATCTTCCTGTAAATAATCATAGATATTAATAACATTAGTCATTATATAAACCTCACTCCCCATGCCAATATTTTTAGTATATCGAGTGATATCACTTAGTAATTGATTCCAATCAACTTGTATTAATGTGTTCTTAATCTTTCTTCAGTATGATACGAGTCAAACATTAACCAATATTATAATAAGCCTATGATAATTTTTACAAAAACGAGTGGCGTGCCAAAGCTTCTGGCGTTAAAAGGTCGGCTAACGGGCTTGGCGAACCAGGCATCATCAAATGCATCGCCCTATTCAAAGAAATTGGTAATAACGCTTTGCAACGTTATTGATGCATTAATTGACATCAATGAATTTGGCATGCGCATTGACGTATTTGCTTCGGCTTTTAATAATCGTGTTGCGCCTTTAATCAAAGCGCTTGATTTACCACATTACGCCAATATTTTCGCTTTCAACCAGCAATCGGCTGAATTTAGCAGACTCATGATTGGTTTTTTGGAAGCAATAAAAGCCAGTAATGATTTAGGCAATATTACTAAACCTTTTCGTTCTAAGTTAAAGCTTGGCATTCAAGGCCTTATTCACTTACTTAAACAATCGCTTATGGTTTATGAAGCGATGACGATACAGCCCAAAAATCTGGATGGAATGTTACATACAATCAAAACTCAGCATGCAAGATTTTCTGAAGCAATTGCATCAGGCATACCTATTACAACGCTTGAAAAAGAGTACACAGCATTTGTTATGCGCATTATCAAAGAAGCGCAAACCTTACCTTACGTGGCCTTTCATTCTAATCGAAATTTTGATAAACCTTTTAATATTGTAGATAGCCAATTAACGCTACTTCCTGTTCAAAAACGCATTATTCAGGAATTATTGCAGCAAGAAAAAAACTTAAATTGCTCCTTGTTAACCGCTAGACGCTATTACGAAACGCAATCTTCTACTCGAAAAGTTCAAGCATTAAAAGCGAATCTTGATACCCTGTTAGCGGATTTAAAAGTGGAAGCGGCGCGCTATAAAAAACGGTTGGCTGTCGACAAAGATAAAGTGCATTGTTTAAACGCGTTAGTGGAAAGGGTGGGAAAGGAGAATTCCGATCCAGTCAGTAAATTAACTCAGCTCTATGTTCATACTATTCTCGCAAAAGCGGCTAATGTCACAATTTGCCTGAATAAGGGCATTAGTTTAGGTGTTTTAGACGACATACTGACAAAGTTGCATAATAATATTTATGCATTAATCAATAATCTTAATGCCAGCAACGACACAGACCTATGTCACTTGCTTAAACCATCACAAGCGCACATGACGGCTTCACAGACTCTGTTTGCGCCTGACAACAGCGCGCATCCATCTGCTTTGAGTTTACTCGCCAAAAGCGCTACAATCTCTGCTGGCTTAAATTTAAATAATCGCCCTTGAAAAACGCGTCTTACTGTTTAGGCATGCTTGCTTTGCTTGGGCGAAGATCATCGTATAAGGCCTGCACCTGCTCTTGGTTTGCTTGAATAAGCTTGAGCGTGGAGCAAGCAGAAAAATTTAACAATCGTAGCCCGGACGAAACGCTTTGTGTTTCGTCCGGGGTTTTAAATTCATAAATTCCAATTGTGCATGTATATTTATGTTTGCAGCATTGAATAATGCTATTTAAACCCGGACGAAACACAAAGCGTTTCGTCCGGGCTACGATTGTATAAGTTCTACATGACCCTCATTTGAATGTGACAAGGCGAAAGTGAAGATGTGAAGCGCTTGTTTATACATTAGATGTAATGATTGGATTTGCATAAGTAAATTTTTCGACGAATATCTTGTCAGAACGAAAATCAATATTTTCTAAAGTTTTGATGAGTGAAGATTCAAAACCTTCTGGACCGCAGATAAAAATATTGGCGCCTTTATAACCCTTAACAAAACTAGAAACATTTTCATCGGTTAAATAACCTGATTTGTTGCGCTCCCACAAAGTCAATTTAAAAGTAGGCATCGCTTTTTTTAACTCTTCTAGTTCATCTAAAAATATGAATTCTTCTACTGAAGGTGCAATATAAACTAAATGCATTGCACGTTGGGATTGTGATTTCATGAGCGCTTTCGCAAAAGTTATAAAAGGTGTTATTCCTATTCCACCAGCGAAGCAGATAACGGGTGAAGGATCTTCTACAACGAGTTTAAAGTTGCCTTGAGGTTGGCTAACAAAAATAGAAACATGTGAACAATCATGGGTTGCTAACCAATTTGATAACAAGCCATCCGGTTCTTTTTTCACTGTGATGCGATGATAATTATCTTTGGGTAAATCCGATATCGTGTAAGCACGCTCGATCCAATTGCCATCAATGTTAAGCTGAATGACCAGATGCTCTCCGGGCTGAAACGCATTAAATACACCTTCTGTGGGTTCAATGGTAAAGCTAGCAATATTAGGGTTATGATCTCTGATCTTTGTTAGTATTGCTGGCATCCAGACATCTTGTCCTAAAATTGCTAAAATGCTCGGACGACAAGATCCACACACCGTGCCAGCCCCTGTTTTCTCAGAGATAACAGCTAAACTATTACATCCAGACTCAATTAATTCTTCTATTCTATCTTTTGTGACCGCCATGCAAACACAAACAATTTCACTTTGGTCCACATTATCAGATGTAAAAATGCCATTCGCTGTAAAATCTTCCAAGACTTGCGGGTTTATGGGTTTGTTATCGAGGATATACTCACAAATTGCACTTAAATATCGCCAATTTCCCCATGATTTTACGCAAGTAATGTAGTAATCACTTGTGGCATATATTTCAATTTTTGTTCCATTTTCCTTTTCATGCGAATACATCTTAGAAGGCTTATCTGTTTTCTCCATCATAATAAATGAATTATCAGTGGATTTTGTGGCAATAACCTCGCGGCCATTTTTAAGTTTGAAGCTTGTGGTTACCGCTGTTAAATTATTTATTCTTCCGATAAATTGAAACGCAGCTCCTCTATTCGGAAGCGTATAAGTTTGAGTTAGTGTATCCACTAACTTTTTAAGTTCTTCATCTGCATTGTAGTATTGTTTAAATTCTTCGGCATCAATTTTTAATAATTCGGTATATTCAGCCGCAACAGCGGCTGCAGCTCGAGGTGCGTTTTTCAAAACACCTAACTCACCGAACATATCACTGTGAACTAAAGTAATTTCCTGGTTTTTACCTTGAATGGGCATTATGATTTTAACACTACCTTTGAGAATAATGTACACACAATCAGATATGTCTATCTCCCTAAAAATGACGGTATCTTTTTCAAATCGAACCACAGCTTGAACATTCTTTTCAAAATGACTTCTAAGTGCCTTGTAATTTGGCACTGACTCGACGATGTTATGAATTAATTGTTCGTATCCAGTTTTGAGGAGCCGATCTTTAAGTTCCGTATCGTAAGAGATAATTTCTTTAAGATATTTACCCTTAATAACAATTAACTTCGTATCTGTTATGGCTTCAATACTTGCATTTCTCGACTTACTAGCATGACCAATTAAAGATTGCTCGCCGAAATAGGAACCTTCCTCTAATCGCGCTAAATGAATCTTTTTACCTTCGATGTTTGTGGTGAAAACAGATATGGAACCCTCGGCTATGATATAAAACGTATTACCTTTGGATTTTTCTTTGAAAATTAAATTACCTTTGTCATAAATTTTATATTTGAAAGATTTTAATAATTTATGAAATGATTTCTCACCTAAGCTGTCAAAAAGATGGGTGTTCTTGATAAGCGAAATATCTTTTAGCGAGGGCTTACGAAAGAAATTTGCTCTAAAGTTTCTGAAGTATTGTTTTAATTCGGCAAATAATCCCATTTTTTTATCCTATGTCATCCATACTCATATTATAGCGCTTTATCTATTTCTAAGGGTATATTGAAATTATACATTTCCAAGGGTGCCTGGTGATTATTTATACAAATAAATTAACACCCAAGAGTTTTCGCAGAGTGGAAATAATACGCAAATTCGGATTTGCGCTTTTCGATTTCACTTTATGAACATTAGCATGTATTGCGGAATAAATATGACCACCTCAAGGCCTGTACATTTTTAAAATACTAACCCGTAATCGCATTTATTTGATTTTGAAATGAGAAGCGATCAGAAACATCAAGTAAATTTCGGGGCAACGATATCATGCTAAAAAACATTAACCTCTACACTCAGCAGACAATACTTGCATCCTCGTTGTCTTTAATTAAAGTCCTGGTCAACAAATAAATCGATTATACATATCTTGAAATTACATACCGAAATTAACGATGTTTAGCAGATCGTACTGTTACGAAGAAGACAAAAAAATTTATATTCTCGGTTTTTCTTAGAAACACTCCAATTATAACTTAAGTATATTTCGTCTTACTTTAGCAGATGGTCTAGTCTTAGTCGTAAGCATTAAGAAGGGAGTTATGCTCCTCACTCCTTATCATATAAGTCATTGATTTAATAGCTTATTGAACTTATGTCACAGAATAATGTAATAATAATAAAATGAGTTGAAAAATATTGCGTATATGCAAGAACGGATGGTTTAATGGTTAGAATGAATCCACGTCTTAAATGACGGTGATTTAATTAGGGACCTCAAGAATATTTGGTAAGCGCAGGAGCACAGATGAATTTACCACCCTTAGATTCAAAATCTACGAAAGAAATTATCTACGACATAATGCGAGATCCAATTAATACTGTGGGTGATAACATTCTCAAGTATGGCGACATTTATCGGCAGAATATTTTTTCGACCTCACATTATATTGTGACGAATCCAAATCATGTTAAATATATACTTGAAACGAATGCAAAAAATTATAAAAAACCTGATAAAAAACTTGCGCTCGGTTATTTCAGCATCAAACAAGAGATGGGAGAAAGTATCGTCTTCACCTGTGACGACAACTTTTGGAATACCAGTCGTAAAGCAATCGTTCCCTCTTTTATGAATACTAAATACCCGCAATATGCTGATGCTATAGTAGAAAATACGATTAAGCTGCGCGAAAAGTTACAGCAAGAAATTAAAAAAGATACCATCGTCGATATTCTCGTTGCAGTGAGTGACCTTGCATGCAAAAATTTATTTACAACGATGATTCAAAATATTGATGCAAATATGGAAGACTTATCATACTACTCTCGAGCTTGGATGAAAGAGATCAGTAAAAAGTTTTCCACACTCAATCCCTTACCGTGGCTTTTACCTACTAAAAAGCGCAGAGACTATTACACTGCTAAAAATCAATTTAATGCTTTACTCAAGCATATAATAGATCAAAGAATGGCATCCGAAACCAAGTCAGATGATATGTTAGATCACATCATCGATTCGTATAAGGATGAAAAGGACCCGAAGAAGTTTATAAAAATTATTGAAGATCAACTTCGCGTATTAATTATTGCTGGCCATGACACCACAGCGGATAGCTTAGCATGGACCCTTGCGTATCTATCGATGTATCCCGATATCGCTGCTAAAGTCCGAGAGGAGATCAAGACCGTTATAGGTGATAGAGTTATCACTTATAATGATTTGCCTTCATTGAAGTATACTACCTGTGTTATTAAAGAATCGCTAAGATTGCGCAGCCCAGGTTTCTTCTCATTTAGATATGCCTTAAACGACGATAAGATTGGCGATTTTGATGTTCCAAAAGGAACTATAATCGTGATTCCGATTTATTTTGTTAATCGCCATCTTGAATTTTGGAATAATCCTGAAGGTTTTGATCCAAATCGTTTTTTAAATAAACCTTACGGACAAGATGAAAAACATGCTTTCATTCCTTTTATGGCTGGTAATCGAGCTTGTTTAGGTAGTAATTTTGCAATGGTAGAAATCCTTATTACACTTGCTATTTTGTTACCAAAATTTAATTTTAACTTATTACCAGGATATTTAGGGATTCCAGACACGAGTCTTGTCGTCTTTCCTAAAGGTGGTTTGAAAATGCAAGTAACGGAGCGGGAACAAACAACTTAAGATATTGTGTTTGCTCATAAGGAATATGATGGGTTTATTTAATGTAAAAGCCACAGAGCATAAGAAACAAATCATCAAATGTGATTTTATGGATCATTTTGTTTCTAACTTAGCTATTTCCGTTGTATTTTTATATCGCCAACCCATTCCAGAAGACTTATTCATTCGCGCCTTGCGTGATGTGCTAAATGATTTCCCGCTCTTTAGTAGTCAGTTAGTCATGAACGACGGCCAATTATATATAGATTGTAATAATCAGGGTGTCCAAGTTAATGTTGTGAAAACTAATTATTCTCTGTTTGAGAGTTTTCCAGAAACTCTGAAAAAAGATACGACGATCTATGTTGATAAGATTGATCCTGCGAAATGCCTGAAGCAGGGCAAGCCTGTACTCACAATTAAACTGAATTATCATCCTGATGGCATGACTTTAGGATTTTCTTGGCACCATAGTGTTGGAGATATGTCCACGTTTATGGAATTTTTAAGTGCCCTCTCAAACTTTGCTAAAGGAAATGATTATCAAAAACCGCTTATAGTAGAAGATCGCGGGATATACTTACAACAACGGCTACCCCAAGAGCAACCAAATGATGCTGGTCAAGGCCGATTAAAAATTTTAAGTTTGATGGATATTTTTCGTCTCATCCTCAAAGTATGTTCACCTAAAAAAACGATATACCTTTATTTTTCACCAGAAGAAATTGCTGCAATAAAGAATGAATTAAATCAGTCTTCAACAACAACGCTTTCGCGTAATGATGCGATATGCGCATACATGTTGGATATCATTGATAAATGCCGTGCTGATCATGCCGAATTTTTTAATGCATCCATTGTTCTTAACTATCGTAAACGAATCAGCATGCCCTCGAATGTGCTGGGGAATTTTTTTGATACGATAATGTTAAAAAATCGCACTCCGATTGAAATAAAACCTGTGGCGGAATCCATTCATCATGCCCTGCAACATTATGATAGCAATCGATACTGGGAATTAATGAAGTTTGTGCATGCACATGGTGGCATCAAGAATATTAGCCGTGTCATCGAGAAAGGTGTTCTGGCACAGAATAAGCCGTGTTTTTTTACTAACTGGTCCAATTTTTCTGTCTATTCCATTGATTTTGGTATCGCAGAGCCATATCTTTTTTTACCAATCGGACAAGATCTGGTACCGTGGGTTTCCTGTATTGTAGAGGGGTTCGAGAATAAAGGATTGTTAGTTAGCCTACTCTTGCCCGCAAAAACAATGAACCGGTTTATACAATCTGATATGTTGCGATATATACATCGATATCGAAAAGGATTCACGGAGAGTTTGGCTGATGAAAAGCGGTGGTATTATTAATTGATTGTTGCCTGCTGTTCTTAATATCTTGCATGTCCTTGCCATACAATTAAGGTACAAACGTATAAGCAAATACTCAACCCATGAGTTAAATGCTTGATGGAGAGATTGCTGGTAACCAATTTTTATTCAACTCTGTGGCTGTAATGGTAGGTGCTATCATCCCAATTATATCTACTCTAGTTCGTTGAAATAGTTTTACAGCGAAGACCAGATTACCCTTACAATAATTCCCTACATATAGCAAGCGTAGCCTTTGTAGCACATAGCATACATGGAAAAACCTCCATATAGGGCGAATATTATTTTCATTTGCGCATTCGTTTTAGACATAAACTTCCTTGTTTGCAATAAGCTTACGCTTACACCAAATTAATTTTTAGGATCCATTTTGGACGAATTTTTAATCCATCATAGACGTTCTTTAATTCCATATTAGACGATTCTATGTTATTGTAAACAATCAATATTTCAAAATGAATAGCTCAATGAAAAAAATACCTAGATTTTTAAAGCCTAATATCGAAGTGGCTTTAAAAGATACGCCCGTAGTTCTAATTAATGGCCCCAGACAGTCGGGAAAGACTACTTTAGCAAAAGAATTTAATTTACCCTATTATAGCCTTGATGATGACAATTTATTAGCAGCCGCTCAGACTGATCCGATAGGTTTTATAAATCGGCTAGATCGCGCTATTATTGATGAAATACAACGTGCACCACAATTATTGCGTGCAATTAAATTGTCAATCGACAACAATCGAAAACCGGGCCGATTTTTACTGACCGGATCGGCAAATTTATTATCCATTCCAAGAATTGGTGATAGCCTTGCGGGTAGAATGGAAATACTAACACTATTGCCCCTCTCAACCGCTGAAATCGAAAGAAATAAAACTACTTTTTTAAATAATGCTCTTGCGCAAGAATGGCCAATAGCAAATAAAATTCAATCTAAATTTAACCTTATCGAACATATCTTGCGTGGTGGCTATCCCGAAATGCAAATGCGAAATGAGGCAGCAAGACGATCAGCCTGGGCAAGAGCATATATAAAATCAATTATGGAGCGAGATGTTAAAGATATAGCTAATATTGAGAATTTATTCGATATGCCAAGATTATTTGAAATACTAGCCCGACAATCCGGAAAATTAACAAATTTCACACAAATCGGAGGGCAGATAAGCTTAGATGTGAAAACGGCACAGAAATATACGAATATCCTTGAAAATTTATTTCTAGTTAAGCGTGTGCTACCTTGGCACGCCAATGAACTTAATAGAATTGTTAAAACACCAAAACTACATTTTTTAGACTCTGGTCTTTTATCCTGTCTTTTACGATTAGCAAAGAAAAATTGGGAAGAAAATCGATCTTCTTTTGGAGCAATATTAGAATCTTGGGTATTTAGCGAGTTACTTAAGCTCACAGCTACTTCATTAGAACATTGGGAAATTTTTTACTATCGTGATAAAGACCAGATTGAAGTGGATTTTATTTTAGAATCTTCCGACAGGCAAATTTTAGGCTTGGAAGTTAAGACAAGTCAAACTGTAAGCGAAGGAGATTTTAAAGGTTTAAAGAAACTTGCTTCAAAAACTGGAAAGAAATGGGTTACCGGTATTGTGCTCTATGATGGCGATCATTATTTAAGTTATGGGAATAGTTTTTGGGCCATACCATTTAAAGCATTAAGCACTTAATTTAAGTCAGCGTAGCCTGGACGAAACGCTTTGTGTTTCGTCCAGGCTACGCTGACTTGTCTTTTGCTCCTCATCCGGTTGTGATTTATAGGTGCAAAGCGACTGGTATAATTGCCAATATTGCGTTTGCTTTGGCAATAATGCCTTTCCTTTTCATCTTCCCACTGCACTCCTAAAGTACCGCGCACTTTCCTTAAGCACACTAAAAGCGCTTACTAATTTAGCCGCTTTAGTTTTCATCTGCGCTTTTTAAATAGCTCTACGCTACAAAATCCAGCATGTAACCCGCCATTTGCCTTGCAGACACTGAATAAAGTTAAGACGGGATAGTTGGCTTTTGCGGTAATTTCTTGGCGCTTAATCTCTCGTTATAGACCCTTAATGTAATCGTCACGCTCCCTAACCAGATCGATTAATTGATCCACGACAGGCGTGCGTTCCGATAACAGAATGTAGGGCAATTCCTTTAATTTTTTCAGCGCGATACGTTACAACCTTTTTCCATTTTGTCGGCTTACCTCCACTTATTGAGAAATTACCAATTATGTCAGGTTCATTACAATGCGAGTTTAATCATTTGTTAAGGATTAATAGGTAGACTACATGCGCAAATTCAAACCAACGAGAAAAGCATGCATAGTCGGAAAGAACGGTTAGACATTCTTGTCTCATATCTTATAAACGGTAAATTTGATGAAGTTGAAGAACTAGTCAAAAAAGACCTGGCCCTTTTAGAGGAGACCTGCATTGCTAATAAAACTCAAGCGTCATATCGAATGGGCGAGATTATTGACAAAGTTACATTCGCTCAACAAAGAATTCAACTCATTATTTGGCTTAGTCGATCGTGCTTGCTTAGCAGGTGAAGTTGCAACAGCCAACACGCTTTCAAATCAGCTTGTTATTTTACAAGCTAAAATTGATAGTCTGGTTTTACCAGATAAATCTACTGCATCAGTTAAAGCCCAGGGCTTGTATGCTTCTAAAACTAGCTGTTTTAGTATTGCGAATTCCTTTTTTAATTTTAGGAGTGAACTTAAGACTACAATACCGAACAGCAATAAAATTAACCCTTCAAAACATTAGGCTACATCACAAAGAGGCTATTAAAATGAAAAAAGGTCTGTATTCAATCATCTTCATGCTTTGCTTTAACAGTGCTTTTGCAGCGAAATGGGTGGAGCCTTTTGTTTTACCGCAAGGTACGATTTACCCTAAAGCCGTCCTTGATCAAGGTGGTAATTCAACAATCATTTGGGCCTCAATACCGCAGCGCAGTATTTTTGCATTGAACTCACAACTAAACGCCCAACCAATTTCACTGACCATGAATGACGATTTTGTTGACCCAGCACTCAGCATTGATAAAAAAGGGAATAGATTAGTACTTTGGGTGGATAAAGGAAATGGAAATCAATGTAGTGTGCGTGCCGCTTATTTTAATGTAACAAATAATCAATGGGACATTTATCCGAATTCTTTAGGTACTGTGTGGCATAACACCGTCTCTCGCCTACACGTTGCAAGTGACGATCATGGTAACGCCGTCGCAGCATGGCAAGTTGGCGATTCTATGGTGGAATCGGCTCGCTTTGATCCCTCGGGAGTCTGGACGCGCATTCAAGATATTCACCTACCATCTAAGATTGAGAGCTCATCTGCAACAAGCGATGACTTTGAAATTAAATTTTCGATGGGTAACGGATTGGCGGCGCTCGCATGGTCGGATGTTAATCATCAAGTGTATGTAACAACATTGCAACCCACCGCAACCACTTGGATTAAGCCCTTCAAAATTTCTTCTTATAAAGCAACTGCTGATTTTCCTGCGGTTGCAGTGAATAAAGACAATACAGCACTACTGGTTTGGCAGGAATCAGGAAAATTAACTGCGCAGCTTTTACCATTTAAAAACACGCACTGGCAACCGCTACCCGCATTAAATTATGAAACGACTGATACCAGCATGGACGTAATCGCCGCCCCAAATGGTGATTTTCAATTGATATGGGTCGATCATAATCCTGTTACATTGAGCCTTCAAACCAACAATAATACTTGGACTGCTCCGCACAGCTTCCTGTCGAACTCGGAAGCAAAAAATCCGTTGCTTACGTTTGATAAAAAAGGCGATGCCTTAGCAATCTGGTCAGATACTTCATACGTTTATGCCTCTTTAAAACTGCAGGGTAAAAACTGGCAGCCAGAAAAGGCATTTTACGCCAATCTGTATCCCCATTATGATGCGCCAGCATTAACATCTGATGGCGCGGCTTTGATTAGTTTTTTTGGTACAGACAGCAGTAATCATTACGTGTCAGAGATTGTGATCGGTTCTGAATTGTTTAACTAAATAACGCACAAAGAACACTTCAAGATGCGATTTTTTTCTTGAAGTGTAATGGTAAGGCTTCCCTAAATTAGCAAGCGTAGCCGGACGAAACGCTATTTGTTTCGTCCGGGGTTTTAAATTCATAAATTCCAATTGTAAATGTATAATTATGTTTGCAGCATTGAATATGTCTCTATGCCAATGGTCATATTTTTTCGCTTAGCCTCTCCTTTTTCAGCAAGAAACCAAACCATCTTAACTTATTGAAGATTACATTAATCACTGATTACGCTATATGACGCATTAGCTATATTAAAATACTATAAATTCAATAAGTTAACTATGAACAAGGATATTTATCGACAGTAATTGATTTTATTAAAGGGAAAAGCATAACGCTTCTAACAGCGTTGTTTTTGCTTATATCATATATAAATGGATTATATTTGAACAATAAGTTAAAATTCACCCCATTAATTACTATTCGACACAAACGAGAAGCTCATGAATTTTTCTTCAGTAAGCCTGGATTTATTAATTACCATTTTCAGTAATGCCAGCCCACAGGAAATTGCAAAATTATCAAGGGTTTGTAACCGGTTTTATACTGCTGCGAGGCAGCCTTCGCTT
This sequence comes from uncultured Coxiellaceae bacterium, assembly GCA_964597435.1. Taxonomy (GTDB): domain Bacteria; phylum Pseudomonadota; class Gammaproteobacteria; order DSM-16500; family DSM-16500; genus Aquicella. The sequence goes on along the minus strand of CAZQXH010000002.1, from coordinate 150,585 downwards.
TGGCAACAAAAAATGATTCAATATTTCCCTGTCGAAACTAAAACCTTGGAAGCACAAAGCCTTAACGGCAAACCTGGCATTGACTGGCTTAATCGTTTTAAAAAAGAATATGCCGCCTTAGCTGAAAAATTTTTAATAGCTTTGGCTTATGAAGATGAAGCGCGCCGAGCTCAACAACACCCATATTGCTCCTTCTCTGATTATCAAAAGGAAATGCAACGCATAGGATATAATGCAGAACATATTGCAGAAGGCGTTTATAATGGCGAGAAGATGTCGAAGAGCTATAATGATGAGTACAAATCGATTATTGACGATAACACAAAATGGGAAGAAATTCCGTTTGAAGCATTAGAAATTTACCATAAAGCGAGTTTACTATCACAACTTAGCGCGCTGGATAATGGTTTCATAAAAAAAAGAGCCCAGGCCTGCGTGTATAACAAAGCAGTAGAGTATTTTAATTCAGATAAAGTAAAAAAAATAAATAATGTTAAATGCGACAAGTCGGGTAGAACGTTATTTCATTGGGCTGCGCTTTGCGATATGCCGATGGATACAAAATTAGTGACTCAAATACAAGTGCTTTACTCAGCAATTAAAGAAAATAAAATCGAAATTCTAGAAAATATCCCCTTTACATTTTTAGAAGATGTTAACTTTTGCTATGAAATGAGTCTAGTCCGATTTGCTCTTATGGGGAATCATCAAACGGCTTTAAATCATTTTTATAAAATTGCAGCCGAACATCTTAATAGCTCACCGGTCAATAGCGCTGAGATAAAACAAGATAAAGCTGGGAACACCATACTCCACTGGGCAATATTGTGTCGTCAACCGTTAGCAACGGTTACATTACATCTACACTTAATCAGTCAAGCCAACAAATATGGTCATACGCCATTGCACCTGGCAGCACTTAGTGGGCATATTAGTGCGGCAGAATGGCTGCTACAACGTAATGCAAAATTAGATGCAAGAACCGGAGGTAACCATGAGATATATGTATTTGAAACAGGATATTATTATATCCGTAGTAAAATCCCTACAATATATAAGCATAAAGAAATATTTGCGGGATCAGCAACACCTATTCATATAGCAGCTGCATTAGGTTATCTAGAGCTAGTGCAATTTTTTTTACATGAAGGTGCTAACGTAGATGTACCCGCATATGAATGCAAAACCCCTTTACATTTCGCTTGTCGCAACGGGCATTTAGCAGTGGCCAAATGCCTAATTGACCATCAGGCCAGTGTTAATGGACTTCGCGATAACGACGAATTAGGTAATGAATGGGAAGGCGATGGTCAAGCCCCCATTCATGAAGCGGCAGCCGGTGGGCACGTTAAAGTGGTAGAGTTATTGCTTGATAATGGAGAAGAAATAAATGCAATCCAAGGATCGCAAACTACTTCTCCTCTAGGCTTTGCCGCATTAAATGGTCACTTCGAAACCGTACAATGCTTGCTTAACAGGGGGGCTGATATAAACCATAGAGATGATGACACTTTTCAGCCACTAGGATATAAAACAGCCTTAAATATGGCTCACAGCGCGGGCTATACTGAAATAGTAAGATTACTGATTACCAAAGGCGCCAATGTTAACACCGTCTTTTTTAAAGCTGCGCTTGAGCAAAAATCTGGCTTAAATTATCTCGATTTTTTAAAACTAGTTATTGAATGCAATGCCAACCTTTATCAAACGGCATCTGCCGAAGAATCAACCGTAGTAGATAACGCTTTGGATTTAATAATCGAAAGTAAAAATTGTAACGATTGGTCTGTTGAAAATATTAACGCCTGGCATATGATCATTTCAAAACTTTTTGCTCGATGCGCTGAGCAAATCCAACAATCAAACTACAATGAATTTAATAGACTTCAAAAGGCGTTTATTGCGGCGCTTAATAAATTGAATTATTTATTAATTTCTAAATGCAATAATACAGCAATGCAGCTTGCTCAAAAACAAGGATTTTTATCTGATAAGAAGCATCCAACTGCGCATAATGAACCTGATCCTAAACGAGGCAGAACCAACCCCTCACCTACATAACATGTGATGCGTGTTTTGGAGATTCGCCAGCCGTTTTTTCGGCTGGATTACTCAAACGTAGCCCGGATGAAACGCTTTTTGTTTCATCCGGGGTTTTAAATTCATAAATTCCGATTGTAAATGTATAATAATGATATTTAAACCCGGATGAAACAAAAAGCGTTTCATCCGGGCTACGCTTGCTGGTCCAATTTTTCTGTCTATTCCATTGATTTTGGTATCGCAGAGCCATATCTTTTTTTACCAATCGGACAAGATCTGGTACCGTGGGTTTCCTGTATTGTAGAGGGGTTCGAGAATAAAGGATTGTTAGTTAGCCTACTCTTGCCCGCAAAAACAATGAACCGGTTTATACAATCTGATATGTTGCAATATATCCATCGGTATCGAAAAGAAATTAAGGAGAGTTTGGCTGATGAAAAGCAATGGTATTATTAATTAATTGTTACCCGCTGCTCTCAATATCTTACCTACCCCCTACAAACGTAGCCCGGATGAAACGCTGTGTGTTTCATCCGGGGTTTTAAATTCATAATTCCAATTGTAAACGTATATTTAAGTTTACCGCATTGAATAATGATATTTAAACCCGGATGAAACACAAAGCGTTTCATCCGGGCTACGCTTGTCGATTACACCTCATTAGAGTATAATTTTTACACATTATACCCATATGAATGATTATTATGCATAGAAATCAAGAACCTACACCCGACATAGAGCCGCTTTCTCCTATCGACTTAGCAAAATATGATGACTTTTGGGGCCCTTCTTTAGATGAAACCGTTGAACAAGCAGCTTTCGAAGGAAAGATAGGAGAGGTTTGCAGACTCCTGAATGCTCGTGCGAGTCTTAAAAGGGCTATCTTGGGTGCTACACGAGGTAATCAAATAGATGTAATTTTATGTCTCGCTTATAATACGGGCAGAGAAGGGTTCTTTCTGATCTTTAATTATAGCCGTTCCTTACAATCACAAACTTACTTTGAAGAGTATGTGAATCAATCTCTGCAAAAAGATGATATGGATGCATGGGTGCTACTAGAGTGTTTAGCTGAAATAGGCGATGAAAAATTTATTTCAGAATGTCTAAAATATTGTTGTTTTGAGTACACCGACAGAAGTGGACCTTTGATATTTGAACAACCACTAAGAAATTTCCACGAAGAACCTCATTACCACCGAAAAGCAGCAGAAACGGCTCGTTCGATAGCGCAAAGAAATAAGCATCCTTCTTGTATTGCTGTTATCAATGTATGGTTATCACAAGTTGAAGCTGCGTATAAATATATAGAAACAGGGGTAGCAAAAAAAGATTATCTTAAAAGGGTTTTTGAAATACAAAAAAGATTTAACATTGATTTTAGGCACGCCTATAAAGCAGCTGTTGCAGCCAATAATCTTGATGTATTAAGAGAATTACTCAATTTAGAGAACCCTGAGCCATATGCCGACGAAGAAAATCCAAATCCTATGCACACCATTTTGGCGTTTTGCTGTTTAATGGCAGTGAAATATCACAATAATGACGTCATTACATTTCTAATTGAAGAATGTAATTTTAATAGAGGAGATGTAGCAGAATGTTGTTTAAAAATGGGAGATTATGATTTATTTAAACAATACTTTCACTTTAACGATTTTCCAAATGCGTATGACGCTTGGAATAAGGTGGCTCAATATCTAGGAAGAGATGGCAGAACTGACTTGCTACTACATTTTTCAGACACAACCGGAATTAATTTTTTTGAAAAAAGTGAAGCCATTAGTGCAGCACTTAGAGAAAAGCGATTTGCAACCGTTAACGAATGCATCAAACGAGGTGCGCCAGTTAAATATATTTTAAATACATGGTGTAAGGATAAAGACAAGAACGGGCGGATGCTTACAACTCTCGAGTTATTAGAACGAGCCGTTTACATTGAAAATGATACTTATATTAAAGCGTTGTTAGAAAAATGCATAAGTATAGATAAGGATCTAAAAAAAGTTCCTCAAATTCGCCATATCATGAAGATGAGCGGGTTTAATTTTATAGAAACAGTAAGTTGTCTTGAGGTTTCTGCTCGTATCTGGTTATTACAAGGTACATTGCCATTACCTGTCGAAATTTTTTATCTAATCACTTCTTATGTATTAGGAACGAATGTTGATGCGATTAAATTTCAATTAAAGTTTAATACAATGATGTATAATATTTTTTTAAAGCGATTTTTAAATGCTCGTTTCGGCGGGCCAGATAAATGGACACAGCTAAAAGATGAAAGTAGGGATGAAACAATATATACACTTGCTGACCATAGTGTTGTTAGTAAAAAAAGCCGACATGAACATCCGTATGAGCATTTAACTCATTATAGCAATAAACTCGGTCTCAATTTATTCGCACAAGTGATCTCTAAGGTCGATACCCGAAGCGATGATGACGTGAGATTACATAAAAAATCGGTATGATTCAGTACTTTCACGAATGTGATCGCGTTCAAACTTAGCTAACGTACTAATATGAGATGTTGTGCTAGTTGTGTTAGCTCACTTTCCCTTGGGTACTAGCATGTGACTGTTTTGAATAAATGATGCTATGGCGCACAGAACAAATTTTGGAGATAATTAAATGACATTATATATTGCCGCTCAAATTTTAGGTTTTATGCTGATATTTGGAATAGGAGCTTTATATTTCTTTCAAAATAGTCCTATTAAAAAATTTAATGCCTTGTCCCCAAAAATCAGATTAATGGTTTTATGCATCGGTCATTTATTTTGGTGTATGATTTTGTACAATTACCTGATTGAGTTAAAGACAAACCTCTCCCACAACACCTTGTCTTTTGATATTCTATCACCCTTATTAATTCTCTTACCTGGAATTTTCCAATTAACAAGGATTATTTTGAAAGAGTTTATGGACCTATTAACGAAGCAAGAAGCAGCGTAGCCCGGAAGAAACGCTGTGTGTTTCATCCGGGGTTTTAAATCCATAATTCCAATTGTAAATATAGTTACGCTTGAAGCATTGAATAATGATATTTAAACCCGGATGAAACACACAGCGTTTCATCCGGGCTACGCTTAA
>CAZQXH010000002.1:0-145349 GCA_964597435.1 uncultured Coxiellaceae bacterium | reverse complement strand
TAATGATATTTAAACCCGGATGAAACACACAGCGTTTCATCCGGGCTACGCTTAAAAGCCGAGGGAAAACAGAAAATTTAGCAACACAAGTGATTGATTTTATTGCTACATATCAGGGCCTCGGCTTAAAATACATCTCACGAAAAAAGTGGTAAAGATCCGTGACAAACAAACGTTTTAAATACATGATAACGTACCTAATAAAGATATCACGCCCCCAACCCACTTAGGAACATTCGCATGACACAGCCCGAACATCCACCTCTCTTACTGACCGGTTTTAAAATCGCACTCCAAGCAGTGTTAGTTTTTGTTATGCTCTTTTGCGTGTTCGGTTTTGCAGCTAGCTATGAATACCCAAGCATCAATCATTATCAAATAATGTATACCGCGCTTTTGATTTTATTTTCCTTTTTCTTTTACAAATTAGCTTCATTAAAAGCTCATAAAATTTTTTCGACTTATTTGGTTTCGTTAGTGTTTTTAATTTGGATTATTGTATTAATTCGCGAAGCATTTTATTAAATTTAAGTAAATTGATCTTCATCAATTTAAAACCTCCTGGACTTTTTTATGCTTAGAGTTAAGCAGGAGGTTAATTCCATGAATGAAGCCATCGCAAACAATGATCTGCAAGCGGCTTTAATTGAACTGATTCAATTAGACTATGACGCTATCGCCGCGTATGACACTGCTATTGCTCATCTTATTAGCAAACCATATCAAACAAAATTAATTGAATTCAGGCAGGATCATGAGAATCACATCACTGAAATTAGCCAACTATTAAAATCACGCGAAATACCCGTGCCCCAAGGGCCCGATCTTAAATCGTATTTAAGTAAGGTGAGCATTCTATTCGGTGATTTATTTAGTGATAAAGCAATTTTAGTCGCATTGTTAAATAGCGAAATGAGCCTGCACACGGCTTATGACAAAGCCAATCAGTGTGAAGATATTTGGCTAGATTTTATCGAAATCTTAGCGAAAGGATTAAGCGATGAAGTAAGGCATAAAGAGTGGCTCGAAGAACAAATGATCGCGCTCTGAGGTTTGTCGTCGCATCTTAAATTTCAAGAAGCGGTCCGAATCTGCTTCATCCACCCATAATGCTGAAAACACACAAAAAAAAGCCACCTTCCTAGGTGGCCTAAAACCTTTTGGGACGAAGCAATCTCTTCTATCCGTCTTACTGAGATTCCTTCATCGTCTCACTCTTTGCAACAACGCGATTAATGATGTGCCGCTTGTTGTTGCATTTCATGATGTTCAACCATTTGTGACAAGACTTGATGTTCATGGGGTAAGCAAGGTGTTACCTTGTCATGAACTTTCGCTTGCTGTGCACATTCAATGTTATGCTGATCAGTTTGGCAATCATTTTTATGTTTAGCTTGTTCACTTATATCCTGTAGCGCTTTGCCAAGATCATTGTCTTTGTCGCCATGTTGATTACTGAGTAATTGGGCTAAGCTTAATTGACCTTTGCAGCCATGATCATCAATCACACCGCAAAGAATACCATCCACCTTGTGGCCAACTTGTTGCTGGCAATCATTGTGTTCGTTTCCTTTGCAATGGTCTTCTTTACTATGATTATCACTCATTTGCACGCCACAATGTTTTTGATCATTGCAATCATGGTTATCTTTACCATTATCGCCGATATCTTTGTGTTTGTTGTCACCCACTTTTTCACAGTGATCTTTATCATCGTTGCAGCTAGCAAAGTGTTGCGTATGATTCTTGTCTGTATCTTTTAATTCTTTATCATCATGTAGCTTATCATCACTATGTTTGTTTTCAGCCACTTGGTGTTCACCATTACCATGATGATTATTGTTTTTATCCGCCTGTTTATTGTCGCGCCTATCATCATTATCATGGTCTTTTTTATCATGGAAATCTTTCAATTGATCATGAGCGAACAAGAATAATGATGAGCCTTGAGTATGATGATTGTTGTCAGCGTATTGTGAGTGGTACGTATTTTGTTGGTCGTGGTGTTCTTTATCATTACTATCATTGCAATGGCTATTGCAATTTTGATTATTATCAGCATGACGATTGTCGTCACGATTTTGTTTATGATCATCTCTATTGTTATGATCTTTGAAATCATTGTCTTTCGGATGAGCTACCGCTGCACCAATACCACAGTAGGCAATTTCGCTGCCTTCATGGCGACGTTCTTCGCGACATTTGTCGTCATGACGCTTGTCATCGCAGCGATCGTCTCTTTTACATTTGTCATCGTGACGGTCTCTATCATTGCAGCGGTCGTCTCGATGATCGCCGCAACCATGTTGTTTTTGTTCTTTAATCACATCGGCAGCCGTTGCCGTATTATTGCAGTCGTTCGTGTCATTAAAACATTCGGGTGCAATAATCGTGGCGGTGTTAGATAAGTAATTATCGCAACCCCAATCTTGACCGACGGTACCTGTCACGGTGTAAGTAACAGAGCAACCTGCGGGAATATTGAGGCAATCGATAAAGCTACCGCCTTCGCAACCACTAGCAGTGAAACCGTCCGGACCACACACTGTCCAGTTCAATAATTCTTTTGGTAGGCAATCCGTTAAGATCGCGCCGCAAGCATCAGAAGGACCTGAGTTGGTGACAACAATCGTGTAGGTAATGCAATCACCCACTTTCACTTCACCCACACAACCATCACTGTTGCCACCATGGTTGTCATATTTCGTCACACTCAAGTCGCCTTCTGGTTTTAAAACACCTTTATCGACAGCGACATTGTTGTCAGGATTCGTATCAACAAAGCAAGCTGGGCCTGTAACCGTTACCACATTTTCAATGGTTTTGTCACAGCAGCCGTCGTTGGCTTGCGTCGTGGTGCGTTCAGAAGTTTGATCATCGCATCCCGTATTACAGCAAGCTGCATCCGCGGCGATGGTACCTTTAATGGTGTAAGTAACGGTAGCGCCTGCGTCAATATTGGCATAATCCGTAAATGATCCGCCCGCAGAGCCGCTTGCACTAAAGCCATTTGAGCCACTGACTTCCCAATTTTGCAAGACATCCGGTAAGCAGTCTTTGACAATCGCACCCATGACATCGGATGGACCGCAGTTAGAAACGATCACAGTGTAAGTGATGCAACTACCGGGAATAACATTACCAATGGAACCTGTGAGACTATTGCCGCCATGGTCATCGTATTTGATAACAGAGAGATCACCATGCGGGTTTTCCACTTTGACCGTTGCAGAAGACGTATCATTGTCAGGATTGGTGTCTGGGGTGCATGAAGACACAACAGCGGTGTTAACAATGGTTGTCGTTTCCGGTGTGTAAGAAATTTTTTGAATGTAATAGTCACCGCTATCACTACCGCTTCCCGTTGGATTGGGTGAGTTATTAATAACGCCTGCGCCGTAGGGCAATGCAGTGAATGCTAGGTATTGGAAGCTTGCGCCGCTGAACAGGCTAGAATCAATGGAAAATGTACCAATGCTACCGGAGCCATCAAACGTTGCCGCAATAAAGGTTGCACCGTTTAATTCGCTGGGTAAGCCTGCTTCGGCAGGGCCGAAATACACTTTACCGACTTCATGACCATTCGCATCAAATGCGGTCAAAACCCCGTATTCACCATCACCGCCATTTTCAGCTGGGAAGAATTTGCTGGCTTCAATCGTGGCTTTCGTGGCGGATTCACCTAAATCAAATACGAGTGCTTCGGTTTTACCCGTGACAGGATCATAATTAATTTCAGGTAAGGCAGAGGGGGTAAAGTGACTTACATCATAATTTGTTGTGACACCTAAACCATCTTGAGTAACAGAAACAGAACCATTGGCATTCGCTAGATTTAAAGTATTGCCAGATTCAAAACCTTGACCGGTTTTAAAAGCATAAACATGGCTAGTATCAGCATCATGAGTGAAATCTAACGTGATGGCTGGAATGACAACATGGGCTTTAATCGTTAAAGTGATGGTGTCACAATTTTCCACCTTACCAATTGTCCAAACCCCAGTGGTCGCATTGTAGCTCGTGCCATCCGGTGCGCAGAATGAATCAATAACCAAACCTGCCGGCAATTTATCAGTGACAATCACACCACAAGCATCACTTGGGCCGCAATTGCTGACCGTGATGGTGTAAGTTAATTCTTTATTATCACAGCAAGCACTAATCGTTTCGCAGCTTTGGCCATCGACTAATTTCACGACAGACAAATCCACTTGCGGTGTTAAATGACTTTGGTCCACTGCCGTGTTGTTGTACGGATTGGTATCCACAAAACAAGCAGGGCCTGTGACCGTGACTTTGTTTTCAATCGTTTTATCATCGCAGCAGCCATCATTGCTTTGTGATCTTTCAGTCGTTTGATCACCGCAACCCGTGTCGCAGCAGGCGGCATCAGCAGCAATCATTCCTTTGATGGTATAAGTTATCGTGCAACCTGCTTCAATGCTCGCTATATCGCAGAAACTACCGCCTTGTAAGCCGCTAGCGCTGTAACCATTGGTGGCACACACTGTCCAGTTGAGCAGTGCATCGGGTAGGCAATCTTTGATAATGGCACCACACACATCAGATGGGCCACAATTAGAAACAACGACTGTATACGTGATGTAAGTGCCGGGCGTTACGCAACCTACTGTTCCCGTTTCACTGTTGCCGCCATGGTCATCGTATTTGACAACTGACAAGTCACCGTGGGGATTTTCGACCTTAATCGTTGCAGAAGACGTATCATTGTCAGGATTGGTGTCTGGCGTGCAGGATGAAACTACTGCGGTGTTAACAATGGTTGTCGTTTCCGGCGTGTATGAGATTTTTTGGATGTAGTAGTCACCGCTATCACTACCGCTCCCCGTTGGGTCGGGTGAGTTATTGATAACACCTGCGCCATAAGGCAGTGATGTGAATGCTAAGTATTGGAAACTTGCACCACAAAACAGGCTGGAATCAATGGAGAATGTTCCAATACTGCCTGAGCCATCAAACGTTGCAGCAATGAAGGTCGCACCGTTTAATTCGCTGGGTAAACCATTTTCAGCAGGTCCAAAATACACTTTACCGACTTCATGACCATTCGCATCATATGCGGTCAAAACCCCGTATTCACCATCACCACCATTTTCAGCCGGAAAGAATTTGCTGGCTTCAATCGTGGCTTTCGTGGCGGATTCACCTAAATCAAACACGAGTGCTTCGGTTTTACCGGTGACAGGATCGTAATTAATTTCAGGTAAGGCAGAGGGGGTAAAGTGGCTTACATCATAGTTTGTCGTGACACCTAAACCATCGGGAGTAACAGAAACAGAACCATTGGCATTTGCTAAATTTAAGGTATTACCAGATTCAAAACCTTGACCGGTTTTAAAAGCATAAACATGGCTAGTATCAGCATCATGAGTGAAATCTAACGTGATGGCTGGAATGACAACGTGCGCTTTAATCGTTAAAGTGATGCTATCGCAATTTTCCACTTTACCAATTGTCCAAACCCCGGTGGTCGCATTGTAGCTCGTGCCATCCGGTGCGCAGAATGAGTCAATCACCAACCCTGCCGGCAATTTATCGGTGACAATCACACCGCAAGCATCACTTGGGCCACAATTGCTGACCGTGATGGTGTAAGTTAATTCTTTATTATCACAGCAAGCACTGATCGTTTCGCAGCTTTGGCCATCGACTAATTTCACGACAGACAAATCCACTTGCGGGGTTAAATGGCTTTGGTCCACTGCCGTATTGTTGCAAAGATTGGTGTCTGTGAATCCGCAAGGCGCTTCAACAGTAGCCACATTTTGAATATCTTTTGGATCACAGCATTTACCATCGTCGCCGCAAGCTGCATCCGGTGCAATCATACCGGTGATGGTATAAGTGACAGTGCCACCGGCGGCAATATTAACGTAATTATCGGCAAAGCTGCCCCCTTCCCATCCGCAAGCCGCAAATCCATTGCTACCACTGACGGTCCAGTTAATTAACGCATCGGGTAGGCAATCTTTAACAATTGCGCCACAAACATCAGAAGGGCCGCAATTGGAAACGACGATCGTGTAAGTGATGCAAGTTCCTGGGGTAATGTTACCGATGCAACCGGTTTCACTGTTACCACCATGGTCATCGTATTTAACAATTTTCAAATCACCTTCAGGTGATAATTTCGTGACATCGACTGCGGTATTATTGTATGGATTGGTATCAACAAAACCGCAAGGTGCAGTAACGGTTGCAGTATTTTGAATGTATTTGGGATCACAGCAACCGTCTTGTGATTCTGTGCGCATTTGCGTTTGATCGTCACAACCCGTATTGCAAGCCGCGTCTGCCGCAATTGTGCCTTTAATGATGTAGGTGATAGAGCAACCGGCTTCAATGTTGGCACAATAATCGGTGAAACTCCCGCCTTCGCAACCGCTGGCTTGGAAACCGTTTGAACCACTCACTTCCCAATTAATTAAAGCGCTGGGTAAGCAGTCATTTACAATCGCGCCGCAAACATCTGATGGGCCACAATTGGTCACAACGATTGTGTAGGTAATGCAAGTTCCGGGTACCACATCCCCAATGCAACCCGTAACGCTGCTACCGCCATGATCATCAAATTTTTCAATTTTCAAATCACCTTCAGGCGTTAATTTGCTTTTATCAACTGCGACATTGTTGTAAGGGTTTGTATCAACAAAACAATCGGGTGCAGTTACCGTTGCCGTATTTTGAATGTATTTGGGATCACAGCAACCGTCTTGTGATTCTGTGCGCATTTGCGTTTGATCATCACAACCCGTATTGCAAGCCGCATCGGCTGCAATAATGCCTTTGATGGTGTAAGTGATGGTACCACCTGCTTCGAGGTAAACATTGTCAGTGAAGGTTCCCCCTTCGCAGCCGCTGGCTTTAAATCCATTAGAACCGCTCACTTCCCAATTCAGTAATGCATCCGGTAAACAATCTTTTACAATGGCGCCACACACATCGGATGGGCCGCAATTGGAAACAACAATGGTGTAGGTGATACACGTTCCTGGCGTAACACAACCCACCGCACCGGTTTCACTGTTGCCGCCATGGTCATCGTATTTTTCAATTTTTAAATCGCCTTGTGGCGTGAGTTTGCTGATATCAACAGCAGTATTATTACCGGGATTAGGATCGGTGTAACATCCCGGAGCCGTAACGGTTGCAACGTTTTGAATGGTTTTGTCACAACTATTACAATCTTGGTTTTCAGTTTGTGTCGTGCGCTCTGAGGTTTGATTCCCGCCGCAATCATTATTTTTATCACAACAAGCCGCATCTGAGGCAATGGTGCCCGTGATTGTGTAAGTAACAGAACTACCCGCTGCAATGTTAATGAAATCAGTAAAGCAACCACCTTGTTCACCGCTAGCGGTAAATCCATCAGAACCAACTACATTCCAATTTAATAAATCGTGAGGAAGAATATCTTTTACTTCTGCACCGCAAACGAATGCGGGGCCGCAGTTATAAACAACGACAGTGTAAGTAATGCAAGTTCCAGGTGTAACGCAACCCACAGCGCCCGTTTCGCTATTACCGCCGTGATCATCATATTTAACAATTTTAAGATCTGCTTCACCTGAAATATTATCTTTATCTACCGCCGTATTATTGTTTGGGTTCGTATCAATCACCCCATCCGGTGCCTGTACCGTGGCCGTGTTCGTCATGGTATCGCAAGGACTGGCGCAAGGATCAACAAACGCTTTAACGGTGTAAACAACGCTTTCACCAGAGGCTAAATTAACGCTGTAATCAGTAAAGCTACCGCCATGCGTGCCGCTGTCAGTAAAGCCATTGGTTCCTACGACTTCCCAGAACAATAATTGTGAGGGAAGATGATCGGTCACGGTGGCGCCAAAGACGCTGTCAGGGCCTAAGTTAGTAACAGTAATCGTATAAGTGATGCATTGACCAGGAATCGCCGTACCAATAGAACCAGTGATGCTAGAACCACCGTGGTCATCCACTTTCGTTATTTGTAAATCGACGGTTGGCGTATGAGCGCTATGCGTTTCAGGGGTGGGTTCTTCGTGGTGTAAATCGCGTATGCCTTCGTTGTGAAAAAAGTTGTTCGTTAAACCATGTGTTATGAATCCAGCTTGTACTAAACCTAAAGGGTAGTGGGCGCTGCCATCATCAAATTGAATGCCACCTTCATTTTGCACCAATTCTTTTTGGTCGTGTTTATGCACTTCATGATGTTCAACGGGAGGTTCTTCTTTATAGGCAGGTGGTTCTTGCAAAGCGCCACTGTCTTTATCAACATATTTCTCCATCACTTCATCAATTGTTAATGGATGCACCTCATGTTCTTTATTGTCGACATGAATTTCGCTTGCATGGGCTTCGGGGAAGAAGAAGTTATAGGCATCCGTCGCGATCGCGCCCATTTTTTCAAATACGGAGGAATCGTGCGCATGTTGCAATGCTAATTGCGCTTTGTATTGCTCGGTGCCGTCAATTTGAACGTGATTAATAAGGGTTTGATCTAAATTTTTGGCTGAAAACGGGTGGTTTCCTTCACCTTTAGGACTGATTTTACTATCCATTCCATCAGGAATTTTATTATTCATACAACTTTCCTCCACCCTTTATTATTTTGTTCATTTTTTGCTTAAGAAAAACTTATAAACGAATTATAGACAATATTCTAGATATTGAATGAATTTTGTACGGTTTTTTTGATCAAAAATTGATTTTTTGGTAAGAATTTGAATAATAAAGATAAACTTTTAGGACAATTTGCAATAACATGTTCAGTTTATGAACAAAAATTGGCGGCTGGAGAATTAACAAGTATAAACATAGATCTATTTTAAAGAATTAGAGCAAATTATACCCCGCTAGATTCACTAATAATCGATTATAGTGAATTTTAGAGAGCTGAACAGCGCTAAAAAGCACATAAAGTGAACAACTGGGGGAGAACAGCTTACTGCTCAAGCGCTATATTCTGGTCTTGCCGCCCACGCGGCGCAAGGAGAAAAAGCAGAGATTGACGCGCTTGTTGAGATGCTAAAAATCAACCCTCAACTATTATTGCAAACAGAGGATGTCGTGACGCGAGGCGGTGTTCCTGTTAAGCGAATCAAGTTATACGAATTTTTCCTAGGCGAAGACGATCCCTAGGGCGCAAAGCAAAACAACCAGAATTTGATTTAAGACCATTGATAAAAGCAATTAAAGATAGCACTGAGGATGAAATCACTGATGCACTAACCATCAATGATCCTAATCGTACCATGACGCGCAATACACTTCTTCGCAAGGAATTGGCTAAATTTAGAAGAGCTCTGTTAAACCTAAAATAAAAACGAGTGGTGAGATGCATTACAAACACTACACCACGCTCATGCAGGCATTTGCTGCTCTGTTGTACGGTGATATGCTAGTGCTAGGCTACAGGTGGGTAAAAACATCAATAAACCGTTGCTGTTTTTACCCACCCTAAAACTCAGCGATGAGATTTAACTTAAACTCGATTGAGCGGCGTACTTTCATTAAGCTCATGAGAAACATCAGCTTGGTTATTATTGTCCGTTCCACGATTTCCAAATAAAGACCAATGCGCAGCACCTATGCCAAACAAAGCTACTAAACTAATTGGCCCACTAAAGAGTAAGTTATAAGCGGCAGAGCACCCTTTTGCCTCAGGAGATGAAGCGCAAACGGCATCAGTGAATAATGCAGAAACGCCATAGGTTACAAAACCAGCATTGACAGCGACAGAAAGTGTTTTAAGGATACTACGTGACGTGGACATATTCTTTTACCTTAGATATTTTAATTGAGCGCCTATAGTATCCAGCAATCATTAATTTAATCTTAAAAATAAAATGTTATTGGTGTTAATGACACACAAAAATGTCTATTTAGCCCCCTTAATTTCGTGTAAGTAAGATGGCGAGATGCGCTTCATGTTACTGATTATTTTTACAAAAAACCCCATTCATTTCCTGCAAAAGCAGCCAGTAGAAAAGCCGAAGAATTCATTTTCCGTTAGCAAATTTGGGCTTTTTGCGTTAGCATTCCCCTTTAATAAAATACTCATAATAAAGGACTGTACATGTGGAAATTGACCCTTCTTGCCAGCGCACTTTTCTCCCTAACAGCCAATGCAACCTCTAGCCCTTGCTTACCCAATCTGTCTACTCACACTGATGGTATCGCTTTAAACTTAATAAATTGTAATTTACACGATGAAGACTTAACAACTGTCGTTGCGTTTTTAAATACACACCCTGCTATTTTGAATTTATATGCGAATGACAATCAAATTACCGATGCTGGAATCACGACGCTTGTAAAAACTAAAATAGCCGGTTTGGCGCTTGATAATAACCATATTACGCAAGCAGGTGCGAAAATATTAGCGAATGAAGGTCATCTTTATTCGTTACGCATTAATAACAACTCCATTGGTGATGAAGGGTTACAGGCTTTAACAGCAAATACATCATTGCGTTATCTAGAAGCAAGCCAAAACCACATTGGTGATGCAGGTGCTGCTGCTATTGCTCACAGTAACTTTACCGCTTTAATCTTAAATGCGAATCATATTACCGATGCAGGTGTTGCTCAAATCGCACAAAATCCTTATCTGGAAGAAATTTCTTTAGAAAATAATGCCATTACAGATGTGGGGGCAAAAACTGTTGCGGAGAAAATGATAAATCTCATTAAATTGGATTTAAGCTACAACCAAATTACGGACCAAGGTGCAAAATTCATTGCACAATCGAAAGCACCATTTGGCAGTATTTATTTAATGGGTAATCAAATTACTGATGACGGCGCTAAAAACTTTTTAAACAAATGTTATAATGGTTTAGGATTGGGTGGAAAAATTACTGATCAAGGTGCAGAAGAAATCGCTAAAGCACGTGTGGTTAAATTAAATTTAGATGATAATTTGCTTACCGATAAAGGTGCTACTTACCTAGCACGCGGCAATATGGAAGATTTATCGCTGGCTGGCAATAGCATTACCGATACTGGGATTGCTGGTATTATCAGCGCTAATCACGAATTCCGCTATCTTAATCTTGAGCGCACACACATTACTGATCATGGCGCTATTATGATTGGCACTTATCCCAATCTGCAAAGTTTATCATTGGCACACAATGCCATTACGGACATTGGCGCTAAAGGCATTGCAGCAGTACGCCAAACTTTTTTGGAATTAGATATTAGCTACAACCACATTGGTGCTGACGGTTTAAAAGCGTTAAATAGCAACTCAATGCTATATGTGCATACGCCCATTGGTAATGATGGTTAAAAAAAGTTGATGTTTATTAATTGCGACATGATTTTTTAAGAAGGGTTTGAGCATGAATCCAAGACCTCCGTACCATCGCGCAGCCATTCAAAAATGGTATGCGGATATTGAATTGCTTCCCAAAGAAATTGCGGAACTTAACGCTAACATTAATTCTATTCACCATGAACAGGAAAAAATTGCTAATACTATTCACAAAATTAAGCAACATGAAATTGAACCACGTCACGTGGAGATCAGAAAAATTGAAGCCCGAATGCGCGTTCTTCAATTACCTAACCAGATTGCGACGTCTCATGCAACCATAGAAAAACTTACGGCAAAAAAAGCTGCGGAAGAAAGGCATTTAGCAGAATTAGAAGGCGAAGCAAACCGTTTAGGACAAGATATTGTAACATTGCAGCAAATGGCAGACTTTTATCATCTTAAAGCGGCTGCAGAAGCACTTTCAAAGAAAATTCAAAAAGCAGAAGAGCTGAAATCATTTCACTCCAAAAACGGTGACAGGCACAAAAAAAACATAGAATATATTGAATCCCAACTTGAAATAATTAAAGCGAGTTTATTGAGTTTAGAAAATCGAAAACGACAATCAGCCAGCTTTCAAGATTTTCATGAAACAGAATCCAGTCCCGCTTTAGAAGCAACGCTGATTACTTCGCTCACCTTTCAGCAAACACTTTTGGAAAATAATAAAACGGATTTAGCAAAAGAAACCAAACAATTTGAAGAAACTCAAGCTGCCATTCAACGCCTGGATAATTTGCTCTCTCAGAAGAAAGAAACATTAGCCTTAACGCAATCTAAAATTGCCGGACACTTAGCGCATAGCCAACCCATTATTGCCACGCCGGATGAATTACAAGACCGTTTAACAAAAAATCAATTAGCACTCAGGGCTAATCTTGCTGAACAGAAAATCAGTCAAGAAAAAATTCAAAATGATGAACGCGAGATCATTATTCAATCCATGCAAATTTCAGATGTAGAAAAGTCATATGAATTGGCGAAGGATTATCGAAAAGAAAATAGCATTAAAACACTGGAAGACAACCAGGCTGATGTACAAAAGGTTTTAGAGCAAATAAGCCTTCGAATAACGAATTATGAAGAAATAAATAAACAATTGAATGAGAAAATTTCTCTCGTAAATAGTGCCATCGAAGAGAAAAAAATCTTACTCCAAGCGCTTCTCGCTAATGAATTTTTAAGAAATTTTCAAAAGAATCCGCGAGCATTATTCACTAGCCTAACCAACTTATTACGTGAAAAACTTGCCGCGTTTGACGCAAGACATCCAGATACCCAGACAGAAGAAGAGCGTCTCAGTTTATTAGATATCAATGCAAAATTAGCCCTCTTCGAATTTGAAGAACAAAATGGCGTTGCCCATTGGCAAGAACATTTGCAGCAATTATTAGGTTTCCTGCATTGCATGGAGACGCGTTTAATTGAAAATGTTCCGCTCAAGAATTATTTAAAGGAAATAATAAATACGCTGCCACTCGATTTAAATGAAGCATTTGACGCATATAATGAATTAATACAATCTTCACCGGTATATAATTTAAAAACTGTTGCTGACTTACATCGCAGTGAACAACAAGCTTATGAAGCAGCCTGCGAACGGCTAAGCAAAACCTTAAATGCATTACCGCTTGAAAAACACCCTTGTTATCAGCAGTTGAAAGACAAAGGGATGGCTGTTTTAACCGTTATTCAAGAAAGTAAAGCTAAAGAGGGTAATAAATTTAATTATAAATTTAATACCGTGTTGTTAAATGTAACTGGTGATTTAGCGCTAAAGCCTAATGATCTTGCAACGCGAAAACAGTTTGTTGCATTGACTGCAAAAGTCACCGCCGGCAAAGCTTCATTTACCAAAAAGCTCACTGGCGCGCTCGTTTTCTTTTTAGGTACTGCCCTGTTAGTGGCTTCCATTACAGCCAAAGTATGTTCTTTGGGTTTAGCCTCCCCTATTACCTTTCTGGGTATGGGTATTGGCGTTAAACTCATGATTGGCGGTATTGGTTTATTTGCCTCGGGCATGGAACGTGGGATGACGCATGCTTTAACAAACGTTGCTAAAGCATCCGAACGCGTCAATAATTTATCTGACCCCATTTCCGAACACACGGTTCCCAAGTTAAAAATGGAATAATTGAGGCGAGCCATCGCTAATAAATTTAGGGTTGTATTTAAGCAACCTTTAAATTTAAAGGAAGTTCGCCTATTCGACATTTTTCTTTGCACTAATGATGACAACTTAACAATTACCCTTTCTTACAATGCTAGAAAAGATATTATTGGGTAAAACTGTTAAGCGTATGGGCCGGCTATCATAACCCGTGGGATTGGTGCTAAACAAATTACCGTGGTTAAATTCATTGTTGACATAAATGCCATAGGGAGTTGGGACAATCCAAGAAGAAGCGGATGAGGAAATTGAGCTTGGAGAATAGTAAAAATATCCGGTACCATTTTTTCGCGTGCCATGATAAATGCCAGCGGGAAGAGTATAAGTCACGGAACCTGACTGGAAGGTAAAGGACTTAGTTAAAGATAAGCATTGTACCTGCGCATCTGCAACCGATTGGCCGGAGGTAAATATGAAGTTATCACTCATTCTTTCGCCAAAACTCGATTGTGGACCAACATTTGCGCAACCACTCAGTAAGATGGCTGGAGAAATTGCTAATAGTTTAATCAAATTTTTCATGTGTTTGCCTTTTTTGGTTTCTAAAAGTAGCAATATTTTACCATTATGGACAATTTTCTTCCATATTCACGGTTGATGTAGCTTTGGCTTAGATAAGCTGAAGTTTCGACATTTTTACCCTCATAAAAACCATAACAACCCTAGCAGCTGATCACACTCTCTTACGCATCAGATGGCAATATTTTGATCATTGAATCTTCGATAAAGAGGTTTGCAATCCATGCTGAGCCATTCCAAATTAGAACAATTCAATCAACTCAGAAGAGATACCACTTCTTTTTTCAGTCTACTGCCTTTTGACTTTGTTAATGAGATGGGCAGGTTTTATGACCCGAACCCCCAAAAAAAAATTGAATTTGGTTTTGCAAACGTACCGAATGGTGAAAATGAGCGGATAGGTCAATATGAACGATATAGACCGCACATTGAAGCCTTAGCAAAACAAATTGAATCCAAGCAACCCGCTTTTGATTTTGCAGTGCACGAGGCGGTGGTAGCGGCGGTTCGTCGCGTTGAAAAACACATGTGGAGAAAAAACTTTCAACTTGCAGAACTTATGCCAAAAGCGAAAACACCCGGGTGTGGTTTGTTGAAACGTCATTGACAGAGGCTTGCGACATAGTGCACAGCGGTCTCGTGTCAACATACGTCAATACGGAAGGCGTACGCGCCTGGGGCGAATGCGTTTTGCTAATAACAGGTAACTTGCCCGCCATCATTAGAGATCGTTCTGAATTTTCTAGACTTCGCCCTACTACTTGACTATGATTTTATTTTTGGTTTGGGTTTTTTTGAAACTGCAATATAAAATAGTGACATGAAAACCATAAGGCCAGCCAAGGCAAAACGAGCTTGGGGAATTAAGCTGTTGGCAAACACGGAGTTTTAATGCGAAAGGACACAGGCAATCAAAGGACAGAGACGGTCTACCAAAAGGGAGGGGGATATATAAAAGCGGGCACGAAACCGTTATCCAACAAAGACAATAAGAAAGACATCGCTGATGGAAGGAAAAAGCGGTCTAACACGTGGCAAGATCGCGAATTTTAGTAATGGAATATTGAGGATTCAAATTCAATGATAGCAGCAGGGTAACATTGCGAATCAACATCCCACTAACTATTACTCATCGCCAGCGAGTTAGTGCAGCCGTTACGGTATAAGGTCTCCAAGCTTAGTTTTTTTGCTAGGAGATGGTTTTTCCAATGTATGTCACTTCGCGACCCGAGGCTACCACACTCCTCGCCGTATGCTATTCCAATCACAAAATCTATGCCCAGCCCATCAAGAGATTTATCAGAAGTGGTTATCGGGAAATCAATAAAACCCGTTCTATATTTGTTTAAACATTGATACGATCTTTCTGTTGGCGCTTTATAACTAAGGCCATAGGCCACTCTGCATCGGTCAACCCCTGGCAAGCGTCTCATTTCAAAACCAATTATTTGCCGGCAGACAAAATCAATCTTGTTATGGTTTCCGCTTGCTTGAAATAACTCGCTCCATTCGCGGGAAAGGATGTCCAATGCATGTTGAAAACTTGCATAATTAAAGTGCATGCACGGCTCACTGATTATACGGGGGGCATGCGCTCTTCTAAACTGGATTAAAGCATCGCGGAGTGGGCTCTCGTGCGTTAGGTCATTGTTAAGTAGAGCCGTTACATCTTCTGCGGATGCATCCTTAAGAAGGTTGATCAACTCCGTTAAATCATACGGTTCTTGCGTTAACATCGCATCAATATGCGGCTTATAGCGTTCATATTGACGTAATCGTTCCTTTTCACCATGCGGTATCTTTTCAAAAAACCTTCCAACCTTTTCAGCAAGTTCATAATCACCCGCTCCCAAGGCAAATTCATACGGTGTGACACCCTTGATCATGTCTCCGCCCGGCGTCACCACATCCCCTGGTTGAAGCACTAATCGCGGGTTTTTATCGAGCATAGTCATAAGCTCATTCACTTCTGCGTGCCTTGCATAGGCGGCATTATGCAATGCCTTAGCAATTGTCATTGCACCAACAATATTATTCATCCACATATCGCGGGGCAGCATATTAAAAAATAATGTGGTGGCGTCTCTGAGGGTGTAGATTTGCTTTATCTCAGCGTGACTGAACATTTGGTTAAATCCTCGTATCGCTAAGGGATCATTTAGCCCTATCGCTTATTTATTATGTGTTAGATGCTCGTGTCATCTGATTGCGATGACCATGGCATAGCCTAGCAAGAATGGGATGGTTAGGAAAGTGGCGAAGACTAGCTATCACGAAGACGGTGGTATCTCGCAATAAAAAATATTTGCCTAAGTGATCACATCAGAACATCCCACAAGCGTCACACTTCAGGGAGCAATATGTTCTATGTGAAACAATCCCATAGCCGTCACACTTTAAAGGTGGACGGCTATGGGATGCGTTGGAGGAGATTTAAAATTTAATTAAAACAATAAAAATCAATCACTTAAGATCAACTTCGGTAACCGTAGTTGAGTTACAGAGGAGGCGTTGAATGATACTGGCGCGGATGAGATTGCTTTTTACACCTTCAATGGTGGGATATTGCTTCCGGACTTTAATTACAGCCTGCTCCATCTTCATTAGCAGCTCTTCTGGAATGCGAATACTCACCATATCACTTAAATCATCCATATCATCAGCAATATCAACTAAGGTAGGGTAGTCGTCTAAATGCAATAAAGACTCCACTGCCTCAATAATCCATTTGCTTTTACCACGCATCCCATAACCGTCCGCAATGATGCGTTGCTGCAACTCACGATGCAATTTGTTTTGTAACTTGATAGAAGTCATCATTTTCTTTTGCATGTTACACCGCCGTTTCCGATTCCATGATTTCAATTAATTTACGAAAAGCCTTGCTGGTTTGACGTAAATCTTTCCAATCCACCCGCGAAAACACTGATTTGTACTTATCAAAGTTACCTGTGCTCAAAACGCATTCAACAATCCGCTTTACGACTTCCACGCGGCGCGTTGAGCCCATGTTAACCTGCTGAGTTGTACGGCCTCGTGAAGCCACTGCAATGGGTGCAGCAGCTTTTTGTACGGATTTTTGTTGGGTAATGAGATTACGTAATGCTTTTAAGCTCGCGCCTTGCTTACAGGCATCGATCACATGATGACGCATATCTTTGGATGTAACACCCGCAATGAGTGCCGCTTTATCCAAATTACGAATTTCACCTTCCTCAATTGCTTTCCGTACATCGTCAGGTGCTTGCATAACTGTTAAATAGTAACTGGTTTGTGACAAAGACAAACCCGTGATCGACTTTAACAATGTTGCATTCACTTCAACTTCACCATTTTGTTGTTGGTATTCGCGAATAATGTCACGCACGTTACCTAAACGTTCATCAAGCGATAAATCTTCACGCGCAGTATTTTCAATCCATTGCACTAATTTCAAATCAAAGCCACGTGGCCTTTCACTGAAAACGCGTGCATCGATTTCTTGTTTACCCGCCAAAATAGCCGCCATGCAACGACGTTCACCTGCAACAACGCGATACACTTCACCCAATTTATACACCGTAACCGGATTAATCACGCCACTGGTCTTAATTGTGTGGGCTAATTCCTTTAACCGTTCTAATTCTTCCTGTTTACGAGCGAATAACGGATCATCCGTGCGAATACCAGCACGAATATCGACTAAATCAATCGCTAATTTGCGCGGATTTTCGGGATCTAATTCAATACGCGATAATGGTAAAACCACATTACGAAACATGCCGGTATTATTCTCAACCACGTGAATGGTTTCGCTTAACCCGCGCGTTAATGCTTCTGAAATTCCAAATCGTTTCTTCTTAGTCATTATTCAAAAATCCTTTCTGCTATATGTTCACACACTTCTAAAGCTTCAGTTTTCGCAACATGATGCTCTTGAAAATCAAAGATTGAACGTGGCGTAGAATCAGCCGCATCAACTTCTGCGAAAACAATGCGTTGGGAAAATTTAACCGGTAAAACATATTTTCCAATCGCCGGATTATCTTGCAGACTCTTTAAAATGTCTTTATGCAAGCGCGTTTGCTTGAACATATTTGGCAAAATACCAATTAACTTTAACGGTCGATTTTTATCGCGCGCTAAAGACTCTTGCATCCACAATTGCAACATCCCATAAATACCTTGCACGGGCTGTTCTTCCATCACCGACGGAATCACAATATGTGTCGCAGCCTTAATCACACTAATCGTTAATGGCCCTTTGGACGGTGCTGTATCAATTACTACTGCATCATAAGCTGCTTGCACATCCGCTGAGTTCAAGAAACTCGCGAGCTGGCGATGCACCTTATCGACTACTTCTGAACGGCGTACCGACTCAGCAGTGAGCAATTTTTCGGCATGACCTGGCGCAATGTCCAAATTCTCAACATATGTTGGATAAGGCACCACACCTTGACCATAAAAAATTTCCGCAATGCTACTGCGGCCATCCCACTCTACGTCATTCGGATCGTCAGAATCATAATCCGGGTGAATAGGTGGCATTAATCCTTCCGGAGCGGCTGGATCAATTTCCATGTGTAAATACTGATGTGAAAAATTACACTGAGGGTCAAAGTCAATACACAATGTACGTAAGTTCTTGATTTTGCTGAGGTATTCAGCCATCAACTTACTACACGTGGTTTTCCCGACGCCCCCTTTATTATTAACAAACGCAATGATTTCCATGATGGACTCCTGTCGTTGTATTACGTTACAGCACAATATATCATTTGTTCTGTTTTATCATAAAGAAAAACACACCAACGAGCGATATGTTGTGTTTTTGTTTTTGTTTTGTTTGCTTTTGTTTACGTTCACGTAACTAAAGGAAAAATTTAAAATTTATGTCATTATAATGGACGTCTATGGGATAAGTTGTGACGTCCTTGGGATTAACAGTGACACTTTTGGGATAGGATGTGACGGTTATGGGATCAAGAGTGACGGCTTTGGGACATGAAAAAAAAGAAGGTAAGAAGGAATTAAAGAAGCATGCAGCGACTATACATTGCTCGAATACACTGACTTTACTGCAGCGTAAAATTACCAACGCGTTGCTTTTTCACGCCTACAAAGACCTACTGGTGCGTGAAGAGCACATTATTACGGTGAAACAGCTCTGCCGCTTGATTGGCTATCATGGCAACAACCATGCCGTCATCAAAGACGCCCTTCGTGAACTGATCTCAACCATCATCGAATGGAACGTCGTGAATGATGAAACCGGCCAAGAAAATTGGACCGCAAGCTCTATCATCGCGAGCGTGAGCTTGCAGGGCCCACTTTGCTACTATGGCTACTCACCGCGCATGAAGCAGCTTCTCCATTCGCCTTCCATGTTCGGCAAGATTGACTTGGTGATCCAATCCAACTTCCGATCGAGCTATGGGCTTGCACTGTACGAAAACTGCATACGCTATCGGGGCCTTCCTTTTACCAAATGGTTTGAGATGGAACTCTTTAAAAAGCTCATGGGCGTCCCTGCCGGTAAATACGATGTGTTCCGCGACTTTAAGCGCCGCGTACTCGATAAGGCCATTGATGAGGTCAACACGTATTCTGACCTATTGATTGAACCGGAGTTCATCAAAGAAGGCCGTAAGGTCGCCAAATTTCGTTTTAAATTGAAAGAACGCCCCAAACGTACCCGTTTAGGTACACCAAAGCCTGCTGGTGCGGGTGAGGGTGAATCGCTACGAGAGTTATTAGGTAATACATTTGGACTCTCTGACGTGCAGATCCAGCAATTAACGAAGGAATACACCCCTGACTTCATTATGGAGAAGATCAAGGTCGTGCAAAGCTCAAAGCCTTACCAGGCAGGTAAGATTGATAATATATCTGGCTATCTGTTAAGTGCTATTAAGAATGACTATCAAGCACCGAAGAGCAAAGCGGCGGCGAAGCGCGAACAAAAACCTGCTGTTGATGTCGCATTTTTGGTGAAGGTAGTGGAAGGCATGTCACAAGAATATGCCAAATACCGCGATCAGACGATCTCTGCCGCCATTGAAGCGCTGCCACCCGCCATTATGATGGCGTTTAACGAGGCATTTGAAGAATACGCAGAACCGGTGATTACGACCATTTTGCAATTACAAGGTAAGCGTTATAAACGAAATAACGTTTTAGATTCTCCACAGGTACGGGCATTTCGACGTCAGTTTGCAGTGAGAGAACTGGATATTCCTGATTTGAAGTCGTTTGAACAATTTGTACTACTGCAAGATCCGCAAAAAGTGGAGATATGGCAGCAGTTAAAGACGTTAGAACCAAATCACCCAGCATTGAAGTTTAACGAAACCCGCTAAATTGCTTCCTTCTTACCGGTAACGGTGAGAAGGGTTGGGGAGTGAGCGAAGCACGGTTGTAGATTGATACGCACAGTCAGTAAACCTGCCCTAACTAACGAAATGATTGCTTTTTTTCTAAGTGGTATATAATCAAATTGTATATAGCTTCTTTTTATTATTAGGAGAAATAACATGGCTGCTAAGAAGAAAAAAGCTGCTCCCAAAAAGAAAAAGTAACATAACGCATTTTGCGGGAGGTGCAATGCTTCCCGCAACGTGATTCAAGGAAGAATTAACCGCTAAGCAAGGATATTTCAGTGAATTTTATTTCTGCTGCCCTATTTATTCTCTTAATCGCAGTATTAGCGGTTCCGTTTGCCAATCGTGCGCGCATGCCGCTTGAGATTTTTTTATTTTTAGGCAGCTGTTTAATGGGTCTTATGCCGGGGTTGCCAACCATTCAATTAGAACCCACCATCGTGTTTGAAATTTTTCTACCGCCCATTTTATTTTCAGCAGCTTACTTTACCTCTTGGTCGGATTTTAAATTAAATTTACGTCCTATTTTGCAAATGGCATTTGGTTTAGTGATATTCACAGCGCTGGTTGTCGCAATCACGGTTAAACATTTTTTCCCTGATTTTACCTGGGCAGAGGCGTTTTTACTGGGGGCGATTGTCTCACCAACGGATGCCACTGCCGCAACCAGCATTGTGCGAAAACTCAATGCACCACGACGTTTAATTATTTTGTTAGAAGGTGAAAGCTTAGTAAATGATGCAACCGCATTGATGCTATATCGCTTTAGCCTAGCTGCGATTTTATATAATTCATTTTCTTTCACCAACGCAGCCTTTAGTTTCGTTGGCATTACGTTGGGAGGGATCGCAATCGGATTAATAATTGCTTTTTTAACAGCCGGCATTGCCAAGCGCTTAGATCATTCACAAGCTGAAACAGTTCTCAGTATGTTAACGGCATTCGGTTCTTATTTAATTGCCGAACGATTGGGTTGCTCAGGTGTCATTGCAACCGTTGTGGCTGGGATTTATTACAGTTTAAAAACACCTGAATTCACCTCATCACAAGCAAAAGTAAATGCAAAAGCAAGCTGGGGTACTTTATTGTTTGCGATTAACGGATTGGTGTTTACTTTAATTGGACTAGAATTACCGACCGTTTTAACTAATTTAGGTGAATTTTCGGTACAAAAGTTATTGGTAGATGGCGTTTTAATTAGTGGCATTATTATTTTAGCTCGCATTATTTGGTTTTACCCATCCGCTTATTTGCCGCGCAAATTGTTTAAACGAATTGCTGAAAAAGATCCGATGCCCTCTTGGAAATTGCTCTTTACCTTAGGCTGGTGTGGCATGCGTGGTATTGTATCGCTTGCGGCAGCCGTAGCCATTCCCCATTATTTAATCAGAGGTACGGACTCGCATCACGTCGATATTATTGTGTTTCTAACCTATTGCGTTGTAGTCATTACCTTATTATTGCCATCATTAACCTTGCCATGGTTGCTAAAATTATTTGGCTTAAATTCACTTTCAGAGTTGCATCAACATTTACGCGAAGAAGCGCGCGTACGTTTGCATGCGATTGATACAGTCATTAAAGAAATTATTGATTTACGCAAGCAAACATTTATTCCTGAAACGGTGGTGACAGATTATTTAGAACAACTTGAACGCAATCGCCAAGTGATCCATACGCAAGTAAATCCGAGTCCTTATTCAATGGTTTCAGCTGAATATATAGCCTATAAAAAACTTGTTATGCATGGAGTGGACGCGGAGCGTAAAACATTAAATCAATTGCGTCGTGAGGGTGACATTACGGATGAAGTCTATTGGCATCTTTCCGATGAGTTGGATATTGAAGAATTAAGGGCCCGTGGGGTGCGGATATAATTTTTTAGTTTTAGTGCGCTCTATAATTTTATGGTGAATTTGATCGAGAATATCCGCATCGTGGCAATAAAAAAATCGTAACGGTGTAATCGGATTCGGAGCAGCGTTTTGGCCATAAGATAGTTTATCACTCGCAACATAATACTTCGCTAAGTAATTTTCATAAATAGCGCGATGCGCATTATCTTCTGCCGTCAATGGACGAGTGAGAGCGTCAAAACTACTACAAATAGCTTGCCAAAGGCTATTGGCAGCCCGATTCGGTAATTCTAATTTGAATAAAATAAAAGCTTGAGTAAAGCGGCGATAGGCTTGGTCCGATAAATGCATGGCAAGTGTGACAAATGTTTTATTGATGGATGGTTTTATTTCGTTAACGCCTTCCACTGCGATGAGTAAATTAATTAAATAAGTTGCAAGTTTTTCTGCAAACTTCGCTTGGTTGAATTTAAATAATAATTCGATGCAGTCAGCGAGTAATTGCATAATTAACTGTAAAATAGGTGGCAAAGCATACTGACAAAGCGTTCCTCCTACTAATAAACCGCGTTTATCGTGATATTTTTTGTCAGTGGTATAAAAAGAATAAATATCAATTAAGCATTGTGCTTTCTCAATAGTGAAGTATTGATAAGTGCAATTAACAAGCTGTTCGGCAGCGGGGCACGGTCGAGTTTGCATGCAAATCCATTTGCGTTAGTGAAGGTGGTGATGAAAGTTAGATTAGCATTGTGGTTGGTATTGTTAAAGGCTCATGTCTGAGGAGATGAGAGTCAAATATTATTATTTTGTCTATAAAACAAGCACGCCGACTTTGTGATATTCTATGTAATAGATAACAAGGAATTTAAGCAATCAGGAGTGCGAAATGGCCGACAAATATACCTTCGTCAATGAATTCAACATGCCAGTACCCCGCTGGATTCGCACTTATCCTGCAGGTCCCTATCGCTTCATTAATCGGGAATTTTTCATTATCACTTACGAAACCGACCCGAAAGTGATTGAGGCGATTTTACCGCCAGGATTAGAAGCAACTGATCCCTACGTGAATTTCGAATTTATTCGCATGCCAGATTCCACTGGATTCGGTGATTACACTGAATCCGGACAAGTGATTCCCGTGCGCTACAAAGGTGAATTAGGCGGCTTTACGATTGCCATGTTTTTAGATTGCGAAGCGCCCATCGCAGGGGGGCGAGAAATTTGGGGTTATCCAAAAAAGCTGGCCAAACCGCGGTTATTCGTAGAAGAAGATGTGTTAATCGGCGAATTAAATTACGGTAGTGTACGCATTGCAACGGGCACAATGGGTTATAAACACCACGAAGCGGATCAAAATGCCGTATTAGCCAGTGTCAAACGCCCCGTTTTCTTATTAAAAAATATTCCTGGTGTTGATGGAAAGCCTGCGCTTAATCAATTAACGCGCACTTATTTAACCGATGTGACGGTAAAAGGTGCCTGGACTGGCCCTGGTAGCTTGGAGTTGCATCCGCATGCGTTAGCGCCCATAGCGGATTTACCGGTTAAACGCATTGTGGCCGTTTCGCATTTCATAACCGACTTAACACTGCCTTACGGCGAAGTCGTTGAGGATTATTTAAAGCAAAAATAAGGATAGGCGATGCCTAAGAAAAAGCCCATTAATCTCGCATTACAGGGCGGTGGCGCACATGGTGCATTTACCTGGGGTGTGCTCGATCGTTTCTTAGAGCGCGATATTTTTGATATTAAGGCTATTTCCGCAACCAGCGCCGGTAGTGTTAATGCGATTGTGTTAACACAAGGTTTGATTGAAGGTGGCACAGAAGGCGCGCGCAAACAATTAGAATTATTTTGGCGCGCCATGAGTGAATATAGCGAGAAATGTGGGCTGACATTGCAAACGCCCCTTGATTATGCGATGCAACCTTATTTAAAAGCCCCGATATCATTTTTAATGTTTACTTGGGTGATGAGTGCATTTTCACCGTATCAATTTAATCCCTATAACTATAATCCATTAAAAAATGTCTTGGAAAAAATGGTTGATATTGAGCGCATTAAACGCGAAAGCCCATTAAAATTATTTATCTGCGCGACCAATGTGCGCACCGGTAAAATTCGCATTTTTAGCGAGGGCGATGTATCAGTGAATGCGGTGTTAGCTTCTGCTTGTTTACCGAAACTATTTCAAGCAGTCGAAGTGGATCATGAATTTTATTGGGACGGTGGTTACCTTGGAAATCCTGCTATTTTCCCGCTTATTTATAATTCCAATGCGAAAGATATCTTAATTTTGCACACGGTTCCCATCGTTCGTAAACACATCCCAACCAATGTAACGGATACTGAAGCAAGATTACGAGAAATATCATTTAATTCCTCATTAATGCGCGAAATGCGTGCCGTTGCTTTTGTCACGAAATTAATTGATAAGAGTTGGATTAAAGAAGAGTACCAAGAAAAATTGAAACGGGTTTATCTGCATTGTCTCCGCGCTGACAATGCCTTACTCGAATTTCCAATGGCAAGCATCTATACTCCGGAATGGAATTTCATTAATCAACTGAAAGAATTAGGGCGAAAAGCAGCTGATGAATGGTTGGAAAAACATTTTGATGCGATTGGCAAGGAAGATACGGTTGATTTTGATGAGTGGTTGTAGTGGTTAAATTTTTACTCCTCACGCTTCGCTCACTCCCCACGCGGCCCTTCTCCCCTGAACCGGGAGAAGGGAGCTGAGTAATTATGGGTTTGCATTTGTCGGAGAACCAGCGCGTTCTTCATAATCTTCACGTAAAATAATACCTACGTTTTCTGCCTCAATAACCCCTACTGCTGGCGCTGCAAAAAATGAATGTGAGGATACTTGATTCGGCACCGCGTTGTTTTCAGCCACTCCGTTAAGAACATTTATGGGGGCAATTAGAGGGGCAGCACCTTGCAAAGCCCCACCGCCTACTGGCGCTGTATTAATGGCAGATGCAGGCTGTTGTGCAGGTGTTTTAGCAAGATGTTTAACAATCGCACTATTTAAAAAGCTGGCATAAGATTCGAGAACCGTTGGCATTGAACGATATTGTTCTTCAAATAAATAATGTGCATAACAACGTTGTAACGGCAGCGGAACAGCAAAATTAATGGTAATTTGTTCCCAATTGTTGTTTGCAGTTTTTTCACGGTATTTTTGGATCGTGGTAGTTGTTGGTAAGTTTTTAGTGATTTGTTCATTTGCCGAATGTTGTCTTAAAACACTTAAAGCATAAGGATGACATTCGGAAGCCAAATCCGCCAAAATATCACGGCTTCTCGCATTTAAATCTTCAACGCCTTTACCTTGTCTTTCTTCATGGTCTTTCGCTATTTTACCCGTGATCGGTTGATTAATGGCTTGATATTCAACTAATAAATTGAGCACACGCTGTTTATACCATTCGCTTTGATCAATATGACAAATGACCATGCTGGCTAATGCATCTAAATTTTCTGATAAGCGCGAAATGCCATCAGAGGTTTTTTGTCCTTGTGCTTGAATAGCGCACTCACGTAATGTTCTAACTAATTTAAGCCAGTTTTGAAGGGGATGAATATCGGCTTGCATCTTAGTGTTACAAAGCGCAATTTCAGATTGGACGCGCGTAAAAATTCCGTCTAAGACTTCATTTTTAGGTTTGGTGGCAGTCACTTTGGAAAAAAGAAAGCTAGCAACTGATTGCGTATTCGATTTAAGTATACCAGATGTCGTAGAGCCATCTTGGTTTACTTTAGTTTTATATAATTCAAGAAATGCGAGTAGTTGAATTCTAAGATCGTTATCAGAATCACCCGTAGTTGCTTTAACCACCACTGCGGAAGCGCGTTGCATAATAAAACTCCTAAACATGCGGGGAAATTTAGTTACTGTAAACTAGAATAGCCTCGAACTAAAGGCCTAACTTTTAATCTGTTTAAATACCCGCACAACCAATGTACAATCCTTGGCAAAGTTCAATCAGGAAGGAATGTTAAACGGTGATCGCATTCAATTTTGGTTTAGGGGAAACAAGAGATTTGTTACGTGAAGCAGTGCGCGAGTTTGCGGAACGAGAAATTGCGCCACATGCTGAACAAATTGACCAAGATAACTTATTTCCTAACCAATTATGGCCGAAACTAGGAGAATTAGGCTTACTTGGTATTACCGTCGAAGAAGAGTGGGGCGGCTCTGCGCTCGGTTATCTTGATCATGTAATCGCCATGGAAGAAATCTCACGCGCTTCTGCCTCCATTGGTTTAAGTTACGGCGCGCACTCCAATCTCTGCATTAATCAAATTCGTTTAAATGGCACTAAAGAACAAAAAGACCATTATTTGCCAAATTTAGTAGCGGGTACACACATCGGTGCGTTAGCGATGAGCGAAACACAAGCGGGTTCAGATGTGATGAGTATGCAATTACGCGCCGAAGATAAAGGTGACCATTACTTACTAAATGGCACAAAAATGTGGATCACAAATGGTCCGGATGCGGAGACATTAGTCGTTTATGCCCGCACCGGTAGCGCGGCCAAAGAAATTACCGCTTTTCTCATCGAAAAAACCTTTTCAGGTTTTTCCACTGCGCAAAAACTCAATAAATTAGGCATGCGGGGTTCTAACACGTGTGAATTAATTTTTGAAAACTGTAAAGTGCCGAAAGAAAATGTGTTGGGTGAAAAACACGGTGGCGCGAAAGTGCTGATGCGTGGTTTAGATTATGAACGCGTTGTTTTAGCCGCAGGCCCCGTTGGTATCATGCAAGCTTGCTTTGATATCGTCATGCCGTATTTACATGATCGCAAACAATTCGGCCGCTCAATTGGGGAGTTTGAAATCATGCAAGCGAAAGTGGCTGATATGTACACGGCCATGATGACATCACGTGCTTATCTTTATGCCGTGGCAGCCGCCTGTGATCGCGGCGATGCAACGCGCAAAGATGCCGCTTCGGTCATCCTTTACACCGCAGAGCGCGCAACGTGGATGGCAGGTCAAGCAATCCAATGTTTAGGCGGTAATGGGTACATCAATGATTTCCCCACGGGCCGTTTATGGCGAGATGCGAAATTATATGAAATTGGTGCCGGCACCTCAGAAATTCGGCGCATGTTAATTGGTCGAGAATTATTTGAAGAAACGCATTAAAGGACTGTTTTATGGTTGCTCTGCAAACGCAGCTCAAATCGACTGAAGCAACATTTCAACAAAATGCTGAAGTCATGCAATATTTAACGCGCGAATTACATGAACGTTTAAATGTGGTTCGGCAAGGAGGCGGTGAAAGTGCGCAGGCACGTCATCGCGGTCATGGTAAATGTTTGCCACGCGAACGGATTGAATTACTACTTGATCCAGACACCGCCTTTTTGGAATTGTCACCGTTTGCTGGTTTTGAATTATATGATGATGTGATTCCAGCCGGCGGCATTATTACCGGCATCGGCCGCATCATGGGCATTGATTGCATGCTGGTGGTGAATGATGCAACGGTAAAAGGTGGCACATATTATCCTATCACCGTTAAAAAACATTTACGCGCGCAAAAAATTGCAGCACAAAATCGCTTGCCCTGTATTTATTTAGTGGATTCTGGCGGCGCATTTTTGCCGATGCAAGATGAAGTCTTTCCTGATGAATTGCATTTTGGACGCATTTTTTTCAATCAAGCGAATTTATCCGCGGCGCGCATTCCGCAAATCGCCGTAGTGATGGGTTCTTGTACCGCAGGTGGTGCTTACATTCCCGCCATGGCGGATGAGTCAGTGATTGTGCGCGAACAAGGCACCATTTTTTTAGCAGGCCCGCCGTTAGTGAAAGCGGCGACTGGTGAAGTGGTGACCGCTGAAAATTTAGGCGGTGCGGATGTGCATTGCCGTATTTCCGGTGTAGCCGATCATTATGCGGAAAATGATCAACATGCTTTGGAATTAACGCGGCGCATTGTTTCCAATTTGAATTATCAACCCCAAGGCAAAGTGGTCCTGAAAGAAAGTGCGCCACCACTTTATCCAGCGGAAGAATTATATGGCATCATTCCCTCTGATTCGCGCTATCCCTTTGATGTGCGTGAAATTATCAGTCGCATTGTGGATGCGTCAGTGTTTGATGAATTTAAAGCGTTATACGGAAAAACATTAGTGTGCGGTTTTGCACACATTCATGGCTTTCCCGTTGGCATTATCGCCAATAATGGCATTTTGTTTTCAGAAGCGGCAGTGAAGGGCGCGCATTTCATTGAGCTTTGTACGCAACGCGGTATTCCTTTGTTATTTTTACAAAACATCACGGGTTTTATGGTGGGCAGTAAATATGAATCGGAAGGGATTGCAAAACACGGCGCTAAATTAGTAAATGCCGTGGCTTGTGCGGCGGTTCCTAAAATTACAGTGATTGTTGGTGGGAGCTATGGCGCAGGCAACTACGCCATGTGTGGCCGCGCATACGAACCCCGTTTTCTCTTTTTATGGCCCAATGCACGCATTGGCGTCATGGGTGGCGAGCAAGCTGCTAGCGTTTTAGCCCAAGTGACGCGCCAGAAAAAAGAACGTCAAGGGGAAACCTGGACGCATCAAGATGAACAAGCATTAAAAGCACCGGTATTAGCGCAATACAATCGGCAATCATCCGCTTATTATTCCAGCGCACACTTGTGGGATGATGGCATTATCGATCCGATTGACACGCGAGACGTGGTGGGCCGTTGTTTGCAAATTGTATTAAACGCCCCTGTTGGATCTACTCAATTTGGTATTTTTAGGATGTAATTTATGGTTCAGTCATTTACGGAAGTAAGCACGATTGATGCAGTTGTTATTCTCACGTTAAATCGCCCGGAAAAGCGTAATGCCATGCACGGACCGATGATTCGGGAAATTCATGCAACGTTAAGCGCTATTGCTTCAAGTAAGGCAAAAGTGTTGATTATTGAAGGCAAGGGTGATCACTTTTGCTCGGGCGGCGATATTGCTTGGATGCAGCAAGTTGCGTTGGGGTCTGAATCAGAAAATCATGAAGATGCGCAAGCCTTAGCGGACATGTTGCATACACTTTATACTTTTCCAAAACCAACGATTACTCTCGCACAAGGCAGTGTGTTAGGTGGCGGGTTTGGATTAATCGCTGCAAGCGACATCACTTTTGCTGCGGATAACGCCGTGTTTGGTTTGCCGGAAGTAAAAATTGGTATTACGCCGTCTATGATTAGCCCCTATGTGATCGCCGCCGTGGGTGAACGTGCTGCTCATTATTATTTTTTAACGGGTGAGCGCTTTGGAGCGGATGAAGCGAAACGACTGGGTTTAGTACACAAAGTCACAACGCCTGAAAACTTGCGCGAAGCTGGCATTGAACTTGCCCGCTCATTATTAGACAACAGCCCACGCGCCATGGCATCAGCAAAACATCTATTACATTTTGTGGCAAAACAACCCATTAATCAACAATTAGCACAAAAAACAGCCGAGCATTTGGCTTTGTTGCGCGTGTCACCGGAAGCTCAAGAAGGCTTAAGGGCCTTTGTGGAAAAGCGCCAGCCTAGCTGGCAACTGGGTTAATACAGGGGCTTATAGAGAGGATGAATTATGTTAAATGAGGGACTAAGTTATGTCGCTTCCGCATCAAGTTAAAATCGTGGAAGTGGGCCCACGGGATGGTTTGCAAAATGAAAGCCAATTCGTTCCCACTGCGACCAAAATCGAATTAATTAACCGCTTGAGTGAAACGGGCTTAACGCAAATTGAAGCGACGAGCTTTGTATCACCCAAATGGATCCCGCAGCTTAGCGATAGTCGCCAAGTGTTGGCCGGCATCACGCAAAAGCCTGGTGTAGGTTATTCCGTATTAGTGCCAAACGAACATGGTTTTCAAGAAGCGTTAACAGCGGGTGTGACCGAAATTGCCGTATTTGCTTCTCCTTCCGAAACGTTTTCTAAACACAACACCAACTCAACCATCGCTGAGAGCATCGAGCGGATTACGGAAGTGACAAAATTAGCTAAACAACACAATGTAAAAGTGCGTGGCTATTTATCTTGTGTGCTCGGTTGCCCTTATGAAGGGAACGTGCCGGTGGAAGCGGTGGCTGCGTTAGCGGAAACACTGTTCAAGTTGGGTTGTTATGAAATTTCGCTGGGGGACACCATTGGTATTGGTACGCCGCTGAAAATTAAGCGTTTAGTGGAAGTAGTTTGTCGCCATGTACCCATGAAGTTTTTAAGCGTGCACTTTCATGATACGTTTGGCCAAGCGCTGGTTAATATCTATGCGGCGATGGAAGCGGGTATTTCCGTGATTGATAGCTCCATTGCCGGTTTGGGAGGCTGTCCGTATGCCAAAGGCGCTAGCGGAAACGTGGCGACGGAAGATGTGGTTTATATGCTGCAAGGGCTCGGGATTCAAACCGGAATTGATTTGGATAAGTTAGTGGAGACAGCGGTATTTATCTCCCAGGCTTTGAATCGTCCTTTGCAGTCGAAGGTAAGTATTGCTTTAAGTGCTAAAAAGTTGAGTGAGACCGTTTAAAAAAGCAATCCTCGAGCTGCTCTTCTCCCCAGGCCTGGGGAGAAGAATCGCATGTTTGTTTACTTCCTCAATGCGCTATGTCGCTGTCCGTAAATAAAATAAATTGC
Source organism: uncultured Coxiellaceae bacterium (assembly GCA_964597435.1). GTDB lineage: Bacteria > Pseudomonadota > Gammaproteobacteria > DSM-16500 > DSM-16500 > Aquicella. The sequence goes on along the minus strand of CAZQXH010000002.1, from coordinate 114,468 downwards.
TAACCCTGCCACCGTCCACACCAAGAACCGCCACCATGTAATTGCGGGTAAGTGCAGCATTAGGTAAATACAAAATAACATCCCAAGCAGCGGAATGAAGGGGCTAAAGGGTAAACGGAACGGGCGATGTAAATCGGGATGGGTCATCCGAAAGACAACAACGCCGCCACACACAAAGGTGAATGCGGCGAGTGTGCCAATATTCACGAGTTCAGCAGCACGATCAATCGGGGCGACACCGGCTATGAGCGCGATTACTATCCCCATAAAGACGATGATGCGCACGGGTGTGCGGGTGTTGGGGTTGATGCGAGCAATGGCGATAGGTAATAAACCATCGCGTGAAATCGCCAAGCAAATGCGCGTCAAGCCATAAAACATAACTAATATGACCGTCGTTAAGCCGGCAATGGCGCCTGCGGCAATTAATCCGGCAGCCATGTGTTGGCCAACATGCAACAATGCATCCGCTACAGGAGATTGCACATTTAAAGTGGTGTAAGGAACGATACCCGTCAACAAAGCAGACACAACGATGTAGACGACTGTGCAGACAATTAAGGAAGCGATAATCGCAATGGGAATACCTTTTTGCGGATCAATGGCTTCTTCCACTGCGGTAGAAAGGGCATCAAACCCGATATAAGCAAAGAAAACTAATGCCGCGCCTTCGATCACACCCGTCCAACCAAAGGGTAAGAAATCAGACCAATTCGCTGGCTGAACATGGGGAATGGCAACCGCAATAAAGACGGCAATGGTCAGCATTTTGATAAAAACGATAATGGCATTAAAGCGCGCACTTTGCTTCACGCCTAAACAGAGCATGCCGCCAATAGCGATAATGATACCGCTGGCAAGCAGGTTAAACGTACCCCCTTCAAACGGATTTTTGGTGATGGCGACCGGTAAATGGATGTTAAAGGCTTGGAAGAGATTGGTAACATAACCAGACCAACCAATAGCGACTGTGCCAACACTCATGATGTATTCAAGCAGCAAATTCCAGCCAATTAACCAAGCAATGAGCTCTCCAAAGCCTGCATAGGCATAACTGTAAGCACTACCCGTTCCACCAACGCTAGAAGCCATTTCAGCATACGCTAAGGCAGCGAAAAGGGATGCCATACCAGCAATGATGTAAGACAAGACAATGGCAGGTCCGGCTTTGGTTGCAGCAGCAATACCCGTTAAAACGAAAACACCGGCACCAATGATGGCCCCAATTCCCATTAGGGTGAGATCGAAGGAACTCAGTGAGCGATGCAATTCTGAATCAGCATGCGCATGACCAATTTCTTTACGGCGAAACCAAGCTTTAAACATAAGATTGCCTCATCCGTGAGCAAAATTAAATCATACCTAATTGTGGGGAAATAGTCACCTAATCAATATTTTATACGCAATAAGCGCATTAGCCATTTTGCTTTTTGAGAAGAGAAAGGGGGGTATTGCAAACGTAAATCCAAGGGATAAGTCCGTTTGTAAATTGATTTGGCGTGGGAAAAGGTTTTGAAGGAATAATAACCATGATAATTCCCCATGCCGCTTTGTCCTACCCCACCAAATGGAAAGTGATAATTGGTAACGTGGACGATGCAATCATTAATGCAGCCGCCGCCAAAACTCACTTGCTCAAGCACGCGCCGTTCACGCGCCTTATCGTTTGTAAAATAATATAAGGCTAATGGTTTCGGGCGTTGGTTAACAAAAGAAATCACTTCATTAATATTGTCAAAGGTAAAAACCGGTAGCAAAGGACCAAAAATTTCTTCTTGCATGAGCGTGCTGTTGCAATCGACTTTGTCCATTATAGTAGGCGCGATAAAACGGGTTGCATCGTCAAATTCGCCACCGGCCAATATACGGCCTTCATTTAATAATTTTTTTAACCGCTCATAATGGGCTGCATTGATAATGCGGCTGTAGTCATTGCTGGCGGAAATATCTTGCCCAAAAAATTGGCCTAACACTTTTACACATTCCGTGATAAGCGGAATTTTGCAGCTAGCATGAACAAAAAGATAATCAGGTGCTAAGCAAACTTGGCCAGCGTTTAAGGTTTTACCCCACATGATGCGTCGTGCGGCGTATTCTAAATTTGCCGATTCATCAACAATACACGGGCTTTTCCCGCCTAATTCTAACGTGACAGGTGTTAGGTTCAAAGCCGCAGCTTGCATCACTACTTTGCCAACGCGAGTACCACCAGTATAAAAAATATAATCAAATGTTTCTGTTAGTAATGCGGATGTTTCATTGGCATCGGCGTGAATGGCTGCAATGTATTCGGGGGGAAAGGTTTTTGCCACTAAATCTAAAATGACTTTTTCCGTGTGCGGGGCTAATTCGGATGGTTTTAAAATCGCTGTATTGCCCGCGCAAATGGCGCCAATTAGGGGTGAAAATAATAACAGTAGTGGAAAATTCCACGCTGATAAGATAAGCACGACACCATAAGGATCATGATAAATCTTTGCTTGGCCAGGCCAAAGTGGTAGGAAGCGCGCGCTCACCTCATTAGGCTGCATCCAGCGTTGTAATTTCCGACTAACAAACTTGATTTCACCGTAGAGCTGAGAAAATTCAGTGACTAGACTTTCCACATCGCCACGCTGTAAATCAGCATGAAGCGCTTTTAATAGTTCGGGTTGATATGTTTTTAAAGCGGTTTCAAGTTTTTTTAATTGAGCGCGGCGGAAGGACAGCGGTAGGGTTTCACCTGAGCGAAAAAAATTTTGTTGAAGTTGAATGAGATCATGATATTTTGACTTATCCATATGCACCTCTTCCCTCAATTATACACCCCATTGGGGAACTAGCGAAAACCCCACACCGTCCCGTGGGACGATGTGGGTGATGGGGTTATTTCCAAAGCCGAGGAATAAATAGCGCTAATATCACCAATTTAATCGACTCCGATATCACAAACGGATACAAGCCCACTTGCAACGCCTGATTCCAAGGCAAAAAATGCGCTAGTCGCAGCAAACCCAAAGCAAAAATAACCGCTACGCCTAAACAAGCGGCTAACCAACTGGATAACAATGACTTACAAAAACCCTTTTCTGCCAAATAGCCCGCCAAGTAAGCCGCTGGGAGAAAACCCGCCAAATAACCCCCGGTTGGTCCTAAAAAAACTAACGGCCCAAAGGACAAATTAGCAAAGACTGGGGCGCCACAAATGCCTGCCACAAAATAAGCCATGATAATCGCACTCGCATAACGCGAGCCAACAGCAAGACCAATCAAGACCACCGTAGCACTTTGAAAAGTTAAAGGAACGGGAAGAAGTGGAACGCTGATTTGCGATGACAAGGCAAGTAAAAGCACGCCGGCTAAAACCACTCCAAGTCGTTTCATGAGTGAATGATCTGGCCAAAGTATGCTCGTGACTGCGGTTTTATGAGTAATAGTGGTCATAATTCTCTCGATCAAAAATTAAAGTAACCAATCATAACAGGATATGCAAAGAACGTCATTTATGAAGCAATCTCTTAATGACACAGACCCACTTCCGCAATAAAATCCTTAGCACACTAATAGAGGGACAGCATGCCAATCACCACTATCGCGATTCATTATGAGAGTCTACAAAAAGATGATTTGCTTTGGAGCGAACGCGATACCGTAATCGAAACATTAAATCGTCGTCATTTCAAAGTGGTTATACTGAGTAATCAATCCATGTCGCAACAAATAAAACGCTTATTTGCAAGCGCGGTCGAGGTTTATGGCAAAGAGCATTACGATCAAAACCTGACTTGGCCGCAATTTGTGAAAACGTATGCGGCAAAAAATCAGCCCCATTCTATTTTGTATATCGGCACAAAAGAACAAGCTGCGCCGTTACGCGCAGAACAGTTTCCGCATGTTTGGGATAATCTCGAATTGAATTTCGCTTTCTTTGATCGCATCACCCTCTATGCGGATACCTTTAATTATCATGAGAAGCGTCAAGCAAACCGCAAAGAATTTAAGGGGCTGCGCTTATTTGGAAGAGGCTTTGGTATTCCTCGAGAAGAAAAATTAACTGCAGCCGAAAAAATCATGGAATATGCTAAAAATCCCACCGCTTCATTACGTGATGGGATTCTTTCTTCTCGAAGCATACAACAAGGGAAACTCCATGCTGTTTCACGCCGCTATGGCTTTGTTGCATGATTTTTACCGAAGCAATCTCTCTTTTAAATTGAACCTTAGCAAATTGCTGAGAGATTGCCGCGTTGTGAAAACACACTCCTAAATGCTACTAATTGCTGCTGTGAGTTGGTGAGAGGCGTCTCGTTAGCGCGGGAGACTCATTAGCAACACTATGGCTAGGTTCTTCCGTTGGAACTGCTGGGAATTCGGGAAGAGGCTCGAAAGAAATTAAGTCTACATCCGGATTGAAAACCGCTGAGGGCTCAGAAGCTTTCCTGGTAACGGGAGAAGCAAATAATGAAACCAATTGAATTGCAACTGGGGCTTGCGGCGCTTGATCACGGGTTTCTGCTACAACTGCTTTAGAATTAGCAACAATCATTTCAAAGTAGTCAAATGGTTTGGTTTCAAATAATGCAGAACAATTGGGCACAGCAAAGTTAGAGCCAAAGGAAGGCATTAACAAATGAAGTTGAATGTTTGCCGTCGAGCAAGGAGATGGTACGGGTATAGGAACGACATGTTGTAATAAATCAAGCAAAGAATTTACTTCTGAATTGACTGCATCAGTTTGAGTTGTTTCTGCTTCCGGCAAAACATTTTTAGCTGTGGAGGGTTCTTCTATTTGCAATGATTCTTGCAACGTTTTATCTAAAAATTCCTGTACAAAGGCTAATTGTTGAGCGTAAAACACTTTCACTTCTACCGTGCGATTTTTTCTTTCGGAGTTTTTCTTAATTAACAATGCTTCAATTTTCTTGATGGCATTCAGCAACTCCAACAAGTCTTTAGTATTTTTATTCTGGTTAAGTATTTTAATTAATTCTTGTACGCCTTCTTGTCGATTAACTATTTCAGGTTTATTCATCTGCATGTAATGGTTAAGATTGGCAGATAAACTATCTAAATAGGAACGATAAAGCTTTTCTAGCTGGTTTTGCCGCTCGTTGAGGGTTTGAAATGAGTTGCGCAAAAGATCCTCGGGCATGGGAGCGGTTAAATCATTCAGTTTCAACTGGGATAATTGTTCGACGACGATCCGTAATGGTTGCTCTGGAATGCTGGCTAGCGCTTGCATGATTCGCATCATATTGGCTTCGGTAGCAGAACGGAGTGCAGGTTGAAAATGCTCGGATAGGTTGATTCTATTTAAAGCGACCACTGCTTTGGAATTCTTTTTAGCTAGCTCAATTAAACAGTGTGTAACGGCTGCTTTATGAAGGCCCTCATCAGAACGCTCAAATGCTTGCACATAATAATCAACGGGGCTGGCAAAGCTATTTTGAGGCAGCTCTTCTAAAACCTTCGCTATTTCAAAAGCGGCATAGGCAGCATTCAGGTGATGGCTATTGGCTAAAATAGATAATTCGTTTAAGCGCAGTTTAATACGTTCTAAAAAGAAAACGGCAAAATTGTCATGCGTCATGAGAAAGCGAATGCAAGCAATTGCGACATCAACAGATTCGCGAGTGTTGGTGCGAAGCGGATATTGTGAGGATAATTTTTCTAGTTTTTTTCCGGCAGTGATACGAAGATTACTATTGCGCAAATCCCATTTACCAACTTTCAACAACCATTTTAAAGTCTCTGCTAAATTTCTTTGCTCCTCCGTCACTAAGGCTGCTTCCCAAGCGCCTGCGGCGGATTTACTATTCGTGTAACATTGAAGGATTAACTCCAAATTGCGAGGTTTTGATTTTAAACGGAAAATATTACCTGCATTTAAATAAATTTCTGAAGAAAGATCCTGCTGGGTTGTTGCAATTTCAATAAAATTATCAAAGGCCTTTTGCTCTAAAGCATCAATTATTTTGGAAGATTGTGAGATGCAGGAATAAAAGTTTCGAGCTGCTGCTTCGACATTGACTTTAGTGTCAAATAATCCTTTTTGTTCCATTGTGGCTAATGCAAAACGTGCTTCTCGTGATGGGTTTTGTTTTTTAAGAAGCTCAATGTATTGTTCTTTGTTTTCGGACGAGTTTTGTAAATGGGCAATCTCAATTAAAGCCATTAAGACTGCTGCATCAGGTTTTTTGCGAAGTAATTCTTTTAAAATATCCACTTCACCCTGTAAAGCGCGATTGCCAGCCAATTTAAAGGCTAATACTAAATATTCAGCTTGTTTAGCTAAATCTTTTTTAATTTTTTTACCTTCTCCATACAGTTTTGCCAAAGCGAACGCACAATTACTATCGGATTTTTCAACCCCGGCTTTATAAAACACAATCGCTTGTTCAATATTGGGTTCATTGTTTGTGCTTGCGCAACCTTTTTCGAGAATATTACCGACTTTATAACAAGCAGAAGCGGAAAGGGCTTTTAATTTTCTAAGCCGATTAAGTCCGTTGAGTGTTAACATTAAAGGAGCGCTTTCAATTAATAGCGCGGCAGATTTTTCATAATCTTGCTCACTGATGTCTGGGATGTTCCAAGTGAGAAGAATGGCAAGATAATGTTTAGCGTACAAAGAATCATAAAGGGGTAATTGGGGATCGTTTGCAAGTCTTTTAAGTTTATCAAAGTGGTGCTTAGCTGACTCAATATTCTGATTACAACCAATGCCATGTGCCTCAAAAAGCGTTAAGCAGTAAAGAAGCACAGGGCGTTGCTTTTTAGTCGTAGTGTTATTTTTTTCATCTAAAGCTAACAAAAATCTGTAGTATTCTCTTGCTAAAGAAGATTCTTTTAATCCTTCACCAAACTCGATTAATCCAAATAACCAATCCAATATTTTTTGGAAATAATCTATTGTTTGTGTTGTATTATCTAAATCTACTCGATTACTAAGCATTTCTGAGCCTCTCTAATTGTGCGCCTCGTTTGGAGTGCAATTTTAACCCATGTTGGATTAACGGACAATTAAACAATCATTAAGGTTAGCTTAAGCAATAGGTGCATTTATCACTCACGCGATTTGAGTAGATCGCGTGAGTGGGGTTTAAACAGGTAATTGTTGTTTCGGCCTGGGTGATGCAACATGAGGTGCATCCGTTGGAGGGGAAATTCGTTCTAATAAAGTAATCAAATCATCGCTAGCAGGAGGAGGTGGAAATAATAAACTATTTCCAGTAGAAGCAATGAGACCCGGTTGAGGAATATCACTGGATGCAGATAACGACGCGGGTTTTTCTCCTTTTGCCGGCTGAGCGTCTAAGCTAAGCGGAATAAGATTAAAATCATCACTTGGAAGTGGATCTGCGGGTAGGGCGCGATTTATTCTAATTTCCTCCGCCTCTCGTAAATAATCTTCGAATGTTTTTGGTCGGGAGGAATCTGCAACACCTTGTTGCCGCATTTCGCTTGATTCAAGGCGAGAATGGATAATTGTTGTGTTGAATGCAGTGGGTAAGGGCATCGCTTCTTTTTGATCGCAAGGGATCAAAATCTGAATTGCGTAAGGATTGTTATTAATTAAAGGTTCCTCTACGGGAATCAGCGGGACGGGGATGGGATTGCAAGGCGGTAATGAAAGCGCAACAGCTTCTGGTTGATCACAGATTGCAACCTCAGCAAGTAATGGCAAGGGCTGATCCAAAAATCGTGACACTGCTTGCAGTTGATGACTATAAAATGTTTTAAGTTGCGGAGTACGATTTTTCTTGTCCGAATTTTTTTCTTGCAATAACTTTTCAGCAGCAATGAGCATGGTAAATAATTCGGAAAATGAATCGATATTTTCAGCCTCGGACATCATTTTACCTAATGCTTGAATCCCATCCTGACGTTTGGTAACAGAAGGGTTATTATTACTTAAATAGAATCTAAGATTAGCTGTTAGTGCGTTAAAGTTATCTTTTATAATTTGAGTGACCAAATTTTCATATTGAGATAGTTTATCTCTCAATTTAACCCACAAGCTAAGCGCAAGAAAACTTTCACCTGCTTGCTTGAGCTCTGTTTTAACGCCGTCTATATTGTTAACGAATTGCCGTAATGACAATGTTGATAAAGCCTCAATTTTTTGAGGTAAAGTTTTGCTATAGTGTTCTTGAGCTTTTTTTAATTGTTCTTTTTGCTCTGCGGTTAAGCTGGTTTTACGCAGGATCTTGATGGCAGTAGGATCATTAGCCAATGTAAATATACGCGAAAGTGCATCAGCTTTCAGCTTAGGCTCCTGAAGCCGTTCAATTGCGCGAGCATAATAATCAATATGGCTAAGCGAAACCGTATTATTGGGGAGAATTTGCAATACTTTCGCTAATTCAAAAGCGGCATATCCCGCAATCTCATGTTGACTATCTGCCATCACTGCTAAATGGTTTAAACGCTGTCGGATGTTTGCTGATATTTCGGCCAAAGGTTTCAAATTTAGCAGTAAGCGAACGCCAGCAACATTTCCATCCACTGCTTCGCGGGTGTTTGAATTTAACGGGTAAACTCGGCTTATGGCATCTAATAGATGAGTTGCTTTCTGCAAATCATCTAAATTATTAACTTTAAATTCACTCATTTTGCGCAGACAACTTAATGCTTCTTTAATTTTACCGTCCGATTTGTTAATTAGCGCAGCTTGCAAAGCACAGTCGGAGGAATTGCCTTTGAGGAAAAATTGCAATGCCTTTTCAGTATTCGTTTTTAATAATAAAGTTCCTGCTTTAAGATAAATATCAGCAGATAGATCATTTCGGTTTAACACCAATGCAGTGAAAGAAGCCAAGGCGCTTTGACTAAGTGCATCTGAGCTTTTAGAGTTTTTTGAAAGTAGATCAGTAAAATAGTGGGTCGCTAAATAAACATCAGTGTTGATTCCAAATAATCCTTCCCCATAGATTTTACCTAAAGCTAAACTCGCCTCACGAGAACTGGCAGCTTGTTTTTTGAGTGAATCTAAACAATAGTTTCTTGCCTCTAACTTATTTTGTAAGTAATAAATTTCAATTAAAGCCATTGTTGCTGCAACGTTTGTGGGGTTTTGAGCGTATAATTGTTCTAATAAGCGAATTTCACCATTTAAAGATTGGTTGCCCGCTAATTGGAATGCTAATAATAAATATTCTGCCTGTTTAATAGGGTCTTTTTTAACACCTTTACCTTCCCCATACAATTTAGCAAGTGCAAAAGCAGAGCGGCTATCGGATTTGGTAATGCCTTCTTCATAGAAAGATCGGGCTTTGGTGAAATCAGGCTCACCTTTCGTTCCTCGACAACCTGTTTCAAGAATTTGACCTATTTCATAGCAAGACGTTCCAGGCAGAGCGTAGACTGCACGATATGATTCTAATTCTAAAAGAGGGCCTTCTATGAGCGGGAGCGCAGCGACGAGATGTTGACCAGCTTTTAAAAGGTTCATCTCAGATAATCCTGGAACGCCCACCCTGTAAAAATAGGCTAAACAACAATTTGCATATTGTGATAAAAAAGGAGAAAGTTCTTTATTATAAGTTTGTTTCTCCAATTCAGTCAAATATTGCTTTGCAAGCTCAAGGTTTTTTTCGCAACCAATACCTCGAGCATAAAAATTAGATAGTAATTCTAAAATTTTGGGGTATTGAGCTTGAGCGAGTGCATTATTTATTTGTTTAAATGCAATTAAAAAATTAAGATTTTCATGAGCGTCTTGTGAAGAATAAGAACCACGGAATTCTCTCTGATTGGCTATTTTCAAAAGAGCAAGGGTTGCTTTTTCGTCATCAAAGTTAAATCGATTTTGACTCATTTTTAGATTAGCCTCGTTATAGATCTCGTGTGTACGAAAGTGTAACGTAAAATTTCTTAAGGGACAATTAAGGCTAAATGATGAAGGATTTAAGGTTTTTTTCATTCAAATAAGTAGCAAAGACAGTTATGAGAAAACCACACACTTATCGTGCTAATTTAGTGAAAATGACCTCTTTTCAAAGTTTTCCGAATAATATTGGCAACACCAGTTGGTAGCAGAATTTTTTCGGCATTAATATTCCAACTTATTATTACATATCATGCCCGTTTCTTAAGATTCTTCCAAAATACCATCAAAATATGTATAATTTATGCACAAAATATAAGAAAGAGGGCGGGCGAGTGAAAAAAGAATTATTAATCAATTTATTACTACAATACAAGCGAGACGCGGCTTTTCGATTAATACCAAAGAATCCGCGTATTGTTCTTTTAAATGAGTTTTTAAAATCACCGCAAATAGCGAAGCTGCCCGCTTCTGCTGAAATTACGTTTGAGCAATTCGAAGCGTATTTAAAAGAACAGAACCAAGACCCGGCTAGTTTATTTTCATTGGCATATTTTCGTAGCGGCATCAGAAGTGTCAATGTTTTTATTAAATTCAAATACGGCATTATGGATGCGGATTTGAAAATTGCAATTCGTAACATTCCAATACCAAAAGTGGAATGGCACGAAACCACAGGCCCTTTTCCCCGCATACCCGCTGCGGTTAGACAAGTCATTTACAATGAATATTTATCTAACCATGACATCGGTCGATTGGCACGCGTCTCTTCCTTTTTTAAAACGGACACCCAGGCGAACGATATTTGGATTGCAAGACTAATCAAATTAGGCTGCAATCGGGATTTATTATTGCAATTGAAAGAAGCTAACATTATTAGCAATTACAAGATGCTTTATAAAAATATAAAATCTTTTTATGGAGAGGATTTAAATCATATTAAATTTCGTTGGCAATTACTGTGTTTTAGCGGCGAATTAAAAGCCATTCATTTTGGCCTTGAAAGTGGCGAAATTAATGAAGAAACAGCGTATGGTGTGCATAGCGTGGCGCCTATTCATTATTTGGCATTTGCAGGACAAGTTGCAGACTTGCAATTACTTAAGGAAAGACTTGCAGTGAGAATGGATGCTGTCACTGGTAAATCAGCAAATATTTTACATTTCGCTGCTATGGGTAATAGCCCAGCGGCGATGCAATATGCACTAGACCAAAAGATTTCAAAAGATAGCTTAGATAGCGCTGGTTGTAATGCCCTGCATTGGGCATGTGCACATGGGGCAGAAGCAAGTTTAAAGTTTGCATTGGATGTGCTTAAATTAGACGGAAGTCAACGAACACATGCCGGTTGTAATGCTTTGCATTTAGCAGTAATCAAAAAAAATAAAAAAGGAATTTTACTAGCGTTAAATTTATTAAAGATTTCTCCCAATTCAAAGGTCCGATCTCAAAATGCAATAACTTGTAACGCTTTGCATGTGGCAGCGGACTACTCGAGTATTGATATATTAAAATTTATTCATAAGGAATTAAAAATATCCTATCGCAGTCGAGATAATAGCTCGAATAGTATTCTGCATTACGCAGTCGAGAATAACACCCCAGAAATGATGTGCTTTATTGTTCGCGAGCTTGGTATAGATGCAGATGTCCGTGGTGGTTTGGGTAAAACTCCGTTACATCGGGCTGCTGCAATTGGAAATATTTCCGGTATTAAATATGGCGCCCTAGAATTAAATATGAATTTATACAGTGAATCTTCATCAGGACACACGCCCATGTATCATGCGATTGAAAACAAAAAGAAATCGGCTGTCATTGCATTGCGTGAAGTAGGTTATGATCCTAATCATCGAGATAAAAATAATCGCACTGCATTTGATTATTTAAATCGAATACAAAATTTGTCGCCGGTTGAACAAGCAGAACTACTGGAAGCACTTACCTGTGATATTAACGTTGAAGAAAAGCTCCGGGCTCGGGGACAAGGGCAGGAGACGGGGGAAGTTAAGAGGTTAACATAAGTTCGCCCTTACCCCTTGCCCGCACGCGGGAGAGGGAAATTCTTCAAAAAAACACACGGGGAAACGAGATGAGAAAAGAATTATTAATCAATTTATTACTACAATACAAGCGAGACGCGGCTTTTGGATTGATACCAAAAAACCCGCGCATTGTTCTTTTAGATGAGTTTTTAGAATCACCGCAAATAGCGGAGTTGCCCGCTTCTGCTGAAATTACTTTTGAGCAATTTGAAGCGTATTTAAAAAGACAGAACCAAGACCCGGCTAGTTTATTTTCATTGGCTTATTTTCGTAGCGGCATCAGAAGTGTCAATGTTTTTATTAAATTCAAATACGGCATTATGGATGCGGATTTGAAAATTGCAATTCGTAACATTCCAATACCAAAAGTGGAATGGCACGAAACCACAGGCCCTTTTCCCCGCATACCCGCTGCGGTTAGACAAGTCATTTACAATGAATATTTATCTAACCATGACATCGGTCGATTGGCACGCGTCTCTTCCTTTTTTAAAACGGACACCCAGGCGAACGATATTTGGATTGAAAGATTAATCAAATTAGACTGCAATCGAGATATATTATTGCAATTGAAAGAAGCTAACATTATTAGCGATTACAAGATGCTCTATAAAAACATAAAATCTTTTTATGAAGAAAATCTAATTCATATTAAATTTCTTTGGCAATTACTGTGTTTAAGCGGCGAATTAAAAGCCATTCATTTTGGACTTAAAAGTGGTGAAATTAATAAAGAAACTAGAGATAACAGTAAGGTGGCCCCTATTCATTATTTGGCATGTATAGGACAAGTTGCAGGCTTGCAATTACTTAAGGAAAGGCTTGCGGTGAAAATGGATGCTGTAACTAGTAAATTAGAAAATATTTTACATTATGCTGCTATGGGCAATAGTCCAGCGGCGATGCAATATGCGCTAGACCAAAATATTTCAAAAAATAGCTTAGATAGCAATGGTTGTAATGCCCTGCATTTTGCATGTGCAAGTGGGGCAGAAGCAAGTTTAAAATTTGCGTTAGATGTGCTGAAATTAGACGGAAAGCAATGTGATCAAGATGGTTATAATGCTTTGCATCTGGCAATAATGAATCAAAATAAAAAAGGAATTTTGCTGGCGTTAAATTTATTAAAGCTTTCTCCCAAATTGAATGTTCGACCTCAAGATGACTCTTATACTTGTGATGCTTTGCATATGGCAGCAGTTCACTCTAGTATTGAGATATTAAAATTTATTCAAAATGAATTAAAAATACCCTATGACAGTCGAGATAGTGACTCGAATAGTATTCTGCATTATGCGAGCGAGGGAGGCAGCCCAGAAATGATGCACTTTATTGTTCGCGAGCTTGGTATAGATGCAAATGTCCGTGGCGGTTGCGACAAAACTCCCTTACATACAGCTGCTTTAGGGGGAAATGTTTCCTGTATTAAATATGGCGTCTTAGAATTAAATATGAATTTATATAGTGAAGATCGATCAGGAAGAACACCTATGTATTTTGCGATTGCAAACAAAATGAAATCGGCAATCATTGCATTGCGTGAAGTGGGTTATGATGCTAATCATCCAGATAAAAATAATCGCACTGCATTCGATTATTTAAATGCAATGCAAAATCTTTCGATAGTGGAAAGAGCAGCACTACTGGAAGCGCTCACCTGTAACGTTAACATTGACGAAAAGCTCAGGGCTCAGGGAGAAGGGCAAGAGATGGGGGGAGTTAAGAGGTTAACGTAAGTTGCCCTCATCTCTTTCCCTCTCCCGCGTGTTGGAGAGGGAAACCCACAAAAAAACACACGAGAAACGAGATGAGAAAAGAATTATTAATCAATTTATTACTACAATACAATCGAGATACGGCTTTTCGATTAATACCAAAAAATCCGCGTATTGTTCTTTTAAATGAGTTTTTAAAATCACCGCAAATAGCGGAGTTGCCCGCTTCTGCTGAAATTACGTTTGAACAATTTGAAGCGTATTTAAAAGAACAGAACCAAGACCCGGCTAGTTTATTTTCATTGGCATATTTTCGTAGTGGTATCAGAAGCGTCAATGTTTTTATTAAATTCAAATACGGCATTATGGATGCAGATTTGAAAGTTGCGATTCGTAACATTCCAATACCAAAAGTGGAAAGGCACGAAGCATCGGGACCTTTTTTCAGCGTGCCCACTGAGATTAGACAAGCCATTTACAATGGATATTTAACAGACCAGGACATGGGTCGATTGGCCCGAGTTTCTTCTTTTTTTAAAACGGATACCCAGGCGAATGATATTTGGATTGCAAGACTAATCAAATTAGGCTGCAATCGAGATTTATTATTGCAATTGAAAGAAGCTGACATTATCAGCAATTACAAGATGCTTTATAAAAATATAAAATCTTTTTATGGAGAGGATTTAAATCATATTAAATTTCGTTGGCAATTACTGTGTTTTAGCGGCGAATTAAAAGCCATTCATTTTGGCCTTGAAAGTGGCGAAATTAATGAAGAAACAGCGTATGGTGTGCATAGCGTGGCGCCTATTCATTATTTGGCATTTGCAGGACAAGTTGCAGACTTGCAATTACTTAAGGAAAGACTTGCAGTGAGAATGGATGCTGTCACTGGTAAATCAGCAAATATTTTACATTTCGCTGCTATGGGTAATAGCCCAGCGGCGATGCAATATGCACTAGACCAAAAGATTTCAAAAGATAGCTTAGATAGCGCTGGTTGTAATGCCCTGCATTGGGCATGTGCACATGGGGCAGAAGCAAGTTTAAAGTTTGCATTGGATGTGCTTAAATTAGACGGAAGTCAACGAACACATGCCGGTTGTAATGCTTTGCATTTAGCAGTAATCAAAAAAAATAAAAAAGGAATTTTACTAGCGTTAAATTTATTAAAGATTTCTCCCAATTCAAAGGTCCGACCCCAAAATGCAATAACTTGTAACGCTTTGCATGTGGCAGCGGGCTACTCAAGTATTGATATATTAAAATTTATTCATAATGAATTAAAAATATCCTATCGCAGTCGAGATAGTAACTCGAATAGTATTCTGCATTACGCGGTCGAGAATAACACCCCAGAAATGATGTGTTTTATTGTTCGCGAGCTTGGTATAAAGGCAGATGTCGGTGGTGGTTATGACGAAACTCCGTTACATCGGGCTGCTGTAATTGAAAATGTTTCCGGTATTAAATATGGCGTCCTAGAATTAAATATGAATTTATACAGTGAATCTTCATTCGGAAATACACCCATGCGTAATGCGATTGCATGCAAAAAGAAATTGGCTGTCATTGCACTGCGTGAGGTGGGTTATGATCCTAATCATCGAGATAATAATAACCACACTGCATTTGATTATTTACAAGATTCGTCTTATTTTCATGATTTTTCGCCAGTGGAACAAGCAGAATTACAGGAGGCGCTTACCTGTGAGGTTCACGCTGAGGGAAAGCGCCCTTCTATCTAGCACGGGGAGAAGAGCCGGGAATGAGTGGCGTTAAAAGGTTAACGTAAGTTCGCTCTCACCCATTCCTCTCTCCCGCGCGGAGCCCAAAATGAATTGATTCCTCTGACCATCAAGCGGCTGATGGCTTTTTTAGCTTACATTGCAGCGCTAAGTTATTAACCTTGAAACCTTCCTTTAGGTAAACTATTCTAAAAACAATGATACTCAAAAACTAGATCCTGCAATCTCCATAGGAATCTATGCATAAAGCAAAACGAGAGCATTGTTTTCATTAGGAATTACTATGGCTGAGTTAATTCAAAAACAAGTAGTGGTTGTTGGTGGTGGTGCGGCAGGCTTGGAATTAGCGGCGCGGTTAAGTCGATTAAAGCATAAAAATTTTAAACTGACCCTGATCGATAATAAATTGAAGCACATTTGGAAACCTTTATTGCATGAAATTGCTGCTGGCACATTGGAGCAAGATGCTATCGATTATATTGCTTATGCGCACGAGAGACAGTTTGACTTTCATTTGGGTTCGATTTTAACACTTGACCGTAAGCAACAAACCATTACCCTTGCTGCTTTTCAGGATGACGCACGCAACATTTTATTACCAGAACGAATTTTACATTACGATATCTTAGTGTTAGCAATTGGTAGTTTAACGAATGATTTTAATATTCCAGGTGTAAAAGAACATTGTTTAATGCTAGATAATGTCGAGCAAGCAGAACGGTTTAATCAAGCATTATTAAGTGAAATTATTACTTACACTGAACCTCGCACCTTCCTTTCAGCCCCTATTCCTAGTCTTGCCGCAGCAAGCACCACCTCTGAAAGCATGCAACCGGCTAAAATTAAAATCTCCATTGTGGGCGCAGGCGCAACGGGAGTAGAGCTGGCAGCTGAAATTCAGGCGATGTTAGCAAAAGTAGCCACCTTTTTAAATCGTCAATATGAAGACTGGATTGAGCTAAATTTAATTGAGGCGGCGAGTCGAATTTTAAATACGTTACCGGAAAAGATATCTGATGCGGTAGAAAAATCCTTAGCAGAAAAAAACATTCACGTTATTAAAAATTGTGCGATTGAAGAAGTGCTAGCAGATGGCGTGAAAGCGAAAAATGGAGAGTTTATCAAAAGCACGATAACGGTTTGGGCGGCGGGAGTAAAGGGCGAGGTGTGCTTAACGCATTTAGATGGGTTGCCGGTGAATGTGATTAATCAATTAAAAGTGAATGCCTATTTACAAACAACGGATGCGAGTATATTCGCGCTCGGGGATTGCGCATCTTGTGACTGGGTAGATCATCCTGGTAAAACCGTACCGGCGCGAGCACAAGCCGCGCATCAACAAGCCGCTTTACTGGCGCAATCAATTCCGTTGTATTTGGCTAACCAACCATTAAAACCATTTCAATATCGGGATCACGGGTCGCTAATTGCATTAACGCATAGTCAAGTGATTGGAACATTGATGACTCGCACGGCAAAATCAATTTATTTAGAAGGATTATTGGCGAGATTATCGTATTGGTTTTTGTATAAAAAGCATTTGTATGTTTTGAAGGGATTTAAATTTGTGGTGTGGCATACCTTGAGTGATTGGATGTTAAAGAGGCAGAGGGTGCGGATAAAATTGCACTGATAAAATAAACGTCCTTCTCGCCGAAAACGGGAGAAGGACGGCTACGCATCACATAATCGTATAATTCGGCCCATTCCCACCTTCTTCAGGTGTCCAATTAATATTTTGCCGCGGGTCTTTGATATCACATGCTTTACAGTGCACACAATTCCCACCATTAATCTGCAAGCGCGGCTGATTGTTCTCATCATACAAAATCTCATATACACCCGCCGGGCAATACCGCGTTTCAGGCGCTGCATATAAATTTAAATTCACCGTAATCGGTAATTCATAGCGATTTTGCAATTTCAAATGGTAAGGTTGATCTTCACGGTATTCAATCATCGCAGCAAAAACGGAAGTGCTGATATCAAACGTAATTTTATTATCATGTTTTGGATAATCAATTTTCTTCGCATGCGCAGCCAATTTTAAGCATTCATTATCCGGATGCTTAGTGTGTAACGTCCAGGGCGCTTTACCGCGAAAAATATACGTATCCAATGCCGCATACGCCAAGCCAGGCAATAAACCATACTGAAACGCCGGACGAATGTTGCGCACGAGCGATAAATCTTCCCACAACCAGCTTGCGCGCAATTTTACCGAATATTGCGTGCATTCCAGTGCATCTAAACTTTCATAAATACTTTCAGCCGCGATCATGCCCGATTTCATGGCATTGTGGATGCCCTTAATTTTCGCTACATTCAAAAATCCTGCCGCATCACCCACAATTAACCCGCCCGGAAACGTTAATTTGGGAATGGATTGCAAACCCCCTTCCGACAAAGTGCGAGCGCCATAAGCGATGCGCTGGCCCTTTTCTAATAACGGTTTAATGCTTGGGTGCGTTTTAAAACGCTGAAATTCTTCATACGGACTTAAATACGGGTTTTGATAATCCAAACCCACTACAAAACCGATGGCGACTAAATTCGTTCCGAAGTGATAAACAAACGAACCACCATAGGTTTTAAAATCTAACGGCCAACCAACGGTATGCATGACTTTTCCTGCGTGATGCAATTCAGTTGGCACTTCCCACACTTCTTTAATGCCTAACCCATACGTTTGCGGATCGACGCCTTCACGCAAATTAAAACGTTCAAATAAGGTTTTCGTCAACGAGCCACGACACCCTTCTGCAAAAATCACTTGTTTTGCACGAAGTTCCATACCAGGTTGATAATTTTCAGTGGGTTGGCCGGAGCGATCTAATCCTAAATCACCGGTTACCACACCCACGACGCGATCTTCATCATATAAAATTTCAGTTGCAGCAAAACCCGGAAACACATTCACCCCTAACCCTTCTGCTTGTGTTGCTAACCAACGGCAAAATTGGCTGAGGCTGATAATATAATTTCCTTCATTATGCATTTGCGGCGGCGTGGGTAATTCAAACGCCCGTTTTTCCGTTAAAAAGACAAAATGATCGGATTTAATGGGTGTATGGGCTGGCGGATCAAGTTCGCGCCAATGGGGAAGCAATTCATCCAGTGCGCGCGGTTCAAGGGCGGCACCCGATAAAATATGCGCGCCAATGTCCGCACCTTTATCGATGAGGCAAATGGAAAGGGGCTTTTCCTTACTTAATTGCGCTAAGCGAATGCTAGCGGCAAGCCCCGCAGGGCCACCGCCAACGATCACAACATCAAATTCCATCGCCTCACGCGTCATTTAACACCTCTCAATTGCTATTGCTGTTGCTTCACCACCACCAATGCACAAGGAAGCAATACCGCGTTTTTTATTGCTGGCCATTAATGCACTAATTAAGGTGGTAATAATGCGCGCCCCGCTTGCCCCAATCGGGTGTCCGAGGGCAATTCCGCCGCCGAGAATATTCACTTTCTCATGGGGAATAGCAAGGTCTTTCATGGCCGCCATCGTGACCATCGCAAAGGCTTCGTTGATTTCAAATAAATCAACTTCTGCTACTGTCCAATTTACTTTTTTGAGAACAGCTTGCAGTGCGCCAACGGGGGCAATGGTAAATTCACTTGGCAAACGCGCAAATGAACTGTGCGCTAAAATACGGGCTATCGGTTTAATGCCCCGTTTTTTTGCTTCTGATTCCCGCATCAAGACGAGTGCTGCGGCGCCATCGGCAATCGAGCTTGCATTACCGGCAGTAACGGTGCCTTCTTTGGTGAATGCCGCATTTAAGGTTGGAATTTTTTCCGGATTAACGCTGAAAGGGTGCTCATCTTGCTCAATTAGTTGTTCACCGTGCTTGGTTTTTAAGGTGATCGGTGCAATGTCTGCAAATGCTTTATCCGCAGTCGCTTTTTTCGCACGTTCAAACGAAGCGATTGCAAATTGATCTTGTGCTTCACGCGTAAAACCATATTCAGCTGCCATTTGATCAGCAAAAACACCCATGGCTTTGCCTTTATCGTAGGCATCTTCTAATCCATCAAGCGCCATATGATCGAGTAATTGACCATGGCCAAAGCGATAACCTTGACGCGCTTTGGGTAACAAATAAGGCGCATTGGTCATGCTTTCCATGCCGCCTGCCACGACAATGTCCGCACTGCCAGCACAAATTAAATCGTGTGCCAACATGACGGTTTTCATGCCGGAGCCACACACTTTATTGAGTGTGGTGCAAGGAATAGCGGGAGGAATATTGGCGCCTAAAGCGGCTTGGCGTGCGGGGGCTTGGCCGAGGCCGGCTGGTAACACGCAGCCCATGAGCACTTCATTAATGGCATCGGGTTGGACGTTCGCGCGCGTCAAAGCGGTTTTAATAGCGTGCGAACCTAATTGCGGTGCGGAAAAATCTTTTAATGCACCTAATAAATTTCCTATGGGCGTTCTTGCCATGCCCACAATGACAATGGGATCCTGTTGCACAGTTTATGTCCTTTTATAAAATGATGAAGTATTTTACCTGGCTCGAGTCGTCATTGCGAGATTCGCAATGACGACTGTGATTATCGACGGCTTGCATTCGCAAATGCACGGGGTGACAACGGTAAGCTTTCTTCCAGTTGAAACGATTGTTGCAGGGCGTTTAATTTTAGAAATCCGCTCAAACTGCTTTTTGTACCCACGCGATGCAAGATTGCCATTGCTTGATAACGTTCTGGGGGTTCACTGCCAGTTAAAATGGTCACTACTGGGGTGACTAACTCTTTTTTAAGTGTCGAGTTTTGCAAATGAGGCAACAATAAGGCGATATAAGCATGACATTGTTGGTTGCTCAATCGTCCCTGACAAGCTGCTAATGTTTCCGCAATGCAAACGATGAGGTTAGGATCAGAACTGTCAATTAATTCAGTTTGCAACATTTTTAAAACCGTTAAAAAAGTAAGCGCATTCATCGATTTCCACAAGGCTTGAAATAGCTGACAATCCGCTATTTTTTGCATGCTACTTTGGTTTTTAAAACGCAATTTCCAATAGTGTAGATAATTAGAATCAAGCGGGCAGAAAAGGGCGATGGCAGGATAAAGGGTATTGGTATCATGCGTTTTGACATATTCTTTCACTAACGCACCCAATTGCTCGTGAAGTGTTGTGGGTAAAGCAATATGCGGTAATAAAGAAAGAAAAAATTCTTTTTGGGTTTCCTTAAATTTATCGTATAAAGCAATAGCGTGTTTTAAATAAGTTAAAATGCGTTTTGGGCCTAAAACAGGACTTAACTTTGCAAAGGCTTCCATGCTACTAACGGGAATTAATGGATTAGGCGCAGCTAATGCTTGGCAAAGATATTCCAAGAGGGCTTGTTTCTTGTTTTCCGATAAAGCCAATGGAATAAGTTTCGGTAATGTATCAAGCGCGGCTATTTGACATTCTAAATGGTTTGACGTTAACCAAGCGAATTGCAATTTAAGTAAGGATTCAATCGCTTTTATATGCGAACTATTTTGCATTAATGCGGCGAATGCAGCAAGGCGAACACGCAGCGGATTTTGCTCAACCTCTAAATGATCAAATAAAACATTAATGATTGTACTCAATTCGGGTTCGGGCAGTTTCATTGCGCAAAATCCCAATGCCGTCATAATTCGCTCATGCGAAAATATGGATTTTTGCGGGAAACACATCAAGAGAAAATAGCTGACGGCACGTACTTCATCAAGCAGAAAACTCGCAATGAAATTGGGTAACAAGCTCAAATACTCACGAAATTCTTGCTCACTGTGAGCATTTGCCAAAGCAATTAAAAAACGTTGTTTATAAGCGTGAAGGGCATTTTCAGGAAGCTGTTTCGCAAAAGTAGCGAAGCTTTCGGCTCCTTCTTCATAATTGTCATCCCAACACAGTTGATCAATAGCGGTATGGGCGAACGCTTCAAAAGGCGACGGCGCAGTAATGGTGAAATGCATGAGCGGTTGGTAGATTGGAAAAAGCGTTAAAAAATCTTGTAGCATTTCGCCAACTAGGGTGGCGGGTAAGGGGGTTAACCTTACTAAGGCTTGTAAAATGGCCTGGTGATCACAGATGGTGTTTTTATGCAGCGCTTCTTTAGTGGCATTAATAGTGGCGTTAATGTTGGGATGAGCAAATAAGCTGGTATGCAATGGAATACTTTTAGCCACTAAACAATCATTTAAAATGGCTTTAACGGATTTGCCAGAGGCAAGTTCTGCATACATTTTTTGTAACGAGGGCCGCATCACTTATCCTTGTGAGTCGTTTTAAAAAAACCATCATAACATGAAAAAATGCTGCGGAAGCTCGTCTTATTTACTAATACGGGGGTCTAGCGGTTCGTCTATATCGTGCGGGCTTTGGCTTCTAAATAAATCGGTCACTTGCGCGATTTCTTCTTCGTTTAACTCAAATCCAAAATTTTTGAGAGCTTCAAGGCGATTATTTTTAAACTCTTCTCTAAATTGTGGATTACTTTCCCACACATCAAAGATTTTGGTTATGTCTAACATACTAGCTCCCTCGTCCTTTCTTATATGTTATAGCATAGTCTAACACGTTTTATCTGTTTGAAATTTAGACACATCTGGGCTTTTTAAGATTTCCTTAATTTTAACTGAATAGACTCAAAGGATTAGAGCTATCATCAGGAAGAATAAGATGAGCCACCCTAGATTACAATTACAACAATTTCGGGACTTTGGTGCCGAGCTGGAAGCGCAATATCGTGCGACCGGCCACAACAATCCACATCGCTTATCTTTCCTAGCGCTTTATCGAGCCATCATTGCTCAATCAGGCAATGAATTATCTTACGACATGGCGGAAGTGTTAGAAGGTGTTTTAATTTTCCTCATTGAAAGTGTTGATCACACTTATTGGATGCGCTCATCGACCAATAGTGAAGCGGTGAGAATTGTTTATGAAAAAATGCAATTAAAACGTTTAAACCTTCCTCCCGACCAGCGTTTAATTTGTCTTAATCAACTGACGCGGTACGTTGATGAAAAATGCAGTGAAGAAATGCTGCGTGGAATTGGATTTTACGGGAACGATGACAAATTAAATTTTGTTTCTAATTGGCTTAACAAAGCAGCCTTATTAAAAGAGTTGAATACGGCTTTAAACCGTGTTTATACCCATGATATTTGCAGAAATGCGGTGATTAATGGCTTGCCCAATTTAGCTTGCTTGCAGCAACAAGCCGCAGCAGTGTTTAAAAGCTATAAAGACAATCGCAGTTCGCGCTGGTTTGGTTATTCGAGTAATCGCGATGCTCAAGAATTATTAAATAAATTACTCGATGCTATTTGTATGTCGAAATACCAAACATTGCAAGAAGAGGGTAATGCGGATGCCATTCGTAATGATTACCACACCCGTCAAGGGATCATGTTGTTATTGATTATGGATCTTGAAAGTGAGGCGGTCCTTTTAAATGCCAATGGCGGTTGGTTTAATAAAGGCAGCGATTTACTTAAAGAATTAAAAAAGATCTTGAATCCCGAGCAAGTGGATTATAACGACAAGGTGCGGGCATTAGAGGCAGTCAAAAAAGAAATTGATGATTTTCGTAATTTACCTGAGATAGAAACGAATGCAATACGTCAAATTTGGAAGAGCGAAGGGGTGGATTTGCTACAAACCCTAGCAAATTATAGCGAAAAGGTGCGTGAATTTGATGTTAAAGTTCGTACCGAAAAAAACCGGCCTTCGATGGCTAATAGCTCTACTTCCTTTGCCGTTGGTTGCGCTACGAAAACGGCGCTGAGTGCCGCGACTCCTTTTTTAACAGTGACTGGCGGTGGCATTGCTAGTGCTGTCGGTGGGCCGATCGGTTTTGCTATCTATATGCTGACCGTTACCGGCATTAAACAATTACTGAATACACAATTCATATCCACTTTAGAAGCTTCACTGTATGGCTGGTTATTCGAAAGCATTGGTAAAGCCGCGAGCAAAGGGGTATCTAGCGCTGTAAAATTCGTTTTTGACAGCCGCGACCGGAATAACTTGCGCATTCTGGAAGAATTGCTGCCTCACGATGAAAGAGTGTTATTTGTTAAATACGTTAATACACTGTTGCAATTGCCAATGGTGTCTGAAAAGGAAAAAGCCAGTCTACGTTTTCGTCGAGGCTTACAACCCGGCGAGTTTTTACCTTTGCCGACAAAGCGATTAGAAAATCCTGCGGTGCGCTTGTTCCAACAACCACCTGCTGCAGCGAGCCAAAGTGACTATACCGCTAAAGCGCAAGAGCCAACGGTGCGTTGGTTGGCTTAAAGCGGCTGCCATTGCGACGAAGCCGTCTCTGAATATAGCGTTTAGCGTATTTAGGATGAAACTGCTTCGTCGCTTCGCTCCTCGCCATGACAGTAGAATCGGATATATACCACTCGCACTTCAAGATGCGATTTTTGCATCTTGAAGTGCTCCCTACGCGATGGGGTTTCCAAAGGGGAGAATCGCGATTCACCCCTTTGGTGAGTGGTGCGAATTTAATTCGCGACACTCATAAAAACATGGGCCTATACCCATTACACTTCGCGTTTTGAAGTGTAATGGGTATATACTGGAATAACTACGGTCAATGGGAACGGATTTCCATGGATACCCACTCAAGGCAAGTGTTATTACAAAGACTGCCTTGCTTCTCAACATTTTCTGATGAACAACTCACTGAGCTGGTTGGCTTGTGCACCGAAATTACGATTGTTCAAGATCAAGTCATTGTCAAAGAAAATGATTTGGTTGATAGCATTTATATTATTGTCTATGGAAAAGCTGAAATTAAGCGCGAAACCATCCACCATCGCCAACACCTTTCCGTGTTGGTCGCTGTCATGGAAGAGGGTGATTGCATCGGTCTTAATGACAGTGGCTTCTATTCAACCAGCGGCAAGCGTACTGCCACGGTAGTTGCTGTTACAGACATGCGTTTATTACGCTTAGATATGCAAGATTTGGATGCTTTTTTGGCAAGAAACCACTTAGCTGACGCCATGCATTCTGCCGCCGTGCAAATGTTAAGAATGCGCTTTATCAAACAATCCATGTCTTTTTCAAAACTCTGCCACGAGCGCTTGCGTTGGCTTGCCGATCAAGTAGAAGAACGCAAGGTGCCAGCTGGTACCGTTATTTTTGAACAAGGCACGATAGGCCAGGAATGTTTTTTGATTGAAAGCGGGCAAGTTGATATCAGCATGCGGGATGAAACGGGTGAGCGGGTCATTGCTAGCTTAAAACCGCCCACGTTGTTTGGTGAGGCGGCTTTGATTAGCCAATTGCCGCGTAACGCGACCGCAACGGCGATTGTTGAAACCAATTTGTTAATTTTGAAACATGAACACTTGGCCACGCTAATTGAAAATGAGTCGAATGTTGCCAATATGTTGATGACTTTAAGCGTTGATCGTTCACGCCCGCTACGTAATCCAGCCGTAACACAGCATTATCGTACTACCGCTGATCAACAAGAAATGATCATTTTAAAAAATCCAGCAAATGGAAATTATTTTAAATTATCCAGTGAAGGGAATTACATTTGGCAACAATTAAACGGTGAGCAAACGCTACGTGAAATTACGTTAAAGTTGATGGATGCTTTTAATATTTTTGCTCCGGATTTAGTCGCGCGTTTAATTGCCAAGTTGCATCGTTTAGGGTTTGTGGAAAATATTGACGTTGTTCAACATGAAGAAAACCCTACCGCACCGCTCTGGGCGCGCTGGTTTAGTAAGATACGCAATATTTTAGAATTTCGTGTGGCCATAGGCGATGCTAATCCATGGCTAACCTGGATTTATAATAAATTTGTCTGGTACTTTTTTACTTTACCCGGAAAATTATTGATTACCCTCATCATAATAGTGGGTATGGGTTGTTTTGCCTTTAATACCCAAGAAATTTTACTCTTTTTCCACTATCAACATGTGAGCTTATTGCTGATATTGGCGCTCTTACCATTGAGTCTCATTGGTGTCGTGTTGCATGAATTAGGTCATGCGTTTGCAGTAAAAGCGTGTGGCCGTGACGTGCATTACATTGGTGTCGGTTGGTATTGGTTTGGGCCCATTGCCTTTACTGATACATCCGATGCTTGGCTTGCCTCACGTAAAGAGCGTATTTGGATTAACTTTGCTGGTATTGTGATGGATTTATTGTTAGCAGGCTGCGCGAGTATTGGGCTTATGTTAACGAGCAATGCTTATGTGGGTGCATTATTATGGCTATTTGCATTGTATACCTTCGTTGGCGCATTTCGCATGTTGAGTCCCCTGCAAGAAATGGACGGCTATTATATTTTAATGGATTGGGTAGAAAAAAATCGTCTACGACATCGTTCGGTGTTGTGGTTAGTGAAAGAGTTTCCACTTTGTGTGAAAAACCCACGCTTATTTAGAGAATACAAAGCAGAAATTTATTATTGGTTAAGTTGTTTTGTTTATTTAGCGGCAGTCAGTGTGTTGACTTTAACGGTATTAAATTTTGTGTTTTCGATTATTGGTCGAGCAGTAAGTCCGTATGTGAGCATGATGATCCCATTCTTGGTGGTGGCATTTTCTTGCTTGAGCATTATCGCGGATATTAAAAATCAGAAAGAAGATTAACGTCTATCATTGCGAGACGAATCTGTCTCGCAATGACAGCGCCTTATATTTTTCGATGCCTTAAACGATGATAACGTTGCGGATTTAACACGCCAGCTTTAGTTTTCGCCTGTGTAAAAATATCACACATCAATTCCCGACGATTGAGCACATTCACCATCACACCGGTTTTACGCACCTTAACCACTTGTGCATTAGCATCTCTCAACATTGATTGTATTATTCTTTTAGGATGGTGCTGCTGGGATTTTTTCTTTTGCATAATATTACCCCCTCTTATTATTATGACGAAAATAAAAGAGAAGTCAAAACAGCAAAGAATGAAGGAGTTAACCTTTATTGAATAATGACCGTGAATTTCGACGAAAATTACGATAAAAGCAATTAAGCTTTAAGCTTAGGTAATATTACTGCCACGGTTGTCCCTGAATTCAAAATACTACTAATTTCAATCTTACCTTGATGTAGGTCCACAATGGATTTAACAATGGGTAAACCTAATCCGATGCCGTTTGTCTTGGTATTCGTTGCCGTTGCCACCCGAAAGAAGCGATCAAATAATAAAGGAATATGTTCTGCCGCGATGCCAATACCCGTGTCAATGACTTTAACAATAATGCTGTCTGCTTGGTCTTGTAATTCAACGCTCACTGCACCGCCTTGCAAAGTGTGTTTAATCGCGTTTGAAATCAAGTTACCCATCATGCGCTGAAATAACGTCGCATTGACTTCTAAACTGGCTTCTCCCGTCAATATCAAGCGCACATTTTTCTCATCGGCGAAGGCTTGGTAATAGTCAAAAATATTTTCTACTTCATGGCCCAAATCAAGCATTTCACGGCTAATTTCCTTTTGCGGATTTTCGTTGCGCGCTAAAAATAAGATATTTTCAATTAATTTGGCAATGCGCTGATAATCTTCTAAATTGGATACGAGCGCGCGTTCATATTCCTCCACTGTCTGAGGTTTTGAAAGCATCACTTCCGTTTCTAAAATTAAATTATTAATGGGTATGCGCATCTCATGCGATAAATCATCAGCAAAGGCTTTTAAGCGTTCGGAACCTTGTTGAATTCGATCTAACATTAAATTATAGGCACGTCCTAATTGACGTAACTCACGGGGCCACGATTCAGGATCTAAGCGTTGATTTAAGGAGTGAATAGTGATGTTTTCCGTGGTTTTCGTTAATTCTTCTAAACTGAGCATGGCGCGGTTGGCAATCAAAAACCCAAATAGCAGGGCTAGTAAAGTGCCAATTGACAAAGCTAACCATAAAACTTTGCGATCGCTAATGCGGGTATGTTGATAAGAAATATCTAACATAATTTCAATGCGACCCGTCTTGCCATCTTTTAATAGAAGCGGTGCTTGTATCAATAAGTAATTATTATTGTTAATTTGAATCCAACGATAATTCTTCGCGGTATGTGAATTTCGCTGCGAATCTTGCAAGGGAAATAGTGCGTCCATGCCTGGTGTGGTCATCAGTGCATGATTTTGATCGTCAATCAAGCGAATAAAATAACGGTATAAGGCCGCATTCCGTTCTTTCGGTTCAACGATTATTGCTTCTTCTAATGCGGCTTCTAAGGCTGCTGCATTGACCTGCTTATTCAAAATTAAATTTTGAATTTCTTCTACTTCATTGGCGAGAAACTCATGATCGGTTTTATATAAAATATTCACCGTTTCCCAATAAAGCGCGCCGCCTACTAAGCAAAACAGCAATAATGCTGCAACCGCATAAGAAAGGGTTAAGCGGGTTTTAATGCTAAAGTGAGATACTAAGTAATCTTTAACGCGCTTCAAGAACATACCCCATGCCCCAGACGGTATGAATGAGTTTTTGTGAAAAATCATCATCTACCTTTTGACGCAGGCGTCTTATGGCAACATCGACAATGTTGGTATCGCAATCAAAATGGATGTCCCACACTAACTCTGCGATTAAAGTGCGCGATAACACTTCGCTTTGGCGCTGGGCGAGTAAGGTTAATAAACTGAATTCTTTAGGGGTTAAATTTAAACGCGCACCACTGCGATAAGCTTTATGTTTGTTGATTTCAATGCGTAAATCGGCAATTTGCAGGACGTCTTGTGGCTGAGAACCCTGTCTTCGCAATAGGGTACGCACGCGTGCCAATAATTCAGAAAAGGCAAATGGTTTCACGAGGTAATCATCCGCGCCTAATTCCAAGCCCTTCACTTTATCGTTAACATCATCCCGCGCCGTTAAAAATAACACTAAAATGCTCGAATTAAAGGCACGTATGCGTTGAATGACTTCCCAACCGGAAAGCTTTGGCATCGTCACATCTAAAATAATAAGGTCATAAGGCGTTTGGGTGGCAAGGTAAACGCCGTCTTCACCATTATTGGCATGGTCAACAATAAAACCACTTTCACTTAAGCCTTTTTTTAAATAAGCGGCAGTTTTCTCTTCGTCTTCAACAATTAATAGGCGCATAAGTACTTTATATTTTCATGGGTAAAATGACTAATTCTTTACCTTGTAAGTGTAAATTACGTTGCAAGGTTAAAGCCGTTTCATTGTGCAAGAGTCGCATGAGTAAATTGTCATTGTCAAATATCAACTTACTGGAGAAGAAAATGCAGTTAGAATATTTTTTGCTGACCCTTACCGCAAGGTGGGTTAATTCTTCGACCGTATCGGTGCCATAAGAAGCATACGCCTCAGCTGCAATGCCGTATTGATGGCAATAATCCACAAAATATTGCAAATTATTATTCACGGTTTGGCGCATTTCTTGCAGCGTGTTTTGACCAGCAAAACTTTCCACATCGACGATCCCTGCGCTTAAAAACACGAAGTTCTTAAAGTGACGCGGGAACATGCGAATCACGTTTAATAAGGTATGCATGGCAACGCCCGGGCTTTTACCCACTAAAATAACCGCGGTGGGCTGCTGTGGGTCAAGAGGCACTGTTTTTAAAGGTTGCAGGATGTCTTGTTGTAATTGTTGATCGATGTGTTTTAACTTGCGATT
Source organism: uncultured Coxiellaceae bacterium (assembly GCA_964597435.1). Classification (GTDB taxonomy): domain Bacteria; phylum Pseudomonadota; class Gammaproteobacteria; order DSM-16500; family DSM-16500; genus Aquicella. The sequence goes on along the minus strand of CAZQXH010000002.1, from coordinate 85,521 downwards.
AAAACGGATGTAATGGCGTCTGATACCGTAGCAAATTAAAATCACGGAGCAGGTAATGACTACCGTTAACCAGCCACCGGATTCAAATTTAGAAATAAGCGTAATGCAAAGCATGCTGCTCGTTAACAAAAAAGCGAGGAAAGAAAAGATTAAGCGCCAAATCCAATATGGCGATGCTTTTTTGCGATTACGTAGCCAATAAACGCACATGCCGAATAAAGATAACGAAAAGGTAATAAATACATTGATACTGTAAAGTACGACGAGCAAAGACACTTTACCATGGCACCACAATAAAATGCCGAGTGCGAAAATACCGAATAAGAATAAACCGTTTTGAATGACTAAGCGGGTGGATAAGTGGCGAAAGCGATTCGGCATCCAATTATCAATTGCCATGTTGGCTAAAACACTGGGGCCTGCTAAAAATCCCGTGTTAGCAGCAACAAATAATAATCCGGCTTCCAATAATAAAGTGACATATAACGTGGCGCGCCCCAAATCCGATGAGCCTAAAATCGATTGAAAGACGACAGCGTTTAAGGTCATGCCTTCGTGTGCTTGGGGCGCCCACAGTAAAAACAGCAAAATCATCCCGGCGGCCGTGACGCTTAATGAAACGGCCATATAAAACATGGTCCACTTACCCGTCGAAACGCGTGGTTCGCGTAAACGATTAACGTTATTGGAAACCGCTTCAAGGCCGGTATAGGTACCGCTACCTAAGGAGTAAGCATGCAAAATTAAGGCTAAAACAGGGATCCAGCCCATTGCGCCAATACTGTCGCGCGTTTCTTGTAACGTATTGGGGACGATAGTGAATAACCCTTGGTGATGGGCAGCGATTCCGTAAAAAATTAAGATGACGTGCGTGACAAAAAAGCCTAAGAAAATGGGCATTAAAAATTTTATCGATTCTTTCATACCGCGCATGTTTAAAAGCAGCAAGAAAAATAATAACACGACTTCTGCTGCTAACTTGTAACGCAGGTAATCGAGTGGCAATAAGCTAAAAAACGCATCCATGGAGCTTGCTGTTGACACGGCGATGGTTAGCACATAGTCAACAATTAATGCGGCACCCGATACTAATCCAACGTAAGGCCCCAATAATTGGGAGGCGACTTTATAACCACCGCCACCGCTAGGAAAGAGTTCAATGACTTGGTTATAGCCAATTGAAATGACAAAGACGGTGATGGCGGTTGCAATGGCAATGTAGAGTGCAAAATGCGTGTGCACGCCTAACGCCATGTAGGCTTCTTCAGGGCCGTAACAAGAAGAGGATAAGCCGTCTGCGCCTAAACCAACCCATGCCAAAAACGCCACGAGTGACACGTGGCGTAATATGGCGGGATTAAACGGATTAAGCGGATTTCCTAAAATTAATTGTTTTGCGCGCCGAAAAATGCTCATAACTATGCTGTCGACATTTGTTCTAAACGCTCAATTCGTTTTTTAAGGGGCGGGTGGGTTGCAAAAAGTTGCATCCATTCGGGCGGGTGAGAAATTTTAAAAGCAGCGAGTGCGGGAGCGCGCTCGTCGGTAATCTCTTGGCCTTGGCCTAAACGACGCAGTGCTGCAATCATGTTGTCACGGCCTGTTAAACGCGCGCCGCCAGCATCAGCGCGGAATTCACGCCAACGGGAGAACGCACGCACGACTATGCTGCCTAAAATAGTGAACACGATATCAAACACCATGGTTAACAAACCATAAGTTAAATAAGAAATGTGATTACCGTCACGATCATCACCACGGGAAAGTGCGGTCGCAATCGCGTAGGAAACGATGCGCGATAAGAACATGGAGAAGGCGTTAATGACACCTTGAATTAACGTTAAAGTGACCATGTCACCATTGGCAACGTGAGAAATTTCATGGCCCAACACGGCAGCAACTTCATTACGATTCATATTTTGTAATAAACCGGATGAGACGGCAACGAGCGCGCGATTTTTGGAGGGGCCGGTAGCAAAGGCATTTAATTCCGGTGATTGGTAAATGCCAACTTCAGGCATGGTTTTAATACCGGCGCGGCTTGCTAAGTCATAAACGATGTCTAATACAGTGCGTTCTTCACCGCGTGCATTATGAGGATCAATCAAGACGACACCCATGGACATTTTCGCCATGAATCGCGATAAAAAGAGCGAGATGAATGCGCCTGCTGTGCCCCAAATGGCGCAGAAGATGGCAAGAGATCGATAATCTAGGCCGTGGGCGGTTAAGTAAGAGTGTAAACCTAGTAAGCTTGTGACAATGGAAATCGTGGCAACCACTAGGATATTTGTCGCTAAGAACAACACAATGCTTTTCATCATGGCGCTTTATTCCTTAATGTAAGTCCGGAGTATTATACAAAAAGAGGACATGGGCGACTACTGATTCGGACTGGTTGAAAAATAATCAATTTTATGTATTACTGATAGGTATTTATCCGTTATAGCGGGATGTCAATTGCAATTGAAAACAATATTGCCTATAAGACACGCGAGCAAGTAACCATAGGGTCATTGATGAGTCCCTCCTCGGCGGATCAAAAAATTCTCTTCATCATTGAGCGGCATGGTTTATTGAGGTGTGTTGGAACGTCCCTGTGGCTACTTAGATTAGACGAATAGGTTTTTATCATTTCCATGGCCAGCAAGAATAACGCTGCGTTGGCGTATTATCAACATGATAAGAACTTGTTCGCGGGTCAGCATCGGCTATCATTTACAAAAGCTTTAAACGGGTTTTACTGTCATATTAAAGTGCATCCAGAGCGTTTCTTGGGCTGGCCGAGTAGGAGCTGTGGCTGGCTTTGAAAAAAGCCCCATTTCTTTGTTCTTACGAGATTCGCATCGCTCTGACGATGCGATTAATTTATTTATAGTTTCTATTCTTTGCTTGCAAGCCTCATCTTGTTTTTGCTCTGCAAGAAGATTCTTTACTTTTCTCAATCGCACAATTACTTCTCGATAGGTTTGTGCAGCGTCTTTATCCGATAACTTTGCCGCATTACTTCTTAATAGTTTACTCATCGCTACCGCTTCATCCGCCAGGGAAATAATGGGACAATTGGCTGGAAAATACAAAGGAAGCGCCTTGTTTGCCTGCGTGGTTCTAGCTAAATATTCTTTATGATTGGATAAATAACTTTGATGCTCTTTAGGGTCTAAAAAGGATATAACTGAGGCAAAGCGTTGCATGTAACCACTTAAATCTAAATTTGCATACGATAATATCTTCGCGCGATTAATATCCGATTGAAGGCGCCAAAATTCAAACCGTTTATCTCTCTCTTTCATATCAGCTAAATCGAAATAATAAATTGCCAAAGCGAGATAATCTTCATCTTCCAATTCATTTTCAGGAATTCTTTCTCGCATCGCGATGGCCTTTAGTAACTCATCTGCAGTCCAGATGCTGGAAGAGGCGATTTGATAATGTTGATGCGCCTTTTTTCTTAATTCAGCAACGGTGGGCATATTCGCTTCCTTGAAATGACGAGATGAGTGCAATATAACCTGAGCCTATCTTAGAAGCCCGAGAGTTAACTTTCAATAATTTTTTTCCAATGGGGCGGCATGGTGGTTAAAAACTTCAGATGCTTGGCAATATCAAGAACTTTTGCAATGGTTTATTGATGTGTGTTGGAACGCCCCTGTGGCTAATTTCGCTCACTGCGTATCCCAACTTCATGTCAACAAACTATACACCCGGTCTGATATCGTGGCTGTTGCTGCGGCTGGCATAAGTTCTGCAAGCTTTGAGTTTTTGCTCGACATGTTTTTTCCAAACCCGCCCGCGCCCACGATCCACCCACCGCCACCCGCCCGCGCGGAACCCCGCCAAATATTGCTTCATCAAAACCAAGACCCGAAAGATTTAACTCGCCGTCAACCACCGCCGGCGGCGCATCCGGAAACGAATTAGCTTCATCATATTTATAATTTAATGTACGCAATTTATCTTCAAACGCGCGCGCAAAGCCGATTCGGTCAATGGCTGGTAAACCTTCCAGTTGCAAAATACCAATAATTTGACGCCAAACCAAACGGCATTTATCGTAATTCGTATCATTGGCGCTTAATTCGTTCCATTCACTAACTAACAAATCGAATGCCTGCATAAGCGTAGTGTAGTGGTCATAATGCATTCCCACGGTTTTTCTTTTGGGTTTAATTGCTTTTCTAAATGCAATTAAAGCATCACGAAGCGTGCTTTCATGTGTCATATCTTTATTAAGCGCTGCCTTGATATCTTCAGCTTTAGCTTTCTTGATAGTATCAATTAATGGTTTTACATCGATTGTCGGTTGTTTTGATTCAATTTGCTTCGCAAGGGCTTCTATATGCGGCCTGTATCGTTCGTATTGACGTTCTCGTTCCTTTTCACCATTTAAATATACGCCTTCTGGATCCTTCAATTTTGATAATTCAGCGAAGCCAAATTCAATGGCTTTTGCACCGTCAGGATCACCTTCACCAAGGAAAAATTCATAGAGTGTAGTACGAATGACTTCTACGCCACCGCGTGTTCTTATATTACCTGCTTGTAATAATAAACGAGGGTTTTCTCTGACGATTGCTACCAATCTGTCGATGTCATGCTGTAAGCCAGATGCGGCTAAACGTAATGCAACATGAATCTCATTATCCGGGTTTTGATCTGTATCGCTGATAGAACGAATAACATCAGCTGGCATACATGCAAATATATTGTCACCACGTTTACGTAACATCATCAGGCTATAAACTTGTTCGCGGGTTTGCATCGGCTATAATCTCGTTTGTATTTTAATAATTTATCGGGTTACTGTTTGTTTATTGCGCATTGTATGGGTAATTCAATGCTAGTGCAAGGTAGGGTTGGTGGAACGAAATCCTGGCATAGAGTGGATTATATTATGGAATAGACAACTTTATTAATTATTTATCTAATTATACTTATAAAATATAATACGAGCTAATTTGAATAATAATGGGTGTTTTATGAGCAAGGATCCCTGGCACTACCCCCGTGAAGCTTTGGCTGCGCAATTGTTAGGTCTATTCGCTACCGGTTTGTCCTCAGCACTCGTGTTCTTTGCGCCAAGGAGGATGGGTAAGACTCAATTTTTACGGAAAGACGTTTTACCGCTGGCCGAAAAAAACGGCTGGAAAGTACTCTATTTTAGTTTTCTAGATTGCGATGGCGCTGCTACCCCATTATTCAGCCAGGCGTTAGTCCGCTTTGCGGATGAAGCGGGTGTGTTACGTAAAACGCGCGGGCTTTTGCGCAAAGTGACTAAGATCACGGGTGAGGCAGCCGGTATTAAAGCCGGTGTTGAATGGCAACAGGCGCATGATCCTAATCAGCGCATGAAAGAAACGTTTATGGAGATTGCTAAGCAGAAAAAGATTTTATTATTGCTAGATGAAGTACAAGCACTTGCACTTCACAATAGTAACGCCAATTTTGTTGCCGCGTTAAGAACAGCATTAGATACGCATAAAGATAGCATCAAAGTCATTTTTACCGGTTCTTCACAGGAAGGTTTGCGTCGCATGTTTTCGCAAGCAAAAGCGCCCTTTTTTCATTTCGGGCAGAATTTACCCTTTCCGGAATTGGATCGCGGGTTTACGGATCACTTAGCGCATATGTTCGCCGTTGTGACGCAGCGCGATATTGATAAAGAATTATTATGGCGCGCTTTTATTGATTTACAAAAAATTCCGCAACTTGCCCGCGCACTGGTCGAGCGCTTAGCGTTAAATCCGACTGTTTCTTTGGATGAGGTGAAAGCGCAATTGTTGGCGGATATTTTTGACGATCGTGAATTTGTTGCGTTGTGGCAAAAGTCTTCGCCGTTAGAAAGACTGTTGCTGCATACGATTGCGAATGGCGGTTCAGAATTGTTTAGCACCAACACGCGTGCGCACTTTGCAAAAATGTTGGGAATGAGTAAATTAACCGTACCCTCTGTGCAATCTGCATTAAGAGTTTTGATGCGGCAAAATCTAGTTGGGCTCTCGCCAGAGCGCGGAAATTATTTTATTGATGATTTGAATTTTAAAAATTGGTTGGGCGGGGTGACTTCACCATTATGTACTGATTTCATTGGGGTTTCTTGATTGAGCTTGGACAAATGGGGTGAATTTTGGGAAAATCATAGTATGTCCCTCGCATAATTAATAATAGAGGTGGTGAGAGGAACCCATTTACCGCGAAACAACCAGTCCATCTTTAAAATAAGGCCTCTCATGCTGGCTGAAAATAAAGAAAAAGTAAAATTAAAGTTGATCGATTTAATTTTCAGCCAACTTCCTTCTGGTTTAGCCGTTGAGCTAATTGTATGGTCTTTTTTAATCTATGCATTATGGCCAGAGATAAATCACACACAATTAGTCGTTTGGTACACACTCGCTTGCGCACTTTGTTTAATGCGCTTTGCAATCGTAGTTAGATACCGCATTAATAAACCTAGCACTGCTGCAGAAGCACGTACATGGATGAAAGTGATTGCTGCTTGCGCATTATGTGCTGGTTTAAGTTGGGCGCCTATTGGTTCCTTATTCATTCCTACAGCATTTAATCTGCAAGCCAATGTAGTATTTGTTTTAATTGGTGTGACTGCTGCTGCTAACTTTTATTACACACCATTAAAATATATGTACTTGCTTTTTTTAATTCCGGCTTATGGCCCACACATTGCGTGGCTTTTCAGTACGGAAAATATGTTAGTGGGTACTTGTGCGTTGTTATATGCTGCAGTTATGCTTATTTTATCGCTTTATTCGAATAAAATTATCAACGAAGCGTTGGACTTACAATACAAAAATGAAGCCTTGGTGAGAGAATTAACCGCCATGAATCAATCATTAAATGCGGAAATTACTGCACACACCAACACTCAAGCCAAAGCCAAACTCTTAAATGATCAATTAATGGTGGCAGCAAGACGCGCCGGAATGGCAGATATTGCCGCAACGGTATTGCGTAACATTAATAATGCCTTAGATACGATGAATGTTTCCATCGAGACGTTATACAACAAATTACTCGATGCCAAAGCAAGCAATATAGATGAGACCATGCATAGTTTGAGGGCAAATGCATTAAATATTAAAAACATTATTACCGTTGAAGAAGCCATGCATAAGAATATCGGTTTAATTGAAAATGTGGATTTGGCAACAGTGCTTGAAGATGCGTTGCTGGTTAATCAAGCATTATGTGACCAATACCATATTGAAGTCATTCGCGAATATTACACGATAAAAAATATTACGATTGATAAAATTAAATTATTGCAAGTCTTTGTCAATATCATTAAAAACTGCATTGATTCTTTAATCCAAAGTCCGAATATGCAAAAAAAGTTGTATTTGCGTGTCAATGAAATGAATTCTCATTTGGTGACAGTGAGGATCTGTGATAATGGCGCTGGAATTGCTCCTGAAGACATGAATAAAGTATTTTCTTACGATTATCCCACGAAAAACCAACACCCAGGATTTGGGTTGCACATGAGTGCTGTTGCATTGACTGAATTAGGTGGCAGCATTGTTGCGGGCAGCGATGGTTTGGGTAAAGGTGAAAGTTTCACACTCTTACTACCTTATGAACCCAAACCATTGCGTGAGTTAGTTTAAAAGCTACCGCGACGTGTCATGGCGCGGCCATTGTCGGCATGTGCTAGTTTTGATTGACTAAACAATTGTGCTCGCACCGTATTAGCATAATATTTACCTTGTGTATTTTCAGATTTTTTCTCCGCAAGGCTTCTCTCTGCCAGCACACTTAAATTATAACTGGCCAATGAGTCACCATTCGCGGCCGCTTTCTTAAACCACTCAGTCGCCAGCGCTAAATTTCTTGCAATGCCAAATCCTGCTTCATAAAACGCACCGAGATCATTCTGGGCGGCCGGTAAACCGTTTAGGGCTGCATCCTGCATGAGGTTAAATGCTTTTTGGGCGGATTGCGGAACACCCGTGCCATTTTTATAAAGCGTGGCTAAATTGAATTTCGCGTCACGGTTTTCGAGTCGACTGGCTTTCGTAAAATGTTCTACCGCCTCTTGATATCCTGCGGCATTGTTTTTAGCTAAAGCAATAATGCCTAACCGATTACACGCTGCAGAATGATTTTGATACGCCGCTCTGTTGAGCCATTTCGACGCTTCACGAACAGTAAAAACCGATGTTTTCTCGTTAAGGTAATAGCAACCCAATTCATATCGTGCTTCCGCGTTACCTTGTTCAGCTGCGCGCTGTAACCAGAAGCGTGCTTTGAATGGATTTTTTGTAACGCCAATACCCTGCTCAAAACAAGCTGCTAAACTTCGCTGCGCCATAGCGCAGCCCGCTTCAGCCGCACGAGTGTAAAATTTACAGGCTAAAGTGGGGTTTTTTTCAAAACCAAAACCATGTTGCAGGAAATGCCCATAATAAGTTAGGCCTAAAGGTTCGCTTCGGCTAGCCGCTTCTTGGGCCGCTATACACATCATTTGAAAATAAGATTGCTGCTGTGTGTTATTGTAAAGAAGCTGCGCGATAATCATTAGCGTGAGATAGGCTTTTCCTATATCTCGATCATGTCGAAAAGTGTTTAGTTTAATTGCGCACAGTAATTGCTTATATTTATTTTCATATAAGTGGATTCTTTCACGGGGTAATTTTATTTCGCCAAGACCATCGGCTGCTAATGCAAAGGTTGCTCCTAAGGAAGAGAGGGTCATGTAGGATTTATTGGATAATTTGATGAGGTCTTTAAAAAACCCTCGTTTCATGAAAGCGCTAGTGTATTCAGGAGCGCTGGATTTAATGATGGACCTTACACTAGGTTGACTCAAGATTTCTCCTAAATAAAAAAGAAAGTTGCAGTCAATGCTTTCATTGATAATTTTTTCTTTTGACATAAAACATAAAAACGCCCATTCATCCCAAGGAAAGTTTTCCTTGTTTGCGGTTTTGGCTTGGAGGGTTTCTTGATATTGTTTAAAACCATTGGGTGTGTTGAGAAAGCAGGAGATTTCTTTTTGGAAAAAGAAGGTTTCTTGTTTCATATTAAGGCCTCGGTATGTGTGTTTTTTCTCTCAAACGGATCAGTGATGATAGTTTGAGTGTATATTCAACTGCGTTGTGTCGCTTTTTATTTGGGCAGAATATATACTTATTTCAGAAAAAAAGCACTAATCTTATCACTCTCATCCGGCTTGATCGCAGAAACCATGGGTCTTGGATCAAGCCACAGGATGACGTTGTTACTTGGGCTGCATGCGTAAAGCACCATCTAAGCGAATAACCTCGCCATTTAACATCTCATTTTCAACAATTTGCTGCACTAACTGAGCATATTCACTGGGTTTAGCCAATCGTTTCGGGAACGGTACTGAAGCGGCGAGCGAGGCGCGCGCTTCGGGGGGGATTTTGTCAAACATTGGGGTTTCAACCAGACCGGGGGCAATGGTCATGACCCGTACGCCAATGCCGGCAAATTCACGCGCTGCGGGCAGGGTTAGGCCAACCACACCACCTTTGGAGGAGCTGTAAGCCGCTTGGCCAATTTGGCCTTCATAGGCAGCGACTGAGGCGGTGTTAATGACCACGCCACGTTCGCCGGAATCCCCTTGTGGGCTTAAGTCAGCCATGCTGGCTACCGCCTGGCTCATCACATTGAAAGTGCCAATCAGATTAATCTCAATCACGCGGCGATATTCAGCGAGTGGCATACGGCCTTCTTTATTGATCACGCGCCGACCATGAACGATCCCCGCGCAGTTGACTACAATGCGGGGCGCACCCTGTGCATGAATAACACCGGCTAAGGCTTTGGATACGCTTTCTTCATTGCTGACATCACAAGCAAAGGCAATTCCACCAATTTCTTTCGCGACTTCCTGTGCCGCTGCTTCATTAAGATCAAACAAAGCGACTTTTGCACCGAGTTTTGCCAAATGACGCGCTGTTGCTGCACCCATGCCCGATGCGCCGCCGGTAACCAATGCGGTTGTGCCGTTAATTTGCATAGCTCATTCCTTTTATTGATAGTGCAAAGATTATGATATGAAGCTTTGGTAATTGCCATGAGATTAGTGACCTCTCTTATCATCGGTGATACCATTTGCAAACGTAAAAAAGCACGGAGTTGCGTAATGAAAATTCTGGTGGCAGTAAAAAGAGTCATCGATTATAAAGCAGCCATTCGCGTGAAAAGCGATGGTTCAGGGATTGAAACTAGCAATGTCAAAATGGCCATGAATCCATTTGATGAGATTGCTGTTGAAGAAGCAGTGCGTTGTAAAGAAAAAGGCATCGCTAAAGAAATTATCGCCGTTTCAATTGGTGTGGATGCGTGTCAAGAAACCTTACGCACGGCATTAGCAATGGGTGCCGATCGTGCAATTTTCCTCAAAACCGATCAAAGTGTTGACCCATTAACCGCCGCAAAATTATTACAAGCATTAGTGAAACGCGAAACGCCCGATTTAGTCATCTTAGGAAAACAAGCAATCGATACAGATAATAATCAAGTGGGCCAAATGCTCGCGGCTTTATTAGCGTGGCCGCAGGGAACGTTTGCTTCTAAATTGCAATTTGAAAGTAACGAAGTGTTGGTTACGCGTGAAATTGATGGAGGGTTGCAAACGTTAGCATTAAAACTTCCCGCGGTTATTACCACTGATTTACGTTTAAACGAACCACGTTATTTGTCTTTGCCCAACATCGTAAAAGCGAAAACCAAACCATTGGAGCATGTCGCTGCAGACAGTTTAGGGGTGGCGTTAGCTGCGCATTTTGAAACAGTAAAAGTTTCACCACCGAAAAAACGTAGCGGTGGAATGAAAGTTGCTTCGGTAGCAGAATTAGTTGATCGTTTAAAAAATGAAGCGCAGGTGATCCGATGAAAATATTAGTCATTGCTGAACACGATAATCAACGATTGAAATTAGCAACGCATCACACTTTGACAGCGGCTCAAAAAATGGCGCAAGAAATAGTCGTGATGGTGGTAGGCGCAAACTGCACAAAGGTTTCTGAAGAGGCAGCGCAATTAAATGGCGTGAGTAAAGTGCTGATCGCGGATCATGATTGTTATGCGCACCAACTCGCTGAAAATACGGCGAGCTTAATTGCAGAAGAGGCGCAAGGATTTGACTATATTGCTGCACCGGCTACCACGTTCGGTAAAAATTTATTACCCCGTGTTGCAGCTTTGCTTAATGTGTCAATGCTAAGTGATGTGATGGAAGTGGTTGCGGCTGATACGTTTGTTCGCCCCATTTATGCAGGCAATGCATTGGCAACGGTGAAAACGAATGATGCGGTGAAAATAGTTACCGTGCGTACCACCGCATTTGCTGCAACGGGCAAAGGAAATCATCTTGCACCCATTGAAGCGATTAATACAGTCATTGAAAATACCCAAACGCGTTTTATTGATGAATCATTAACGCAATCGGCAAGGCCAGAGCTGACGAATGCGCGTGTGGTTATTTCGGGTGGTCGCGGGTTAAAAAGTGCTGAGAATTTTAAATTGCTGGATGACATTGCGGATCAACTGAATGCCGCAATCGGTGCTTCACGTGCCGCGGTGGATGCGGGTTTTGCACCGAATGACTATCAAGTCGGACAAACGGGCAAAGTGGTTGCGCCGGATCTTTACATTGCAGTCGGCATTTCTGGCGCGATTCAACATTTAGCAGGCATGAAAGACAGTAAGGTGATTGTTGCAATTAACAATGACCCAGAAGCGCCTATTTTTGAATTGGCGGATTACGGGTTAGTTGGTGATTTATTTCAAATTTTACCTGAATTAAAGGAAGAATTAAGCAAAGCGGAAATTCATTAGGAGCCTTTCTTCTCAATCGGTTGCGGACTATAATTGTTTTATGAAGAGCGCGAATTAAATTCGCATTCTTCACCAAAGGAGAGAATCGCGATTCTCTCCTTTGGGCACCCCATCGTGCTTATGAAGTGCACATGGGTATATCTATAATCTAAGAGATGGCCATGTCCCAAAAAGAGTTTCACAAACGTGAAGATGACGAGGAAGAAGGCTCTGCAACCGGTGGACGTTCTGGTGATGTGGAGTTTCGTGATTTTTTAGCGAGCAGTGATCGATTACGCGATGATCAATTACCACCCGATGAAAGAAAACGGTTGCTCAATAACCACAAAGACATCCACGAATCCAATGTTAAAAAGCAAAAAAACTTGCGCGATGCGCGCACTGATTTACGCAATGGCAAAACCAATTTAGAAAATTATCGCAATGGCTTGCCTGGTGCAGAGGCAAGCAGTCAATATAAAGCGCACCTTATTTTGGCGAATGCGGCGCAATTTAGTGGTCAGGATCGACAAACCACGCAAGTGCCCAATCAAAATATCTCAGAAGCGAATGAAGCGGATCGCAATCGGTTGGAAAATGAATATCGTTTGCGACACCAACCCGAACTCGGCCCACGTTTCAACCCCAAACCCCAACCGGGTAGATAATTACCATGAGTTTAGCTGATTCCATTTTGCATCAAGATATTCAAGGTGTGCAACATTGCTTGCGCAGCGGTGAAGGCATTAATGAATTAGATGAATATGGGTTTACACCACTCATTGAAGCGGCAATCGTGGAAAATATTGAAATTACGCGTTTGTTATTGGCGCAGAATGGCGATCCTAATAAACAAGATGTTACTGGTGGCACACCGCTACAATGGGCGGTAGAAAATAATAATATTCCTTTAGTGCAATTATTATTGCAAAACGGCGCGAATCCAAATGTTTACAATTTTTCCGGCCAACCGGTTTTAGTCATGCCGTTGCTGCGTAAGCAAAGTGATTTACGCAAAGTATTAATTGAAAGTGGTGCTGATTTATTATTTGCCCAAGATTTTATTAATGCAAAATTATTGGGGCATATGTATGAGTTAGTGGGTAATGCCACGATTGTGACACCCGATAATCGGTTTGTGGATGTCGATTTTGAAGGCTTTTATTTAGAAGTCACATTAGGAATTATTGCCGAATCGTTGTTCCAATTTCAAAATCATTTCGCGGCACGCCAATTGCGACGTTATGCCGGTCTTGCGCAGTACATCGTGCAAGTATTACAACGCGGCGCAGCATTAATTAAATTTCAACAATACCGTACTGATCGACGCGCGCATCAAGACACTATTCAACAGTTGTTAAAACAAGAACCTGTCTTAATTCCCGTGGGTTATGAAGGCCATGCGATTACATTTATTAAATGGGGTGAATGGTGGGTGAAGTGCGATCGCCGCGAAGATCAACGTTTGTATGATCATGTGGTGTTTTATCGCATTAAACAACCGGAAAAAGTAACGACGGAAGCATTAGCCAATTTAATTTATGTCAAACAATCCGATCAATTCATTAATGAGCAATTAGATGAAGTGTTGGGATTGGTACCGGTTACTGAATTGAAAGTGGAAGCGCAAATCAGTGGCAATTGTTCTTGGGCAAATGTGGAAGCGGCCATTCCGGCTTTATTTTATTTAATTCTGAAGGTCAGCAATCCGCAAGAAACCAACACAACCTATTTTAAAACCTTAGCCTTACAATTTTTCCATCGCTTCCGCGATTGGAACAAAGAGCGTGCCTTGCACTTATGCATGAGACGGTTTCAAGAAGGCGATTTACTTCGCAAAGCAACGCAAGCAGAAATGTTAGCGGCCATTTTGTTTCAACGTTGCAATACTCAATTGGCGAGCGATCAAATTGCCATTCAATCGATCATGGGTCTTTTAAAACACTCCCCCTATGAGTATGTGCTGCATAATTATTTGCGTATTTATTATTACGAATCTAACACGGAAGAGGGTAAGCGTTTTGCTGAATTAATGCGAGAGTACGAGATTAGCCGTTAATCCTGAATGGCCTGAAAACTAGTAGAACAATAAGTAACGGTTCTCAATCACAATTTTCATGAGATTAATATGTTCATCCAGTATGTATGATAAAATCATACATACTGGATGAACTACAATTGGCAACTTTTACGGCTTAATAAGGCTAATTGCTTCGTTGCCAGTACTGAATTATTTGACTAATCCTGTCAATCCAGTCAGGCTAGAATAGGGATCGTTTTTTATTTAAGGCTAGTAGCTGTATGTTGTAAGCTAAGCCTCAGCTATCATTTGGAGGAGAATATGCGAACGTTATTAGTACTTTTTCTTTTAGCTTCATCCAGTGCTTTTGCAATTAATTTCAAAATTCAAAATGAACCGGCACGAGCATTGTATAAATTGCTGCAAATTAAAGAAGATGGGGCGGCGGGGCATACGTATAAAAAAGCAAAAGAGGTGATTTGCCAACGTGTGAATGCGCCTATGGATGATGCGAATGGTAAACCGATCCCACAGGAAGACCCACGTCGTTATAGTTGCGCAGTGAGTTTTGATAAGAAGGGTGATGCAACGCCAGGCAAGCTTTAAATAAATATAATGGCTCTTCTCTCCCGCCTGCGGTCTGTCTTTCTGCCGGAAACGGAAACGGAAACGGGAAGGGGAGGCTATTTTGCTCGAGGCAACCTGCTCAACCGATCGCCATCTTGATGTTTGAGGTTTGCGCTCACTAGGCTTGCCAATTTCGATGCTTTTTCGTCGAATATACGCGGATTATCACGATAATGATCTAAAAGCATGCACATGCGCGTGGGAACATAGCGCTCAATGCAAACAAGGACTACTCTCCAGACCAACTTAGTTATATAAGGGAGTTCTTTAAAAGCATGAGAGAGTTTAAGCGCTTCAACCAGTAATTGTTCGTTAAACTGTTTGCCAGTTTTGATAATGTTTTTAGGATCATTTTCTTTTTTTAAATAGTCTTTAAATTTTCTTGTGGCTAAATCAACTAAGCCGTTTGTTTTTGCATTTTTAATCTCAGTAAAGACGGTTTGCAGCGCTTCTTTATCGCGCTTTGCACGTTTTGCTTCTTTTATTTCCCAACCTACTGGGAATTGTTCCTTAATCTGTTTAGCTATTTGCGCTTCTCCATTAGGAATAGAAAGCTTGCGCAGATGCCGCATAATCATCTCTGCCATGCTTTCTGCATGAATGTGACCGGTGATGGCAGTGATTTGATTTAATGAATCCTTCGATAATTCTTTCACATGGATTTTAGGAAAATGCGCTGCCTCAAGTTCCTGCCAAATAGTCATCTCTGCCATATTTTTTGCACGAGAGCGGCCGGTGAGGGCAGTGATTTGTTTTAATGAATCTTTTTTCGATAATCTTTCCGCGGGGATTTTAAGAGAAAATGCTGCATCAAATTCCTTTTGTTGCGCTTCGGTCAATGATATTTCAGTCAGTTTGTCTCCAATATGGATGTGATCACTATAATATAATTTTTTTCTGTGACGCACGTAAATGGCTTTTGGTTTTTCTGACAATATTCCAATAGCTAAATCCAGCGTAAGTTCGTCAGGAATAGCAATAAGATCACAGGGAACATGCACACTGACATCGAGCGCGCCTAAAGCTATTTTCAAGGCGGTGCCTTGAATCGTGCGCTTGGAAGGATAATCAGTAACGGTATTTTCTTCTAATGCCAAGCTGGGTTCGCGTTGTAGCATAGCGTCCGCTTTTGTTAATTCACCACGAATAACGTGAGTCAACAATGTAATGACCGCCGCATCGCGATTTTTTATGGCGCTTGGAAATAAAGTTAGTTTTCCGAAGGAGTGTGATACGTATGGGTCGCCATAATCGGTAACCTGCTCCTGCAGTGCAGCAGGTAATAAATTCAAAAAAGATCGCTGGTTAAACGACAGTAGTGCTTCTGATTCACCAACAGCAACGTCAAGGATTGGGGCGGTACTTTTAGCTTCTGCTGTTATATCAGGAAGTTGCCGTTGCATGGTTCGACCTCATTTTTATTCGTTCTAAGAATGCATAATATTGCCATAAGATAGTTAAAAAACTCTTAATAAGAGCGGGTTGAATAGCGCGGGGTGTTGTGATGAACGCTATAGCGATAAGTCACAAAAGGTTATGCGTCAGTACTGCTGAGTTAAAAATCGGGGCATGTTTCTTACAAATAAGTTAATGGCTGTGTCACCTTTTAAGGCAAAGCAATCAAATTTATTTAAAACAGGAAGCACTTCAAGAAGCAAATCAACTTGTTCTACATATGTTGGATCAAAACTCACTTTTTTCCTCCACTAATTCAGGAAATGAAATTTTATATTTTGGATCATATTTCCCACCAGAGGCTATAACTCTCTTGCCCTTACCCAAATCTATTTTTTTAAGGTCTAAATTAGCTAACCAAGGGTGCTGGCATTTTTCAGCAAGGAATAAAAATAGACGTTTTACTTTTATTGAATTACATGTTTCTAACATCGATTGAACGATGGCTGGCCTTAATTGACCGAGATTTTCTATTAATAGTATTATCTCTTCAAGAGATTCATATTTAGGATACAAATATAGTATTTCCATCGCGGCTCTTTCTGGGCAGGATATTTTTATCGTTATTCCATCAATGGGTCTTTCTATTATTCCTGGCATTTTTTCCAAATTAGAAAATAATGATGTTCTATGTGTTTCAAATTCAACCTTTGATAGTTTCTTTCCCAACCACGAAGGCATTCTGGTATTGAGATCAGCAAACAACTGCACCTGTTTGACGCCTTGTAATGGTATGAAATGGGCTCGTCCTAATACCTGTAGGGCCGTCTTTCCGCCGACATGAAGTGGTAAGTGCATTTGATTTTGTAATGCAGCAACCACTCCAGCCCAAAGTATATTGTCGCCTGGCTTTTTATATGCCTTCATTCCCAGTCGTTCTAACAAACCAGACTGGACATACCACCAAGCTAATTTGGAAGATATGCCTTGTCTCTCAAGCCATTCTGTCGTTAAAACCACGCCAGAAGGAGCTGAAAGCAAAAAATGGTTTAATTTTTTTTCATCTTTTCTAGTCATACTAGAAATTATAGCATATTTTTAAACCTTCCCGTTTTTTTGTTTAAATAAATGCAAAATATTCTAGTATTATTAGAATATTTTGCATAAAAATAAACTCAATAAGCTAATTATTTGAAATGTCAAAAGATTTGTCGCGGGACTGTCACAAGAAAGGTGGAGCGGCTTGTCTAAGGCCTGCACTGTTTGCAGGCCTTAGACAAGCTTAAATCGATACTACGAGCGCCAGTTAAGAAATGCGCGCAAATTACTTCTGTTTCGCGATCGCAACCACTTCCATGACCAGTTTTTGGAAGTACTCATAGCTCATGTAGTAATTGCCTTGATCACCAGCCCGTTGGCCCCAAGAATTTCGCAGTGTTAACACACCCTGATGCTGTGTTTGATCGGGACCTGTGATCGTCGCATTATCATCATAGCCAACGATAATCATCGCGTGACCACCGTGAATATTATCGCTATCTAAATCGCGTTGAATCTCTGGTGTCATGATCCAGCTATCTTTGGCTTTAACGTAAGTGCCATAGGAGCCATTGTTATGAAAATTCGTATCGAGCAACACACCAAATACCACGCGATTGCCATTTGCTAGCGCACGCTTAACGCCTGCTAATACCGCTGCGCTATCTGCACGCGGCGTAAACGCATCGTCTACAGCTAAGATTTTACGTATTTTTACTTTATCCATGATGGCTTCGCTGTGGCTTTTAAACGTTTCCACATCCATCGGTGCCCCGGTATTGGTCGGTTCATTCTTTGGATATGCGGTAAGACCAGAGCAGCCATATTTTGTTTGGTAATTCATGTTAATAATGCCGTATTTAGCCATCTGCCCTAGAACGATGGTGTTCCAGGAGCCATCCCAACCGCTCGGGTAGTCAGGATCTTGCTGAGCCAATGCATTACCTAATTCTAAATTACATAATTGGCTAATGTAATCCGTGGTGCCATGTAAGGCATCCAGTGCGCCGGTGCTGGCAAAAGTGACGCATGTGCCATGTTGGCCTTGGTCGAGGACAGGCACATTATTCATGCCGAGGCTAACGCGGGGTGGTAAATTGGTCGTGGTTACTTTCGGTGCAGGCTGCGCTAACTGTTGGATTAAATATTGTTGCGTTTGCGGTGTCAGAACAATACGTTGAAAAGTAATGGGTTTTAATTCACTAATGCGCGCACCCGTGATGGAATTGCTCGCAAAAATGGGAACATAACCTGGCAGGTTACCCTCAATCCGTAAATTAGGTTCAGCGTAAGCACAAGCTGCGGTAACAAAAAACGAAATGATAGCAAGGCGGTGGAACAGCATGGGAATTCTTCCTCTTGTTTGAGTGAATATCGTTTTCACCATAAAGGGATCACGATAAAAAAGCAAGAGGAAGGCTTAGCGCTTTGGGGTTCGTGCCAGTGGACGTTTTTTATGATGAATTAAATTAAAAAAATGCACTAGTATCGTGGCCGTTAAGCCCCAAATTAATGCTCCATCAAAGTTAAGCGAATAACTGGGTGAGCGTCGGGTGACGGGTGCTAAAATGGGATCATTTTTAAATTTTTCCAAATCCCCTACCTTTAAATAAAGCACCCGTGAAATTTCTGCGGGTTCGGGTTTTAATTGCGACAGGTAGACAGATTTTTCCATGGTACACACAAAAGGTCTGACTAAGTTACCGAAACGATCTTGGAAATCATCTAATTGCCCAATGCACTCGTAGGTATGAGGTTTAATTTGTAATTCCTCACGCAATTCGCGTTGCGCAGTTTGATAAAGATCACGATCTGTTGCATCTTGCATGCCGCCCGGAAAACTAACATCGCCCGCATACGTTGGTAATGTAAAAGCACGCTCTGTTAATACAATTTCAAGCGGCGACTCAGCATTCGTTAATAATAAAACTATCACACCAGCAGAGAGTTCTGTGGGCGCTAATAAGTTTGGCTGATAACGTTGCAGCACTTCAATGATTTTCGTTAATGTCATCGTTACTCCAATGGATTGCGACAATATGCATCCACAATGGTTTTATTTTGTAGCCAGCTGGGTAAACGTACCGCTAAATTAAAACTGGGATTAATCATTAACGCTGCACTTAATGCTGCTTTCACCGGCATACCATCTTGTAGCATTTGTAAAAAGACAAAATCACAATGCGTGAGCGGCACTAACACAATGTCTAAATGCCGCCGAATGATTTGTAAATAGTGCGGGCCTTGCGTTAAGTTTAATAATGTGTCCGGTTCTTTCTGACAAAAATCAATGATTTCAAGTAATGGATAATCACTTGCTAAGAGGTTAGAGGCCGGATGCAATTCAAAATATAAACGATGGTAATCTGCGGGCGTAACGTTACTTAATAAGCTCAAATCAAAGGTGTTCGCGTCACTTGCAAAATGTAAACGATGACAAATCCATTCGAATTCAGCAACGGTGGGTAAATACGGAAATTCATCAATCGGCGCAAACGTTTTTAAAAAATTTGCAAAATATTTGCCGTAATCGTGTAAGTTGCTGCTACGGGATGGATACTGTTCAACATAGGTTTTTGCCGCATAAGCGAAATAATCTTCGCCTAATAATTTAGATAATAGGGGATACGTTGCTGTTAAGGTGCGCAATAAACTGCTTTCAGTATTGTTACGGTAAATTTGCAAGTTAGCCGCTTCCCGCACCCATTCATCGAAGGGTGTGTCATTCGTTAACGCATCGGCAAATTCAAGCTGACATTGCTGGAGTGTCATAACGTTTTCTCTGAATAATTTCCGCACGACAGGCTTCAAAATAAAGCGCATCTAAAGAGGGTAAATCGTCATCCCATTCGATAATAGTGGGTTTGCGTCCTAACAATTGTACTACGTAGCGGAACCAATCCCAGACGGGTGGTGCAATGGGCTTATTGTGAGTATCCAGTAAGACTTCACGGCCATTGGCAAGGGTGACAGGGCTAAAACCGCCCAAATGCAATTCTTGCACCAATTTAGCCGGGATAGCATCAAAATACGCTTTCGGGTCGGTGCCTAAATTCATGCAGCTGACATACACATTGCTGACATCTAATAAAATGCCACAACCGGCACGCTCGGCGACTAAAGCAATCCAGTCAGCTTCCGCATAGGTGGATGCATGAAATTGCACATAACTGGAAATATTTTCGACTAGAATGGGCCGCTTCAAAAAATCTTGCACTTGTTGGATGCGCGCAATGACATGATTGGCTGATTCGCTGGTAAAGGGGATGGGGAGCAAATCGTGAAAATATTGGCCGTTTAATTGTGTCCACGCCAAGTGATCGGAAATGAGGCAGGGATTAATGCGCGTTGCTAAGTCGCGTAATTGTTTTAAGTGCTGCCATTCAATTTCATCGGTGCCAGCGAGTGACAGGCCAACGCCGTGCAAGCTCACCGGATAAGTCTCACGCAAGCGCGTCAAGGTATCTAGGGCTTTGCCCCCTTCAGCAAAAAAATTTTCACTGTGTACTTCAAGCCATGCCACGCTCGGGCGATCAGCCAAGCAAGCAGCAAAATGAGGCGCACGTAAACCAATCCCTGTTAGTAGTAGCCCCGAATCCACAGTTAACTCCGGCGTATTCATAGGAATCAACCCTTAGATTACCATAAAATTACACTTTGGGTGGTTTAGTGCTGCCACCGACAATGCGATTGCAAAGTCCGTTTGGCGTGAAAACCCATTCGGATTTATTGCCACTGGTTTTTGCTTCGCCGCCGCAATTATGCGCGCTAGTTCCACAATCATTTTGACCCGCTTTGACAATGCCATAGCATTTTTCCATGCCGTTAACCGTGGGATTCATGGTTTCAGCTTGGGCAATGGGTGCTGAGACACTTAAGGCGAGGGCGGCTGAAATAGCCGCAGCCAGTTTAGATGCATTTGACATAGAAAACCTCGTTATTCAATCACAAACGATTCGCTAAACGCCTGACGCGCAATGATCAGACGCATGATTTCATTGGTGCCTTCAAGGATTTGATGTACGCGTAGATCGCGAAAATAGCGCTCTACACCGTATTCGCGGATATAGCCATAGCCACCGTGCAATTGCAAGGCTTGATTGCAAATACTGGAACCAATATCAGTGGCAAAGCGCTTTGCCATGGCGCAATAACGAATGGCATTGGGGTCTTTTTTATCGAGGGCATTGGCGGCCCGATGTACCATAAGGCGAGCGGCATCAAATTCCGTTAGCATGTCGGCAAAACGAAATTGCAGGGCTTCAAACTCGCTTAATGTTTGCTTGAACTGGCGGCGCTCCAGCATGTATTGACGGGCGAGATTTAAACACTGTTTGGCACCACCCAACGAGCAGGCGGCAATATTGATGCGGCCACCATTTAATGCTGAGAGGGCAATTTTAAAACCCTGGCCTTCTTGGCCAATGCGATTTGAAACGGGGACGCGGCAATTTTCAAAAAATACCATGGTGGTTGGCAGGTTACGCCAGCCCATTTTTTGCTCGGGCTTTCCAAAGGTCAAACCGGGCGTGCCTTTTTCGACGAGGACGCAGCTAATGCCTTGCGGGCCGTCGCTGCCGGTGCGAACCATGCAGGCATACACATCACTCACCGAACCGCCACAAATAAAGGCTTTGGAACCATTCAACACATAATGATCGCCATCACGGATGGCAGTGGTTTTTAACGAAGCAGCATCGGAGCCGGAACTCGGTTCTGTTAAACAATAACTGCTAAATGCATCCATGCTCGCAAGGCGCGGTAACCATTTTTGGCGTAAGTCATCGCTTGCATAGGTGTCAATTAACCAGCCAACCATATTGTGAATGGATAAATAGGCCGAGGTCGTTGGGCAAGCGGTCGCCAATTCTTCAAATACCAGGGCGCTATCTAAACGCGATAATTCACTACCGCCTACATCGCTTTTGACATAAATGGCCGCTAACCCCAAACCAGCCGCTTTTCGAAACGTTTCTTGCGGAAAAAAATGCGTCTCATCCCATTCACCCGCATACGGGGCAATTTCATTTTGCGCAAATTCGCGGGCCATTTGTTGAATGCTCAATTGTTCTTCGGACAAACTGAAATCCATGAGGTAACGCTCCAATGACTGAATTAATGAGAATGTAGAGAATTGGCTGCACGGGGTCAATATGAATGCGCAATTCAAGCTAATTTATTGATTATTAAGCTGATCAAAGAAAAATCGTGAAATTAGGTATAATAGTACTATAAGAAGCAGCACACGAGGAGTGTAACGGTATGCGTGGATTAATTGGAGTGGGATGTGTCGCTTTATTCACGAGTCTTTCTTTACCAGCCTTTGCAGAATATTATTTAGTGTATCCCGTTGACGGTACATCGACCTACACGGGTGTCAACTATGAATACCGTAAAGTACCCGTTGCTAAAAAACAGGTTTATAAAAAACATTATTCTCATCATTACTCTCATCCCTGTCGCGTATTTCCGCACACCACGGTGAAAATGGCGCACGTGCGTCCTGCTTGTGGCTGTACGAGTTGCAATCGGTGTGATGGTGGTTCTCAACCGGTTTATCATCAATCAACCAATTTCGTCACCTTCAATGCGCAGCCTCAGTTTGTAAATTACAGCGCAGCTCCTAAGCCTTGCGCTTATCGCACTTGCCGAGACATGCGTTATATGTCTTACGATTTACGTACGGGTGATGATGATATGGCAGACCTTGATATCGATCGTTAAGAAAATTCCCCGTTTGATAACGGGGAATTTTATTTTAACGGTATTCTGCCGTGGTTTTTTGCAAGAGGCAATCTAAACAGAAATCCTGCAACAGATTGTGCTCTTTTTCTAATGATTCCGAATTTAATACAGTTAAACCAATTCTATAAATCAAACTATCAAATGATTTTTTATCTTCGGGTTTTAATCCTGTCGATAAACGTTGTCCGATTTCTCCAACTAACCAAGAAGCCGGCAATGCTTTATTTGCGCCAAAGAAAGTATCACTAATTAATTTAGCGTGATGGGCATGGCGCTCATTTTTAAGAATGGCATACACCATGGCAAGACGTAAGTGTTCGCTGATCTCTTTATTCTGAATAAAGTTTAAAAAGGCCGGGCTCATCTGTTGTGGCGTTTCTTTAAAAAGACTCGAGGTAACGAGGCTGGTTTTAGGCGCAATCGTATGCACATACAGGTTAAGAGAATGGCAAATCTTATTTAAAATATCAGGCAAACTCATTTGCTTTAATGATGAAAGCGCCCCCGTTTGTTGTTCAAATTGGCCAAGCGCCGTGCAAGGCAGATTTTTTTCAATCTGGGTATTTAATGCATTTTTAGTGGTATCAATCAAATCCAGCGTTTGAATGGTTAATGACTTGGCGAGCAATTGGCGTAATTGCATGGCTAACACCTGGTAATCGAGCGAGGTGACCTGTGGGAAGTTTTCGCGGGGGTTCTTCAATGACAGTAAACTATAAAAAACTTGTTTACGTAATTCACTGGAAGCTTCATTGGTAATGATGGCATACAGTACTAGTATTTTGCTCGTTGCTGAATAATTGCCATAACCCAGTAATTTTTTATAGGCATTAGCGCGATTTAAACCCGATTGTTTGTCGACAAGTAAGTTAAGTGGGGATAAGTGCCTTGCATCGTTTTCAATATAGCGCTTAAGAACAACTTCCACACTGGGAACAAGTTCGTTCCAAGGTTTTAATTCCGCAGCAAAATTAAAATGAGTGTAGCTTTCTTTTCGAATGGAGGCGAGTAGGGTTTCCGTGGTATATGGCTTTGCTGCTTGCAAGAAGTCATCGATCAGTGGGTTTTTTTCGAGGGCGACCGAGTTAACAAAACGCACTGCTAACGCTACAAACGCTGGAAAGTTTGGTTGTCTACGATAGCGATTGCTATTTTTTTCTAAATGTAAAAATAAGCGATCCATGATTAAAACCCAGCTCGGTGGTGCTGTTTTAGCATCGATGTTTTTTAAAGCATTTAGTAACGGTGCGATGAGTTGGCTATCCTGCTTGCGCGCAGCTTCCGCGGCATTTTCGAATTCATTGGCCATTGAAGAATCATGAATTTTGCCAACTTTACTAATAACGGTATTTTCAAAATGAATTTCTTCAATTTTTTGATCGGCACGCGCAAGGATTTTATCTTGGCAAGCATGCATGGGTGTGCGCGCTAAAATATTGCTGCGCTTTTTTAACGCTTCAAAAAGCGCAGTGATTAAAGCATTGTTTGCATCGGTGCGGACGGCAATTTTAAATAATTCTTTAGTAAATTGCTTTTGGATTTCTTTTACTTTGGCAGCATACTTCTCGTCACTATCAGTGTTAACTAATTCTTGAAACAGCTTTTCGTATAAATTAATAATTTTAGCTTTTTCTTTTAAATTCGGTAAGTGTTTCGTTATTTCTTCCAGTAAGCGCATTTGTTCATATAGAAACCGTTGGTAAAGGGCAAAGTTAACATTAGGATTCGTGCTAAATGCTTTTTGCAATTGCTCATCAAACAGGGCATCGACATATTCCATTGCCGAACATAAACCTAAATTGATACCACGTTGGCTTAAAATTAAGCCCACTGCAGCATCACCTAAAAGTGCCAGTAAGCGGCCATGCATTTGCATGATCAAGAATCTTGCTTTATAAATGCTAAACGGAATAGCTGTTACTTGCAGGGTGCTGGCATCCAGTTTGTTAACATCAATAATGTCGACAATTTTCGCTTCAACAACGGAGCGCACTGCTTGCGGTAAATCGATTAAACGTTTATAAGCATTGCCAAAATCGACCAGGTAACGTCCATCTTCGCCTTTAACATGCATTAGTTCATAAGTTTTCTTGTTAATGAAAATATGTAAGGTCGCTGTGCCATCGCCACTTTGGTTCCAAATGTGTAAATTACCGGATTTGAGGGTTGATAAAATGGCGTGTGTGAATGAATCGAGCGTTGAGCGATTTTTATCGCTTAACGCTAATTGAATTTCAAGCAGGTAATTTAAGTTTTCTTTACTTAAATCATCATTCGATTCACCAAAGATTTCGGTGCGCAAACCACTTCTTATGCCATCTGCGCCAAAAATGCGTGTTCCAGCCAGCAATAAACGTTGCTTTTCATTTTTAGGTTCTGGATTGGGTAGTGTTAATAGTGCTAAATCTTCAGCCGTCATTTCATCATTCAAATGATACTCAATTTTATCTTTGCCTAATTCACGGCTCAATGTTTGTAACATCTCACTGATTTGATGAGTGCGGATAAATTGATCAGGAAAGTGTTTTTGTAAAAATTGTTTCGTTATGTGAATCCGACGTAAAATTTCATGATAATACTGCAAGCGCGGTTGTGGAATTCGACCCTCTTGCATAAGGGTTGATATTTTTTTGTGAATGGAGGTGAGAACTTGGCAGCAATAATCAATGGTGTCTTTTTTAATGAGCAAGCCATCCTTATGGGTTTGACTGCGATATTGATCAAAAATATGCGTTTCTTGTTCTGGGAAAATGGCCGCAATACCCACGGCTAGCATGGAGCCAACCGGGCCTGCGCCAATAATATTCCAGACATCATGAGATAAGGGGCGTTGCATAGAAGACTCCTCAAGGACGATCGAGTTGATTGACGGTGACTGCCTGTTCACTGATGGCCGATTTGGCAAATAAGCCCATGCGAACACTCGTTATCTTGTTTTTGATAATGGCTCGTGCAAGATTTTCTTTTAAGATAGTTTTAATTTGGGGAATTTTGACTAATATTCGCTGGCATTGCATTTTGTCTACAAAAAGAATTTGGTAATCGGTTTCTAAATGCTTTTTTAAATGATTAAGCACAGCCACTATTTTTTGCATGCCGATTAAAACATGGTCTGCCCGAGTTTCATCGTGAGTCGCACCTGCATTTGCCAAAGCGCCTTGTTGTCTTAACACTTTAACGGGATGTTCCGAAATATAATTAACAAACTGCTCAATAGAATCAGGATGAAAATTTTCTAAAACCGGCAAGGTGTCAACGGCATGCGTGGCTAATGATCTGGGTTCAAAATGACGCAACGGAATACTAACTTTTTTTGCTAAAATTAAATCCTGTTCTTTCGTGGTATTTAAGTGTTTTGTCGGTAATTTTAACGTGTGTCGTTTAAATTCTGCTTGTTCTGCAACGTGGTATCCGCCCGCTTTTAAAGCCTCATGAGTGAACGTCAAACAATTATGCACTACCGCAAACCACGTCCACTTTTTTTGGCACATCCCATTTAAATGAACAATCAGTGCGTTCACTTTGTTAACGCTTGTGCCCATCATCCCCAATAATACTTTTTCTTCATCTTTTAAATAACGATTAAATTGTTGAATGCTCATGTGACGCGGTAAGCTAGTCGGTGCATTGATATGAATAAATCCTGCTTCGCCGCAAAATAATAAGGCATGCCCATAATTATTTAGGTAAGACCCGCTGGTATAAGTAATAGCAAAACGAGGATCACGCGTCACTGCTGCAATAAACGGAGTGGGTAGACCGGTTGCGAAGGTATGGAAAGGTGTTGAGGTAGATGCTATGGGCTGTTGATAATGCAAATTAATACTGTAGTCGCCGTAAAGCGGCATATTTAGCAGTGTTAAAGCGAGTTTATCAGCTTGCCATGCGAGCTCTAACACTTTATCTTTTGCACCGCGTTCAACCCATTCTCCTTTCCACTTCCGACAACTATCCGTGAATTTCACGACAATTGCCTGTAATTGCCCGCTGTCGACTGCTTTGGCAACCTCAGCCCGTGCTGTTTGGTAAATGGGTTGTAAAGTAACGAGATTTAAACGAGTGGATTGTTTATCAAAAAAATCGGTTAAAAACGCTTTCTCATACTGAAGCGCTTCACTGTCCGAAGTTAATGAATTGATTTTATGAGATAAAAATTCTCTGGGCATAATCGGTCTACTCGTTTGTTGCAATGAGTATAACGATTATTCCTTAACAAAAACTTTACAAAATGGGTAATACGATAACCCTCATTTGCGCCGAGATTGCGAAATGAGGGTTTGCTACGCGCAAATCAAATCAGTCTGTTGCAAAATCACAATGCGCTTTTAACCATTCATTGTAATCTGCAATATGGCCTAAAGAAGCATTTAAAAAGCGCTGAGTGGATAATGACAAGTGTTTGCTAATGTCATTTGTAAAGCGCGCTTGCGTGCAAATGATGTCATTATTGTTTTTCGCTTTTTGTAAGCGTTTTAAATTATCAATACTGGTAGCAAAGACATCGTTTAGCAACAGTAAATTCTGTTCAATGTAATGCGTGACCAGATTTTTAAATTCTTCGTCGGTGGAATGAGATAGTTGGTCAACTAAAGCGGAAAACTGTTTCCAATTTTCTTGAAATTCATTGAATGCCATCATTTTAGCTCCTTCATCCGGTTCTTAAATAACGCAGCAGGAGAATCAACAGGGGAAAATCAAGCCTTCCCAGATTGGGCCAGTGAGGTCGAATCGCCACCGTGATACGGACTGGATTGACTGATTGGTTGCCACTGCCGATGCATAACTTTCCTGTATTTCTAAAGGTAGCAATGTCCACTGCTCATTTTCAAGGGCAATTATCTCACAGCTTGCAGTGGGGGAGACGCTAAAGCTTGCCAGCGGGGATGACAATCCTTTCCCAATGGCTTTTAAAATCGCTTCTTTTCGAGCCCAAAATTGAAAAAATGTTTGCGAACGCTGCGGTTCAGATAAGGTTGCAAGGTAGGCAACTTCTTGTGGGTGGAAAAATCGTGCCGCAATATCCGGATTATAATTTTTTTGAATTTGCTCAATATCCACACCCACTGGGCAGGTGCTTAGCACAATGACACCGTATTCATGACTATGCGAGACATTAAAGTGTAAATCGACAGGTTGTGCGAGATACGGCTTATCATAACTTGTGTAAGCAATTTGCACGTTTTTCGGATTTTCGTTTAAATAACATCCCAAGATATGGCGCAAATGACCCCGGGCGGCAATGTAACGATGTTGATCTTTGGCAAAACGGAAACGATTTGCGGTTGCTTGTTCACTGTCGTTTAAAACGGAAAGCCAACTCGCTTCTTGCTGCGGGGATAAAAGGAGTGAGAAAGCATAGCAATGAATTTCGTGTGGTTTAATTTGCATAGAAGCATCCCCGCGGTCAGGACTCCCGCGGGAATCCGAAGATTACATTTTTTTAAAACGTGCCAAATAGACTAGATAACATAAATAACAAGCTGCAGCACCAATGACGATGTAGATTAATCGGCCTAAGAAGTTGCCTAAGATGCCGGAAATTAATTCCACATTAAATAAACCTACAAAACCCCAGCAAATGCCGCCAATTAAGACGATGACGAGGCAGGTAAAGGCATAAATGTCTAAGTCTTTCATTGCTTAATCCTTTAAATGGGTGGTCAAAGACAAGAATCAGAATAGCACGAGGGTGGCGCTTCGTGTCAAATGTGTCCTATCACCCCTAGCAATTTACCAATTAGGTAGGTGGCAGTGCCTGCGCCAGCACCGATCAGGAGCATGCGTAAACCCAAAAAGAAGGCATTACGGTGGGTATAGAGTGAAAGCAGCATGCCGATCAAGAAAAGGGCGCTGCCGGTGAAGATAATGCTTAGGGTTAGGGAGATCTCATGGTTGCCAAAAATAAACGGGACTAAAGGGATGCCTGCGCCAAACACAAATGAAAAGAACGAAGACAGCATTGCGCCAATGGGAGAGACGAGTTCGCTTGGGTTTAAACCAAGCTCTTCACGTGCCAAGGTACTTAAACCCGTGTCAGGGTGAGAAATCATGAAATTGGCTAATGAAACGGCTTCCGCTTGGGGGATGCCGCGGGCTTCGTAAATTAAGGCGAGTTCTTGTGCTTCTTCTTCTGGATATTCTTCTAACTCTTCGCGTTCAATGGCAATCTGATATTCAAACACTTCGCGTTGCGTGCGTACGGAAATATATTCGCCGGCCCCCATCGAGCAAGCGCCCGCTAAAAGACCTGCAACGCCCGCAATTAAAATGAACCGGTGGTCGGCATTTGCGCCAGCAATCCCCAAAATTAAGCTCATATTTGACACTAACCCATCATTGACACCAAACACAGCGGCACGTAAATTGCTTGCTGATTGAATACCGGTTTGGCCTTTTTCCGTGTGAAAGCGTGAAAAGACTGACATGCCGCGGATTTTCATGGCGGCTAATAAAGAATGTAAACGTTCGGTTCCGAAAATGGGTAACAATAGAACAATAAACCGGGTGCGTAAATCAGGGGTAAAGGTGGGCTTTGCGAAACCCTCTTCGAGTAACCGTTTTTCCCACATGGTCGCTTGTTTTTCGGCAGCGGAATGCAGATCAGTAAATAATTTTTTATGCAAAATATTCGTTTCGTGATGGGCAAGGACATTATACAAATAGGCTGAACGCTTTTCTTCCCACCAATTATTTTTACTGGTCATGCGCCTGTTCCTTTTCAACTTCTTCCACAAATGCTTCGATTAGTTTACTGGATAAGCTTAAACGTGATGAGGGTGAGCCTGGTAAGGCATTATAGCGGAACCAGCCGGCGGTTTCTAACTCCGTGTGGTCAACGACAATGTCGCCACTCAAATAATCGGCTGTATAACCTACCATGAGTGAATCGGGAAAAGGCCAAGGCTGCGAGGTCACGTATTGAATGTTGCTGATGCGAATGCCCACTTCTTCCATGACTTCGCGATGGATGGTTTCTTCAAGGCTTTCACCGGGCTCGACAAAGCCTGCGATCAAACCATACGCGCCAGGCGGAAAGCCGAGGCCCCGTGCCAGTAAAATGTGGTCGCCTTTGCGAATGCGGACAATAATGGAAGGTGAGATGCGTGGATAGAAATTGAGTTGACACTTCGGGCAGATGCGTTCAAAGCTCGCGGAACGATGCTCAGTCAGCGTACTACAGCGACCGCAAAATTGATGGTTGATGTTCCAATTTAAAATAGCGTGCGCGCGCACGAGAACGTTAAACCAGGGCTCACCCAGTGTATTTAATGCAGCGCGCAAACTTAAGGATTTAAGCGTTTCCGGTAAGACCTGCTCACTGGGCAGGCGCGCACAATAACATTCATGCCCTTCAAACGTACCAATTTTTAATACGTTTTCAATATGAGCCAATGGCTGCTCCAATAAACGCAACGATTCTTCAGGTTGGGTAATGTCCTGATGAAACAGGAGGTGATCGTTGTGGAAGATGAACCATATTGTTTGCATTGGAAAATTTTAGTATGGATAGTGAAAGAATGCTACTGGTGTTTATTGCAGAGTAGTTTACTTACTCCAAACAAGATCCATGTTTATTTCATCCAAATTGAGTGCTTTAGCAATTTTTAATACAGTGGCCCTTCTTGGCATGGAGTTTGAATTCAAAAAACGTGATAGAGAGGGTTGAGGGATGCCGGTTAACTCAGATAATCGCGTAATGCCACCTTGTTGTTCTATGACAAGAATCAAACTGTCTTTAAATGCTCTAATGTTATTGGCGATGGTTTCAAGGTCATTAAATTTTACCTGTGTTTTTTCGGCATTATTCATTTGTTGACAGGCTTCGATGGTATCTTGGATATCCGCAATAATTTCGTCTCTTTCTTTTTTGTCGGTTTCATTAGCCCAAAGATGCAACAGATCTAAAGCGCCCTCAAATTCCAATGCAGTTTGAACAGCGTTCACAATGAAAAGATCAGATAAGCCGGTTTTTTTCATTTCAACGGCGATAGTAAATAATTGTAATTTACGCGCAATTAATGCGGCATCATTAACGGAAAGAGTGGCGCAAGGAGATAATTTGCGTTTTGGATAAGTTTGAGTGGTCATGATAGTTTTCCCCTGCCTATATAACGTTCTTGTCTAATTAATTCTAAATACATTTTAAATTTCGATAATTTACGTTTATCTATTTTTTCATCTTTTTTAACGTAGGCTTCGCATAGAAAACAACGCCCTCTTATCATGGCTATTGTTAATCTAAGTTGAACGAGGCCAGTTCCTATTTGATGCCATTTCATTTTAAAGCCATTAGGAATTATTTTTCCATTTGTGTCATTTGCGCACGAAAAAAATTTGCTATTATTAAATTTCTCATTATCAGGGTACTCTTTTAAACGCATCACATCGGGCCTAATTATGTTTAAATACTCATCTTTACTAAATACATTTTGGCTTAATAAATCTAAGTAAGAATCTAAAGCCCATTGTGTAATAACGATTTCCATTTTAATTCCCTTACTGCATAACAATTATAACATTTATAACATTAATAGCAAATCAGCTGAATGGTTGTCTCGATCTAATGGTAGAAATTCTTATAAAATAACGAGTTACCTTTGATATACACATTCAAGCCTATCGACTAAACTTAAAAAGAGGTGAGTATGGACTGGGACAAAACAGCAAGTTTAATTCCGATGGTAAAAGCGGTGGTGGAAGATAAAGGGACAGAGAGGCCTTTTACTGGGGAATATGAAGATTTTGGTGACAGCGGCACGTATCTTTGTCGGCGCTGCGGCTTGGCGTTGTTTCGTTCGCAAACTAAATTTCATTCAGGATGTGGGTGGCCGAGTTTTGATGCTAATATTCCGAATGCGATTTTGCAAGAGCGTGATGCCGATGGTAGGCGCACCGAAATTTTATGCTCGCGTTGTCGTGCACATTTAGGGCATGTGTTTATCGGTGAGGGTTTTACGGCATTCAATGTGCGTCATTGTGTTAATTCCGCTAGTTTGGACTTTATTTCGGATCAAACCGTGTTGGATACGCGCGAAGCGGTTTTTGCCGCTGGGTGTTTTTGGGGCGTGGAATATTATTTGAAAAAATTGCCGGGTGTATTAAAAACCGAGGTGGGTTATACCGGTGGTAAAACGCAAGGTCCAACTTATCAACAAATTTGTGCAGGTAATACCGGCCATTATGAAGCGATTCGTGTCGTGTATGATCCCACACAATTATCTTATACAGCCTTAATTAAATACTTTTTCGAAATTCATGATCCGAGTCAACAAAATGGCCAAGGCCCAGATATTGGTCAGCAATATCAAAGCGCCATTTTTTATTACAATACCCGCCAAGCGGAAACGGCAGCAGAAGTCATCGACTTGCTAGCGCAAAAAGGCATTACTGTTGCGACAAAGTGTTTACCCGTTACGCCGTTTTGGCGGGCGGAATCGTATCATCAAGATTATTATGCGCATCAAGGGAAGTCACCTTATTGTCATCGCTATGAGAAGAAGTTTTAACGCTATTTAACCCAGCGCGCTCATACGATGATAAAATATTCATGGCTTCGCGGTATTTCGTCACAGTGCGTCTTGCAACACTAATGCCTTGCTGCTTTAATTTATCAGCAATCTCGCCATCACTGTTAACTTGATGCAGGCTTTCTTCAGCAATGATATTTTTAATTAATTCTTTCACTGCCGTTGCAGAACATTGTGTGCCACCTGTTGTTTGTAAATGAGAAGAGAAAAAATATTTTAATTCTAAAACGCCATAGGGTGTAACGATATATTTTCCGCTAGTAACGCGTGAAATCGTTGATTCGTGCACATCCGCTGCATAAGCAATTTCGGCAATATTCAGGGGTTTTAATCCGGCCGGGCCTTTTTCAAAAAAATCGCTTTGTACTTTAATAATTTCATTGGCGACATTTAACAAGGTTTCATTGCGGCGTTTGATTCCTTTCAATAACCATTGCGCTTCTTGCAACTTTTGTTGTAATGCATTGGGCGAGGCTTCTTGGCTTTGTTGTTTTAAAAGTTGTTGGTATTGTTTATCAATTTTTAAGCGCGTTAAAATGCTGTCTGCCAAATAAGCACGCCAGCCTTGCCGCGTTTTTTTTGCATATAATTCTGGTTCGGCATGCAATGCTTCTTCTTGCGAAAAACGTAAACCGGGCTGTGGGTCTAATTTTCGTAAGATAGCTAAGGCGGCATCATATTCAACATCTGTAATTTTAAGGGCTTGTAATTTCTTTTTTAAATTATTCGTCGTGGCATCGAGTAAACAATGTGAGATCAAACGTTCGGTCAGCGCTTTCATGGTAGGGTCGATATCTTGATTTTTCAGCTGGATTAACAAACATTCGACAAGAGTACGCGCGCACACACCCGGTGGATCAAGTGTTTGCATGGTTTTAACGACCGTTGCGATTTCTTCTTCTCTCACCTCAACATCGAGTGCTTCTTGCAGTTCGCGATTAGACATGGTCAACCGGCCTGCTTCGTCAAGGCCAGCAATAATTGCTTCCGCAATCAGTTGTTCTCTCGGGTTAAAGCGGGCTAATAATATTTGTTGTTGCAAATGAGCGGCAAGGTGGGTGGGAGCGGCTAAATTTTCTAGCCCATTATCATCATCCCAGTAAACACTTTGCTCACGCAGACGAAATTGATAACTGGCTGATTCTTCTTGCAGCGCATCCAGCGACTCAGTGTCATCACTTTCTTCTAATTCTAATAAGGGATTTTGCTCTAATTCAATTTGCACGATCTGTTTTAATTCGAGGGTGTTATGTTGCAGCAATGTGATCGCTTGCATGAGTTGTGGGCTCATTTGCAAACGTTGATCTAGCTTAGTCGTCAACACTAGTTTATTACGCATTGAGTGACCTCATCAAATACGAAAACTAGAAATAAGACTCGTAATTACTAATCCCCAACCATCAACCAAAATAAAAAACAATAATTTAAAAGGTAATGAAATAATCATGGGCGATAACATCATCATCCCCATCGACATTAAAATACTCGCCACCACCAAATCGATAATTAAAAAGGGCAAAAACACCAAAAAGCCAATTTCAAAGGCGGTTTTTAATTCACTGGTGATGTAAGCAGGCAAAATAATTAAAAATGGATAGCTGGCATTGGGCTGCATTTTTACCTTGGCCAAATCGGTAAATACTTTTAAATCGCTTTTACGTGTTTGTTTCAGCATAAAGCCTTTGACTAAACCGATGGAATTAGTAAGCGCTTGTTCTTCATTTTGCTTGCCAGCTAAATAAGGTTGAATGCTTGTCGTATTAACCTTCTCTACGATGGGCAGCATGACGAATAAAGTAAGGATAATTGATAAACCAATTAAAATTTGATTGCTGGGAACATTTGGAATGCCTAATGCTTGGCGTAAAATAGCAAGTACAATCACTATGCGCGTAAACGCCGTCATGGTGATTAACAAAGCCGGCAAAACGGTTAATAACGCCATTAAGGCGACAATTTTAACGCTTAAACTATAAGAAACAGTATTGGCATTTTGTTGCGAGACTAATAAAGGAATGCTTGGGCCATCTGCATAAACCAGTGTGGGCAGGCTAAGCAAAAGTAAACTCAATAAAATTAGCAGCCATTTTTTCACGCAACACCTGCCGTTTTAGCGGCAACATCCGCAAGTTGAGTGGCAAAAGGAGTGGCAGGTTTTTCAGAAAAAACGTGCAGCGTGCTAATTTGATGCGGTGTTACACCTAACAATAAATACGCTTGATTGACTTCCACTAGTAATAATTTTTCTTTAGCACCAAGCGAAGTTGCTTGTAAAATCGTTATCCATTCATTCTTCCGCCAGGATTTCGTTTTGAAGCGTTGCAAAACCCAAGCGGCAAGCACAATCAAAAATAAGACTAAGGTCAAATTCATGGCTGTGCTTAAGAAGGGGTGCATAAATTTTCCTTATAATTCACTTTGATCGCTAACAGAAATTAACCGTACGCAATATTTGCCATTCGCAGTAATAATGTTGCCTTTGGCGATTAAGCGGCCATTTGCATAAATGTCTACAGGTTCCCCAGCGGATTTATTTAAATCGATAATGGAATCTTTAGTTAAGCTCAATAAATCGCGAATTTTCATTTGCGCGCGACCAATTTCAATCGTTAAATTAATTGAAACGTCATTTAAAATACCTAGATTAGCAGGATCTAAAAGGGCTTCCGCTGTTTTTGGCGTTTCGGTTTTTGGTTCGGTAACTGTGTCGGTTGTTTCCGTCATGATACATCCTTTCAATCTTTAAATTGGCCAAGAATTTTTATCACCCGCTTGCCATTTGCTTGTCCAGCAATGGCGCGAAATAATTTGAGACTATTGACACAAACCGTGATTGCCGTTGGATCTGTGATGGGAATAATATCGCCTGGTTTTAATGCCATAAAATCTTTAGCACGCATGTTGATTTCTGGTAAAGAGGCTTGCACGCTGACTGTTGAATCACTGACTTGCGATTGGATGGCAGTATGCCAGACAGATTTTTCAGTATCTTTAACCAAATCGGTTTTTTCAGGAATTAAGAGACTGAAGAACGATTCTGCCACTAAAAAGCGCATGGAAGTTTCTAAGTCATCCATTGTTATGCCAAATTCAAACTGAAACACTTCATCGTTGCCATTGATGCCGACGTTGACGGGAAATTGTGGCTTCAGCGAAGTTTTTAAAATGCTGCATTGAATTTTTCCAAGATCAGTGCACGCATTTTCAAAGGATTGTAAGGCCAGAGCGCATAATTTTTCTGCGACCATTAACCCAATTTTGCCGGGATTTTCAGGCAGCGTTTCTTGCGGGTTAATTTTGCCGCCATACAAAAGATTAATGGTTTGGTACACGAAGTTAGAATCGAGAACAAAAACACCGTAGCGATCCTGCGGTAAAATACGAAACACATGAAAAAATAGGGGTTTATCAGTTTGGCTTAACGCGACCGATAACGTAATTAAATTCGAGTTATTAAGGCGCGTGATAATTTTTTTCCGAAAAAAATCGGAAAAATTACGCTCACTTTCGGCGCGGGTTTGCTCGTAAATATGATTAAGCGCTGAGCAGTAGCGATTGCCTTGCTCTCGTGCCGAACTGATTAATGAACCAAGATCATGCTCAGCCGGCTCCGCCGCTTTCATGATCGCATCAACTTCTTCCGTAGAAAGAACTGGATCACTCATTTGCACATTCCTTGTCTTAAGTTAAATGATACCCTAAATGGTTTATTAAAAAAACAATTCCATGGGTGGTGTTGCGAGGTCTGAAACCATTGCGCCGCTGCATAGTAGCGGCGCAATATCTGGGTTAGCCGGAGGGGGCATTGTTAGGGCAGGACTTTTTGCTTCAATTTTATATTAATCAATAAGTTAACTATTGATTTTGAATGTGCTTCATCGCATCATCCGTCAAAATGATAATTTCAATACGACGGTTGCTGGGGTCTTTACCGTTTGCTGCATTGGCAAGCGAGGTGTCAGCGCCGCCCATCACGCGTAACACTTTATCGTTGGCCATGCCGGACTCTACTAAGATTTGCCGTGTCGCATTAGCGCGATCTGCCGATAATTCCCAATTGGAATAATGACTGTTTGAATATTGCTGACTATCGGTATGGCCGATAATAATGACTTTATTACGGTATTGATTAATTTGTTGGGTGAGCCAATTTAACATATTTTTCGCATCTTTATTAAAATCGGCCTTGCCGGAAGTAAACATCGGTTTATTTTCTAAATCTTTCATCACCACTTTTAAACCATCCGATGTAATCACAAAATTAAGTGAATTCTTAAATTGCGCCGCTTGCGGATCACTATTTAGTTTCGCTTCTAATTGCCCTTGCATGGCTTTTAATTGTGATAAATTGGCAACTTGCGTAATTTTGTTTTTAAACTGATCTTGCGTTTCTTGTTTTTTCGCATCGAATTTGTCGCCATTTGCTTGTTTTGCTAAATCATCCTTATCATTCGCATTCGATTGTTTTTGTTGACCCGCACTGATTAGCTCATCTTTTTGGAGGGGATGCGGTTTTTTAGCTAAATCTTCTTTCGTTAATTGCGTTCCGGCATTTTTTTCCGTTGCAAATTCCGTATTGACTGGTGAACCGGTGGCTTTGTCCGCTGTTGGGCCTAATTCGTCAGGTTTGAAATTATCCACATGCGCGATCATACTTTGTTTATTAAATACTTCTTTCATGGGTGTTTTAAAATATTCTGCAATCCCTTGTAGCTGATATTTGTTTAACATGGACAATAACCACATTAATAGAAAGAATGCCATCATGGCAGTCACAAAGTCAGCATAAGCAATTTTCCACGAACCACCATGATGACCGGCGTGAATTTTTTTAATTTTTTTAATGACAATGATCGGACGATCGTCTTTACGAAAATCAGCCATTTATTGATCCTGATGTTGAAGATTTCAATTTCTTTAATATTTCTTCCAATTCTTTGCTATTAGGTCTTACGCCGGCATAAAGCACTTTACGTGCCATTTCCACCGCAATCGTTGGGGCAAAGTTATTGCAAGACGCTAATAAGACAATTTTAATGGCATTCATGATTTTGAGCGCGGAGTGTCTGCGTGAATCCAATGCGGAGGCAACGGGAGCAATGAATCCATAACCTAACAGGACGCCTAAAAAGGTCCCGACTAATGCTTTTGCGATAAGTTCACCTAATTGTTCCGGCGGTAAACCAATGGATTCCATGGTATGAACCACACCCATTACTGCGGCAACAATACCAAACGCAGGCAAACTGTCTGCCACTTTGTTAATTGCATTGATGGGTTGTTCGGCTTCATGTTCAAACGTTTCAATATCGATGTCCATGATGATTTCCAAATGCATGACATCAACGCGGCCGGTAATGATTAAGCGGAGATTGTCACATAAAAATTCCATCACCTGTGCGTCTTTTTGAATTAATTTGTATTTGCTAAATAAAGGGCTTTCTTTCGGATTTTCCACATCGCTTTCAATTGCTAAGGCGCCATCTTTTTTGATTTTATTGGTTAATTCGAAAAACATGGATAACAATTCAATGTTATAGGCCCGCGAGTAAGGGTAGGATTTCAGTGTGGAAAAGGCGCCTTTAAAACAGCTTTTAATAATTTTTACATTATTACCCACAATAAAAGACCCAACCGCACAACCACCAATCATCAATAACTCAATCGGTTGAAACAGTGCAAATAAGTGTCCCCCCGCCATGGCAAAGCCACCGAACACGCAAAAAATAATAACGAGGTAACCAAACACTATTAACATATTAACCTCATTAACCGATGATTTTGGCCTGATTCGGTCCTATTACTGTAGCATCTAAAATCCGTTTGGACGAAGGGTTCAATACCTTCACAGTATCATTCATTGCACCATCACCATGCGCAATGCCTTGCATGCTGACCGTTAAATTACCTACTTGTGCGGATAAACTGACGCTTTGATTGCGGTGCACGATAATCGGCAATTGCACATTGTGTTTATTAAGCACGGCCCCTTGCGGTACTAGATGGCTCGCCAAGTTGCCGATAATTTCTTCTGGATTGGTGAAATAACCGCCGTATAAACGGTTTTTATTGTAGTAAGCAAAATCCACATCTTCATTACTAAAGACATTGCCGGATGGCACCGTGTGTTTAGCAATGGCCACTTTACTTAAGACTTGTACATCAACTGGAATGTACACATGCCAACCATTCGCACCTGAACAAGCTACTTCAACGCTCGTCACATCGGCTTGTGCACCACCTGGAATATTGATAGTGATATCTTGCTGACATTTTGCTAATTGTAAAGGTTGGCTCGCGGGAGGAACCGAAATTTGTATACGTTCATCACCGTTGATGCGCAGCGTCTGTTGCAAAAATGCAGTGATTTTTGCATCCAACGCATCACGTGATTCCCATTCAGCTTGCGCTGCACTACTTAAAAAACCGAGAGCAATAACCGTCCATTGCAAGTAACGTAACATCATTACATTCCTTTATTTCTCAAACACTTTATTCCCTGAATACACATAGGCTTGCTGCGTTTCAAATTGATGTACTTGATCTATTACCCATTTCGCTTGTTTTAATTGCGCATCGACCACTTGAGTATTTACTAATAATACTTCGTAAGCCAAGAGCAATTGTTTGTGCAGCGCTTCCACTGTTTGTTGATACAAGCCATGTAAGCCTTTTTCCATTTTTTCGCCATACGTTTCCAGTGCTTTTAAAAAAGGCAGATCGGGATTTAAATTAAATGTCATCGTAATGCGATTAATCTCATTCACTAATGCACTTAGCATGTCAGCTTTTTTATTATTGCTATCTTGTATGCGATTAAACGCATGCGTTGCAAATGCGCTTTGATCTTCCTTAAGCTGCATTTGCAAAGACTGACACATTTGCATAAATTGCTGTAATGTTTCAATGGCCGTATGATTCATCAGAACGTACCCGTCTTAGTTGGAATTAATTGGTGATAGAGTTTCTGCGCCAATTGATCCACATCGATGCGATACTGACCATTTTGAATGCTTTGCTGCGCAGCGCGCACGCGCTCTGCCTCGCTGGTCGTTTCAGTATCGATAGAAAGTGAGCTGATCACGCTCGACAATTGGTTGGAAACGGTGACGTCACCGTTATTCGTTGCGACGGTTTCGGCTTTTTTCTTGTGCTGTTGAATGGATTGAGCATTGGTTAAAACTTGTAGTCCTTCCAGTTTGACTTCGGTAACCATATAGCCTCCCTGCCATTCTTTGACGATATTGGGTTATCTGCACAATTCGCCGAAACTTAAATCATTAATCTAGTTTAGCCAGTATGGCTTTAAACCCCTGACTAGAAAAGATTTTTAATACCTTTTGCGCATATTCATGATCGGTTGCAAAGCCCGCCTGTTGCAACGCTTGCACAAATTCATGCGGGTTACCCGCTTTACTTAATGCTTCAGTGTATCGCCCATTATTTTTCAGAAATGAAACATAATCCTTAAAGCTGTCTGAAAATGAACCATAACTACGGAAATTTGCGCGCTCTTTTACGAGTAAACCATTTTTTTGTTCTAAGGTTTCCGCGCTAGCGACACCGGCTTTCCAGCTTGGGTCGGCTTTGATATTAAATAGATTATGCGTTGAGCTTTGATTAGTATGCTGCAAAATACTTTTTCCCCAATTGGTTTCAAGCGCTGCTTGGGCAACTAAAACCCCGGGATGGACGCCAATGGTACTGGCTGCCGATTTCGCCGCAGACCAAATGCGATTCACAAAATCATGTTGTGACTGAATGGGTTTTGCCGCTTCACTAGGCTGAGGCGCCAACGCAGTCATTTTCTCCATCACGGGAGCAGCAGAAGCAACCGAAATGTGTGGTCTGAATGCAACAGGCGCAGCGCTCACTAAATGGCTTGGAGCCGCTGTGCTTACCGGCGCGCTTTTGTTTGGCGTTGTCTCTTTTAAATTAAACTGACTTTCAATATTGGCTTCAAAGACATTCGCAAGATTAGACCCTAAGCTGGAATTAGCCAATGATAATTGCTTATCCATCATTTCTTGATAAGTGCCCATGGCATCGCTGTCGCTGCTTTCTTCATTGAAAACATTATTTGCTTCACGCATGCTGCGAAACATCATTTGCATGAGTAAGGCTTGGAATTGTTGGGCAATTTCTTTTTTCTGAGCGCCTTGATCTTTGCTGTAACGCAACTGTTCCAACCCTTGCAAGTCAGTATAAACGCGTGCGTCACTAATCATTTTATCCATACAATCATCCTCTAAATTACTTCTAGATCGGCGTGCAAAGCACCCGAGGCTTTAATGGCTTCTAAAATTGAAATAACATCGCCCGGTGCGGCACCCACCGCGTTAATGGCGTTGACTAAATCATTTAAGGTTGCACCCGGCTGGAAGACAAATGCGCGGCTTGGTGCTTGATTAATATTGATGTTCGAGGTGGTGCCTGCAACCGTAGTGCCGCCAGATAAAGCGTTTGGCTGACTGACAAAAGGCGTTTCGGAAATGACAACGGATAAGTTACCGTGTGAAACAGCCACTTTAGAAATCATGACATTTTGATCAATGACAATGGTGCCGGTTCTTGAATTAACAACCACGCGAGCACGCGTATCGGCCGGGGTTAATTCAATGTTTTCAATGCGCGAAATAATCGGCACATATTGGCTCATTAAACGCCGTTGGTAGCGTTCTTCTAAAACGGTGTCATTGGTTTCTTTCAGGGAGGCGACATCGCCATGATACATCGGAACGTCATTGAAATCGTGTGGCAATTGGCTAACACGGATGCGCACACTGCCTGCGTCTTGTGCTTTCGCCACTTTACGATTGAATTCTTTGTTGATGGAATCTTCAACGCGCTGTGCCGTTGTAAAATCCGGTTGGGTTAGATTTAAAGTGATTGCACCTTCTTGCACAAAAGGCATATCAATGGTTTTTTCAACGGTGGCGCCGTTTGGAATTCGACCGCTACTCGTCACATTAACAATAACTTTTGATCCATCGCTACCTTGCGCACCGAAACCGGAAACAATGACGCTACCTTGACCCATGGCGTAAATACGGCCGTCAGCACCGCGCAATGGTGTCATTAATAATTCACCGCCTCGCAAGCTTGTCGCATTGCCGAGTGAGGAAACTGTGATATCAATGTGTTGCCCTAATTTGGCAAAAGGAGGCAGGTTGGCACTTAAAGCCACCGCGGCCACGTTTTTCAATTGTAAATTGGTGCCAATGGGTAAGCGAATACCAAATTGAATTAACATGTTAGTAAAGCTTTGCTGCGTGAAAGGCGCTTGCGTTGTTTTATCACCCGTACCATCTAAACCGACCACTAATCCATAGCCCACTAATTGATTATCGCGCACGCCAGCGATTTCGGTAATGTCTTTAATGCGTGTTGCATTGGCATTCATCACAAAAAAAATTAAGCCAACCAACCATCCAGCGCGATGACGCATGTTGTAATCCTTTTGAAAGTGCTAGTTGAGATCATGCAAGAATCGTGCCAGGTGTAATGGGATTTTAACTCAACTTGCTTTCCCCATCTGAGGGAGAGGGGGAGCATATGAAAACCTCGCGCTGCTATGCTACGATAAACTGTTCAGCGCATAACAAAGGACGTCATGCTCATGAAAATTCAGCCAACCTTATCGGAAGCGCAACCTTCAACCACCCAGCAACCCGGTGTAGAAACGGGTGCCGGTAACAATCCGCAGACCGGGGATTTTTTTGCGATGTTGGCAGGTTTATTTCTCCCGCAAATGCTGCAAAAACCGCTGCCAGACGTCACGAAGACAGTAACGGGCGCTGATGCGAAAACGGTTGAGCAACCCACGCAAGAGGGTGCGCCCATGCCGCTTGAATTTAATTTAATGCCGAATTGGTCTTTGCCTTTGCCGGTGGCCGCGATGCAGCCCTTGGAGCAAGAAGTGGAACCTAGCGCCGTGCAAACGAACGCCAAACCCATTCAACAAAGCTTACCGCGCGAGCTACCGAAAACAGCTGCAAAAGAAAAACCTGCCGTGCCCGTTGAAACGCCGACCTACACGGATTTTGACGTTCCATTTGATACCTCAAGTGTGGATGAGGATGCGCCTGGTTTTGCTGACACCTTGCCAAATACCACACCCATCGTGTTACCAGAATTAAACCTAGACACTCATTCCAGTGTAAAAATTCCTGATAACATTAACACCACATTGACGGATTTAAGCCAAGTTTTAAACCAGTCTGCGCCCGTCGTACAAATGAGTGAGCCTTCTAACCATTTGGTGTTAAATACGAAAGAAGAAATGATGCGGCCCATTACCAACGAGCCCGTGCAAATTGAATTTTCTCCCGTGAATCTAACAGCGGTGGGGAAAGAAGTGTATAACGCGCAAATTAAAATCCATCCGCCCGAATTAGGTAATATCATTGCAAAACTAAAGCTAGATAAAAACGGCGCTAATTTAACAATTTTGGCTG
Source organism: uncultured Coxiellaceae bacterium (assembly GCA_964597435.1). GTDB lineage: Bacteria > Pseudomonadota > Gammaproteobacteria > DSM-16500 > DSM-16500 > Aquicella. Next base: position 42,910 of record CAZQXH010000002.1, on the reverse strand, counting down.
AAAATAATGTTGTTAAAGGCATTGTTGAAGCAAATTTACCCGCCCTGCGCGAACATTTTCAACGTGCTGATATTCAGTTGAACCAAATTCAGGTGCAAGTGGAGGTAAAACCTAATCCGCAATTAATGACTGACCAAAATCGAGAACAACGCTCACAAAATCAATTCACTTCTTATCGAAATGGTCAGGAAGAAGTTGAAAATACTGATTTAGTTCAAAATGAAACCAAAAGAAGCGTGAATTCTTTGGTAGATACTTACGCTTAAACAAAAAAAGATTTAAGAACCGCAATTTCTAGCCGATAACCTCTCTGGAAGCAGCACAAATGGAATTTAACAAGGAGAGGTTCCCATGGCTATTACGATTAACACGAACGTCAGCGCATTATTTGCTCAGCAATATTTGTCTGAAAATCAAAACAATTTATCTAATACCTTACAACGTATGTCTTCGGGTAAACGCATTAACAACGCTAGCGACGATCCAGCAGGTTTAGCAATCGCTGCAACAATGCAAAAAACGATTAACGGTTTGCGTCGTGGTTCACAAAATGGCCAGGATGGCGTTAATATGATCCAAACCGCACAAGGTGCAATGCAAGTTATCTTAAACGACTTGCAAACCATGAACACCTTGGCTGTTCAAGCCGCTAACGGTACCAACGGTACACAAGATTTAGCAAACTTGGATGCTCAATACCAAGCACTGTTAGGCGAAATCGATCGCACAGCCTCTAACACCAATTTTAACGGTGTAGACATTTTAGGTGGTGGTTCAATTGCGATCCAAATCGGTTTCGGTGCAACTGCTAACGACGTTATCAGCGTTGGATTGCTCGATACCAGCACGGGTTCTGCGGCATTGAACGTTGCGGGTACCGACTTAACGTCACAAACCAACGCAACCACTGCTATTACCTCTCTCGGCACCGCGATCAACACGGTAACGACGGGTTTAGCCAGCATTGGTGCTGACTCTGTGAACTTACAAGCGGCTATCAGCAGTAATAACACCTATGCCACTAACTTAACGGCTGCTCAATCTAACATTCAAGACGCTGACATGGCCTTAGAAAGTTCCAACATGGCCAAATTCAATATCTTGAATCAAGCTGATACGGCAATGTTGGCACAAGCTAACTCCATGCCATCACTTGTGTTACAATTGTTACGTGGGTAATAAATCGGCGCTGAGCTATGGCATGATGCCCTAGCTCAGTGTATATCGCAAGGAAGCGGTGTATGGGATCGAGTTCAGGACTTGGGAAAATTGATGTACTTAAGGTTGTCGATGCCATTATGGACGGCAAAAGTATCCGTCTTACGCAAATGCAAAATAAACGTAATAATCAAGACGTACAAAAAAGCACATACGATAAATTACAAACCTTATTTAAATCCCTCCAAGATTCATTAAATAGCGTGAAATCCGCTTTTAAAACCATTAGTTATAATGTTAACAGTTCTAATAATGCGATTGCGACGGCTTCTATTACCGGGAATAAGTTAGGTGCAGGTAGCCATGCCATCGTGGTGACGCAGTTGGCACGTGCGCAAAGTTCAGTTTCGACTTTCTTTAATTCGAAAGCCAATGATGCCGGAGTGAATGGCACCCTCACCATTACCAATAATCAAGGTGCGCATTTTGATATTGATACGAGCGGTAAATCGCTACAGAGTATTGCCGATTCGATTAATAACGCGAGTGATAATGTGGGCGTTTCGGCAACGGTGGTGATGTCTTTTGCGGTTGATAACGTAACACCGCAATATGATTTAATTATTAATTCCAAACAAACCGGCACAACGAATGGATTTAGCGTTACCGGAACGGCTGCAAGCGCGCTCGATTTCACGATACCAAGTGATAAAACGGCACAAGATGCACTTTTTACGTTTGATGGTTTAAATCAAATCCAAGCCAATAATTCCGCCACGAATATTATTGATGGGTTAACCATTAATTTATTAACGACTGGCACGGTTAGCATCAATATCAATGAAGATACCACGAACCGTACGCAAACGGTTAAATCATCAGTTAAAAGTATGCTCGATGTGTATAACTCGATTGTGGGATTTATTGATAGTAATTCGGCAAATACTGTCATTGATCCTTCAACATTAAGATATGTTAAACAAGCTCTCACGGGTGAGTTTACTGGCGCATTTTCAAAATATGGTGAGATTGATTCGCTCGGTATGGCGGGGATTATTAATTCTCCTATACAGTCTTTAACAAATGCAGCGAGCGGAAAAGAATATAATTCAATTGGTTCGCTTGAGATAAATTCAAAGGCCATTTATAGCGGTGGCCAATCGCGATTTGACAAAATGTTAGCGGATAATTTTACAGACTTAAATAACTTTTTTACCGATGACACAAATGGTTTTATTACCAAAGTGTCAGACTTTCTTGCAAAGAGTTTCTTGCAAGATAGTAAAAGTAATATGATTTTCAATGCGAAGCAAGATTTGAAAATTCAAGTACACACGATGGATGATCAAATTTTTACTGAACAAAATCGCCTGGATACAATGCGCGAAGATTTAATGATCCAATACGCGAAATTAAATGCTACTTTAGATAAACTTGATAAACAAAGTCAGGGGTTGGAGCAGCAATTTAATTATCTCAATTCGTTAATTACGAGGAAATAGTAGGAGATCATATGAAAAATATGTTGCAAAGTTACAGTGACATTGAATTGGATACGGAAGTGTTAACGGCTTCTAATCATCGCTTAATCCAAATGTTGCTGAATAAGTGTGTGCAACATGTTGATCAATGTAAATCGGCCATATTAGCCCAAGACACGTTGCGCAAGGCGCAAAGCATTTCCAAGGCGCTCGATATTATTGAATACTTACGAGTGTGCTTAAATCATCAAGATGCGCGAGCAAAAAATTTATCGGGTTTATTAGATTCGCTTTATGCGTATTTACAACGGCAAATGGCGCAAGCCAATCAAACAAATGATTTACAGTCACTCGATTTGGCCAACAAAATTCTTATGGACATTAAATCAGGATGGGACGGCATTGAAAACTCAAAATGAGCTAATCGGTCGCATCTTGGCGATCACCATGGAAATTGAAAAGGAACTCCAGCAGGAATCGTATTCACGCATTGGAGTGTTACTCATTGAACGTGAAGAAGCCATTCAGCAGTTGTTCAGTCAATTTGATCAGCAAAAACAGCCGGAAGACGCAACCATGATCATGTTGCGCGAAGTGTTGGATAAAGACCAAGCAAACCGACATGTGATCCAGCATGCATTGACGGAAATAAGGCGTACACTCGCGCAGGTAGAGAAGGTGCGGGAGTATACGGTTTAAAAGGATGGTTTCCCTTATCCCAATCCTTCTCCTCGTGTCCGGGGAGAGGGGGGCGAAAAAAATGAGAGAAAGGAAATCTCATGCACACATCAAAGTGGTGGTTCGTTCCACTTTTCTTCCTCTGCCTCATCCAATTCGCCGCCATGGCCGATGATTCCGCATTTGCCAACTCCCTTTCAGCCATCACAATTGACTTACACGCAACCGTTGCCCAAATGCAATTTGCCAACATGATTTATTCTCTCATCGCCGGCTCCATCATGATTACCGCTGGATTACTCGGCAGTAAGATTGGATTAAAACGCCTTTTAATCGTGGGGCTAATCATTTTTATTGTTGCTGAAACGATCATTTGGTTAGCGCCAAACATTTATGTGCTCGTGTACGTTGGGCGCGTGTTAGCGGGTATTGGCGGCAGTTTATGCGTACCCGCTTTGTTAGGATTAGTCACCGCGCTTTACACCGACAAACGCGTTGCTTTGTCATATGGCCTGATTGGCGCAACGACAGCCATCGGTTCATCACTTGCACCGATATTAAGTGGTTTAATCATCGTTTATATCAACTGGCGCATATCATTTTTTGCCTTAGCGATTTTATTATTATTTGGTTTGATTGGTGCTGCGCTAACCATTCACCCCACTCCCAAAGCCCCTTCCACCCAGCGTTTTGATTTTATTGGTTTCTTATTATTATTTGCCGGTTTCACCAGTCTTATGTTTGGCATTGCGCACATTTCCAGTTGGGGATTTATTGATGCCAGTAATGCACCGTTTAAAATTGCTGGATTCTCCCCTGTCATATTTTTCATCAGCATTGGCGTCTTTTTACTCGTAGCATTTTGGCGTTATGAAAATCAATTGGAGGCACGTTTCGGTGATACAGCAGTCATTTTACCGCGCATTTTTATGACTAATGCTGCTATACGTGGCGGTATTATTATGAGCGCTTATGTGTTTTATATTTTAGGCGGTTTAATGTTTTCGATCGTACTGTTTATGCAAATCGTTTTAAACCAAAGTCCCATCATGAGTGGTATTTACATTTCAATTTTTTCCGTTGGTATGTCGTTGTCATCCATTGGTACACCGATTGTCGCAAAATCTTGGACATTAAAAAGATTATGTCAATTAGGTATTGGTGTGACGAGTTTTGCAACGCTCATTGTCATGGAAGGGTTAAATACCATGAATGTTACTCCACTGTTTTACGTTGGTTTATTTTTTGTGGGCATTGGCGTTGGCATTGTCGCATCGCAGTGTAATTTAGCTGTTGCGAGCGCTATTTCCGATAAAGAGCTCGCCAATAAATCGTCTGGCATTCAGGGCGCAGCCCGCAACATTGGCGAAAGCTTTGGCATTGCACTGCTTGGTATTATGCTGATGCTGGGTTTAACGGCTTCTGTTAAAAATCACATTAATTCAATACCGCAAGTGCCACAATCCATTCAAACCGAAGTGCATTTAAGTCACAGCATTCCGTTTTTAAGTAACACGGACATGCGCGCATTGCTTTCGAAACAAAGTATGGATCCTGCTGTCATGAATGAATTAATTCAACTGAATGAAACTGCAAGATTACATGCGATGCGCGTGACAATGTTAATGTTAACACTGACGGATTTATTATTTTTGCTAGCAACTTTTGGCATTACTAATAAAAAATTGCGTGATCTCTCAAATGTGGAAGGAGACGTTATATGACAAGCACGATCATTATTAAAGCCAAAAGCATTATTACCATGGATCCTGCGAATCCACGTGCTGAAGCCGTTGTGATTGAAAATGGCATTATCAAAATGGTGGGCGACTTTGCGCAATGCCGTGCTGCTTTCCCCAAGGCCGCTATAGAAAATTTAGATAATACGGTATTAATGCCAGGTTTTATTGATTCACACGGCCATCCATTATTGGCCGGTATATCGACCATGCCACCCGCTGGTTACATTGCACCTTGGGTCGCGCCCACCTGGGATGATGTTGTTGCAATATTTAAAGAACAGGCGAAAGGATCGGATTTACCGTTAATCTTTTTTGGTTTTGATCAACTGTTACATGGTATTGATGAACCAACGGCAAAGACGCTTGATGCCATTTTTGGCGATCGTTTAGTGGCAGTTGTAAATAATTCCGGTCATGGTGCCTATGTGACTTCGGCGGTATTAAAAAAACTCGGTTATTTAGATAATCCCCCACAAGATCCTGTGGGTGGTAAATTTTTACGGGATGTCGAGGGTAACCTCACCGGCCAAGCACATGAATTGCCGGCAGTCATTGCATTTATGAATCCGATTTTAAATTCGTTAGGTGCAAACCCACTCTTTCAAGCGGCGCAATATTTTAAATTAATGGCTGAAGCCGGTATCACGGCCACCACTGAAATGACTTACAGCCAAGATTATCAAAAAGCCTATGAAGCACTCGCGAATACTAAAAATTGTCCGCTGCGTATTTCTGCGTATCACATGTCCACCGAAACGAATGCCAGTGAACCCGTTACGTTTAATGCCCCCCAAGAAAAATTAATGAAGCAAGGCGTTAAATTGTGGGCTGACGGGTCACCGTGGATTGGCAATATTGCCATTTCTTTCCCCTATCTTGATTCCCCTGTTTTAAAACGCGCCCACATTCAAGCGGGCGTGCCAGGGTTAGCAGCGATGAATTATACGCGGGAACAATTGGATGCCGTGTTAGCTGAAAATGCCCCGAAAGGTTGGCAGATGGCATTTCATGTCAATGGCGATTTAGGATTTAATATGGTGTTAGATGCGTATGAAGCAGCGCTCAAAAAATTTAATTTATTAGGAACGGATCATCGCTGGCGCGTTGAGCACGTGGGTGCGGCGCAAGCGGATCAATTTAAACGTGCCGCCAGTTTAGGTGTCGTTGCCTCAATGGCACCATTTCAATTTTATTACTGGGGCGATTTATTAGACGGTAAAATGTTTGAAACGCGCTATGGGGCAAATTGGCAACAATTTAAAGCGGCATTTTCGGCTGGCGTGCATCCTTCCTTTCATAATGATGGTAGCGTAAGCCCTCCAAATCCTTTGTTAAATATTCAAACTGCGGTGACGCGTCGAACCAGCAGTGGCACGGTGCGTGGCATTGAACATGCGATTACTTTAGATGAAGCGCTGGCCGCGGAAACAATCAATGCGGCGTACTCTATCCATCGCGATAACGTGACAGGGTCCATTGCAGCGGGTAAATGGGCTGATTTTGTGGAATTAAGCGCCGATCCGTACCAGGTCAAACCCGAACGAATCGCAAGCGACATCCACATTTTACATACTTGGGTGGGTGGGCAGCGGATTGATCTCACTCAGTTTACTCAAGAAGTGAAACAGTTAGATCCTAAATCCCACACGCATTTAGAGAAAAAAGGTAAACATTGCTGCTGCTAAAAAAGCGTGCCGCCCTGCAGTGACTGAAAGGAAGTCATGGTAAGGCGGCATGGTTGCGTAAACTCAGATATACCATTCGTACTTCAAGGTGCGCTTTTTGCACCTTAAAGTACTCCCTACGCGATGGGGTTTCCCAAGGGGAGAATCACCATTCATAAATAGACATATTAACGGCGAAAACCGCCACCATTTTCTGGGCCATTTGGCTCATGTGGCGTTGCGATCTGAGGGTAAATCTGTGGTTGTATGCCATTGCAATCCGTGGGTGAAAAATCCGGATGTTTATTCGTGCCCGTGGTATAAACCGTGCCACCGTTTTGCATGTTGTAAGTTCCCGGCGCAATATCGGGACCATTGCTGACAGGCTGACTATTACAGTTTCCATCGCCCGGTGGGGGCGGTGGTGGCATCATGGCGCCATTGGGATTGCCGCCAGCATTATTATTGATCGTTATCGTGTTATTTCCATCCGCATAGGCTGATATAGTGCAAATAGAAAACAGTAATAATGTTTTTAGCAGTAAGTTAGTCATTTTCCGGCACTCTCTGCAGGTGATGGGTTATTTCTATTATACCTGATCACCTTTAGAGACGTTCTATCGCCCGCCCGGTTCGTCGTCTTGCCGCATCACCCTTTGCTTGGCACGCTTCTTGCAAGAGTTTAACTACCAAGGAGAGATGGCCATGACGAACAGTATATTTGGAATGTCGGAACGCGCTTTGCAACTTTGCGAAGACCGTGCCGTTTTGATTACCAATAATTTAGTAAATAGCTCCACACCCAATTACAAAGCGCGCGATATCAGCTTTCAAGACGCATTGCGCGAGGCGCATGGCTCACAAAATTTAGATCGAACCAATACCAATCACTTGAACGTGCAAAACCTCGCGCACGGTTCTGACTTGTTATATCGCATTCCCATGCAAAAAAGTTTGGACGGTAATACGGTTGACGATGAAATTGAACGTAAAAACTTCTTAGAAAACGCTATGCGCTACCAAGTCAATTTATCGTTTATTCAAACGAAAACGGATCAGCTCATGAAAGCGATGAAAGGAGACTAATCATGAAAACAAGCCTTGAGCAGATTTTTACAAATGCGGCGAGTGGATTAAGCGCTCAAAGTATTCGCATGAATACCATCGCCAGTAACCTTGCCAACGCCAATTCAATTGGCGCCTCTGACGCGACGACATATCACGCTAAGACTGCTGTCTTTAGTGAAGTAAAAGATAGTGTGGGCGGATTGAATGCGGATGAACAACCCATTGGGGGCGTGCGTGTGACAGATATTGCTTCAAGCACGAAACCCCTTGAAAAACGCTATGATCCGAACAATCCCATGGCAGATAAAAAGGGTTATATCTACGTTACGGATGTCAATACAGTAAAAGAAATGACTGACATGATTGCTGCTTCCAAAGATTACCAGGCAAACGTTGAAGTTATGAACACCACTAAAACCATGGTAGGCCAAGCCATTTCGTTACTTAACTCAAGATAATAAAAAGGGTGCAGTATGACAGCGATTGGAAAAGTGCCTCACGATAATCCGCAAGCCAATAAGCCACAAGAACGGCGTGTTGGTGAACAGCAATTATCGAAAGATGATTTTTTAAAACTCATGCTGGCGCAGATGAAAAATCAAGATCCATTTAAACCATATGATTCAGGCGCCATGCTGCAAAACATGTCGCAAATTTCGCAAATGAGCGCGACGGATGAATTAAAGAAAACGATTCAAACCTTAAGCACGAGTATTGGTCGTTCGCAAATGGTTGGTACAACGCAGTTAGTGGGACACAAGGTGCAGGTATTAAGTAAGGTTGCACCGTTAGTAGCGGGAAAAGGGTTAAGCGGCTCGGTCATTCTGCCCAAAGGTGCGGAAGATGTGACCATTGAAATTAAAGATCCGCAAGGAAAAGTAGTTAAAACCATTACCAAGGGTGCAACCAGTCGTGGCGTGCTTGATTTCGATTGGGATGGAAAAGTGGACGATAAAGAATTGCCAGCGGATTTTTACACCATTTCAGGCACGGCAACCATTGACGGGGCGAAAACGTCTCTCATGTCAGCAGGTACCTTTACAGTCGGTAGCGTTGCGCTCGATCAATCAACCAACACGACGATTTTAAACGTGGATGGCTTAGGTGGTTTAACCTTAGATGATATTTTAAAAGTGCTCTAATACTAAACTAGGAGATAAAAAATGGGTATTGGAAATATTGCAAACACGGGTATGCAAGCGGCGATGTCAAACATGGAAGTCATCAGTAATAATATCGCTAATGCTAATACGTTAGGGTTTAAAAAATCGTATATTAATTTTGAAGATATTTATCCCAGCTCAAATGGGTCAGCTGCTAATCAAATTGGTCTAGGGGTTAATATTGCAGGTGTTAAGCAAGATTTTTCACCCGGCAGTTTGCAAATTACTGGACAAAATACCGACCTAAGTATCGATGGTAATGGTTTTTTTGTCATGCGTGATTCCATTGCGGGAACAACAAGTTACACCCGCGCAGGTCGATTTGCGATGGATGGTGATGGCTATATATATGCAACGGGTGCTGCGAATCGTCGTTTGCAAGGTTATACAGCGGTTAATAATTCAATTCCTGCCGGTGGTACAGTGGCAGATATCCAAATTAATAATTCAACCATTCCTGCCAAAGCGACGACACAAGCTTTAACTCAAATTAGCTTAAATTCCAGTGGCGAAGTTCCTTCTGCGACGTTCGATCCTGATGATCAAGATTCCTTTAATTACCAAACCACTGTGCCCATTTATGATAGTTTAGGTAATCAACACGCCGTTACTTCGTATTATGTGAAGACCGCACCTAATGCGTGGGATGTGCGTATTTATGTTGATAACGTTGCGAATTCAACGGCTACGTTAACGTTTTCAACGGATGGTACCTTAGCTTCTTCAACCGGTTTAACCGGTATTAGCTTCTCACCGACAACGGGTGCTGCTGCGCCACAAGTATTTGATATTTCCATGGCGGGAACAACGCAAACCGGTATTCCCAATAAAGTTATGAAAACGGGTCAAGATGGTTATGAAGCAGGTGCTTATGCAGGCTTTACGATTGACTCAAATGGTATGGTAAAAATTAATTATACCAATAATCAAACACAATTAGCCGGACAAGTTGCACTTGCTCAATTCCAATCGCCAGAAGGGTTGACGCAAACTAGCAACATGTCTTGGGTTGAATCACCGCAATCCGGTACGGCGAATATTAATCAAAGTAATAGTGAGGGTAATATTACTTCGGGTCAATATGAATTATCCAACGTTGAATTAACCACAGAAATGGTTAACTTACTTGGCGCACAGCATTCGTTTCAAGCGAATGCGCAAGTTGAACAAACCTATAATGAAGTGATGCAGATTGTTATTAAACTGTAATAAAAACGGAGTGCATGTAAATGGATAAGTCACTTTTTATAAACATGAGTGGTGCGAAAGATGCGATGCGGCAATTAGCGGTTATTACCAATAACCTTGCTAATACGAATACGCCAGCATTTCGTGCAGATTATACTTATCAAAATGAGTTTCAAGTTGACATGCACGGTATGCAAAGCCGGAGTTATTCCAAGTTAAATAGCACGTTCACCAACTTTGACCAAGGCCCAATCATGACAACGGACCGCGAATTGGATATCGCGATTCAAGGTCCGGGGTTTTTTGCCGTGCAATCGCAAAATGGACAAGAACAATATACCCGTGAAGGAAATTTGGCGATTACCAAAGATGGAACCTTAACGACGTCGAACGGGAATTTGGTCATGGGGCAAAAAGGCCCCATTCACATTCCACCGGCAGAGCGCATTGTCATTGGTCCTGATGGCACTGTTTCTGCTCGATTAATCGGTGCGGTTGAATACACAAAGCTCGATCAAATACGCTTTGTCAATCCGGATTTAAAACAATTACATAAAGCCACCAATGGTTTGTTTGATTATAGCGGTGGCAGTTTAAAACCGGATTTAAATGTTAAAGTTATTCCTGGCGCGCTGGAAGGCAGTAACGTCAGTGTGGTTGATGCGATGACGAAATTAATCGACTTATCACGTACGTATCAATCACATACCACGTTCATGCGCACTATTTCAGAAAATGCCTTAAAAGCCAATTCAATATTAGATGTTCGTTAATGAGGAGTTGCTAAAATGGATTTAGCATTAATGATTGCAAAAAGCGGTTTAGATGCACACCATCGAAACTTGGAAATTGTCAGTAATAACTTGGCAAACTCTAGCACCACCGCGTTTAAACGCAATCGCGGTGAGTTTGAAGATTTGCCTTATCAAATGATCAAGCCACCCGGTCAACCGAGTAACAATGACATTGATAATCCCACCGGCTTGATGATTGGTACGGGTGTGAAGATGACCGCCAATACCAAATTGTTTATGGATGGCCCTGCGATTATTACCAGTCGCGATAAAAATATTCGCATTCAAGGTCGCGGATTTTTACAAGTGCAAATGCCGGATGGAAATTCCACGGGTTATACGCGGGATGGTACTTTGCAAGTGAATGATCAAGGACAACTAACGGATCATAATGGCTATATTGTTCAGCCACCCTTAACGATTCCACAAGGGTATACCCAACTGTCGATTGCTCAAGATGGCACTGTCTCAGCACAATCGCCTGGCAACAGCACATTGACGCAAATTGGTCAATTGCAGTTAGCGGATTTTATGAATCCAGAAGGCTTGCAATCTATTGGGCAAAATCTTTATTTAGAAACAGAAGCCAGTGGCCAACCGGTGGTCGGTAATCCTGCGCAAAATGGTTTAGGAACGATTAATCAAGGTGAATTAGAAGGTTCAAACGTCAATGTGGTGGAAGAAATGGTGAATTTGATTGAAGCGCAGCGCGCTTTTGAAGTGACCTCAAAAGCCATTTCCGCCGCTGATAATATGTTGAATTACATTAATCAAACCACATAAGGAAGATGACTTTGATTAAGCAATGGTTAATACGCAGTAGTCTTTGTTTCTGTTTATTGGGATTAAGTGGTTGTACACCACATATTCTCGATGAGTTAGGCTTGCGTGATGAAACCATTTATCCGCCGACATTGCCACCGGATATAGAAATGCCTTCCAAACACGACGGTGCCATTTATCAAGCGGGCCATGATGTACCTTTATATCAAGATCATATTGCGAACCGGGTCGGTGATATTATTACGGTACGCTTAGAAGAACAAACGCAAGGACAGAAAAAAGCAAAAACGAAAACGAATAAAACGACGAGTGGTACCTACACCATTCCTGATATTGAGCACGGCGATATTACCAGTCACATAATGGGTTATAACACCGATAATCAATTTAATGGTGATGGTGAAATGAACCAACAAAATCGCTTATCGGGTACGGTGTCTGTGACCGTGATGCGGGTGCTTGCGAACGGCAATTTATTTATTCAAGGTGAATCGTGGCTTACGATCAACCAAGGCCGTGAATACGTGCGTTTAGTCGGTATCATTCGTCCTGAAGACATTGATAGTAATAATTCCGTGTCATCACAACGGATTGCGGGTGCTAGAATTTCTTACAGTGGCAACGGACAAGTGGGTAATAATTCGCGTGGCGGATTTATCACCCAATTACTTTTAAAATTCTTCCCTTATTAATGGGTTTGGAGTTGTTATGAGTGATTTAATGGGCATTGGTGTTCGAGGTTTAATTGCCTTTCAAACCGCATTGCAAGTCACTGGGCAGAATATTACAAATGCAAAAACAGCGTTTTATACCAGACGTGTTATCGATTTTTCCGCGCAAATGCGCAATAACGGTGTCGCTGTTTCGGATGTTAGGCGCGTATTTGACGATGCGGCCGCACAAAATTTACAAGTCGCAAATTCCAATTTTTCTGCTTCGCAGGCAACTTTTAGCGAATTATCACAATTAGAAGTCTTGTTAGATGATAAATCCAATAGCATTAACAATTATTTAGGTGATGCAATTGAAACGTTGCGCCAATTATCTAAACCGAATTCTGCGCAAGGTCGCGATTTGTTTTTGCAAAAATTGGGAATTTTATCGAATCGCTTTAAAAGCGTTAACGACCAAATGGCCATTCAAGCGCAAAATATTGTGAGCAATATTACAACCGCAACCGCCGCAGTCAATGAAAAAACAGCAGCTTTGGCTAATATCAACACTAAATTAAGTGGTTCAAATAGTGACGACACTGCCGATTTATTGGATCAGCAACAGCGTTTATTGCAGGAATTAGCCACCTATGTTGATTATTCAGTGCAACGATCGGAAGATGGTGAAATAAATGTGATGTTAGGAAACGGTACACTAATGGTTTATAGCGGCCAAGCTTATCAATTAGCAACAGCACCTGATCCTTCCGATCCAACGAATGTCATTATCAATTTACAATTACAAGGCACTAACGTAAAAGTGAATGACTTGATTCGTGGCGGCCAAATCGCGGGTTTATATCAAGCCCAAACGTCACTTAACCAAGCCAGAAATGGTTTGGGCCGACTTTCCATGGCGATTACGAATACGATAAATCAACAAAACCAATTAGGTGTAGATGCCGGTGGTCGTTTAGGGGGCCAGGTTTTTAATGATATTAATGACCCGAGTTTATTAGTACAGCGCACGTTGGCTAACAGTGTGAATACGGGTAGCGCCACCATGGGTGTATCGATTACTGACATGCAACAAGTGACAACAAGCGATTATGTTTTATCATTCGGTACGAGTGCAAGTTATGTTTTAACGCGAAAATCGGATAAAACGGTCGTTGCATCGGGTAGTATAAGCTCCGTTCCGCAATCCATTACGGCAGATGGTTTTTCAATTGATATCACCAGTGGAACATTTAATTCAGGGGATAGTTACACCATTGCGCCAACACGCAACATGGCAAATGCCATGAATTTAAGCATTAAAGACCCAAACTTAATAGCACTGGCATGGCCCGTTAATGCAGAACCCGCGCAAGCGAACCAGGGTAAAGGCCAAATTGAAGTCACCGAAATCACGGATGTTTCCACTCCCGATTTTTCTACCCCTTCAGAGTTAACGCCACCACTTAGAATTCGCTTTTTATCTCCTACTTCCTATCAGATTGAAAATGCTACAACCAGTGCGATCATTGAAGGGCCGTTGCCTTACGACCCAACAACAGGGACAAATGTGTTCCCAACTCCTGGTAGTTACGATCCGGGTTATCGCATTAAGCTGACCGGCACGATTGCTGCAGGTGATACGTTTGGAACCACTTATAATAGTGCTCCCGCGGGTGATAATCGTAATGCCATTGCCATGGAGCATAAGTTAGATAGCGGCCAATTACAAAATGGCCAATTAACGTTATCGCAAGGCTATAATTTGTTAACGAATACCGTTTCGGTGCAAACCAACTCAGCCAAAACTTATGCCGACAGTGGGAAAGTAATTTTAGAAGCAGCAGGAACGCGATATGCGCAAATATCGGAAGTTAGCATGGCGGAAGAATCAACTAATTTTTCCGTGTACCAGGAGGCGTATTTAGCCAGCTCACAAATTATTCAAGTGGCAAAAACAATTCTTGAAACCATTATTGGTATTGGACGAGGTTAATTATGCGTATTCCCAGTAATAATATGTTTCAACAAGAATTAGCCTTGTTGAATATGAAATATGAAAATGTGAACCGGTTCGAAAGTCAAAATATTACCCAATTAAAATTACAACATTCATCCGATGATCCAGTATTAGCGAGCCGCATTAAATCGACTGTGGATTATATGAATAATCTAGCAGGCTATCAGCAAAACTTAGAAATAGCACAAAACCGTGCGCAAACTTATGAAGATGCTATTGCTGATGTTACAAATACGTTGACTGGTGTGCAAACTTATTTTAAGCAAGCACAAAATGGTACGATGTCAGATGTAGACCGTTCTACGATTGCAAGTCAATTGAAAGGGATGTTAAGTCACTTAACATCGGTAACGAATATGCAAGATGCGAATGGCGATTATATTTTTTCTGGAACAGCGACTACCACACCACCCTTTGTGTTATCAGGTGGTAATTATATTTACCAAGGTAATATGACCACGTCTTCCATTAATATCGCACCGAACACACCGAGTATTTATACTGATTCAGGTTTTGCCGTGTTTGGCGATATTTACATGGGCAATGGCACTTGCGTCATTGAGGCAAACAGTGCGAACACTGGCACGGGGATTATTTATAGTGGTGGTGCCGTTAATCAAGCAGACTATGTTGCAGATACTTACACGATTAGCTTTGTGGATAATGGGGGACAATTAACCTATCAAGTGGTTGGTGCAACGAGTGGCCAAGTCATTCCAGTGCCACCTGCAACGCCCCCGACGGATTCACCCGTTTATGACGGTGAAACGAAAATCAATTTTAATGGGATTAACTTGCAAATTAGCGGTGGGCCAAAAAATGGGGATACCTTCACGGTTTCACCCGCTCCCAAGCAAAATATGCTGGATTGGATGAATGATCTCATTAATGTTTTAGAAGTAAAGAATGGAACAGACCCCACTAAAATTGCGCAACAACAGCAAAAATTATCACAGCTTGGTGGTACCTTTGAACAACTGTTTTCAAACATTACCGCTTATGGCAGTACGGTGGGTTCGCGTATGCAAATTATTCAAACCCAGGCGGATTTGAATAAACGTTTGTTACAAAACCAAAGCGAAACCTATAAGAATTTAGCGGTTGTAGATCCTTATAAAGCAGCATCTGACTACAAAGCAGAATTATTTTCACTGCAAATTGCCCAAGAAACATATGGGCAATTACAATCGGTAATGATGGATTTATTAAGAATGAAACCTTAGGCTAAATTGTAGCGCTTCATTTTTTCAACTAAAGTGGAGCGCCCCATGGCTAAGTAATTTGCCGCGACATTCACAATGCCATTCGAACGCGAGAGTGCAAATTCAATTAGCTGTCTTTCTACATCTGAAATGTATTCTTTAATGTTAAACGCATCATGATTAATGGTAGGTAAAATGGGCGCAGTTTTAGCTTGTGCCACAATTTTATATTCTGCATCTAAATGTTTTTCATCAACGATGCTATCACGATGAATGATAACCATGCGTTCTAAAAAGTTTTCTAATTCGCGAATATTGCCAGGCCAGGCATAATTTGATAAATGGTCTAAAGCGCGTTCGGTAAAATCAATGCGATGTTTTAAGCGTACGGCCATTTTATCCAGTAAATGTTCAATTAAGACCGGAATATCTTCTTTGCGCTCTGCTAAAGAGGGAACGTGGATCGGAAAAACATTTAAACGATAAAATAAGTCTTCTCGGAAATGATGTTGGTGAATTTCATCGGATAAATTTTTGTTAGTAGCGGCAATTAAACGCACATCTACTTTGATGCTAGTGTTGCCACCAACGCGTTCAATAATCCGATCTTGAATAACGCGGAGCAGCTTAACCTGCATCGGCAAGGGCATGTCACCAATTTCATCTAAAAATAAGGTGCCATTCGCTGCCATCTCAAAGCGGCCTGCGCGTCTTGATAATGCACCGGTAAAAGCCCCTTTTTCATGGCCGAATAATTCGCTTTCAATCAGTTCATGCGGGATCGCGCCACAATTGATGGGGACATAAGGCTTTTCTCTGCGTTCCGACAGTTGGTGAATACACGTTGCAATCACATCTTTACCCGTACCGGATTGACCCAAAATTAAGACCGTGGCATCAGATTCGGCTACTTGGATAATCAAATGGCGGATGGCTTTAATGGCGTCACTATTCCCAATTAAGCGATTTAACACGGTTTGAACCTGTGGCGCAGGCTCTGCAATCATATCGCGCAGTACCGCGATGCTGTGTTTTAGCTGCGCTGCGGTAAAAGGCATGTTAAGGCATTGGAAGGCTAATTCAGCAGGTCTACGCTCATTTTCTGGGCGGAGCGAGACCATACTCGCTTGTTGGGCGATTAAAGCGGCATAAATGGCTTTAGACGCCTTCATTTCAAGTACAGGACAAACGAGCACAATCGGTTGATTATGGTTTTGGTCTGCAAAAGCGGGCAATTCCATTTTTTTCAGAGGCAACCCAAGCAAACTGAAGGCATGGCTAACATAGTGGCAAGCCTCGCATCCATCATTAAGTAACACGCATTCGTTATGCTTAGTCATCGCTTTTCCCTGAATCCGTTCAGTGGCTGGGAGAAACTTGTCAGCAAAATCATAGCTATACTATACCACTTTTGTCGCTGGCTATGTCAAATCGGTCGAACTTGGTACGGAAATTGCATGAGTCTAACCAGAAGACGCATGAGGGTTAAGAAAATGGCGATTGGAGCAGTTACGGGTGTTAAGGCGGATCTTACCGAGATGTTGAATAAGATTCGCGATATTTCGAATCAATCCAGTGCATTTAAGGCGCAGCCACTGGAAACACCGGCGACGAATTCGTTTTCAAACACGATGCAAAGCGTCAAAGGTGCGGTTGCAACCGTCGATAATATGCAAAGCGCTACGGAATCATTAAAAAATGCTTACATTTTAGGGGACCAAAATGTCAGCTTATCCGATGTGATTGTCAGTTCACAAAAATCCAAATTAGCCTTTGAAGGCTTAGTAACCGTGCGCAACAAGATTTTAGATGCGTACAAAGAAATTATGAATATGCCGGTTTAAGGTAAATAAACTATGTCAACAACAGCGAAATTAGTTGAAAATGCACGTAATCTACTGCAAGGCGCTGCAGCAAAACAACTTTTTATGTTAGTTGGCATTGCAGCGAGTGTCGCGATGGGGATGACATTGTATATGTCGATTAAAGATCCCTTGTATCGCCCTTTAGATTATCAAGTGTCATCGCAAAATTTAAGTACGATTATCGACACATTAGATAAAGCCGGTGTGCAATATAAAATTAATGACAATGATGGGTTGTTGTATGTTGCTGCAAAGGACATGCAAATGGCGCGGATGCGTTTGGCGAGCGCAGGTGTGTCAAAGGATGATAGTTTTAATTTTTCCTATTTGAATGATCAAGCGAGCATTGGTAGTAGCCAATTTTTAGAAAATGCACGCTATGTGCGGGCTTTAGAAAGTGATTTAGCGAAAACCATTAGTGCATTAGAAGGAGTATCAGCCGCAAAAGTGCACATTGCTATTCCGCAAAATAATATTTTTGCAGATGAAAATCAAAGACCAACAGCATCAGTTGTGGTAAATGCCGCAGCAGGTTTATCATCGGATAAAGAAAAAATTCGTGCCATTATCCAGATTATTGCTAGCAGTGTGCCGGGGTTAGATCCTAATGATGTAGCGATTACTGATCAATACGGTCACTATTTATCATCAGCCATGGATAAAAATTCGATATTCAGCGCTGAGCAAATGACTTATCAAAACAATTTGCAAAATTATTATGAAAAACGCATTGAATCAATGTTGGCTCCCCTCTTGGGTGATAATAAAGTCAATGTGCGGGTTAATGCAAATTTAGACTTTACGCAACAAGAAGAAGCCAGAGAACAATATGACCCCGATAAAAAAGTGATTCGTAGTGAACAAAGCGAAAACGAATCAACGAATTCAGCCGGTTCATCGGGTACACCAGGCGCATTGGCTAATACGCCACCTGAAAGTGATGCTGATAATAAAGGCGCTAGCGGCGGTAGTGGTAGTACCAGTTCAGGCCAATCCAAAAGCCAAAGCATTAAAAATTATGAAGTGAATAAATCAGTCAGTTACACAAAATCCAGTACACCTAAACTCATGAGTTTATCCGTTGCTGTGGTTGTTGATAATACCACGGTAAAAGATCCGAATAGTTCTAAAGTGATTACGAAACCGATTACGCCGCAAATGTTGGCTAAAATTAATGACTTGGTTAAAGCAACGATTGGTTATGATGAAAAACGCGGTGATAAAGTGACGGTGGTTAACAGTTCATTTACCGATTTAGCAACCGATTTAAAACCAGTAGAAAACCCCATGTGGCAACAACCCTGGTTCTTAGATTGGATCAAACGGTTGGTTGGCATCATCTTGGGTTTTGTGTTCATATTTTTAGTGTATCGCCGTATTAACCGTCTCTTCGTCTCTGGTGTGGGAGCGCAAGCAGGGGAAGTAGCCGTCACCGCAGATGGTACGATGCAGGTAACACCCGAGATGAGTGAATTGAAAAAAGAGCAAATATTACGCTTAAAAGAATTAGCAAGTAAAGATCCGGAGCGAGTCAGCTTAATTCTTAAGAACTGGGTTGGGAAAGAATAATTATGGATAAATTACGAAATGCGGCCATTATCCTACTCGGTATGGGCGATAAATATGCTGCCGATATTTTGAAAAACCTGGATCAACATGAAATTGCGAAAATTATTGAGCAAATTAATGAGATTGGTTCGGTTTCAGAATATGAAGTGATTGTGGCATTAAATGAATTTTTTAGAGAAGTAACGGGTGGTTCTGGGATTGATTTAGTCACTAAGGCTTATTTAAAAAATTCGCTGAATTCGGCCGTCGAACACGGAAGAATTGGTAGTTTAACGGAAGGATTAGATGGCGAGCGTTCAAAATGGATTGATCAATTTAAGCAACAGTCGGTTGAAAATATTGTAGCGATTATTCAAGATGAACATCCACAGATTATTGCTGTGATTGCAACAATTATTTTAAACAGCGAAAAAGCTTCTAAAGTCATTAAGAGCTTGCCGAAAGAAGTGCAAAAAAATGTGATTATTCGCATGACCCATATCGGCTCAATCGCTAAATACAGCATGGAGGCATTATCAGAATTTTTTGAGATGCAGCTCATTAATGCTGAGAGTTACAATGCCATTACAGTAGATGGCGTAGAGGCGGTTGTGAAAATTATTTCCCATTTAGATGGCGATTCTGAGCGTGATCTGCTCGCTAATATTGCTGATACGGATAAAAATTTATATGAACAGATTGAAGATAAAATCTTTCCTTTTGAGCGCTTAGCCCAGCTTGATAAAAGGAGTTTGCAAATTGTTTTAAAAGAAGCGCAAAGCGAAGATTTAGTAATGGCATTAAAAGGCGCTGATGATTTAGTAAAAAATGCTTTCTTAAAAAACATGTCGCAAAAATCGGCGGAAATTTTGAGGGATGATATGGAATCAAAAGGCCCCGTTAAATTGGCAGCGGTGGTTGAGGCACAAAAACGCTTAGTGCTACTTGCTAAGAGTTTAGCGGAAGAAGAAAAAATTATTATCCCCTCAAAAAATACTTCTGACATTGTTGTCTAAGGCTAAATGATGGTCGGGCAAAATGAATGGAAATTTCCAGAGCTCAATAACCCATTAATGGACCCGCAGGCTATTTTTACTTCAGGTTTGGATGTGGTAGAAAATATTGGCATTGATAGCCCCATTCTTGCGTCCCAAGTGCCTGATCCATTGCAAAATGCCCTACAACAAAAAGAAGCAGAACTTGCGCAATTAAAACATGAATACAGTGAACGCATTAATTTAAGCAATCAAGTGCTGGCACATCTTGCTAACCAAGTGCGCTTAATTGATGAAGAAGTGTTGGGCTTTATCAACGATATTATTCGCAAGGTTGCATTAAGAATTATTCACCAAGAATTAAAACAAGATGCTGACTTATTACCAAAGATGTTGCGTAGTCTGTTAGATGAGGTGCCGGAGCAAAAAGCACCGATCACGGTTTTTATATCCAATGCAGATAAAGAGCAATTAGCCGAAATGACCGCGGATAATTTAATTTGGCAGACAGACGCAAATCTAAACTCTGGCGATATGATTGTAAAAACTCACATTGCAGAAGTTCGCGCAATATTATCTGAACGCATCGACAATTTATTAGGGTTAAGCCATGACTGATGTGTTAACGAAGGAAAAGCTCACGGCTTATCTTGCTCATTTACAGCAAGAAGTGATGCTTAATCCTGCTTCCCAACACATTGGGATTGTAAAGCGCATTGTCGGCATGAAAGTGGAAGTAACCGGTTTATCGTTATCGCTTGGTACTTTGTGCAATATTGCATTGGGTGATGATGTTTGGTGTAAAGCGGAAGTGATCGGATTTTCAGGTGGGCGCACTTATTTAATGGCACTGCAAGATACAAATGGAGTCAAACCCGGTGCCGAAGTGAAGCCACTGACGCATGGCATGCGTGCACCCGTTGGCGGGGCCATGTTAGGTCGTATTTTAGATGCTTATGGCGAACCCATTGATGGAAAAGGTCCTTTAATGGCAGAAGGGTATTGCTCTTCCGTGCATAAAATCATTAATCCTTTGCATCGCAAACGCATTACCGAGCCGCTCGATGTGGGTATTCGTACGATTAATGCATTGTTGACGGTGGGCAAAGGCCAGCGCCTCGGTATTTTTGCGGGTAGTGGTATTGGTAAAAGTGTTTTACTCGGCATGATGACACGAAACACCGCAGCTGACATTGTCATTGTGGGGTTAATTGGTGAACGGGGTCGGGAAGTAAAGGAATTTATCGAAGAAAGTTTAGGTGAGGCGGGTTTAAGAAAATCGGTGGTGGTTGCGGCGCCTGCTGATACTTCGCCTCTTTTACGCGTGCATGGCGCTGCATTAGCAGCAACATTAGCAGAATATTACCGCGATCAAGGTTTAGATGTGCTACTCATTGTGGATTCTTTAACGCGATATGCACATGCACAACGTGAAATTTCACTTGCCGCAGGCGAATTGCCAGCGACAAAAGGATTCACGCCAACTGTATTTGCTAAATTAGCGCAATACGTAGAACGCTCTGGTAATGGGACCGAAGCGGGTGGTTCCATTACCGCTTTCTACACGGTATTGGTGGAAGGCGACGATCATCAAGATCCCATTGCCGATCATGCTCGTTCTATTTTGGATGGCCACATCTTTTTATCCAGACAATTAGCCGAAGCGGGGCATTATCCTGCTATTGATATTGAGCGCTCGATTAGTCGGGTGATGCCGGCCGTGGTTTCACCGCAACAAGTGCAGAATGCAAACCGATTTAAACGTAACTTTACGGCTTATCAAAAAAACAAAGATTTAATTAATATCGGTATGTATCAACGCGGTGCGGATCGGATTATTGATGAAGCCATTCATTATCGAGAAGCCATGGATCAATTCATGCAGCAAGGCATGTTTGAAACCAGTAATTTTGAAGAAAATACATTACAACTCAACCAATTTTTTAGTGGCGCATAAGGAAGAAAACCATGCGCGATATACGTCAAATTAAAGTTATTCAACAATCGCTAGAGCGGCAGAAAGCGATCATCCAAACGGATTTGACGCGCATTAATCAATTTTTAGCGCAAAAGCGTGAATCATTACAACGGCTGATTACCTACTTACATGAATACATGGACGCTAAAGAGGTGCGCATTAGCCATCGCGTGCCAGCGTTGCACCAAAATCGCATTCAATTTACATTAAAAATCGAAAAGATTATTCATTCGGAAGAAAATGAAATAAAAAAAATCATTATCATTCAGCAGGCGAAATTACAGCAATTACGCGTGTTAGAGCAAAAGTTACAAACCATGAACCACTTTTTAGCTAAAATTCAGTTAGAGAATATGCAAGCTGCTAATCGGCAAGATCAGTTACGTAATGATGATTTGGCTGCCTTAAAACTCATGCGAGGTGAGGATGAATAATCTCCATATGTTATTAGCGATGCAAGATTTATTGTATTACACCGTGGTGGCGGTTTGTTTAGTGACGCTACCTTCGTTGGTGATTGGTTTGTTAGTGTCAATTTTTCAAGCGGCAACACAAATCAATGAAATGACACTGACCTTTATTCCCAAAATGATCGTAACATTTGGTTTGATGTTTGTTTTTGGGCCCTGGTTACTCAGCCAATTAGGTGAAATTATGCGGCATATGTTAACTAATTTACCTTTATATATTAGGTAATCAATGGAAATTTTAAGCTATTTACCGATTATTTATGCTTACTTTATGCCATTCATTTTAGTGATGACGCGCATTGGCGTGCTATTAACATCAGTGACTGTATTGCGACGCGATAAGATTACCTTGCGCATGATTACAGCTATCTCGGTAGTATTATCAGTGTATGTGATTTTGCAGCAGCCAAAACCTCCCATCGAAAATGAATTTAATTTAGCACTCATTATTGCAATGTTAGTGCAAGGCATTATTGGTTTTTCAGCGGCGCTCATTATCAACATTGTTTTTGATATTTTTATCGGCGTTGGGCAAATTGTCGCTACCCAAGTGAGTTTAAGTTTAGCTAGCTTAATTGATCAGCGCTATGGTTACATCACGAGCTTAGCTGACTTTTATTTCATTGTTGCAACTGTATTGTTTTTTTTAATGAATGGCCATTTGATTTTATTTAAAACGGTGGTAGATAGTTTCACCGTTCTACCCATTACCGCATTACAATTTAATGTCAATTTGCTGCCGAAGGTAGTGGGTTTTGCCGGTGTGATTTTTACGGGTGCCACTTTGCTATCGATCATCTCTATTACGGTCGCTTTGCTGGTAAATATTGCCT
The DNA here is from genome assembly GCA_964597435.1 of uncultured Coxiellaceae bacterium. Lineage (GTDB taxonomy): Bacteria > Pseudomonadota > Gammaproteobacteria > DSM-16500 > DSM-16500 > Aquicella. The sequence goes on along the minus strand of CAZQXH010000002.1, from coordinate 19,630 downwards.
TGGCTACGATGACCAAATTTGCTCCGCAATTTAATATTTTTTCCATTGGTGTCAATATTCAATTAGCACTTGGCTTATTTGTTCTTTATCTAACCTTTGGTTTATTTACGCAAGGTGCGACGAACGCGCTTAATGATGCCTTGTTGACCTTTAGGCAATTTATGCTGGGGCTTGCGCATGGCTGAAGACTCTGGTTTAGAAAAAAAACACGAACCGACCGGTAAACGGATTACCGAGTTACGGCGTCGTGGCCAGGCACTGCGTTCAAAAGATTTATCGAGTGGTTCGGTGTTTATTTTCTCCATTATTTTACTAAGCTTTTTTGCTAATAAATTTGCCCACGCTCTTGCAGCCAATTTTATTTATTGTTTTGATGCAATTGGCGATGTCGTGCGTTATAAGGATTTTCCTGGCCCCATTTTAAAAATATTAGGGATTAACACCTTATTGTTACTGTTGCCGTTTTTTGCTGGTATTCTCGCCACCACGCTTTTGTCCCCGTTTTTATTTGGCGGTTGGAACTTTACCTTAGAACCCTTGCAGCCGAATTTTGGCAAATTAAATCCGCTCAACAATTTAAAAAAAATGTTTTCTTCACGCTTGGTGATGGGCGTTGTGGGTGCCATGTTAAAAGTCAGCTTAATTATGTCAGCACTCGGTTACTTTACTTATAGCCGTATCCCGGAATTGATGCATTTATCGCAATTACCGTTAAATCAAGCCGCAATCCATTTATATGGATTAACCAGTGATTTTGTCAGCGTGCTCGCTGGTGTCATCGTGTTCGTGATTGGTTATGATGTTTTCTACACTTGGTATGAGTACTTCAAACGCAACCGCATGTCGGATCAAGAAGTCAAAGATGAAGGTAAAGAGTCAGAAGGTAATCCGGAAGTGAAACGCAAAATGCGCGGTCGGCAATTGTCATTATTGCGTCAACGCATGAGTTTAATTGTGCCAAAAGCAACGGTCATCATTACAAACCCAACACACTATGCTGTGGCAATTCGCTATGAAGAACGAAAAGACCGCGCGCCCAGGGTCATCGCCAAAGGAAAGGATCATCTAGCGCAACAAATACGTGAAATTGCCATTGCCAATGGCGTGCCGATTTATCCCGCGCCCTTACTGGCCCGGGCAATTTATCACACCTCCAATTTGGGGGTAGAAATTAATCCTGGGCTCTACATGGCGATTGCAATCGTGTTAACGTATGTAAATCAATTAAAGAATTATCAACAAGGTAAAACGCAGGGTTTACCGATTATGACACAAGATTTAAAAATACCGCAGGAATTGGTTTATAACGAATAATGGATGATACTGGCAATGGAAAGCTTATTGAGATTATTACCCAGTAATTTAAAAAGCATGAATATGGGTATTTTACTCCTGGTCATTTCGATGCTGGCGATGACCATCTTACCCTTGCCCCCCTTTTTATTGGATTTGCTCTTTTCGTTTAATATTGCATTATCATTAGTGATTTTGCTGGTTTGCGTATACGTAAAACGCCCACTCGAATTTAGTATTTTCCCGACTATCTTGCTCGTCACCACTTTATTGCGCTTGACCTTAAATATTGCCTCGACGCGTGTGGTGTTATTGCATGGTCATCAAGGCCCCGATGCAGCCGGTCAAGTAATTCGTGCCTTCGGTGAAGTGGTCATCGGCGGTAATTTTGTCGTGGGTATGATTGTGTTCGCCATCTTGATGATCATTAACTTTGTGGTCGTCACAAAAGGTGCCGGTCGTGTTTCTGAAGTGAGTGCGCGTTTTACGTTAGATGCATTACCGGGTAAACAAATGGCGATTGACGCCGATTTAAATGCGGGCGTCATTAACCAAGATGAGGCGAAAAAGCGCCGTGCGGATATCATGGAAGAAGCCGATTTCTACGGTTCAATGGATGGTGCCAGTAAATTCGTGCGTGGTGATGCGGTGGCAGGGTTGCTCATCTTATTCATCAACTTAATTGGCGGTATCATTATCGGGGTTTTTCAAAATCATTTGCCGCTCGCGTTAGCTGTCAAAAACTTTTCTTTGTTAACCATCGGTGATGGTTTAGTCGCACAAATTCCTTCGCTATTAATGTCTATTTCCGCAGCAATCATGGTAACCCGGGTTAGTAATGAACAAGATATTAGTCAACAAACCATCACGCAATTATTCAGTGACCCGAAACCCATTTTAGTGACTGCGGCAATTTTATTTATTTTAGCGCTGATTCCAAGCATGCCCCATGTGCCTTTTTTAATGCTAAGTGTGGTCTCAGGAGGCGTTGCCTTTTTAATTGCTCGTAAGAAGGAACGCGGACAAGCCGCGCTACAAGATCCTGCGCAAGCTTTAGAAGCATTGAGAAAACCGGAGTCAGGTGAGCTCGATTGGAGTGAAGTTGTCTCAAGTGATCGTATTGCTTTAGAAATTGGTTATGGATTAATTACATTAGTGGGTGTGCAAAAGGATGGTTTACTGATTAACCGCATTAAAGCGATCCGGAAGAAATTATCGCATGATTTAGGCTTCTTAATTCCCTCTGTGCACGTAAAAGATAATTTAAATTTAAGCGGTAATCATTATCGGATTTACCTCAAAAATGTCATTATTGCTGAATCAGAAGTCCACCCGGATATGCAATTGGCGATTAATCCAGGGCATATTAAACATTTACTGGCTGGAATTGCGTGTAAAGATCCAACGTTTGGTTTGGATGCGTATTGGATTCCCAGTAATCAACGCGATCATGCAGCGGGTTTAGGTTATACGGTGGTCGATGCGAGCACCGTGATCGCGACCCATTTAAATCATGTTATCCGCAGCAGTTCGTCCCATCTTTTAGGCTATGATGAGGTGCAGCAGTTACTCAATCGCTTAACACAAACCACACCGAAGCTAGTAGAAACCCTCACATCGAGCGCCCAAAGTGTGCCGATCAATGTCATTGTGACTGTCATGCAACGCTTGTTGCAATCTGATATTCCACTGCTTGATTTACGCACCATCGCGGAAAAGATGATAGAAACCTGGGCTAGAATTAAAGACATCGACAGTTTAGTGGAGACGGTGCGTTCTTCCTTAAAGCAGCTAATTGTTTACAGCATTTGCAGCAGTAAAAAAGAAATCCCAGTGGCGATTTTAGATAATGAGTTGGCACAGATATTGCATAAGTCTATCCAGGCGAATCCGGAATTAGGTGAGCGGGTCGTGGTGTTAGAGCCGTCACTCTCAGAACGGATTTACAACAAGTTACTGGAATATGTGCAGCGGTGTGAGATGGATGCAAACCCAGCAATATTATTAATTGCGGGCGATCTAAGGGGCTTATTGGAAAAGTTATACAAACCAAGCATCCCGGTCATGCATTTTCTTTCCCACAACGAAATTCCAGACGACCGACAACTGAAGATTGTCGCCAAAATTGGCTAGGTAGGGAATGATGCAAAAATTTATTGCGCTGAATAATCAAAAAGCCATGGCAATGATTCATGCCTCCTTGGGCGATGAAGCATTAATTTATTCAACGCGAACCGTAGCGGAAGGGGTCGAGATTATTGCCGGGCTTCCTGAGGGGAACGGCGTACCCAATGAAGGAATGCTATCCCTGATGCAAAGTTTACAATTACAGATTGGCCAGCTAGCAAACCAAGTACAAGAAGTAGCGAGTTTAGTGAAACAACCAAACTTTCGCGCGGGTCGATTAAAACCGCAAACCATTAAAAATTTATTAGTGCATGCAGCACCAGCGCAGTTACTTGAAAGCAAGCAACTGGCTTTTATTGGCCCATCGGGTGTCGGTAAAACGACAGTAATCATGAAGCTTGCGACCCAATTACAACAATTATACGGCCCAAACTGTCTTAGCATTATTACGCTGGATTATAATGAAATTGCGGAAACTAAGCGCCTTACCCATTTCTGCTCACGCCAATCAATTCCGCTGCATTATGTGGGAGATCGAACCGAGGTAATTAGCGTTCAAAAATCCTGCCAAGATAAGCACTGGGTTTTAATTGATTTTCCGGGCATGAATGCTGATCAGGCAGGTGATTTAGCAGAGGCAGTGCAATTACTTTCTTTTGCTTTCCCTAAAATTGACTATCACGTGGTGCTTTCTGCGTGTTTGGATGGGAAAGTCATCCGCAAATTGCTTGCAGCTTATACGCTTGCTCGTCCGAAAAGTTGTTTCTTGAGTCATACCGAAGGTTTGGTAGATGGCACGGAATTAATTCATGCAGTTATTGAAGCAGAACTGCCATTAAGTTTTATTGCAGATAATGCTTCCTATACTCAACAGTTGCTTCCAGCAGACGCAGACCATTTAATTAATACCATGCTCTGTCGTGAGGCTGCTCCAAAAACCAAAGGCAAAACGGCAAAGCGGCGTTTATCCGTGATGCGAACGATAAATCAATGATGGATTTGCTGGGAGCAAGTGCTTATGCGCGTTTTGTCAGTCACTGGTGGTAAAGGCGGCGTAGGAAAAACGACTATTGCGATTAATTTAGCCTTGTCGTTTGCCAAACAGAACAAGCAAGTTTTATTGTTTGATGCCGATTTAGGTTTGGCCAATGTGGACGTCTTATTAGGATTAAAGCCGAAACGGACGCTTGCCGATTATTTTGCTGGTAAATGCAGTTTAAAAGATACGTGTGTGACGGGCCCCCATGGGTTAATGATTATTCCAGCAGCTTCCGGTGTGCAGCAGATGGCTGATTTATCGGGTGAGGCCGCAATTGATTTAATTCATTCTTTTTCCGAACTAACGCAATCGATTGATATCATGCTCATTGATTTGGCTTCCGGTATTTCCAGTCAAGTATTAAATTTTACGCATGCTGCGCAAGATATCGTTGTGGTTATTTGCAATGATCCTGCCTCATTAATGGATAGTTATGCAGTCGTTAAAATCATGCATCAACGTTTTGGTCGTGAACGGTTTGGGGTCGTTGTGAATAAAACGCAATCGCTACAAGAAGGCTTTGATGTCTTTTGTAAATTCCAAGCTGTGACTGCAAAGTTTTTTGATGTGAGCATGAATTATTTAGGATATATCCCACAAGATGATTTTGTGGCTTTAGCTGCGCGTGACCAAGTGGCGGTGGTAGATCAATTTCCTCAAGCGAAAGCAACCTTAGCCTTTTCCAATTTGGCACATGGTATTACCTACTGGAACAACGAAATTCCAGTAACAGGCGGTATTCAATTCTTTTTTGAACGCTTAATTCAGCCAAGCTACCAGGAGCAACTTTGCAAGGCATAGATTATTACGCCGAACAAACTGAATTGGAATTGCATCAGTTTGTGGTGAAACATCAGCAGTTAGTCAAACGCATCGCGCTGCATATTAAGCGACGTTTGCCTTCGTTTATTGAATTGGATGATTTGTTACAAGCGGGTTTTATTGGGTTACTTGAAGCGCGGACCAATTTTAAGAGTGACATGAAAACGTCTTTTGAAACCTTTGCCGGTATACGCATTCGTGGGGCAATTATTGATTCGTTGCGCAAAAATTCGTGGGGCACGCGTGAGACGTTAAAACATGCTAAGGCCATGGGCAAGGCTATTCAGCGGTTAGAACAACAATTAAAACGCGAGCCAACAGCAGAAGAGGTCGCAACCGAACTGGGTTTAAGTTTAACTGAGCATTTGGAATTGTGTACTCAAGTCCATCTTGCCAACGTGATTAGTTTGGATGAGAACGAGCGTGATTATGCGCTAGTTAGTGAAATGGAAGGAAATCCAGCGCTAATTAATCAAAAAGAACAGATGCTGCAATTTATTAAAAGTGAATTGCAACACTTATCTGAACGCGAACAAACGATTTTATCCCTCTATTATGTAGATGAATTTACTTTTAAACAAATTGGTGAAATTTTAATGTTAACGGAAGCACGGATTTGCCAGATACATGCAGGGGCTATTGCGCGGCTTAAAATGAAATTAGATACTCAATAAGGGACGATTATGGAAGCCATTCTTGATCGATTAGTTGATAAAATTCTGAATGCGAAAATTGACGCTGAACCTGACCATAATATTTTTATGGAAGAGGTTTTTCCTCAAAATTTATACGGGGATATTTTGGCGAACTTACCTGCTTCTGACCATTATAATTTTATCAATCATCCAGATGCTGTATTAAAAGATGGGACAATTACACGTAAATTATTAGACTTACAACAAACCAGCATTAGCCGTCTACCACCCGCACAACGCGATTTTTGGCAGCAAATGAATGCGATTCTTACCGCGCCCTTGTTACAAAGCGTGATTGTGGAAAAATTTAAATCACGCATCCAACATATTTATGGCAATGCAATGCCGGAAATAATCACTATGCCAATTTTGTATCGAGATTTTCCGGGTTATCGCATTGGGGTCCACACTGACGCTCCCTATAAAATTGCCACCATGCAATTTTATTTTCCACAAGATGAATCGCAAGTGCAGTTAGGAACGTGTTTTCACACCCGTGCTGGTCAACAATTCCCGATTTTAAAAATGAACCCGTTTAAGCCTAATTCAGCGTATGCTTTTGTGCGTACTGAAAAGAGTTGGCACAGTGTGCTACCCATTCCTGCGAACACGCAAGAACGTAATTCACTGGCGCTAACGATTTATATCAAAGGAAAAGAATATCGATCTGACCAAGCCTATCAATAATGGAGTGATTTATGATTAGTGATGTCGAAGCAATTCTAAAAGTGTGTGGGTTAGGCCGTTATTTACATATTGGCTGTGGCCAAGGGGCATTATTATTCCAATTATTGAAACGTTCGGTAGATGCGTTTGGAATGGACCCCAATGAGGCAGTTGTTAAAGCGCAATCTGATTGTGCGCCAGGCCGATTCGTGCGCGGCACATTGCTAGATCATCCCTTTGAGCCCAAGGCATTTGATACCGTCATCATTGGTGATGAAATTTTGCAGTATAAAAATGAACATTTTAATGCATTATTTCGTGTCTTACGCTCGCTGGCTAAGCGCCAGGTCGTCATGTGTTTAACGTCCGAAGGTTTAGCTATTGCCCGCTCGCGTCCAGAAACGGCATCGCGTTTAAATTGGGAAAAGTTAGCGATTGCTGGCGGTTTACGGTTACATCCGCGCACTATGCAAGTTCATGACTTTAACAGTCTAGAAGATGAACGTGTGCAAACGCTCACGTTCTTTGAATGCGTTCCAGAAGCGGCGCTTGAACAATTTCCCCTGCAGTGGTTATTACAAAACCGCGATTTACACATGGACATGTTACGCGAAGCGGGGCGTTGCTCAGATGGCCACACCTCTCGCTATGTGTTAGCAGCGAGTAAAATTCGCGAAGGGGATGTGGTATTAGATGCGGCTTGTGGTTTGGGTTATGGTACGGCAATCATGGCGGCTGCAAGCCCTGGCACGCAATTTATTGGCGTGGATATTGATCCGACTTCTGTCGAATATGCCAATGCCAATTTTGCTGCGACCAATCCTGCCATTACTTATCAGACGGCGGATGTGACCAAACTTGATTTTATCCCCGATCATTCCGTTGATATCGTTGTCTCATTTGAAACTATTGAACACGTGCCGGATTATGAAATTTTCTTGACCGAAGTGAAACGTGTTTTAAAACCCGATGGTCGTTTCATTGGTAGTGTACCCAATTTATGGTGTGATGAAACGGGCCGCGATCCCAATCCGTATCATTATCACGTGTTTGATTGGTTTAAATTAAAAACGGCAATCGGCAAACATTTTATTGTGGAAGATCGTTTTGCACAAACGGCCGGCGGCGGTTTTAAATTATGGGACAAACACCGCAATATGCACCCCGTTCCTTTAACGGCACCGGATCACATGCAAACCGAATGGTGGATTATTTCTGCTTGCGTTGATCCACGCGGAACGGATGTGCCTTATGCCAATTCCTTTGATACAGAAGATCAAATGCTTCCGCAACACGTGGATTTCGGACGGTATTACGATAATCCTTGGGTGTATCGCACCATGGTGCAATTAGGCGCGCGCATTAATGATCGCGATGTGTTAATGCAATTTTGCCAATCGATTGCCAATTCAGCCCGCCCCGGTTCTGCGGATTTAGGCGCAGCATTGTGTGTGTTGGGTTATCAATTTTTGGAATTTGGCATGGTGAATACTTCAATTGCCCAGCAATTAGTATCCTCCATTAATATTTATGATCAAGATTATCAACGTGATAACCCGCACTGCGTGCGCTGGGCCATTTCCTTGCATTATGTCGCGGCGCGAATTTTATTATTGTTTGGTAATCGACAAGAAGCGTTACAAGCGTTTCTCGCGTGTGCGGCCATGGACCCGTTGGCATTTAGTCCGTTGCTTGTGACGAAAATTTTATCTGCTGCTATGTATGCCGGGATGATTTTCGCCGGTGATGGACGTCCTAATGAAGCGGCAGCTTGTTTCCGTCAAGGGATGAATGCAGCGCAAAAAGCCTTGCAAGGGAATTGGCAACACATTGTAGGGGATATGGATCAACCGTTAAACTTTGGTTGGCAGGAAGTCGCGGAAGTCGCAGATCTTGCTAGCCAATGTGCGCATGCATTAAATGCGCTGGAGCGTGGTATGGCGGTGCCTGGGTATTTGTGGGACCGGTTAAATTTACGCCGTTTTGGTTTGGTGGAATGGACTAAGAGCGTGGAGCAAGAGAACCAGCGGCTGAGGCAATATATTAGTGCGAAGAGCGTGGCGCGGGTGAATACGGCGGTGGCTTGATAGTACGTCAATTGCTTGGCCGTAAAGCGGCCAAGCAATGACAGCTTAGTTTAACCCCACCCGTAATAAATCATGCATGTGTATAACCCCACACACCTTATTATCACGATCTGACACCACCAATGCGGTAATTTTATGCTCTTTCATCATCTCTAACGCATCCACAGCCATTGCTTGATCAGAAATGGTTTTCGGGTTTTTCGTCATCACCTTCTCAATCGTTGTTTTTCCGATATCAAACTCCTGACTAAAAACACGCCGCAAATCGCCATCGGTAAAAATTCCGAGTAACTGGTCATGTTCATTTACAATCGTCGTCATGCCTAATTTTTTCTGCGTCATTTCCATAATGGCATTTTTTAGCAAGACGTCCGGTTTCACTTTCGGCGTTGCCGCGCCTGTCACCATTACTTGCTGGACCGTCAACAGCAAACGCTTACCCAAATTGCCGCCAGGATGCGAGAGGGCAAAATGTTCGGCGGTAAATTGTCGGCAATTCAATAAAACCACGGCTAATGCATCACCCATGGCAAGGGTCGCGGTCGTGCTGGCGGTCGGCGCTAAGTTTAAAGGACAAGCTTCTTTGCTCACCTGCACGTTCAAATGCACATTAGCGCATTTGGCCAGCGTTGAAGCGGGATTACCCGTCAAGCTGATCATGGTTACTTTCTTGCGCTGTAAAACGGGAAGAAGGGCCAACACTTCTTCACTTTCACCGGAATACGAAATGGCAATCATGATGTCGTCTGCGGTGATGCTGCCCGCATCGCCGTGTTTGGCTTCAGCAGGGTGCAGGAAAAAAGCAGGACTGCCCGTGCTGGCAAAGGTTGCGGCGAGTTTGCGGCCAATATAACCGGATTTGCCAATGCCCGTCACAATAACGCGTCCGGTACAATTTAGCAGTAAATGCAAGGCAGCAGCAAAATGACTGTCTAAGCGCTCGGAAAGCTGTTTCAGCCCTGCCATTTCAATGGCAATGGCTTCGCGGCCTTGCGCAATTAAAGCCAACTCATCAGAGACATTCGCGGGTTTCAGACTTAGCATGTAAAGAATCCTTATTAACGTTTAAATCGCGTGTAACGATCGGTCGAAAAACAATGCGTAAGGTATAGGGAACTTTAAACGTAATGGCTGGTGGCGTGAATAATATCAAACCATTATTGTCAAGGCACTCAAATAATCCACCGCCATGATCGACAATGGCTTGGCCACTTAAGCTGGGTTCAACATTCACGCTGTAGGTTGATTCATTGGAACCTAGTAAGGTTTGCGTTGGCATGATTTCAGCGCTTTCGATTTGTATCCATTTAAAGCGTGTACCAAAATTAAGACCAATGTGAAATTGCCCCAAACCAATGGGGGTTAACAGTGCGTAATAGCCATCGTACGTGGGCATGGCTTCGAGGGTTTGCTTTAAAGTTTGGCCATTACTTAAAACAATAATATCGACTTTTTCGCGACGTAAACTTAAATCTTCAGCACGTAAATCAAAACCCGTGCGGTGTTGTAACAATAAGGTCAATACCAGTTCCATGCCAGCAGTGCGTAGTTCCGCCGGATAATTGGTGCGCATCGAATTAAGGTTTTTTTCCATAAAAAACATACCACGCCGTCTTAAGCCGGCTAATCCTTTTTCACTATCAAACACATCAATTAAGTCAGACGTTCCTAAGTTTAATTCAAATTGAAAATCGCGGAGATAATTTAATTCTTCGCTAGTTGGCAAAAAGAGTAAACGGGCGAGCGCCGATAAAGCGATATCGCGGAATTCTTCAGGATTTAATTGAATGTGAATGTTTTGTAAATAATCTTCTGCCTCTTTAATAAACTGCAAACAATGGCCTTGCACGGTGATGAGTTTGTCATGTTGTTCATCACTTAATTTCGTACCCGCATAAATCGGTTCACCGTTAGCGGTATAGTCGACCACACTTTGTTGCGTCGTTGTGCAAAGTTGCTCAAGCAAGGCAATATAGGCGACTAACGTGCTTAACGTTCGGTCATCGCAACAATCGGGATTTAATAAGCCAGTGCGATTTTTTTGCCATTGTGGTGTATGTAAAGCGATTAAATAACAACCGTAAATATCAATGTTTAATTCTTTGCGGAAAATAGACGTTAATTTATTTTGTGCCGTACCGGTATAACCTAAATCGACAAAGACCAGTGTGTCGCCTGCTTCTAAATCGAGATCATTTTTCAAATGATTAAAAAAGCGTTGGCGATATCGTTTCGATGCTTCTAAAATTTCTTTCATCATAGAATGACGTGACAATGCTTTTAAATAACAGGCAGCAGGCCTTTCCGCGGCTTTTGCTTGCTTGGTTAGTGCGGCGCGAGATTTCTCTGACAATAAAAGTTGTTTGCCGATGTCGTCAAAGCGTTCTGAACCCACATTTTCCATTGCATAGTGCAACACGTCTTCTTTCGTGCTAAAGCTCGCTGCATAGGCGCTAAAACGACTGATGCGCACTAATTTCCCCACGGGGTGATTGGCAAGCGCTGTCGTCACCTCAGCCGGTAAATAAGCATCACGCAATAAAAAAGCCACTTTGGGTTTTTTCCCCGCGGCTTTTAAATCAGCAATGGTATTAAGGATGAAATGCCCAAATGCATGCATGAGTGGGCCGAGGGTTAGATACCCTAAATGGTAGGCGGCATCGCGATTATAATTGATGCTTGCCAAAAGACCGCGATACGGATTAACCAATGGGCGCTTGCGACGAATTTCGGGTTCTAAAATCATGCCCGCCGTTGCTTGTAAGCGCAATAAACGTTTTACCGGTTCATCAAAATGAATTAATTGTCGCGCGGTGAGTCCTGCTTTTTGCGCGGCCAATAAATCAGCCATGGCGTTATCGCCTAAATGCAGTAATTGGTTGGCGGGAATATTTAGGTGTTTTAATACCACATTAAATAGGCCCTGATGTTTGGAAAGATTATATTGTGAAGAGCAAAATATCACGCTAATTAATGGATAAATATCAGCCGGTAATACTTTTTTTAATAATTCCCGTAATTGTACTTCTGAAAAATACGTATCACTGACAATAATGATTTTTAATCCGCGCGCATGCGCTTTGCGTATTAACTCCATCATGGGTGAGAAAGGGTAGCAAAGCGTCATTTCCAGCGCTAATTCTGCGGCACTCAACGCACTTAACTGATCAGCAGTGAGTGTTTCATCAAAGGATAAATAAATATCGTTTAGCGTCACTTCCGTGTGGTTTTGTAGTCGGTATTTTTTCTTGCGGGCTTCTACTTCGGCTTTAACTCGCTGCACCGCGCTCATGCGCATGGTTTGAAACGGTTCGAGGGTTGCTAGCGTATAAAAAGCATCCGCAGGGGTTAGGGTGGTGCGCCAAAGGAGGGTGTCAAAACAGTCTAACGATAAGACCTTGGTGTCAGCCGTTAGCTCGTTCAAAAGCAGTGGGGCAGTATGGGCGGTAAATTGGGTTTTAGCAGCACTTTCCATGTGGCATCCTAATTGGTTTGAAATTGTTCAATGGCATACCGTTATCAAATCCATTTTAGCATAATTGCTTGCAAGACAAACTTGATTGTTTGCGGTAAAAAGCTCAAGATAGTTTTTTGAACCGAGCTAATGTTTATGCTACACCAAACCAATAATAATCCTACTTTGCCCCCCGAGATCTTAGCGATTATCTTTGCAAACTTGCGCCCCGCAATGTTGCTTAAATTGGCTGTGGTTTGCAAATCTTGGCAGGCGTTAGTTTATGATAATTTATTCTGGAAAGATAAAACCCTCCGGCACTTCCCATCGGAAAAGCAGCCAGTTCAACCGGATTGGAAAAATGCTTACCAATCGTTTCATCACACTCACTATACCGGCTTATTTTCTAACCGTTTTTTTTCGCTCGCGAAAGAAGAAGCAGCTGCTGATCTTGCAAACTTTTTAACCGATCCGACGCAACTCGATATGAAAGATAATGCAGGGTTTTCCGTTTTAGGTTGGATCCGCGATAAAAAAAATCCGCTGGTTTTTGCCGCGGTGTTTGAAAAGTTAGTGCAATTATACGGTGCAAATAAAAAAGATACGTTCAATCGCACCTTATTGCACTGGGCAATTCTCTTGAATCAACCCTTAACATGCCTCGAAAGTTTACTTAAGAGTGGGATCAAGGTTAAGTCGGGCTGTAAATTTGGCACGCCCCTTTTTATTGCGGCAGAAACCGGCCAAACAGAAGTGGTAGAGTTTTTAATTCAACAAGGGGCAGCCGTTAATCAAAAACCCAATGCGCTGTATGTTGCTGCTGAAAATGGCCACGACCGTGTGGTGGATGTGTTGCTTAGAAACGGCGCTAAAGTAAACCATAAACGTGCCAATAGTGGTCGCTCTGTATTGTATGTTGCTTGTGAAAAAGGGCATATGAACGTAGTAGAGGTTTTATTACGCTACCGTGCTTTAATACAAATTGGTGTGGAACAACGCATGTCACCCCTTAATATTGCGGCCAGTCGTGGTCATACGCAAATTGTACGAAGATTAATAGCACATAATGCTAATTTGAATACCATCGATAAAGAAGGCCAGACACCCCTTCGGCAAGCGCTTGAAAAAAAACATGAAGAGACTGCCTTGGTGCTGATCGAAGCCAATGCTGACCTTACTTTAGGGGACAACCAGCGAAAAACGGCGCTTTTCTTAGCGGTTTACCACGGGATGGAAGACGTTTTTAAAGCGCTTATCCTTAAAAGAGTTGATGTGAATGCCATGGCTCCGGGAAGTGTGACGCCCTTACATCAGGCAGTTAAACAGCGTGATAGTTCGATGGCTACTGCTTTATTAGCAGCCGGAGCCGTTGTCAATGCTCAAGCGGGTGACGGTAATACGCCATTGCATCTGGCACTCACCACGCCTATTGATATTGAACTGGTTGCATTGTTACTTGAGAATGAGGCCGATGTTTCTTTAGCTAATGCCAATGGCGTTACGCCACTAAAATTGGCGGAAGCGAGCGGGGAAAAAGAAGCCATCAAACTTTTAAATGAAAAACGATTATTGGATTACGAACGCCTGAATGCACGTCGCCCTAAAGATGATTATCGACGGTCTTTTTGCTTATTTGGCGTCAAAATTAATTTCGGTTGTTCCGCTGAAGAAAAACGGTTGGCAGCTGAAGCGTTAGATAAAGTGGTCTTTGAGGGCGCGGACCGAGCGTTACTCGGGCCACACCGCAAAGCGTTAGAAAATGGCGAACTCCGCCAGATTTCGCGCGCGTTACTGCGCGCGTGAGCGAACCGCGAGATAGTAGATTGGCACGCAAAGTGCGAGCAACCCTAGTCCTGTTAAAATAATCGGCAGCGAAAAACTCGCCATCATCCATAACGCATAGAGAGAAGCAAGAAGCGTTATTAAAAAGGATTTATCTTTAAACCAATGCCGTGTGGGCAATTCAAGATAGCGAAATTTAATTTCAGCCATGCTAGATGCGAAATACGTCATGAGCGTCAATAGTGCGGCGAGGTTGGCAATATTGTCGAATTGTTTTAAGAGCGTTGGCTGCATGGTCAAAATCAAAAAGAGTGTCACTAAACCTGTTGAAAATACCTGGCCCGCTACGGGAGAGTTTTCTTTCGAGAGTTTTGCAAAACGGTGTGGGAACAGGCGATCACGTGCGGCAGCAAAAACAATTTGGCCTTGAATTAAGGTGCAAACATTAATGGAACCTAAGCCTGATAACGTCGCACAGACAGCAATAATGAGCGCTGCTTTCGCACCAAAAATGAGGGTGCTTGCTGTGGCAAATGGGAATTGTGAGGCTTTTAAACTCGCCATCGGAATCATACCCATCAAGACGACAGTGCTTAAAATGTAAATAACAGACGTGATCAAGGTGCCGTAAACAGTCGCGCGATACACATCTTTCGTGCCATTGGTATTTTCAGCGGGAACGGTTGCGGATTCTAAACCGATAAAGGCCCAGAACGTTAATGCAGCCGCTCGGCTTAATGATAATAACGGTGATTGATCGGTGGCAACAAAAGGCGTGTAGTTGGCTAAATCAATATGCCCAAAGCCAAGGGTGATGACGAATAATAAAGGAATAATTTTGATAATGGTTAAGGTAAGTTGCACGACACCGGCGGTGTGAATGCCAATGATGTTAACCAGTGCGAATAACCAAATAATGGTTATTTCAATTCCCAACGCAAACAAGTGATGGTATTGCAGGGAGTTTGCGTCCAAGAGCGGGGTTAAAAAACCTAAATACCCGACTGCGGAAACGGTGATGCCAGCGATTGAGACCATGTTGCTTAACCAATAGGTGTAAGCGGAGACGAAACCGCCCACTGCGCCGTACGCTTCTTTACAAAAAACGTAGGGACCGCCGGTTTCAGAAAAGCGGCGGTTCAATTTGGCGAAGGTCAGTGCTAATAACACAGCGCCCGTTGCGGTATACGCCCAAGCAAGCAGGGAAATGCTGCCGAACGCAGCTAACGAGGCGGGCAAAACATAAATGCCCGTTCCAATCATGCTGCCGACCACCATCGAGGTGAGGATGGGCAAATTAAGTGCTGGTTTAGTCACAGTTAAATAGTCTCAACGATAAGAGTTCGGAAAACCCGCCAGCTTGAAGGATTGCCTTACAATTTGCAATATCGGGAGCAAAATAACGGTCTTGGTCATAAAACTCCACCACTTCGCGAATGCGAGCGTGGACTTTGGTTAATATCGGCGAAGTCGTTAAAGGTTTTAAGAAATCAATGCCTTGGCATGCAGCAAGGAGTTCAATGGCGATAATGCCGGCGGTATTGTCGGCCATGGTCAGTAATCGACGGGCGGCAAACGTGGCCATGCTGACATGGTCTTCTTGATTGGCGGAAGTGGGCAGGCTATCGACGCTGGCGGGGTGGGCTAAGGATTTATTTTCGCTCGCTAATGCTGCAGCGGTTACTTGAGCAATCATGAAGCCAGAGTTGACGCCGGGATCGTTGACCAAGAAGGCGGGCAAGCCGCTAAAATTTTTATCGACTAAGAGCGCGGAGCGGCGTTCCGAAATGGCGCCGATTTCGGCGATGGCAATGGCAATTGCATCGGCTGCAAAGGCCACGGGTTCAGCATGGAAATTACCGCCGGAGAGAATGACACCGTCTTCTGCAAAAATGAGCGGGTTGTCGGAGACGGCATTAGCTTCCGTTAACAAAACTTGCGCTGCGTAATTTAATTGCGTTAAACATGCCCCCATCACTTGCGGTTGGCAGCGAATGGAGTAGGGATCTTGCACTTTGCCGCAGTCTTTATGGGATGCCATGATGGCACTGTCTTTGAGTAAACCTTCTAACCATTGCGCGACTTGGCTCTGACCTTGATGCCCGCGAATGGCGTGAATACGCGCATCAAAAGGGGTTGTCGTGCCTTTAATGGCATCCGTGGTTAGCGCGCCAGCAGCGAGGGCGCTGACAAACACTTCTTCCGCTTTAAATAAGCCGGTTAAAGCTAAGGCGGTTGAAGCTTGCGTACCGTTTAACAACGCCAACCCTTCTTTAGGAGCAAGAGTTAGTGGTTTTAATCCTATTTTTGCGAGTGCGTCTTCTGCAGAAATGATATTGCCTTGATGTCTTACTTCACCCACCCCTAATAAAATCGTGCTCATGTGAGCAAGCGGCGCTAAGTCTCCCGATGCGCCTACCGAACCTTTTTCAGGAATGAGCGGGTAAAGATTAGCATTAAATAAAGCGATTAATGCTTGAATGGTTTCCATTCGCACGCCAGAAAAGCCGCGTGCCAAGCTATTAATTTTTAAAAGGAGTAACAAACGCACCACATCATCACTTAGATAATCGCCTGTACCCGCAGCATGAGAAAGGACGATGCGCCGTTGTAAAGATTCCAGATCATTATCGCTGATACGCTTTGACGCCAGCGCACCAAAACCCGTGTTAATTCCGTAAACCGTTTGCTTTTGCTGAATGATGTTATGAATGGTTTGGCTTGCCGCTTGAATGGAGGCTTCGCAGGCAGGATCGAGTGCAAGGTGAATGGAATGATCACGAAGTGTTTTAATGTCACTTAAACGCAATTGTCCGGGAGTTAATTGCCATGCCATGAGTTTGTCCTTAGTCGTTTTCAGCAGAGGCGTATCATACAGGGATCAAGTCGTATTGGTAAGAATTTGCGGGGTGGGAATTGAGAGTAAAATGTTAACTATTTAATCAAAAATCGTAAGGTTAGCTTAATGAGGACCAGACCCAGGAGCGGTGACGGGAAGGGATGCTCGCGTCTTGCTCGGTGAGACGCAGAAGTTGAAATTCCTTCGATTTGGCACAAAAAGATATTGCACGTGAGCGTCTTAATCGGCTCGTCGTGATGAAGAGGAGTAATGACAATGAAAGCGAAACTTAAAAAAAAGATTAGATAAATCTGAAATCACAGAATTGAAAAATTAGCAGAATGAGAAATGGAAGTTTTACAAACATTACTACAAGATGTTTTTAATGCAGTGGCTAATTAGAGGCGGCAATCAAAATAATGTATGGCTGTATGAATATTTTCCGCAGGCATTAGTTTATGGCACCGCTTTTGATTATTACAGTTCATCCTGGACATTAGATGGATGGCCATACTCGCAACGTAACGGTGACTTTTAACGGTAGGTGGCAAAATATCAGCTCTGTTTACAGGCCACTCTATGGGCATTACCTCAAATCTTTCAAGCGAATACCATTAATCTGGGCTATTTCACCACCAAAGACTCAATTTTAATGCATTAAGTTTTCATTAACTTCCTTTTGGTAATATTGGCTCATTCTAAGGCCAAAACGAGGTTAACATGCAACGACAACTCCCTGATGTAACAGCGGAAGCAAAAAGCGCTGCGCCAATCCTTGATGTTGCTATTGGCGAATCAGTAGCGCTGTCGTTTAACGAGCGATCTTTTTTGAATTTATTACCTGGTGCACTGCAGAAGGAGGTTACCCATTATGGCGACCAATACTTATTACATTCCTTTAGAAAGCTAACATTATTTCCAAGCGACATAAAAAATCCTGATGCGCTTGTCATTCAATTATTAACCCACGTTATTCGGGGTGAATTAAAAGAAGCAGATGCTATGCTACAGCGCGAACCAAGCTTAGCATTAGAAGAAAATACCGTTACTGATTATTCCGGTCGTACGATTCAAGGTACCGCATTAAAAATGGCTTTAGGTGCACTCGATGTCAATGTGCATGGTGCATGTGATCTTGTTATTAGGAGCCCTGAAAAAGATTGGATAAATGGTGAGATATCGCCAGCATCAAAAGCCCTTTACGTGTTCCAAGGGAAGAAATTATATTATATTGATCGCACCAAGTGTCCATTCACTGAAACATCGATCACTGAAATACCACTGACCGAAGTGCAACAAAAAGAATTTGAAGTGGCAGTACTCACTCCCATAATTCGGCTGCAAATCTGGAAGGGTGAAGCAGCAAGATTATCGGAGGACACATTAAAAAAAATCACCACTATCACCGGTCACATTCATGAAGAAAGCATGGCAGGGATGATTATGCGACATCTGCGCAAGATCCCCGGTGGAAAAGTAGAAATTGTTAAACAGATTAACGAACAATTCCCAGCAGGTTGGGAAACAGAAGAAGCAAACCGAGTAAAACGCAATAAAGAAGCGTTGCTAACCGTCTTTGATGAGATTAAAGCAGCAAAGACGAATGCTTTGGTCGACGCCGCCACAAAACGATTTTGGGATTATTTGGAAAAAGAAAATGACCCTAAAAATATGATCAAAACTGGCAAACATTTTAACGAACAAATGCTACTTGATGCACTTCATCTCTATGCAAAATATTATAATAAGGATACTTATTATAAAAACACGATACTCTGGCAAAGAGTCATTGGCGGCATTCAAAGATATGTTCCCGCGAATATGGCACAAGGGTTAGCACAGGGAGCTCATTTCATAATAAACGAAGGCGAGAAGTTAAAGCGTTCATTAACATTTCGTCGTGAAGACCCCACTGTGTTTTTCACTTTCAATAAATATTTTTATCCTCTGGACGCCGTTCGTGGTTCTAATTTAGGTGAAGCTTATGCGGTGCACAGGGAAAGGGGCTGTGTAACGATGTGGTTCGAGCCGGAAAAATGGTCTGCTTTACAAAAGTTATGTGAAGCAAAAACCACGAGTTTGGCAGACTTATGCAACGCGCATAAGCGCGCAACCACTTTCGTCGCGGCCAGTAATCGGTTGAAATAGCTCGCCCGCAGCGAAATAGCATGAGGTTGCGGGTCAATGATGTTGCTCCGCGGCTTATGCCGCGGCTCAGGTGCTACTTGCACCAATTCATCCGCTAACATACAACCACGACGCGTCAGGAGATTACCGAGTCCCTGCGCATGCGACGTAAGTAACCTGTTCTTAAACATTCTGCTCACCATTCCTCAACACAGATGTTCCAAATGCATATCGATCATGGTTCTGTTTAAATTGACCACATTTCTCATCAGGTAATTTTAACGCTTCGTGGTAAAATTCAGGATCAAACACTAAACCGATTTCATATTCTGATTTGAGTTTTGCGAAAGAATATACCCATTACACTTCAAAAAACGAAGTGTAATGGGTATATTCTCCTTGGGAAACCCCATCGCGCAGGGAGTACTTCAAGTTGCAAAAAGCGCATCTTGAAGTACGAATGGTCTATATTTTATAAAGTTTTTCACGTGTCGAGCACTCATTATGATGGTATGGATATTATAATCTGCATCATCTCATTAACGGTATTCGGTACAAGAATGACTCAGAGGATGAGTGAGACGATAAATGAATATTAAACGTATTATTCTTTTTTTGATAATGTTATTTAACCTTCAATTAGTGCATGCCATTCCAGCAACTATCCAACGATACGCTTGGGTTGGAAGAAATGAAGAG
>CAZQXH010000001.1:194252-237499 GCA_964597435.1 uncultured Coxiellaceae bacterium | reverse complement strand
ACGGTGGTTTTATTGAAACATCTGCCGATCATTTATTTTTAGGGGATAATTTAACAGTTAATACCAGCGCGCCGGATCATAAAAATGGGGGCACTTGGTTAATCGATCCCACCGATTTATTCATTGGCACAAATCCAACGGCCTATATGTGGTTTGGCCCAGGTTCTTTTACCGGTGATCCCAATATCAGCGTCAGCTTCTTAAACATTAATACGCTGTTAAACCAATTAAATAATTCTAATGTCGTCGTACAAACCACCAGTGGCGGCCCAGGGAATGGCTCAGGGAATTTAACGGTAGCCACGAACATTAATTGGAATTCCGTTTACAGCTTAACGTTAACGGCATTTAACAATTTAATCATTAATAACGGCGTTAGCATTACCAACAGTAATCCGCTCGCCAATTTGACTTTAATCGCGAATAATGCTGGCAATTACAGCACTGCTTCCGGCAATGGCCGCGTCATCATGAATGGCTTAGTGAATATGGCCGGCACCGTTAGCATTTACACCAACCCTGCGAGCATGGCTTACAACGTACCTGGCTTTAGTAATCTCACCGCGGGATTAACTAATATTTACATGCTGATTAGCAATGGTAGCGAATTAGATGCAGTGAGCGATGATAGCACCTTGTGGGATAAAAACTTCGCTTTAGCCAAATCCATTGATTTAAGTGGGATTGTTTTAAATCCCATTGGGAATACCGTCACCGCTTTCACGGGTGTATTTGATGGGTTAGGCCATATCGTTAAAAACCTTAATCTCTCCGGCACTGATAACATAGGTCTATTCGGTATAAATAACGGCACCATTCAAAACATCGGAGTCACCGGCACGGTTAATGGCGACAATCAAGTCGGTTTATTAGTCGGTGATAATCAAGGTACCGTGAAAAATGCTTTTAGCCAAGGTTTAGTAAATGGCACCGGAACCAATGTCGGTGGTTTAGTCGGCACAAACAGCGGCACATTAACCGATACACAAAGTTATGCCGCAGTAAATGGTGATACCAATGTCGGCGGTTTAGCCGGTAACAACAGCGGCACCATTACCAACGCACTTGCCATGGGCAATGTCGCTGGCAACACAAACGTTGGCGGTTTACTCGGCAACAACAGCAACGTTGTCACAGCAAGCTTCTGGGATACCGACTCATCCGGTCTAAGCACAGGCATTGGTAACGGCGCAGGCAGTGTCACGGGTGGATGCTATGGCAGTACTTGCGCGAATGGCGGCACTGTCGATTTAACTGATGCCAGCACGTTCAGCAACGCCGGTTGGAATATGAATGATACCTGGGGCGTGATTGCAGGAACATCTTATCCCTACTTAAAAGTTGTCTTCCCAAATGGCCCGCGCATTGTCACCGGTCAAATCGGTCACTTCGCTAGCTACATTGAAAATCCAAACTGGGCACCGATGAACCAAAGCGAAATGAATCCTGATTACAGTTCATTCACCGCCGATGCCATCGCGCAGCAACAAGTTACTCTCGCCGCAAATGGTTCTGTCGTGAATAACAATATCTACAGCGGCGCAGATGGCCGCTATTACGCGCTAGAAAGCAGCATTGCGGATAACGCGCCCGTTATCGCTTATTTAACAGGCAGTAGTAATAAAGCCAACACCATTACTGTCGCTCCCACCAATGGCGCAAGTTTAAGTAATTTTAATTTAGCCCTGGGCACCGTGTTGATAACCGATAATGGACAGCTCACCATGCCAAGCAATGCTATAAACTATGGCAACTACAACAATAAAATGGGCGGGGCCATTACCTATCACACTCCCCTTTCACAAAATAATGTCGTAGCAGCGATAAATGGGCTAAATGACCCTGGTTTATTATTCACAACGAGTGGTAACGATATTATCGTCAATCCAAACCATAATTTAGTCCTAGGGCCAAATACTTTTTATACGCTGAATGGCAATATCACCACCGATCATGGCTCCATCTCTAGTTACGGCATTATGGGCATCAGCCCCTTCGCCGCTAACTATAATAATCAAGTGACATTAAAAACATTAAATGGCGGCAATATTTATTTAGAAAGCATGTTCTGGGAAACAACCATTGCAGAAGCTATTAGCAGAATGGTGAATGTCGATTCCGCTAATAACATTATCTTACATGGGGTATTTGCTACAGGAAGCAATCCAGCTCTTATTCAAAATGCAGCAACTCGACTTATCCTTGATGTTGGCCTAACTTTAAGTGCGGCCTATACGGATCAAAGTATAACAACGGGTGCAGGCGACACCAGTTGGATTGCCGTGTTTAACCTTACTATTTTAAAAGGAAAATGGTATCAGAATGATTTACCCTCTCTAAATACTGATGCCATCTTAAATTTTTACTATCCCTATATGAACCCATATTTTTTCACGCTTGGTGATGGGAACTTCTCTTCTTCACAAGTTGAATTTGCACGCTTTGGTGGTGGTGACGGCACATTGGCTGATCCTTATATTATTTATGATGTTTATGGCTTACAGGGCATTGCAACCAGCTCCGCCTTGCTCAACGCAAACTATCAATTAGGTGGGGAAGATGCTTTCCAAGCAGGCACTGGACCTACCACATTTATGGTGTATGACACTAAGAAATGGAATAATAATAAAGGCTTTATCCCCATTGGTACTTTAGCCAATCCTTTTAATGGTACGTTCGATGGTAATAATCAAGATCCCTTTAATAGTGGTATTTGGTATCTCAGTGTAAATGACCCAACACGCGATAACGCTGGGATATTTGGAGTCACTGGAACAAGCGCCGTTATTAAAAACCTAATGCTGTTTGAGCTTGCCATTCAAGGTAAAGATAATGTTGGTACCTTAGTCGGCATTAATAATGGCTTACTTGATAACATTGAAGTCGCTCAAACATCTTTGGTAGGCAATAATAATGTGGGCACCATTGCCGGTGTGAACAATGGTACGATTTCTAACAGCGGTGTTTACTCTAATCGCACGTATGGTGTTAATAATGTTGGTGGCATTGCCGGAGAAAATAGTGCAACCGGTACCATTGATCAATCTTATGCAGCAAATGGTGTCTTAGGTAGCACGATGACAGGCGGCATTGCAGGCACAAACAGTGGCCTTATTCGCAATAGCTTCTGGGATACAGGCGCAACAGGTCAAACTTTAGCAGCAAATAATAGTGGCGGGACTTTAGATCATGTGACGGGTGGCTGTTTATTAGGTGGCCCTTGTGCCTTTGGTGGCACAGCCAATTTAAGCGATTCAGCCACTTATTTAACGGGAGTTGATGGTGGCCTTGATTTAGTTACCACTAGCTGGGATTTAACGAACCTTTGGGCTATTGCGCCGGGCACTTCTTATCCGCACCATCAGTTTATCTATGATATTCCCTCTTGGGGGCCACCAACCGTGTTTTCTGGTAAAAGCAATAGCCCTTATCAAATTTTATCTATGATTTGGGGAGAAGCAAGTATTTTTGGGAACGGTGCACAAGTGAGTAGCCTATTTGCTGGTCAAACCGCTACTGGCGGCGATGGAAGTTTTTATATTGTTTGGGGGCTTGGTTCAGTCTGGGATGGTGATTTCGTATTATTGAATTTAGTTGGTGGTAATGTTGATGGCTCTGTTGGTTTTGTTGCGAAAGAAGACCCTAACACGGGATTGACGCAAAATGTCACTAACATTCCCCTCGTTGCCACACCCAACGGCAAACCCGCGAATTACAATATTGCTTACACTACTGATGAAATAACAACGCTCAACGCAGGTTTGCCAATAGAGGCCTTGTATAACTCCTATTATCTTGGTAAGGGAGGATTCATTCTAGATGCAAGCAATGTTTACGTTGCAACAAGAAGTTTATATGAATATAAATTCAATTTAGCTTCAATTTTAGGTTATGCAACCGATGAATATCAACAAGGTCTATTAGACGAAGTGAAACGGTATTATGATGCTAATAATTTAGTACTAGGTGATGCACAAGCCTTGAAAACGTTCCAACAATATTTAGATCAACAATTAATGAATCGCTATTTAGTCACGCCGATTGGTGCGACGTATTGTCAGTAAGAAAATGAAATCATAATCAGTCGTCATTGCGATAAACTTTTCTTTCGCAATGACGATGGTAATTAATTCTTCGCTATGACGTTAATTAAGCAAACACTTCATCAAAAAAGTTTTTCATCGCTATCCATGAACGTGCATTCGCTTTCTCTTTAAATACCAAACCTGCTTCTACATCATGTGCTTCTGGATTCGTGAAAGCATGTTGTGTATTGCCATACACATGCGCTTGCCAATCTGCTTTTGCTTCGGTCATTTCATGGCCAAAGGCGACTAGCTGATCGGGGGTTGCCATGGGATCATCGAAGCCGTGCAAGGCTAAAACGCTGGCGCGAATAAGGTGCTGCGGTTTTGCGCTGGGGGCGTTTAATAGGCCATGAAAACTGACTACGCCTTTAATCTCTACACCCGTTCGTGCTAAATCAAGCACACACAAGCCACCAAAACAAAAACCAATAGCGCCAATTTTATGGGTATCTACTTGCGGTAAGCCACTGGCTAAACTTAAAGCGACTTGAGTGCGATGTGCCACTAAAGTGCGATCAGCAAAGAAGGGTTGAATGAGCGCGCTTTTTTCTTCTTTGGTGTTTCCAGTGATGCCTTTCCCATACAAATCCCAAGCAAAACCCAGGTAGCCAAGCTCCGCCAAGTCACGCGCTTTTTTTTCAGCAAAAGCATTGCGGCCTGACCAGTCATGACCGACTAAAACCAAAGGGTGGTTTGCGGTTTTGGTATCATCGTACGCATAATAAGCTTCAAATGTTTTACCCCGATCTTCATATTCTAAGTAAGCGGTTTTTATCATGTCATTCTCCTCTAACTCGTCACTAAACGAGTCGGTAGGTTAAAGTGTCTTAAGTTGGCAGACAAGAACGGATTCGGTTGTAGGTCACTTAATAACACATATTTTGCAGTACGAGCATCCGATGAAATATTTAAGACGATTTGCTTACTGCTTAAAGCATTTTCAAAGGATTGATTCACTAAGCGATAGATGCCCCAGGTGCCCGGATAATAACGAGTTAAAGTTTGTTGATTGGTTAATATTAACTGCACCGTGGTCATGTCATTGGCATTCATCATGGGCCAATTAATAACGTGTTCTGTTTTTGCGCCAGCGTTATTGTCAACAAAGCGATGGTTACGTGAACTGAACTTAACTTGGCTAATCGATTTGTCAAATTGATAAGCTTGTAAGGTCAAGCGCACCGATGGCTTGTTGTCATTGTTTGGGAAGAAAGCATGTTGAATTTGGAATGCATGCTGAATGTGACGCAAGGTTTCATCATTAAATGGCAATGGCACATTGTCTAACGATTTCCAGCGCCATTCGGCTTGGGAGTTATCGACCAGCGGTTGCAAATACGTAGTAAAGAAGTGTGCCATCGTGCCGGAGTTGCTGAAGAAGCGACTGAACGTATTAATATCCACTTCTGTTTGCGCATTGTTGGCAAACGGATAGCGATTAGCAATTTGTTGCTGATATACATTGCCGACTTCTTCTTGCCACGATAAATCAATATAGCGACTGGCATCGCGCACCATGTAACGCCACGTGTCATCGGCAATTTTATCTAACCAGTTGCGTAACGGTTCAGGTGAGCGCGCTGCTAACATTCGTAATTCAGTGATGCTATCGGTCGCTTCATGATGTGCCATGCGGTTTGCAACCGCATAATAAGCAGCCCGTTGTTGATTGGGGGCGCTGACAATAGGTTGTAAATAATGATGTAATTGCCCTAGCGTCACCAAAATTTGTTGTAATGCTGGGTCCAAGGTTTGGTTATTGGTGATTAAAACGCTTAGGCCCGTTAAACGTGAACTATAGGAAGCGATCGGTTCAAAATACGTATTGGATCTTAGCGTTTGTAACAAATTCAAAAGAGGCGAATTGTTGCTGCTTAACCGTTCAATCAGTTGATCGGTTTCAATCAAATTATTCGGACTGGTTAGGCGGGTATTCATTACCAAGCCTTCCCACGTGTGGATGTATTGATTGACATACGTTGTTTGCAGCTGCTGCGTTAGTGCATTGATTTCAGTATTTTGATTGGGATTCGGCGGTAGATTACCAATTACCCAATTGCCGACGACTGCTTCGGTGGCTGCAACGGCTGCTTCCCGCGCGATGATGTTGCCAAAAGCCGCTCCGGTAAACATTTGCGGTAAGGCTTCAGACGTTTGATTTTGATAGTGTGAAAACACACGCGTGTCGACTTGTTGTGCCCAATTAACCGTGCTTAGCGCGCTATTTTGCCCAATGTTACGTAAGATCACGTAAGCAAGCGGCAGGCGATTCATGCCGCTAAAATAATGCTGCGCATTGCTGGCTAAATTAGCATCTAATTTTAAAGGTCCCGTAGCATTGTTTAATGCGGCTGCAAGGTGGTGCTTTAATTGTGTCGTTGCAGCGGTATCAAATGTTGGCGGTAAAATACTGTCAACGGTGTCAATGATATAAGTTTGTTGGCGATGATTCGGATCACCTAACATCATGTAGGCTTTTAAAACCGCATAACTGGTGTCAACATCATGATTACCGGGAACGCGCAGATAATCACTAAAATAGTTTTTAATTTCAGGTAGCAATAAGCGTTGTAATGTTTGCTCATACACTAATTGGGTTTCTTGCATCGATTTGTGCGAGTAAAAACCAAAGAAACGTTGTAATTGTGAGCCCGCCGCGTGATGCATGGCGAGTTCTAAAGTATTTAATAATTTTACGGTTTCTTGCAGGTGGTCTGATGCATTGGGTAAATGCGCAATCGCAATTTGATAATTGCTGAGTTGATTTTGTAGCGCATGAGAGGCTTTTACCCCTTGTTGGAAGTCTTCGCCCATTAAAGCACCGGCACCACAAACAGCGGCAACAGAAGCGGCAATGGCGGCGCGTTTCGGCCAAGGATTTTCATTTGATGGAGCAACTTTGTGGGTGCTGGTGGCTTGTTGTCCTAAGCCAGTCGTCAATAATTGTTTGGCAAAATAAGCACGCGAAGGCGGTGTTAGCGGTCTAAATAATTGTACGCCACGTTGTGTGCTATTAGTGGGATCATCGATGATGGTTTGTTGTGGCTCGATGGGGGGTTGCAGCGCACTGGTTAAATGCACGCTTCGTACGATTAAATGCGGTTGCTCGGTAAACACTTTCTTTAAGAAATCAGCTAAAGCTAATTTAACGCGCTCAAGTTGCAAGGGAAAATCTTTGATATAAGGGCGTGCTAATGGATTTCTTTCTTGATGGATGCGCCATAGCAATTGCTCATTAATTTTTTTAATAAGCGCGTTAAAGCGATTTGTGAAGCTCTCTACTAATTTTTCAGCGGGTGCATTAGTCAGTAAGTTAATACCCCAGGCTTGTTGTATGTCCTCATCAGGTGATTCAGCGAAGAATTCATTGAAGCCAGGCAGTAAATCGCATTTGGTTAAGATAATTTGGCAAGTTAAGGCGTTGGGAAAGGTGGTGGCAAGTTCTTTCAATCCAGTTAACAAACCCTGTAATAGTTCCGGTAACGCTTTGGGGTTTGGATTTTTCAACCACTCAGCAAGCGGCAAGGCAAGAATGATGCCATTAACACCCATGGTGCCACGTTCATAGCGCGTCACGCGTAAAAAATAGCGCCATAGCATGGAGATATTGGTGTTGCCTAAAAACAAATAATGGCTAGGAACATCGATGATGCTTGCTTCGCGGGTTGCCCACCAATCCAAGTGTGCGGAAGGATCAATTATCAAGCGATTTGATTCAGCATCGCGACCATAGCGTCGTTGCAAAATAAACGGGATATTGGAATGAGCTAGTAAGCTGGTTTTGCCGGCATTGCTTGGGCCAATTAATACATACCAAGGTAAAGTTTGTAGCGCGGCGGTTTTTTGACCCTGTGTAAACGTATTTTTCTTTAAAAAGTTGGTGGCAGCTTGAAACCGCTGATGTAAATCAAGCAACTTACGGCGTAATTTGGGATTAGCCGAAGCTGAGACTAAGGTATTGTCTAAATCAAGTGTGAGCCATTTTAAGAGCCATAGCAAAGCGACAATGGCAATGATTTCGATGCGTTTACTAACACTGCCAAAGGGTTGCTGATGATGTATCGACACCATCGGGGCTGTATACCAGATGAGTAAAGCGCTGGCAGTTAAATAACCTAATGTGTACTGGCTTTGGCGGACAACGTCCGGATTAAGCAATATTAGCTGACGAAGACTGTTCCAACTGAGCAAGGTTTTGATAGGTTTCATTTGAGATCGCATCCATTAGATAACCCAAGCTGACAAAAATCGCCATGATGATGCTGGCAGTGACCATCATGGTGAACCATAAAGGCGTTTTTTTTCGCGTGGCTTTGACGGGCCCGGGCCGTGTTTTAAAAGGTGCCGGGGATAAGGTTTTGCTAAAATGGCCGCGGTGGGCGCGAATGTGTTTGAACAATTGATTGCTGATTTGCTCCAGCTGAAATTGCCCTTGCTCACTGCGGTATTGGCCTTTATAACCAAAGCTTAACGATAAATATAAGAGTTCCATTAGATCAATGTACTGTGCCGGATCTTTTACGGTGCGATCTAAAATGGCAAAGAATTTTTCGTGATGATCGGGGTCTTGGTTAAACGCCGTTAATAAGCTGAATTCATCCCATTGGCCATGGCTACCCCAGGGAGTTTGCGACAGCACATCGTCGAACGTTGCGCAAATTACAAAGCGGCAGACAACAATGTATTCCAATGAGTAGCCTTTGCTTTGAATGGCTTCTTGAAAGCGGTTCACTTCTTGAGTGAGTTCGCGTTGCAATTGCGGCAAGGTGCGATGGGCTTTTAATACTTTTAATTTGCTTAAAACAGACAATAAATAACTGGCCGCATCGACAACTGGATTTAAACCAGAAGAAGGGTGGTGGGTCACAATGCTGTTGGGTGAAAAAGCGCGATTGGCCGTGACGCTGCTTTGCGTGGCCAGCGAGTAAAAAGGATCTTCTACAAGTTCATCTAGTTCAATGGTTGGCTCGATGATGGTGGCGGTTTGCCCTTGGTTCGCAATCATCTGAATACGTCCTTCTGCCGATGAAGGCGGTATTATACCCATTTCGCTTCGCGGAGCGAAGCGAAATGGGTATAAGGCCCATCATTATATGACTCAACGCGAATGAAATTCGCATTGAGTCACCAAAGGGGAGAATCGCGATTCTCCCCTTTGGAAACCCCATCGCGTAAATGGAAACCATCGCGTGAATGGAGAGCTTCAATTGTGTAAAGAGACAAGTTGCAAGTTGAATGGTGATTTTGTGGTGGTGGGTTATTTGGAAGGAAATACATGAGCAGGGAAAACACGTTTTCCCTGCTATGAAAGAGGCTTAGTCTAACAAGCCGTACATTTTGAGTTTTTTACGCAAGGTACCACGGCTTAAGCCGAGCACGATTGCTGCACGAGATTGATTGCCCTTGGTGTATTCCATTACTGCATCCATTAACGGTGCTTCAACTTGACCCAAGATCAATTCGTATAAATTGCTCGGTAGCTGACCCTTTAAATGGGCAAGGTAGTTCTCAAGAGATTGACGTACACTGTCGTGTAACGGCTGGTTCTTTTGAGTCAATTCAAAAGCTTGCTCTGGTTTTTCTAACGTTGTTGTGTTCATTTTATTTCCCTCACTTAACGGGATCGTTCATAATACAGCTGCTATTCTAGCCATTGTTCTTTGTTAGATCAATCATTTTTTGCACAAAAATAACGAGAACGGAAAATAAGGGTAAAAAATAAGTGGCGATGGGGTCAAGCAATTCTTTTTTTGTTTATTATTCAGTCAGATAGGGCTATCCTGCTATACCAGAATGGAAGCGTTGCGCAGAAGTCGCTACAGTAACGCGCTTGCTAGTGAACCAAACCCTAATGTCTAATAGCCATTTTTGTGCATTGATAGGATTAACTATGCAACCAAGGACCAACGCGGGACGCTCCCTAACGGTTTTGCGAAAGGTAGCGAGTGCCATCGAGTTAATTTATGCCACGCATGAGCACGCAGCATTTTTTACAGATTGGACGGCGGTCTTAGTTGAGAGTGAGCGTAAATTATTAGGGGATGCGTCCCTTGCGATCTTGCAGGTGCTTTTCCCAGGCGGCTATTTTTCAGGCGATGAGTTTGAAAAGCGTAGCGATGAACTGGTAAAAGCCTGCGGACAAGTAGAGGCTAGTCTTGACTCCATTGCGCAATTTTTTAACCGATCCCCGGAGTTGCCCTTAAAAGATTTTTTTGACCGTTTGCGTGACTCTTGGGAGCAACGTAAAAAGATTTTTCGTGATAAAGAGATTACTCGGGAAGTGGTCAATGAGTGCTGGTTTTTTGATCTCGGATTGATCGAGGCGGCGCACGGATTTAAATTTTATGCGGATAAAATGCTGCCGACTTCGCTGTTAAGCGGTAAGGCAGTAACATTATTGATGGAATTAAATAGTGTTAAAGAGTTGCAAGCGGAAATGGGTCTATTGATTCATTCAAGCGGTAAATACGCGTTATTTCAAGAAGCCTGTTCTGCTTGGTATTTGAGCCATCAAGTGGGAAAGTTGCAGGTTTTTCTAGAGCAGGAAAAGGCGCTCCAGGCGGTTTTGCTTCAATATTTACCCCATTTAAAGTCTATTCACACTCAATGGTTGCAATATATTAACGCGCACAGCGCGACGAATGTTTGTGCTGACATGTTGTGGAAGCAGCATGAAGGTTGGTTATTGTATTTGGATAAAAATCCCTCCTATTGCGAAGAAGTGAAAAGCGAAAAGCCGGGTTTATTTGCGCAACAAAACGGCTTGGCTCGATCCATTGCCCTGTGGCGCATGGGGCGCTCGACTGAAGCCCTGCGTGCGCTGTTACCGAGTGCGGTTAGTGGTGATGTGGCCTGTATAAAGCAACTGATTGAGTGGCTAGCCGTCTCTAACCCACAAGTGGCTATTGTTCTTTTGCAGGCTGAAGCCCTGTTTACGCCAGAAAATGACTATCCTCCTTTGCTGGATAAGTTAAGAGACATGCATCGTAAAATGCAGCTCAAAGACAGTGAAAGCATACTAACAGAGCCAGAAAATGGGCAGGTTTGCCGCGATATTGAGCAGCATTTCAGCATTCAAAATATTAAAAATCGTGTGATCAGCGCTAATCAGAAAGTGGCAGAGCGTTTATTGCGTTTGGCGGAAATGCAGTTGGTGTTGTTTCGAGCAAGTTTAGAGAAGGAAATCGAGTTGGCTCAAACCAATCCTTATCTAACAACAGCTTGTTCATTGATGGATGAATGTTATACGCAGGACAGGGCGTTTAGCGAAAAAATTAAAAGCTTTTGCGGTGATTTATTAAGCGGAAAATCCTTGCGATTAGAATATAGCGTTCCGTTGTTAAGTGTGCTGGAGCATTGCGGCTCTGATCTTTCCTCTTACAAAGCCGCTCCGCGTGCGCTATAGATTAAGTAACTTTTCCAAATAATGAATATTGACGCCACCTTTTTGGAAGGCTTGTTGGCGTAAAATATCTTGATGTAAGGGGATATTGGTGCGAATGCCTTCAATGACCGTTTCTTCGAGTGCGGCGCGCATTCTTGCTAAGGCAATGGCGCGCGTCTCGCCATATGCAATGATCTTGCCAATTAAGGAATCGTAATAGGGTGGCACTTTATAACTACTGTAGATGTGAGAATCCACGCGCACGCCCGGGCCGCCAGGTGTATGGAAATAGGTCACGCTGCCGGGTGATGGCGTGAAGGTGCGCGGATCTTCTGCATTAATCCGGCATTCAATGGCATGCCCACGAATGGTGATGTCTTCTTGCTTGACCGAAAGTGGTAAGCCGCTCGCAATACGTAATTGTTCTTTAATTAAGTCTATGCCGGTAATCATTTCTGTGACCGGGTGCTCCACCTGAATGCGTGTGTTCATTTCGATGAAGTAAAAGCATCCGTTCTCATATAAAAATTCCATGGTGCCAGCGCCACGGTATTTGATTTGCTGGCAAGCGGCAACGCACAATTCGCCAATGGTTTTTCGTTCTTCAGGACTGATGCCGGGGGCAGGAGCTTCTTCAATGATTTTTTGATGGCGCCGTTGCACCGAGCAATCGCGCTCGCCGAGATAAACGGCATTACCCTGGCCATCGCCAAAGACTTGGATTTCAATATGGCGTGGGGTTTGTAAGTATTTTTCTAAATACACCATGTCATTATTAAACGCCGCTTTCGCTTCGTTGCGGGTTAGATTCACCGCGTTAATTAAATGGCTTTCTGTATTCACAACGCGCATACCACGGCCACCACCACCGCCAGCGGCTTTGATAATGACGGGATAGCCAATTTCATGTGCAATGCGTAACGTTTCTTCTTCATTGTCACCAATGGGGTCATTCGAGCCTGGTACGCAAGGCACGCCAATTTCGCGCATGAAGCGAATGGCTTCTACTTTATCGCCCATCTGGCGAATGGTTTCGGGGCTGGGGCCGATAAAAACAAAACCGCTTTTATCAACTTGCTCGGCGAAATCGGCGTTTTCAGCTAAAAAACCATAGCCAGGGTGAATGCCAACGGCATCGGTGATTTCAGCGGCGCTAATAATGGCAGGAATGTTGAGATAGCTTAATTGTGCGGGCGCAGGGCCAATGCAAACGGATTCGTCGGCGAGGCGCACATGGAGGAGGTCACGGTCGGCTTCTGAGTGCACAGCGACGGTTTTAATACCTAGCTCTTTACAAGCGCGTAAGATGCGTAACGCAATTTCGCCGCGATTGGCGATCAAAACCTTTTCCAACATTGGATGTCCCCTTGCTTATTCAATGACGAACAATGGTTGGTTGTATTCAACCGGGGTGCCATTGTCGACCAAGCGTGCGGTGATGGTGCCGGCTTTGTCGGCTTCGATTTGATTAAACATTTTCATGGCTTCGATAAGGCAGAGCACATCGCCCACTTTGACTTCTTTGCCAATGTCGACAAATTCTTTGCTGCCGGGGGTGGGGGAGAGATAAACCGTGCCTACCATGGGGGATTTAACGGCATGTTTATCGACAATGGCTTCGCTCGGCTTCGCTTTGGGGGTGTCAGAGGCTATTGGCGCTGTTTCAAATGGGGCGGTGGTGGTAACGGTGGGGGCTTGCATAATAACCGGTGCTGGGCCTGTGTGACGCGTTTCGCGAGTTATTCGTACTGATTCTTCACCTTCGCGAATTTCGATTTCAGCAACGCCCGTGCTTTGCAGCAACTCAATCAATTTTTTAACTTTGCGCATGTCCATCGACATGATGACCCCCTAACACAGAAAACGTAAGTGAGGTATTCTGGCATGACTTTATACAGCTGTCTAGCTTTGGAAAATGTCAGCAGTTTATTGAATTTTAGCAGAACTTGATTTGAATTTCCTGTTAGATCGCAGGGATTTGAGGAAGGCAAGGCCGGCGGGAAGTAATGAAATCAAAATGATGGCGTAAATAACCAAAGTGAAGTTCGCTTTGATGAGGGGGATGTTGCCGAAAAAATATCCTAATGAAAGTAAACTGCCAATCCATAATACAGCGCTTAAGGCGTTAAAAAAGCTAAAACGCATAATAGACATCTTGCCAATTCCCGCCACGAACGGGGCAAATGTTCGCACGATCGGTGCAAATCGCGCCAAGATCAAGGTTTTTCCCCCATGTTTTTCGTAAAAGGCATGGGTCATTTCTAAGTGTTTTAAATTAATGAGTTGATAATGGCGATTATGAAAGAGGCTAATACCCCAGTGTCTACCGATTAAGTAATTGACTTTATTGCCTAAAATAGAAGCGGTGGTGAGTAAAACGAAAAGGATGCTGGCGCTGAAATTTTCGCCACTTTGGGCGGCGATGCTGCCGGCCGCAAATAAAAGGGAGTCCCCTGGTAAAAAGGGTAGGATGACCAAGCCGGTTTCACAAAAAATGATGAGAAATAAAAAGGCGTACGTTAAAGCGCCGTAAGTGTTAACCCAGTTAATTAAGTAGAGGTCTAAATGGAGAACGAAGTGCAATAAAGAGTGTAGAGTTTCCATTGCGGATGGGTGCTCACCGTGGAATTAAGTAAACATCAAAGCGACTGCTGTTTCCAACAAGACTGTGATGCGGTTTTAAATCTGCTAAAGGTGCGGCTAGACGAGGTCTTTTTACCACAACGCGTTTGGTGGCACAAGCTAAGGCAGCGCTAAGTAGTTGTTCTTGATCGAATGCTTCGGGAAGAAGGCGCTGTAAAAGCGATAAATCTTTTTTTACCGCGGCACTCTTTTGCCTGGGGGGAAACATTGGATCTAAGTACACCACACTAATGGGTTCTTGAGATGCTTTTGGATAATCGTTAAGCCATTGCACCGAGTCAGTATGAAAGAGTTGCAGGCGCTGCGTTGCGGGTTGGGTCAAGGTGTGTAAATTAGCTCGTGCAATGGCATCTTTTAAAAGCAAATATAAGATGGGTGAGCGCTCAAGTAAGATGGTTCTAAACCCAAGGGCTGCTAAAATAAAACTATCCTTTCCCAGTCCCGCCGTTGCATCCACGATGAGTGCATTATCGTTTGGTTTGACCCCTAAACTGCGCGCGAGCATCTCGCTTTTAAGCGTGGCATGTTCCCGTCGATAAAATTGCGTGCCATGGGTGAAGTCTATGAAGAAAGGGCGCTGCATTTTTTCATTGGCAACTTGTAATGCCAAATAATGCGGGGTGACGACAAAAAAGAAGTCGGTGCTGTCAGTTGGGCCGGTGTAGACGCCGGCTAGGGGCATTTGCAGGTCTTCAGCAATCGCTGCGGCACGGGATAATTCACTTTGGTTTGTTGTCACCACTTCAATACGCGGTGCGGCTTTCATTTCAGCCATGAATAACCTGCTCAAATCCAGTTAAAAACATTTGCACGGCCATCGTGGTTAATATCATCCCCATCAAGCGTTCAATCGCAATTAAACCGCGCTCACCGAGTAATTTCCGTAAGTAATCTGAAAAAACCAAGATGCTAGTGGTAATAAACCAGGCGGTTGCAAGCGCAATAAACCAGCGCGGCATTTCTTGCGGTGCTTGGTTGCCGAGCAACATGACCATTGCCATGGCGGAAGGCCCAGCAATCATCGGCACAGCGAGAGGAACAATAAATGGTTCCAATGTCGCCGAGCGCGACCGTTCTTGTTTTTCGTCTTGCGGAAAAATCATGCGGATGGCAATGAGAAATAAAATAATCCCACCAGAGATAGATAGGGCTGGGGGTGATATGTGCATGGCATCGAGAATGTATTGCCCGCCGACTAAAAATAGCGCAAGAATGATCAGCGCAATAAACGATTCCCGCAAAATAATCCATTGTCGACGTTTTGCGTCAAAGGGGCTTAAGGCTGCAAGGAATAGCGGAATGTTCCCGAGGGGGTCCATCACGAGGAGCAATGTAATTGTGGCTGAGTAAAGAGTCATTGCCCGAGTATATACCCATTACACTTCAAAACGCGAAGCGTAATGGGTATAGGCCCATGTTTTGGTGAATCGCGATTCTCCCCTTTGGAAACCCCATCGCGTAGGGAGCACTTCAAGATGCAAAAATCGCATCTTGAAGTGCGAGTGGTATATCAAGCGCCCCATCTTTTTGCTTCTTCTCCGCATACGGAGAAGGGATCATTTACAGTAACTTCTGATATACTCTTGCCACTATGAAAACACGCCTTTACCATTACGGACAATTAATCCGCTGGGACAAGCCCATCGGTACCTTTTTGTTACTGTGGCCTACGTTAATGGGTCTATGGTTGGCAAGTCGCGGCGTGCCCGCTCGCTCTTTGTTGTTGATTTTTACGGCAGGGGTTTGGTTAATGCGTTCGGCCGGCTGCATTGTGAATGATTTGGCTGATCGCAATATGGATGGATTTGTCCAGCGCACCGCGCAACGTCCGCTAGTCACCAAGGCCGTTAGTGTTACCGAGGCGCTATTATTGTTCTTACTATTTTGCACGCTCGCTTTTATTTTAGTATTACAATTGAATCGCTTCACCCTCTTATTATCGATAATCGGTTTAGGATTGGCCTGTCTTTACCCGCTATTAAAACGCATTACTCACTTGCCGCAATTAGGCTTGGGGCTTGCATTTTCCTTTAGCATCCCCATGGCTTTTGCGGCAGTACAAAATCAAATTAATGTGGCTGCCTGGTGTTTTTTTGCCACGATGCTACTTTGGCCGGTCATTTACGATACGCAATATGCGATGGTTGATCGCGATGATGATGTTAAAGTTGGCATTAAATCCACCGCTATTTTATTTGGCAAAGCAGAGACCTTCATCCTCGCGGTACTACAGCTCATATTTTTGTTAGCGCTCGTTGGCGTGGGTTTTTTATTTAAGCTCACCGTGCCGTTTTATGTTAGTTTATTGATCATAGCCGTTTTTTTTATTTATCAAAGCGTATTGATTCACCAGCGGGATCGTGCAAAGTGCTTTCAAGCATTTCGTTTGCATAATTGGGTGGGTCTTACATTGTTATTAGGAATCATATTGAGTTTTCCATTATGAAAATTGTTGCTGATGAAGAAATACCTTACATTGAGGAATATTTTGGCAGTGAAGGTGAAGTGGTCCGTGTGAAAGGGCGTGAACTCAATGCCTTGCAAGTTCGTGATGCGGATTTATTATTTGTGCGTTCTATTTCACCGGTTAACGCAAATTTGTTACAGGGTTCCAGTGTTAAGTTTGTTGGCACGGTGACAGCCGGCGCGGATCACCTCGATACCGCTTATTTAGCCGAAGCGGACATTCATTGGTCAACGGCCGCCGGGTTTAATGCGCCACCCGTTGCAGACTATGTGGTGTGTGTCGTCGCAGCCTTGCAGCGTCAAGACATGCTCGGCGTGAAAGCCCGTGTCGCGATTATTGGTGTGGGCGAAGTTGGGAAACGCGTTGCAGAAAGTTTAATCCACTTGGGATTTGATATTGTTTATTGCGATCCGTTTCGCGCCCATGAAGACGCCGATTTTATCCACACGCCATTAGAAGAAATCGCTGATGTGGACATGATTTGTTTGCATGTGCCGCTAACTAAAAATGGTGATTATCCTACCTACCATTTTTTGACCGCCGAATTTTTATCTCGCCAAAAGCCGGGAACGGTGTTGCTAAATGCGAGCCGTGGAGCGGTGATTAATACCGACACGTTATTATCGGCAGGGTCGCCACTGACGAAGTGCTTAGATGTCTGGGAGCATGAACCGACTCCTGATCCCATGCTATTAGAACAAGCCTTT
Organism: uncultured Coxiellaceae bacterium; assembly: GCA_964597435.1. Lineage (GTDB taxonomy): Bacteria > Pseudomonadota > Gammaproteobacteria > DSM-16500 > DSM-16500 > Aquicella. The sequence goes on along the minus strand of CAZQXH010000001.1, from coordinate 220,210 downwards.
ATCGCCACTCCACACATTGCCGGCTATTCCGTGCAAAGCAAATGGCGTGGTGTTGAGATGATTTATCGTGCTGTATGTGATGCGGGAATTTTAGCCGGTCGTGAAATTATTCCAACCAATGCAACTCGTCATACGATGGAATTTTCTGAACGTGCGACGACTTGGCAAGAAATTGTCTTGGGCGTGTTTAATCCAATTTTGCTAACGGCATTAATGCGTGCAAAGCTAAGCGTTGCCGCAGAACCAGGGCCACAATTTGATGAACTGCGCGCGAGTGTGAATTATCGGCAGGAATTTAGATACGTGAATTTAGTAGCCAATGGATTGCAACCACAAGATCGGCAAATATTACAGTCATTAGGCTTTGTTTTGAGCTAACGATTGCGGCTCCCCCTTCATCCCTCTCTCGCTAGCGAGAGAGGGGAACCCCTACGTCTTAATCGTTATTTTCCACGCCAGGTGTATCAGGCCCGCCCGTTTCAGGACTTGCATAAGCGGGTGGTGGAACTGGTTGTCCTGCTTCTGACTGATCCGGTGCTGCCGCTTGTTCATCCGTGGCTTGTTGCGGTGGTTGATCTTCGTTAACGTCGCCAGCCGCTTGATCTTGCGCTGCTACTGGCGTACCCGGTTGCTGATCTTCACTCGGAACATAGGGTTCCATAAAGTATTCACTAATCGCCAATGGATTACCCGTTTCGGACCGTTTACCCGTCATTGGATCAATAGCGATCCGTACAATGCCTTCTGGGATGGCCGGATTATGTATCGGGCGATTTTGCAACGCGGCCTGCATGAATTGCATCCAAATGGGTAGGGCTGCTTTTGCACCGTATTCATGTAACGATTGTGGCGCATCAAAACCCATCCAGCTGATGGTGACCAAGTCAGGGTTGTAACCGGCAAACCAAGCATCCACTTGATTTTGCGTAGTACCCGTTTTACCGGCTAAATCACTGCGCTTTAACATGCGAGCTTCAGAAGCGGTACCGTGTTGAATCACATCTTGTAAAGCGGAGGTAATTAAAAAAGCATTTTGTGCGCTAATCACGCGCGGTGCGGCGGCTTGCGATTTATCGCAATTCGGATCACAGGCAACCAAGGGGCGTGCTTGATAAATCACTTCATTTTGTGAGTTGTGAATTGAATCGATGGCATAAGGCACAATGCGCGAGCCGCCATTGGCAAAAACCGCAAATGCCTGGGCCATTTGCAATGGAGTGACTAAAGCCGTACCGAGTGCTAAGGATAAGCCTTGAGGTAATTGTGATGTAATAAAGCCAAACCGTTTTAAATAATCGAAGGTATAAGAAAGCCCCATCAAGGCTAACAAGCGAATCGAGACTAAGTTACGCGATTGCATAATAGCGGTGCGCAAACGCGTTGGGCCATAGAATTTGTGCGTATCATTTTGTGGGCGCCAAATACTATTGTCGCTGGGGTTTTCAATGATGATCGGTGCATCATTAATCACGGTCGCTAAGGTATACCCTTTTTCCAATGCGGCAGAATAAATAAAGGGTTTAAAGCTGGAACCAGGCTGACGCTCAGCACTGGTAATGCGATTAAAGTTACTGCTGCGATAATCAAATCCACCCACCATGGCAAGAATGCCGCCATTTTGTGGGTTTAATGCCACAATGCCGGCTTCCGCTTTCGGAAGCTGTGCTAATTGATAGCCATTATTAGTGTGCATGATGCGCACCACATCGCCGAGCTCTACAATTTGACTGGCGCGGCGGGGAAGGGGGCCTAAGTAATCGGCATTAATTTGTTTGCGTGCCCAATTGAGCCCTGACCAGGGAATGGTGAGCATGTTGCCATCAGCGCGCATGACTGTGATCGATTGATCAGACATTTCAGCAACCACCACGGGCTCTAAACCGTTAACCACCGGTTTTTTCTTTAGCGCGTCTTGAATGCTTTGCAAGTTGGTTGGATCGGGTGCGCCAAGATTTTCTTCGGCGCCACGATAACCGTGACGTTGATCGTATTCTAATAATTTATCGCGTACCGATTGATTCGCGATGGTTTGTAAATTGCTATCAACTGTCGTGTAAACTTTAAAACCATCGGTGTAAATGCTATCGCCATACATTTGTTCGAGTTGTTGGCGCACTAATTCGGCTACGTAGGGTGCTTTGACTTCCGTTTGTAAGTCGTGATAGCTAGCATTAAGTGGTGCCGCAATGGCGTTCGTATATGTCGCATTGTCAATGTAGCCTTGTTCGAGCATGCGGCTTAACACGTGATCGCGACGTTTTTTGGCGGCTTCTGGATTAGCAATGGGGTTTAACGCGGAAGGCGCTTGAGGTAAGCCAGCCAACATCGCATATTGATCAATAGTTAACTCACTTAAATGTTTTCCGTAATAAATTTCGGACGCGGCACCCACACCGTAAGCACGATTACCTAAAAACACTTTATTGAGATAGAGCTCTAAAATTTTTTCTTTCGTTAAGCGGTGTTCAATTTTAATCGCTAATAACATTTCTCGTAATTTACGGCCGAGGGTTTTGTGACGGCTTAAATAAAAGCTGCGGGCTACTTGCATGGTGATGGTGCTGCCACCTTCAACGGTTTTGCCAGTGTGTAAAATGCGTAAAGCGGCGCGGCCTAAACCGGGTAAGTCGACACCGGAGTGTTGAAAGTAACGTTGATCTTCTGTTGCAAGCACGGCTTGGACAAGCGGCGTTGGAATTTTATCGTAAGGAATGGGGATGCGGCGTTTTTCACCAAATGTGGAGAGCAGTTTGCCATCTTGTGTGAAGATTTGGAGCGGCACCTGCAATTGCACGGTATTCAATGCATCAATATCGGGTAATTCGTATTCCATGTAATAAAGAGCCGCGACCGTTAAACAGGCGGCGCCGATGAAGCCTAATACGAACAAGGTGCGAAACAAGCGAAAGAACCATTTAATCATAGGGAATATCTTGCAATTTTGGTAATTGGCAGTATATTAGCATGACTTTCGCTCAAACTCATTGTTTGTGTACGCAGCATTCCCCCGTATTTTATCCCCTTCCCCCTAAAAACCTGACTCAATTTTAACCAAAATTCAGCATTGGAGTGTGATTTTGTGAGTTTTTTTGTCTTTTATTGCCTTGCAATAGAGGGCCCTAAATGAATGCATTTTCATCGCGTCAAAGGCATTCGGTCCTCCTTTTTGCGGCTTTAATTTTTTGCATGACGGCTGGTTTACATTATTACTTTCAAAGCTTAAGCGAAGCGTTACAAGCAAAGCTCGCGACCATTCCCATGGTGCAACGAATGCAGACAAGGCCGCATTGGGCAGCCGTGTGTGCGCCATGGCCCTTGTTTAAACAGCTTACAATGCTAGACCTTGGCCCTATTGAATTAACCAGGGTGCGGGCACAAGGCAAGCAAATCGATGTGCAAGGCATGGCGCAAACGCCTTTTGATTGGTTGCGTTTTTCAGAAGACTTGCAAGCCGCCGGCTGGCAAATAATACGCTGGCGCGATTTAACGAAGCACGGCACTCATTACCTGTTTCATTTTTCATTGGGATGTTAATGCGTTTTTCGCCGCTTTTTCCGATGGGTTTATTCATATTATGCGCTTTATTATTTAGTGGGCTTTATCTTAAAGCGGACTGGCAGCGTTATCGGTTCGAGAAAGCCCGCTGGCAGCATGCCATGCAAACGAAAAAAACCGCGTCTAAACGTCGCATTAAAAAAATCATCGCGCCGTTATCGGTGCCGGAGAGCATTGCTTTCATTACGCATGGTTTTAATGAGAGCCATTTAACATTAAATCGTCTGGCGGTGATGGGTAATTCTTTTTATCGCTGCGAAGTAAGCGGTGATTTTTCAGCCTGGATGAATTGGTTGCAGTTTGCGAGCGGATCAATCGAATTGGCGCGATATGAGATAAAGCGCACGGCTGATCATCTAGCGCTGGTGGTGATACTGCGACCCCTTACATTAAATAGTGCGCATGGTTTAGCCAGCACGGTTTGGCAAGACCCATTTCATTTGCAAATGACAGTCAATTTACATTCTCCATCAAGGCAATTTTCCATTCATGACATGCATTGGGTTGGCATGGCTGGCGCAAATTTCATTTGGCAATTGCCAAATGGTGTTCTATTTGCGACCGCGCCTTATGCTGTTTTCGGCAAAGAAGCGTGTCAAAGCCACTTGGCGGCAAGAAAGGAATTGCTAATAGCGTGCAGAGCATTACATCACACCCTGGTGCAAAGGATAACATGACATGAAAAAGTGGTTGGGCTTATTAATGAGTTGCTGGATCATGGTTGCTACAGCCGGTCCGCGTTTAACGATGGAGTTGAATCAAGCGAATCTTACGCAAGTATTGCAATGGCTCGCGCGTGAAACACACCATGCTTTATTGCTAAGTCCTCGTGTGCAAGGCGTCATTTCATTGTCTTTGCAAAACGCATCGATCAATGACGTATTGCCCGCTATTTTAAAAGCTGAGAATTTATCTTTCACCCAGTTTAATCAGACTTGGTATATTGCGCCACTGACAGAGCAAAACGAACGTTTGGCTGAGCGCATCAAATGGCAAACGGTGAGTGAGGCTAGCGCGCCGATTAAAACGCGCGTGTGTAGCATTAATTATGCGAAGGCTGCATCGCTTGCCAAACTATTAAACACTGCTAAAGCGAATTTATTTTCAACTCGCGGGGAAGTCTTGGTGGATGAGCGCACCAATGCGTTAATTTTGAACGATGTGCCAACGCGCTTGCCACGGTTATTGGCATTGATAAAAAGTTTAGATGTTCCTGTTCCGCAATTAATTATCACCGCCCTTTTGGTTAGTGTGGATGAGGACTCCATGCGCGAATTGGGTATTGATTTTAATCAATTAAATACCGAAACCCGGCTTTTGGGCGGGGGTGGTTTGCAGTTTGTTTTAGCAAAGCTTTCCGATCAGACCCAGTTAGAGGTAAAATTAAAAGCCTTGCAAGAAGAAGGGCGTGCGGAATTAATTTCTAATCCTCATCTTTTTACAACAAATCAACAACCTGCGGTCATTGAGGCGGGTGAAGAGGTACCGTATCAAGAAGTGAGTGAAAGTGGTGGTACGGCGGTTGCGTTTAAAAAAGCCGTGTTGGGTTTGCAAGTGACGCCCCAAGTTTTACCCAGGCAGCGCGTCTTGTTGCATTTGGTGCTGAATCAAGATCGAGCGAGTACAGAGCGCATTGCCGGTATGCCCAGTATTAATACAAGGCACATGCAAACCAATGTTGTCGTGCCTTTTGGCCAAACGGTTATTTTGGGCGGTATTTATGAAAACGCTTTTGAGAATGCTGAGCGTTCCCTCCCGGGCATTAATGCAGTGCCAATAGTGGGTCAGTTACTGAGTATGCATTCGGTGCGCCATAAAAAGCGCGAATTATTAATTTTAGTCACACCCAATATGCACGAGTAAAAATGAAGAGCGCAACGACAAATATTTTTCTAGTTGGCCCAATGGGTGCAGGTAAGACCAGTGTGGGCAAATACCTGGCTGAACAGCTCGATAAAACCTTTTACGACTCTGACCAAGAAATAGAAAAAAACACTGGCGTTAGTTTAACGTGGATCTATGATATCGAAGGCATCGTGGGTTTTCGCGAACGTGAACGCCGTGCGATTGATGGGTTAAGTTTGTATAGTAATATCGTCTTATCAACGGGTGGCGGTTGTGTTGAAACACCTGAGGTGCGCGAATACCTCATGCAACGCGGTATTGTCATTTACATGGAAGTGTCATTGAAAACCCAAGTCAATCGTTTAAAGCGCGATAAAAAACGTCCGTTGCTGCAAGGTGAAAATCCTAAAGATGTATTGGTGAAGTTGTGGGAGCAGCGCGAACCGTTTTATGAAACGATTGCTGATTATACCGTCATTACGGATGATCGCTCCGTGCGCGATGTCTGTGATGATATCTTAAATTGGTTGCGACAAAATACCTAAGCTAAGGCTTCAATTACGTAATTCGCATTGTGGGCAATAAAGCCTGTAAAATAATCTTGCCACTCTGTCGGTTTAGCAACGTTTGCATAACGCCAAACAAATTCAACAAAATCACCGGGCATGGTAATCGAGCCATCGGCTAGGGTTACTGTCTGTGGTGTCCCATGCGTGCCGCCTTGCGCAATGCCTTCAGAAGCGCTGCCTTTAATTAAACCGCCATCATAGTTCAGTGTTAATTGCACTTCGATTTCAATAAAGTTTAGAAATGCGTTTAAATTAGCAAATGCTTCCATTAAATGAATAGATAGAGTGAAGTGATTGGGTTTGCGGCCAAACACTAATACCCAGGCAAGTAGAGGATTAAATTCATAGACGGTTTGATAATCATAAACAGTCGGCAGCGGCCAATCACGTCCGGAAAAATAATGTAAGAATAAATGTTGAAATGATTTTTCTGCGAGGCTATCGCCGTTTAAAGCACGCGCTAAAAGACGTTTTAATTCGTAGCGTGTTTCTGAAGGGGATTTAGAAGAATAATGATGAATAATTTGGCGAATATCAGCAGGCATTTCATCGAGTCTAAAGTCAGCAATAACGGCTTGCGGTAAAACATTTAACGGTTGCGCTTGCAAAGCGTCTTCTTCGGCTAGCCAAGTAAAGTCATTTTGTTTGTCAGGAAGATAACCGCGTCCGCGACACTCAAAGCCTAACGAAATAAATAATTCACTCAAAATGGGAATGCCAGTGTGTGGCCCTGGCAAGTCAATCACCGCAAAATGATCGAGCGGTAATTGGGTAATGTTACGTTGCGCTAAATACTTGGTTATGCGTAACATTTGCGGTAACTGTTGTTGGTACTGGTTCCAGAGTGACTGAATAGCTTGTTGGCGGATGATTTTGAGCATAAGTAGCAACTTTGAGTTATTTTATGCCGTCTATTATCTCCGCTCTTTGGCTGACTCGCAACTTTATTGTTTTTATGCGCCCCTGGTGTATGGGGCGCTGAATTAAATCGCATTTTGCTTTACTTTCGGGAAAGTGCGGATTAGATTACGAGCTGTTCGTTGTGCGCATCAGATCACCTGCTTTTTCTTTCGCATTACTTTAAAAGTATTAATGCGACTCAAGTTCAAATGGCATGTTTTAGCTCAAGGAGAATGAGTATGTCTCAACCCTACCGCACCCTTATTCGTTGCTGCATTGCCCTCGGTTTATTAATGACCTTAAACGCTCCTATCCAAGCGGCCGAAGCGATTGCATTGAAGCAAATTAGCGCATTAAACGGATTACAATTCATTGAGAATCGTCGTAGCGTCGATCAAAACAATACTTTGCATTTGCATGTGCAACAAACCTATGCCGGGTATCCCATTTTTAATGCGCATGCCGTGTTGCATTTACCGCAACAAGGAAATAATAAGGCATCGTTTAAGCAATTATTAGCCTCTCTTCCTGCTGGCGCGACAGCGAATGGAAATGTATATCATCAGTTGACACAAGATTTAGGTGCGCCAAATCCTCTCCTTCTTTCTAATGCGGCATTGGAAAAAGCGAGTAAAGATGTCATCAATGTTTTTCAACACACTGTTGGTGTGCGTCCTAACCTTGCGATTGCTGAACGCAACATCATGGTTTGGATTAATCCCGAAGATCAAAAAGCGCATTGGATCTATCACATTGTCTTAACAGCGGATGCGGTGCTCACTAATGAAACGCCTTACCGCATGGTTTATCTAATTGATGCCGAAAACGGTAAAGTGCTTAAGGAATGGAATAATATTCAGACATCGTTAGATGCGGTCGAGGTGGGTGGTTATGGTGGCAATATTAAAATGGGCAAGGTGATTTATGATAATACCACAGCAAATTTGCCTAATTTAAACATGACGCGTGATGCCAACTTAAATCTTTGCTATTTGCAAAATTCAGATGTGATGGTGCGTCAATCGATTGGGCGTACGGTCATGACTTTTGCTTGCCAAGAGGCGAGCGAAAATCATCCGGGTTTGTATTGGGATGCAGATTTTGATGCGGTCAATGATGGTTTTTCACCCGGTAACGATGCGTTATTTGGCGGCATGATTATTAAAAATATGTATCAAGATTGGTACCACGTGCCAGCGTTAGTCAATTTCGATGGCTCACCGATGTTAATGCGAATGATAGTACACCGAAAAAATTATGACAATGCGTATTGGGATGGGCGTGAGATGACATTTGGTGATGGATACACTTTATTTTATCCACTGACCTCATTAGGCATTGCCTCACATGAAATTAGTCATGGCTTCACTGAGCAACATTCAGGTTTGTATTATTACGATCAATCCGGTGGTATCAATGAAGCTTTTTCCGATATGGCAGCGCAAGCCGCGGAATATTATGTGTATGGAAAAAATAACTGGCAAATTGCGCCAGAAATTTTTAAAGCGCCGGATGAGGCATTGCGTTACATGGATCAACCCAGCAAAGATTGCCACGGCAATCAACCAGGGGTTGCTTGTTCCATTGATGATGCCACTCAATATCACGCAGGTTTAAACGTGCATAACAGCAGTGGTGTTTTTAATCATTTCTTTTATTTGTTGGCGAATACAGAAGGGTGGGATACGCGTAAAGCCTTCGATCTAATGGTTGCAGCGAATCAACATTATTGGACACCTGAAACTAATTTTAGCCAAGGTGCTTGTGGTGTGATCAAAGCGGCAAAAGCGTTAGAGATGAATATAGCGGCTGTTAAAACTGATTTTGACCAAGTCAAAGTCGATTTGAGTGATTGTTAATTTTAATTTTAAAAGGAAGTTGTTCATGAAAAAAAGCTTCAGTAAATTAAGTTTGTTGCCTTTATCGCTTGCTGTGTTAAGCGCTTACGCTGCGACACCAGTGAATTTAAGTCATCAGCCTAATACGATCTTAGCGCCTTATTTTTCCCGCTCTGCCAATACGCAAATTATAGAAACGAATCGTGAAGTTGATGCGAATCAAACGCTACATGTGCGTGTTAAACAAATGTATTTAGGTCATTCCGTGTTTGGTGCGGATGCGGTCATCCATAATCGTCATGTCGGTGCAACGCAACCCAGCTTGGCGGCATTAAGCAATAAGACGCAACAAGTGGATATGAATGGGATTATCTACCAAGATTTAGCGAACGACTTGCAAGAAAGCCCCTCACAATTTAGCGCTGAACAGGCACAAAAAGCCATTTTAGCGGCGATTGATGAACATGAGCACAAAATTGGCTCACGTTTAACAACTGTTTCTAATCAACAAGCTGAATTAGTCGTGTATGTTGATCAAGCTAATAAAGCACATTGGGCATATCGCGTGAGCTTTGCTAGTACGCCAGTACGTGCGCACGGGTTACCCATCAAACCGATTTATATTTTAGATGCTAACTCCTTTAAGGTTTACCTCGAGTGGAATGGAATAGAAACGGCTGCAGCGCAAGATGGCGGTGGTTTTGGAGGGAACAAAAAAATGGGAAAGCTAGTTTACGACGGTTTGCCAGGTCACTTGGGGAAGCTAACGATATTATTTCAGCCTAAAAACCAGCTGTGCTTAGCCCGCAACAGTGAAGTGATTGTCACCAATGATAATTCGAAAAAAGTGATGTCCTTTGCGTGTACTAAACCGGATGCGAACCATAATAATGTCATGTGGGATGGTAGTTTAGATCATGTGAATGGTGGATTCTCGCCCATGAACGATGCTTTGTTTGGTGGTCAAGTGATCAAGCGCATGTATCAAGATTGGTATGGTGTGCCGGTTTTAACCAAAAACGGTAAACCGATGATATTAAAAATGGCCGTTCATGCTGACATGGAAAATGCTTACTGGGATGAAGAAAAAAGCGAAATGGTTTTTGGTGATGGCGGTTTCACCTTGTATCCCTTAACCTCTTTAGGTGTTGCGGCTCACGAAATTAGTCATGGTTTTACCTCGCAACATTCTAATTTAGACTATGATGCCCAATCAGGTGGGATGAATGAAGCATTCTCCGATATGGCAGCACAAGCCGCTGAGTTTTATGCTTACGGTAAAAATAGCTGGCAAATCGGCCCTGAAATTTTTAAAGCGGAAGGCCAGGCATTGCGTTATATGGATCAACCCAGCAAAGATTGCAACGGAAGTACTCCGGGTAATAGTTGCTCAATTGATGATGCTTCCCAATATGACGCTTATTTAGATGTGCATTACAGCAGTGGTGTTTATAATCGCTTCTTCTATTTGTTAAGCACGACAGAAGGCTGGGATGCGCATATCGCATTTGATGTCATGGTACAAGCAAATCGCTACTACTGGACTGCCAATACGACCTTTAATGAAGGGGCTTGCGGCGTTTTGAAAGCAGCAGACGATTTGAAAAAAGATGCGGCAGCAGTTCGTGCGGCATTTGATCAAGTGAAAGTTGATTATAGCAATTGTTAGGCTGGTAATATAATCTTGCTGTTCCCTTCCTCGGTAACGGGGAGGGGGTTGAGGATGAGGGGGGAAAGGTGTAAATTCTTCCCTATTCTTAACTCCGCTTGCGCATGCAGAGAGGAGCCATCTATTAAGATTTCGCGGGTGTAGTTCAATGGTAGAACGGGAGCTTCCCAAGCTCTTAGTGTGGGTTCGATTCCCATCACCCGCTTGATTTAATGCTCGGGGCAGCTTGATGCAATGTGTTGCCTAATGCCAAGCGATCTAATTCGTGTTGTGTTTTATAAAAAGTACTACTGAATTTAGCATAAAACGACGTTTTTTCCCCATACTGATAGGTGAAAATACGTGATAATCCTTGCATGAGTAATTTGGTGATATCTTCCCTTAAATTCATCGCTACTATTTCCTGCACTGCTTCTGCGATCGTTTCGTTCTTGCCTAATATAAGGTCATTTAATTCTTGATTCGTTAAACGGTTTAATAAGCGCAAGGGTTCATGGGCAAGCTGTAAAAGATAAATAAACGTACAGCGTAATTGTATAATCTGTACCAGATTGTGCTTGTTAGAACATTCTAATAATAATGTGACTAGCAATTGTTTTTGTGAATCAGAAATGGTTGATGTGAAGGCTAAACCAGAAATCCAGAATTGAATTTCTTGATCTTGAAAAATTTCAAAGAACGCCTGATGTTTTTTAGTTTCTAATATACTTAAAAAGTTTAAAACACACTCGGTGCGAAATTCATATTGCTTGGCAGTAAAAACACTAAACAGCGCGTCAAATTCTTCTCGAAACAGAGGGAAAAATTCCACATGTAATGCATTCAGTAATTTGCCTAGGGTTTCAAGTTGTAAAGGGCGAATTTTTAAATAAGAATTTTTTAAAAGCATTAAAACGTTTTTTTGCTCTTCTAACGATTGCTCACTTAATAGTGCAAAAATAACATCAACATGGAGTAGGCGATCGGGATCGGCAGAAAATAAATCCACCATCCATTCATGGCGAAGGCGAGGTGATAATTTTTTTAAAGCGCTGCCCATGCCGGCTTTTTTTAAAGAGTCGTTTAAATAATCAGTTGGAATTTGCCTTAAAAAACGCAGCAAATCGTGTGGATCATTAAACCATTCCGGAGCGTGCTGCCAAAAAGTATTGCGCCAGGCATCGGAGTGTAAGTGGTAGGCAGTCCAGATGTGTAAACTGCTTAACGTTAAGTGGGTGATGGGTTGAGGAAGAAAACCAATAAAATCGCTGAGATGGTCTTGTACTATGCATAGCCAATCGGGTGCGGTTGAGTGTAAATCATTAAAAAAAGTTTGGCGATGAAGCGCACTGGGTTCCTCTCTTAGCCAAGTGAGCAATGCTTCTCGACTGGTTGGCCAGGGTTCGTGTTTTCTGTTAGCTTTTCGGCGTTCTAGGATGATATCGACCAGGCGTGTTCCACTCATCTTGACTCTCATGTAATCAATTTAAAAGCCTTACTATACCATTCGTACTTCAAGATGCGTTTTTTGCATCTCGAAATACTCCCAACGCGATGGGCATATACTACTTGACTGCTTAAAGTTGCTCAATCGGTGGTCTCTAAATGTGCGTCATCCCCTGGTGCTATCCTCCCTTTCCCATACCGAGTATAATTTCCGGCATTTACCCCAGTAGGAATAGGCAATGTTAAAAAAATGGATTGGTTTAAGCATCATTATATTCAGTGTTCATCAATGCGTTGCGCAAGAAGATGCTGGAGCGATCGTGGCTTGGGGTTACAAAGGAAACAAAGATCCAGCTCGTTGGGCGTTGTTAGACCCGGCTTTTAGAGTATGCGCAAAAGGCAAGCAGCAGTCACCCATCAACATTAAAACTGCTAAATTACCTGCCGGTAATAACACATTGTCTATTCACTATGTACCCGGTGTCGGTACACTTGGCATTGATTTAACCACCGACTTAACCATTGGCGCCACTCGTTTTGAAATTAAAGACGGCCATGGGGTGCAGGTGGATAATCATTCGTCGGATGAAACTGTCACTTTCAACCAGGAAGTCTATCGTCTCGTTCAGTTTCATTTTCACACACCAGGTGAAAATGCCATCAACAATGTTGGCTATCCTGCGGAAATCCATTTTGTGCATCAAAGTGAACAGGGCAAGGTATTAGTGTTAGGGGTGTTTGTTGCCGGTGGTGAGAATAATAAAGCCATTGAAGCCATTGTGAATGCATTAAAAGAAAATCAAGCTAAAACCAATTTTAGCATTGCGCCAATCGATTTATTACCAGCAAATCGGGCTTTTTATAGCTTTATGGGTTCATTAACCACGCCACCTTGCACGCAAGGGTTGCAATGGGTCGTGTTTAAAAATCCGATCACCGTAACACCGGCAGAAATTGTCTGGTTAAGAAAAGCCAATAGTGGCGCCAATGCGCGTCCTATCCAACCAATCAATAATCGTTTGATTACACAAGATCAGTAAGGAGCAATAATGAAATGGCTACGCGTCATCTTGGCAAGTTTTACATTATTCGTAGTGATAGTCATTGGCGCATTGTTTGCCCTGACGCTTTTAATTGACCCTAACCAATTAAAGCCGACTTTAATCAATTTGGTTAAAGCAAAAACTGGATATGATTTGGTTTTAGAGGATACGCTGTCATGGTCTTTGTATCCGCGGTTAAGTATTAAAGCGTCGCGCGCTCAATTAGTGGAGCCGGTTAATCATAATGTCGTGTTGTCGCTACAAGAAATAAAATGGGGCGTGGATGTCATCGCCTGGTGGCAAAATCGTAATCAAACACACAGTCAGTTAAGCATTGCGAATGCACAATACGGAACGTATTACTTCGGTGACGTATCGGCGGAAGTATTATTTAACAAAGGTGAATTCGTCCTCTCACCCCTGACCGCTAATTTTGCTGGCGGCATTTTATCGGGTTCCATTGCTTTAACGTTGCCTACGCATACCCTCAATTACACGCTGCAATTACAACAAGCCCAATTAGCTTCGCTCTGGCGACAAATTAACCCAGATAGTGCCGTGAGCGTGAGTGGCACGGGTGATATTAGTTTACATGGTCAGACAGTCGGTGCGAGTAAAGAAGAGCGGTTACAACACTTACAAGGTTTTGTGAATTGGCAAGTGGTAGAGGGTGCCATTGATGGGGTAGATTTCAATTATTATGTCCAAGCGGCGCAAGCGTTTGTGCAAAACCAAGAATTACCACAACCGGTGCAGCCGTATTCCACTCGGTTTACGCGATTTATTGGTAGCGGCCCGATTAATGCGGGTGTTTTTACCGTGCAAACATTGCAGATGGATGCTCCCGCATTTGTCCTGCTCGGTAAAGGAAATGTTAATTTACCGCTTAAACAATTAGATTTGACGGTGGCTTTGCAAGTGCAAAGGCAAACGCGTTTTCAAATTCCGGTGTTAATTAGTGGTGATTGGCGCCATCCTGAGGTGCGTTTAGATACCCAAGCGATCAAAGAAACATTGGGTAAACTTGAAATTGAAACGTTAAAAACAAAAGCGGAAAAATTAATTGAAAAAAATTTTCACGGTAAAACGAGAGAGTTCCTTAACAATATTTTGGGTGATTAATGTTTAAAGTAATTAGTTTCAACGTCAATGGCATTCGCTCTGCTGTAAAAAAAGGCGCATGGGAATGGTTAGCGGAACAAAATGCAGATGTGATTTGTTTGCAAGAATTGAAAGCGCAACAAGAACAAATAGCGGGACCTGAATTTAGTTTACCGGGTTACCATGCTTATTATCACTTTGCAGAAAAAAAAGGGTATAGCGGTGTTGCCATTTATACCCGACATGAGCCTAAACAAGTGGTGACTGGGCTCGGTTGGCCGCATGCGGATCAAGAGGGGCGTTATGTTGCCATCGAATTAGAAGGATTGTGGGTGGCGTCTCTTTATCTGCCCTCGGGTACTTCGGGTGAAGAGCGTCAAACCGTGAAATTTGACTATCTAGAGAGGTTCACGGAATTTTTAAAATCCTTAGATTCACGGGTTAATGATTATATTTTATGCGGTGATTATAATATTGCCCACAAAGAAATCGACCTAAAAAATTGGCGTTCAAATCAAAAAAATTCGGGCTTCCTACCCGCTGAGCGCGCTTGGTTAGATCAAGTATTTGGATCGCTAGGATTTATTGATGCTTTTCGGGTAGTCAATCAAGAAGCAGAGCAATATACCTGGTGGTCGCAGCGTGGCCGTGCTCGGGAAAAGAACGTTGGATGGAGAATTGATTATCAAATAGTCACGCCCGGTTTATTACCAAAAATTAAAACGGCCGCTATCTATAAGGACCAATATTTTTCTGACCATGCTCCATTAATCTTGGAGTATGATAGATGATGAAAGTGTAAGCATTTCGCTGCCTCCTCCTGTGGATTTTTTCCATATTTTTAAAGGGGTTTGCTATTTTAAGGCTTTCTTAATCCAAGGCACTTACACTGAAAGTAATAGTCAAAGGGGATGTGTGATGCAACCCGAAGAATGGATTGATTATGAAGTGGCGAACGGGCCTGATGGCCTGCGTGCTCTTTTAGATGAGCTTTGGCAAAGGGCGCAACAAACGCCAGGCGAGTTTATGATTTTATATCAGGTGGGCGAGCAAAAATCTTTAATTAAGGTGGATGCGACGAAGCAGCCCTTTGAGTTTTGGTATCACGATTTAATGGGAAGGCCACCTACAAATGCGGTAAAGACTATTATTGGCACTTTTTTGTGGGGACGCTGCGGGGAAAAAGAGCGTTATCAAGATGATTGAGGAGAGGGAGTATGAATTTAGCTGACTATCTAACAGGCGATAAGAGTCCATTCAAAGAGCATTTTCATAGTGCACATGAATTAGTCATGCGCCAAAAAATTAATGGCTCTGAAAGTGGTTTTTTCGCTTTTCCGGTGGTGAGCGAATTTGATCTTGCGCCAGAACGGTTAGAACAAACCGTGCAAGAAGAAGCAAAGCGCTTAAATCTCGCAGTGCGAAATAACGCTTGGAACATTCCTGTTCAAGCTGTTGTGGTAAAAGAAGAGATGCGATCTAGACCTGTTTGGTTTGGCTTGTTTAATAAGCCGCAAAAAGAGAAAGTGTTGGCGGCCGATCAGCAACATCATCCTACTGCTAAGAAATAATGTCCGTGGGTGCTGTGTTGTAAATAACGCAGGCACCCACGCCATCAGCTTTGCAAGGACGGATTATCTAACCGCTTCACGCTGCGCCTTAATTAACAGCTGAATACTTTTCCTTGCCATTGCTAACATTTCATTCAGCGCGCTGTCTGTAAACGTTCCGTGTTCGGCGGTGCCTTGAATTTCAATAAAACCACCACTTTCGGTCATCACCACATTCATATCGGTTTCAGCATTTGAATCTTCCGTGTATTCAAGATCTGTAATGATATTGCTTTCATGCACGCCAACCGAAATAGCAGCAACAAATTCTTTAAACGGATTGCCCGTGATCTTTCCACTCGCTTTCAGCTTTTCAATCGCATCATAGAGTGCAACGCAGCCGCCGGTAATGGCAGCGGTACGCGTGCCGCCATCTGCTTGAATAACATCGCAATCGATGACAATGGTAAATTCACCGAGCGCCGTTAAATCAACCGCAGCACGCAATGAGCGACCAATTAAACGTTGAATTTCTTGGGTGCGCCCGACTTGTTTGCCTTTTGCCGCCTCTCGTTGCATACGGTCGTGTGTGGAGCGTGGCAGCATGCCATATTCCGCTGTTAACCATCCTTGGCCGCGGTCTTTTAAAAAAGGCGGCACGCCAGGTGTGATACTGGCATTGCAAATGACTTTTGTGTCACCAAATTCGACCAATACAGAGCCTTCGGCATGTTTTGTATAGTGGCGGGTGAGGCGGATGTTTCTAAGTTGATCATTTGCGCGTTGGTTATTCCGCATGTGTTGACACCTATCAAAAAAAGGTCATTATTATACCATTCATACTTCGAAATACGAGATCGCATTTTGAAGTGTAATGGGTATATAAGCCTAGCTTTGCGGCCTTGTAAAGTGAATCATTGTCCCCATATATACCGTTAGTGCTACAAGATGCAAAATCATCTCTTGTTGCACCCCCCATCGCGATGGGGTTTCATAAAACAAGGATTTATATCTATTCCACTTCGCTTTTCGAAGGGAATAGATATAGATTTAATAAAGAGAGGTATTAACGTGAGTGAAATGCACGGTACTACAATAGTTTCGGTGCGCCGTAATGGCCAAGTGGTGGTGGGCGGTGATGGACAAGTGACGCTAGGCCATACCATCATGAAATCTAACGCACGCAAAGTGCGTAGACTCTACAATGGTAAAGTCATAGCCGGTTTTGCTGGTGGAACCGCCGATGCGTTCACTTTATTTGAGCGCTTTGAATCCAAATTAGAAACCCATCAAGGCCAGCTTATTCGTGCTGCGGTAGAGTTAGCTAAAGATTGGCGTACCGATCGCATGTTAAGACGCTTAGAAGCCATGTTGGTGGTAGCAGATGCGAATGCATCCTTAATTATTTCGGGTAATGGCGATGTGATTGAACCCGAAAACAGTTTAATTGCGATTGGCTCTGGCGGCCCGTATGCGAAGTCAGCGGCACAAGCTTTGTTAGATAATACCGAATTAGATGCGCGCTCTATCACCGAGAAATCGTTAGAAATTGCCGCGTCCATTTGTATTTACACGAACCGTAATTTCACTATTGAAGCATTAAGTTAAAGCGAGGTTGAGTAATTTATGGCGATGACAATTCCAACCACCCCAACGCCGCGCGAAATTGTTAGCGAATTAGATAAGCACATTATCGGTCAAGCGGAAGCGAAACGAGCAGTGGCAGTTGCCTTGCGTAATCGCTGGCGCAGAATGCGCTTGCCAGCGGCATTGCGTGATGAAGTAATGCCAAAAAATATTTTAATGATTGGACCTACGGGTGTTGGTAAAACGGAAATCGCCCGTCGTTTAGCCAAATTAGCTGAGGCACCTTTTATTAAAATCGAAGCCACAAAATTCACCGAAGTCGGTTATGTCGGCCGCGATGTAGAATCCATTATTCGCGATCTCGCTGACATGGCAATCAAAATGAAACGTGAAAATGAACTCGTTAAAGTCCGCGCTTCTGCGGAAGCTGCTGCAGAAGAGCGGATTTTAGCCGCGTTATTGCCGCTGCCACGCTCACCCTTCGCTGGCGAACCGCGTGAACCGGAACCGGATGATACGGATACCCGTGAATTATTCCGCCAACGTTTAAGAAGCGGCGAGTTGGATGATAAAGAAGTGGAATTAGAAGTGTCTTTAGCGCCGATTGGCGTTGAAATCATGTCGCCACCCGGCATGGAAGAGATGACCAGCCAATTGCAAAACATGTTCCAGAATTTAGGTTCGGAACGAAAAAAAATGCGTAAATTTAAAGTATCAGAAGCGCGCAAATTATTACGCGAAGAAGAAGCCGATAAATTAATTGATGATGAAGAAATCAAAGCGCGTGCCATCGAGAGTGTTGAGCAAAGTGGCATCGTATTTGTCGATGAAATTGATAAAATTGCCAAGCGTTCTGAATACGCGGGTGCCGATGTATCGCGTGAAGGTGTGCAGCGCGATTTATTACCCTTAATTGAAGGTTCAACGGTTTCGACGAAATATGGCATGGTGCGCACGGACCACATTTTATTTATCGCATCCGGTGCATTCCATTACGCTAAACCGTCCGATTTAATTCCCGAACTGCAAGGTCGTTTGCCGATTCGTGTGGAATTGAAATCGTTGTCCACCAGTGATTTCGAACGCATTTTGACTGAGCCACAAGCAGCGTTAACCGAACAATATGCCGCTTTATTAGGGACAGAAGGTATTAACGTGCAATTTGCCGCTGATGGTGTCAAGCGCATCGCGGAAATTGCTTGGCAAGTCAATGAGCGGGTGGAAAACATTGGTGCACGACGTTTGCATACGGTATTAGAACGGCTTTTAGAAGAAGTTTCCTATAACGCATCGGACATGACGGATAAAGATGTGGTAATTAATGCTGAGTATGTGAATGAACGATTACAAGATCTCATTAAAGACCAAGACTTAACGAGTTACATTTTATAAGGATAGCGTATGAGCACAGCTACCAGTGAGGCAAGTTACAAACAAGCAGCAGCGGAAGCGGCGTTGGCTTATTTAGAAGATGACATGATTATTGGCGTCGGTACCGGTTCAACCGTCGATTATTTTATTGCGGCATTAGCCAACTATAAGCAACGTTTAGAAGGTGCGGTTGCAAGTTCGGTTGCGACTGCTAATCAATTACGTGCACTGGGTATCCCGCTAATGGATCTTAATTCCGTGAGCGAACTGCCTTTGTATGTTGATGGTGCTGATGAAGTGAATGCTGCCAAGCAAATGATTAAAGGCGGTGGTGGTGCATTAACTCGCGAAAAATTGGTGGCAACGGTCGCGAAAAAATTTGTTTGCATTGTTGATGAAAGAAAAATCGTGGATCGCTTAGGGCAATTTCCTGTTGCCGTTGAAGTATTGCCGATGGCGCGTAGTTATGTGGCAAGGCAAATTGTACAGCTGGGTGCTGATCCGGTTTATCGAGAAGGATTTGTCACAGATAATGGAAATGTGATTTTAGATGTTTATAACTTGTCATTGCTGGATCCAGGTGCAATGGAGTTGCAATTGAAAGCAATTCCGGGCGTGGTGGAAAGTGGTGTGTTTTCCAAACGTCGTGCGGATGTGGTTTTAGTGGGTGGCAGTGATGGGGTTAAGAAGTTATAAGACAGTACCCGTCATGGCGAGATTGCGCGAAGCTAAAGGCAACGAAGCAATCTCGCCATGAGTTTTTAAAGCGGATAATAAATCATTTGAATCGTATTTCCGTCTGGATCGGCGAAATAACAGCTACGTGTTCCATCGCGATGATCTTTCGGCGCGGCTTTAATAGTGACGCCTTCTGCTTTTAAATAATCATGCCAGGCATCCACTTCTTCCGGTTTCGTTAGAAAAAATCCTAAATGATCAAGGCGCTGATCTTTGCTAGCGGCAAAGTTTTCCGGTGCGCGATGTAAGGCTAAATTATCTTGGCCTGATGATAAATACACATTGTCCGCATCGGGCTGCCAGACAATTTGCATGCCTAACGTTTCGGCATAAAATTTAACGCACGCTTCTAAGTTCATGGCATATAAAGCGAGATGGCGCAAACCATTTGCAAGACTCGGTCGTTTCGCTTTATCCATGCGTTGATACTCCTGCTAATGCTTCGCGCATGGTTTTAATCGCAGCCGCATAATCTTTTTGCCCATAAATAGCAGAACCCGCAATAAACATATCGGCGCCAGCGCGTGCGACTGCCGCAATGTTGTCACTTTTAATGCCACCATCCACCGCGAGCCAGCACGCTGGTTTTCGCGCCGTAATTAATTGGCGCACTTCGCTAATTTTATTTAATGCCGCGGGAATAAATTGTTGCCCACCGAAACCGGGGTTAACCGACATCATGAGGATTAGGTCTAATTTATCTAGCGTGTGATCGAGGTGATGCAAGCTCGTTGCGGGATTTAATGCTAAACCCACCTTGCAACCTAAGCTTGCAATGAGATTTAAACTGCGATCTAAATGTTCACTCGCTTCGGGGTGAATGGTGATGTGGCTGGCACCGGCTTTTGCAAAGGCTTCGATCAATGCATCCACGGGTTTTACCATAAGATGCACATCAATGGGTGCGGTAATGCCGTAATGGCGTAATGCTTCTAAAACCAATGGGCCAACGGTCAAGTTAGGTACATAATGATTATCCATGACATCAAGGTGTAGCATGTCCGCGCCTGCTTTTAAAACAGCGTTTGCTTCCTCGCCGAGGCGTGCGAAGTCTGCCGACAGTAAGGAAGGTGCAATCAGATATTTTTTCATGAGAAATCCTGCTACAAGTGATGGATAATGGTCGCTAGCAATGAAGAGCGTGTCAAGCAAGGAATCGAAATCATGTTAATGACAAAACATTTTATTGTTACGGGTCGAGTGCAAGGCGTTTTTTTCCGTGCCGCAACCAAACAAAAGGCAGATACTTTGCAATTAACAGGCTGGGTGCGCAATTTGGCTTCAGGCGAGGTGGAGGTGTTAGCGGTTGGTGAGGAAGATGCGCTTAACCAATTTGAAGTGTGGTTGCATCGTGGACCGCGCGCTGCGGAAGTCACCAAGGTACAAGCAGAAATACTTGCACCAGAAGAGCACGCGGCATTTGTCGTGTTACGCTAATTCAATCATTTCAAAATCGATTTTGGTCGCGCCGCATTCGGGGCAGACCCAAGTGTCGGGAACCTCTTCCCAGCGCGTGCCCGGCGCAATGCCATCTTGTGGCCAGCCATGTTCTTCATCATAGATATAGCCGCATAGAAGGCACATATAACGTTTGTAGGTCATTTCGCTTGCCGTGATTCTTAATAATTAGGTGGGCATATTCTAACATGTCGCTTCACTGTGTCCACCATTCAGCTCCTTGCTTCCCAGTCATGGGGGTATATCAAGCCTCGACAATATCCATCCGTTTTAGTTTAATGAGCACATATGAAAATGTGGAGCATCACCATGAATCAATCCCAAGCCTTATTTACCAAAGCCCAACAATATACACCCGGTGGCGTGAATTCACCGGTACGGTCTTTTAATGGCGTCGGTGGCACGCCGTTTTTTGTGGATCATGGTCGAGGTGCTTATTTGGTGGATGTCGATGGCAATGAATACATCGACTATATCGGTTCATGGGGGCCTTTAATCGCGGGTCACGCCCACCCACATGTGCTTGAAAAAGTCGCCAACCAATTAAAAAAAGGCACGAGCTACGGCATTCCGACGGGCCTTGAAGTGGAACTGGCTGAGCGGGTTTGTGGTCTCATGCCGGCGATGGAGCAAGTGCGCTTTGTCAGTTCCGGAACGGAAGCGGGCATGAGCGCGATTCGTTTAGCGCGCGGATTTACCAAGCGTGACAAAATTTTAAAATTTATTGGTTGTTATCATGGTCATGCAGATAGCTTATTGGTTGCGGCGGGTTCCGGTGCTTTAACCTTTGGCATACCCAATTCCGCGGGCGTGCCTGTCGAATTAGCGCAACACACGTTATTGGCACATTTTAACGATTTAGAAACCGTCACGGCTCTCTTTGAGCGTTACGGTGATGAAATTGCCTGTATCATTTTAGAACCCATTGCCGGAAATATGAATTTCATCACGCCGCAGCCGGGATTTTTAGAGGGTTTGCGTAAACTATGTGACCAATACGGTAGCGTATTAATTTTTGATGAAGTCATGACCGGTTTTCGTGTCGCAAAAGGCGGCGCGCAGGAACATTTTAATATCAAACCCGATTTAAGCATTATCGCCAAAGTGATCGGCGGTGGTTGTCCAGTGGGTGGTTTTGGTGGTCGCGCTGATATCATGCGCTCGATTGCGCCATTAGGTCCTGTTTACCAAGCGGGGACTTTATCGGGCAATCCCATTGCCATGGCATGCGGTTTAGCCACACTCGATTTATTGGAAGCCCCCGGTTTTTATGAGAATTTATCAAACCAAACCAATGCCTTGGTGACTGGTTTGACCGCTGCTGCTCATCAAGCAGGCATCCCCTTCTTTGCTAAATCGATTGGCGGCATGTTTGGGTTTTTCTTTACTGATCAAGCAGATGTTCGCGATGAGCGTGAAGTAAAACAATGTGATATTGAGCGCTTTAAACGCTTTTTTCATGCTATGTTAAGAGAAGGGGTATATTTTGCCCCGTCTGCATTTGAGGCCGGTTTTGTTTCTTCAGCACATGGTGCAGCAGAAATTGAACAAACTATTCAGCGCGCAGCCAAAGTGTTTGGCAGTTTGTAGGAGTTGAACGATGCATTTTATCATAGCAGGTGGTACCGGTTTAATTGGTCAGCGTTTAGTGGCGTATTGGCTGAAAGAAGGCCATGAAATCACCGTGCTGGGTCGTGATAAAGCGCGCATTGAAAAACTATTCGCAAAGCGCGTGAATGCGCTGACTTGGAATGAATTAACGCCCAATGTCTTAAGTGGCGTTGCGGGCATCATTAATTTAGCCGGTGCCAATTTAGGTGAAAAGCGTTGGGATGAAGCACGTAAGAAACTCATTATTGATAGTCGCGTTGAAACGACAAAAGCGCTAGCCATTGTGATTGCTAATACCCCCAACGCGCCTAAGCTCTACAATGCCAGTGCGATCGGGATTTATGGTTTGCAAAAGCAAGAAGGCGAAACCTTCCCCCCGCGTTTAGATGAAACCACGCCAATTGATTGGGATACTGCACCAGACTTCTTATCGCAAGTAGGCCGGAGCTGGGAAAAAGCAGCAGAACCTGCACTTGCCGTCCATAAACCCGTCGTCTTTATGCGTTTTGGTATTGTGTTGGCGGCAAATGGCGGCGCGTTACCACAGTTAGTTAAACCCTTTGATTTCTTTGTGGGCGGCCCAATGGGTACCGGTAATCAACCGTTCAGTTGGGTTGCAATTGATGATGTGGTGTTAGCAATCGACTTCTTGACGAAACTTCCTGATGCGAATGGTGCTTATAATATTGTGGCGGAATCGGTGCCAGAGCGTTTCGTGGCAGAAGCGATTGCTGGCGCTTTAAATCGTCCCGATGTGGTTAAAATGCCAAGCTTCTTATTAAAGCCCATGCTGGGTGATGAGATGGCAAAAGAATTATTGTTGGAAGGCCAGCGTGTCTATTCCGCACGATTATTGGCAGCGGGTTTTCAATTCACTTATCCGAAAATTGGTCCTGCCATTCATTATTTACTGCGCAATCGTCAGCGTCCTGAAAATACCGCGCAAGCGGGTATGAATACAGCAACAGAAACGGTGAAAACCGCTTTCAATAAAGTGTGGGACATGTTTAATAAAAAGAAATAGTCTTTAATTTTCATTATACTCCCGCTTGGTGCATCGTGGTTGCTTAAGAATTTCTTAAGCAACCGGTGTTATGTTCAAAATTAGAAGCCAATTTCTATAAGCAGCGTTTGCCAGGGGAGGATTTGTTGAAATGGGAATTTTTTCTTGGGTAAGGGATACGGCCCAGTCATTGGCTTTAGCTGTAATGGATACGGTGAAAGAGTTTTATCGTAGCGTTTCTGTTTTGTATGGCTCCAAAACCAGTTTCTTAAGTAGCGCTTACGCTTATGCAAAACGCTTTTTAAGCGGTTATCGCATTATTCTCGGTGTTCCCACTGTATTTTACAAAAAAGATTTACATCGCGCGCGTCACATCATGGCGGCTTCTGCCACTTCATTTATTGTGTTTTATTTAGGGGCTCTTTTATTTTATGAAGCCGGCTTTAAAAAATTATGGCGCTATACTGATAACAATCAAGCAGGCTCGGGTTTAGAGAGTGCTGCGGATGTCAGTTTCTATTATTTAATGGTGCGCACCTCGGTTGAAATGTCCGTCAATTGCATGCTTTACAATTTAGCTTTGTATAAAGCTGTCAACAGCCAAGAGAGTGTTAAGCCACCCTATCCGCAAGGCGCTAATAACTTAGTGGATAAAACCTTAGCGGGATTGGCAAGTACTGCCTATTATTTTTCAAATTTATTTTTAGCGAAAAAAGTCGTGAAGGCCATGCTAGTGCACGAATTGGGTCATTCATCGTCCTTAGTCAATCTTTACGATGCACTTGCTGATACATTACTTACCGGCGCATCATTAGCAGAATATCAATTAGGTGGGCTTTCCACCAATGAGCGTTCCGTTATTTTTGCAAACAATAAAGTCGCGCACATGGGAATTGGTTTTGCTTTATATACGATGCGATACCTTGTTAATACGCTTGTTAATTATTTAACGGGTTTACCCACGCAGGGTTTTAAAGGCTATTTTGTTGACGAAGCTATTTTTAATGTTGTGTATCAATTATTTATTGTTGCTGCAATGACAACGCCGCTTCCTTCTGAGAAGCCCGAGAGTGGGGAAGAATCGGGTCTCGATTTGTTTTCACCTGGCAGAGCAATGGTGCAGGGATTGCTTAAAAATATCGGCGAAAAAATTAATCGAAGCGTACAACCTAAAAGTTATGAACTCATTGCGCTACCTGAAGCGCAGCAACAAAAATCCATTGAATCTATCACGCCTACCCAAGATAAAGTGGTGTTTGTTATTAGCGGCAACAAGCTTTTTTCGGTCAGCAACAAAGCGTGGGCAATCCTTTCTGTTAATCAAGCGGATGTGTCGCAATTACGGTCGCAATTTAAACCGACCGCAGAGCCTAGTTTGCTAATCAGTGACGCGTTAAATAAATTTTTTACCATCGCTAAATTTAATCCGAATAAATTGTGGAAACACGCTATTCGTGATTATTTTAATCATCCTTATTGGCGCTTGGTGCTATTACTCTTTGTGCCAGGCAGTGTGCGTTCTGACGCGATTTTCGATAAAACCGCCTGCCGCTTATTTTTTGAAGAAAACTTAAAAACCTATCTTGATGTTTTAGAGTGGATTACCGGTGCGCGAAATTCAACCTTAACAGTGGCGGCGGTGGGTGTTATTAATCAGCTGCCCAATGCGGTAAATCCGAAAACAGAAGCGGAAAGAGAATCGTATAAATTCTTATTCGCTAAGGGATTGGAGCCGCAGCTTGTGTCTTTAAAAGACGATTTTGAATGGATCAACCAACGTATCCAACGTGAAAGCCAAAAAGGGCAAACAAAAATTCTCGATAAGCAATCTTGGTTGCGTTTAGCAGAAGATAAAACAGTAGAGGATGCGGATCGAAAGCAGCCTGAACCGAAGCCTGTGCGACCGTTAAGTGAAATTGATGAGTATTATGTGACGACATTGGCGCAGAAAGTTCAGGCTGGATCACCAACACCCTTTACTCCAGCGCTGCCCGTTGCAGAAGCGGCTGTTCCTAAGATGTCAACGCTGTTTGCAAACCCGGTAATTAGCGAAGACGTTATCAATAAAAAAGACGCTAACGCATATGAGGAATTCACGATCTCAGCGTGGGCTAAATCTTAATACCAGTTGGCGGCTGCCAAGCCGCCAAGCCGTTAAAATTAAAATGGTTTCACGACAGCTAAAATAACAATGGCGACTAAAAACAACACCGGTATTTCATTGATAAGGCGATAAAAGCCCGCAGTATGCGTATTGCGGTCATATTTAAAATCGCGCCATAACTTACCTAGGTAGACATGATAAGCTAATAACAATAGCACTAACGTGAGTTTGGCGTGTAACCAAGCTTGTGTTAAATAGCCAGGATTTAAATAAATCATCCCGATGCCAAACGCTAATGTGAAAATAGCGCCGGGCGTCATGATGCCAAAAAACAATTTACGCTCCATGATTTTAAAGCGCTCAATGCCGATCGCATCTTTTGTGTCAGCGTGATAAACAAATAAGCGAGGCAAATAAAATAATCCTGCAAACCAAGTGACCATAAAAATAATATGAAGCGCTTTTAACCAGAGCATAATCATCCTTACACGGTGGGGTTTCGAGCAGGGGACTATACCGATTACACTTCAAAAAGCGAAGTGTAATCGGTAAGCTCATATTTTATGAAGGGCGCGAATTAAATTCGCACCC
>CAZQXH010000001.1:0-194152 GCA_964597435.1 uncultured Coxiellaceae bacterium | reverse complement strand
CACCTAAGGGGAGAATCACGATTCTCCCCTTAGGAAACCCCATCGCGTAGAGAGTACTTAAAGATGCAAAAATCGCATCTTTAAGTACGAGAGGTATATACCCCACAAGACTGCATTTTTGAAGTGTAATCGGTAAGCTCATATTTTATGAAGGGCGCGAATTAAATTCGCACCCTTCACCTAAGGGGAGAATCACGATTCTCCCCTTAGGAAACCCCATCGCGTAGAGAGTCGAGAGGTATATAACCACTAGGCTGCAATTTTGAAGTGAAATCGGTATGGGCGTGCTTAACTATCGAGCTTTTGTTATACTCTGGTGCAAATGAGAGAGGCTATCATGAGCGAAAATTGGGTTGAAACCATTGTTTTTACGAAGCAAGCTGCTGCGAAAGTCTTTGAATTAATTCAAGAAGAAGACAATTTAAACCTTAAGTTACGTGCTTTTGTGACGGGTGGGGGGTGTTCGGGTTTCAAGTATGGGTTTACCTTTGATGAAGAGCCCGCAGCAGATGATGTGGTCGTAATTGAAACTGTAAAAGATACACCGGTTTATTTATTAGTCGATCCTCTAAGTTATCAATATTTAGCGGGTGCTGAAATTGATTACAAAGAAGACATAGAAGGCGAGCAATTTATTATTCGTAATCCCAATGCAAAAACAACTTGCGGTTGTGGTTCTTCATTCACGACAGACTAAGCTATTTTTTGGGGTTCAGGTAAACGGAGCAGCAGGATAACGGAAAGCAATCCTAAACCCCCGCAGCCAACCCAGAGCAAAGGGGCACCTAAATGTTGCATGGCGAGTGCCCCAAACCATGCCCCCAATAATAAACCTAAATTAGAGCTAGTCGATAAGATTGACATGTAACTGCCACGATGAGCGCTGGGTGCAATATCAGCAACATAACTGCTGGCAGACGGATAAAGCATCATTTCTCCTAATGTCCAAAGCACAGTCAAGCTATAAACTCCCCATTGATCATGCGCCCACATCAAGCCAAAAAAACCGGCGGCAATACAAAGTGAACCTGCTACAAAATTAATGCGATAGGGGAAATTCAACATGACAATGTTGATCGGAATTTCAAAGCAAACAATGAGTAAGGTGTTAATGGTAAAAAGCCAACCGTAAATACTCAATGGAAGATGCAGAAATTGATCGAGAAAAACAGGTAGAGTGACTTCATGTTGATAAAACACCATGGTAATTGGCACCATGCCGAGTAAAAATAAACCTAAATTTTTATCGCGCCAGAGCCACACAATACTCATGGTGCGAGCGGGTGCGGTACTCGGTTTCTCTGGCAGTGAATTACCGCGTAACCCGAGATAGAGAACCGTTCCGGCAACTAAGTTCGCAAAGCTATTTGCAATAAAAATGGCAATAAACGAATGCGCCGCTAAATAGCCACCCATCACGGGGCCCACACTTAATCCTAAATTAACCGCAAGACGGTACACCGAAAACGTTAATTTGTGATTTGAGCTTGGCGATAATTCGCTAATTAAGGTTTGCGAGGCCGGACGAAAACACCCATACGTCATGCCCCAAATGATGCACAACAGATAAATGTGACTGGCTTTCGTAAAGAATGGAAAAGCAGCCAGCGTGATGCTGTTGGCAAATAAACTCAGCATGATAATGCGTGCTGACCCTAACCGATCAATGAAGCTGCCTGATACTAGACCAGTGATTAATAAGCTAATACTGAAAATGGTTAAGCCGAGTGCGGCGTGAGAAACCGTGAAATGCAAATGCCGTGTTAAATATAAGACGAGAAAAATCACGGCCATGTTCCCGACTTGGTTTAAAAACGAAGCGAGAATGAGCACCCAAAAAGTACGCGGAAAAGCACGTAAATGTTGATAGGATTGATAGAGGTTTGACATTAATTCAGTATACCGAGTGTGTCGAATTTTAAAAGAGCGGCAGCATGGAGAAAGAAGCCATCTTTGAATCATTTTATTTTTAGCAAAGGAGAGGGAACATGCGACGTGTTTTACTAGGAACAATGATGGGCTTGTCATGCATGGCAAGTAATCTTTTTGCAGGCGAACTTTGTGAAAATAACACGTTATTTAACATCGGCGTTGGCATCGATGATATAACCGGCCCCGCCGCAGAACAAGGCATGATGGGTTACGCCATGATCCAGCAACAAACCGCGGGTTTGCATTCGCGTTTGTGGGCGAGAGCGTTTGTGATTGAATCACCTTGTAATGGCAAACGGCTAGTATTGGTCAGTGCTGATTTAGGACAATTATTTCAAGGCGTCAAATTGCAAGTCATTAAAGAATTAAAAAAACGCTTTGGGGAACGGTATCGTGCTGAAAATGTTATTTTAAGTGCAACACATCAACATAGCGGCCCGGGTGGGTACTCAACTTATACTTTATACAATTTAAGTACGTTTGGTTTTAATCGCGCAAATTTTAATGCCATTGTGGATGGCATTGTCGGTGCCATTCAGCGTGCGGATCAAAATATTACGCCTGGGCATATTCGGATTGCGCGAGGTGATGTGCAAGGTGCCAGTTTTAATCGTTCTCCCACTGCTTACGCGTTAAATCCCCGTGATGAACAAGCGCGCTTTGCAAGCAATGTGGATACTGAAATGACATTGCTGCGTTTTGAGCATTTAGATGGTACACCCATTGGTTTAATTAATTGGTTTCCGGTGCATGGTGTTTCCATGAATAATAAAAATCATTTAATTAATGGGGATAATAAAGGCTACGCGGCTTATCTTTTTGAACGCGATTGGCAATCGGATTATGGGCCACATGCGTTTGTGGCTGCTTTTGCGCAAGCAAATGCAGGTGATGTGACCCCGAATGCGAATGGTGCAGAAGGAGGTGCAGGTGTAGAGGGCATGACAGCCGTGAAGCGTGCCGCGTTGCCGCAATATCAAACCGCGAAATATTTATTTGCCAATGCCAGTGAGTTAGTGCGCGGTGGTGTGGATTATCGGCATCAGTATAAAAACATGGCACAGATTGAATTGGAAGCCCGTCTAACCGATGGCAAGCCACACACTACGTGCCCTGCTGCGTTGGGCGTTTCAATGTTAGCAGGAACTAGCGATGGTGAAGGTTTGGGAAAACAAGGGGTGAATTGTAGCAATATTGGCACTGTCATTCCGGGAGTCGCCTGTGCAATGACGACAACCGTGTGTCAAGGTGTTAAGCCCATTGCGCTAGAAACGGGAACGATGTTGCCGTATTCATGGACGCCGAATATCTTGCCATTACAAGTTGCGCAAATTGGTAATGTGGCACTCGGCGCATTGCCTTTTGAATTAACCACCATGACGGGACGTCGCATTAAGGCGGCACTTGCCAATGCGCTGCCACAAACGCAGTATGTGGTGTTATCTGCTTTATCGAATGGGTATGCGCAATACGTTGCAACACATGAAGAGTATCAATTGCAGCGTTATGAAGGCGCATCCACTTTATTTGGTCCGTGGCAAGAAGTGGCATTGCGGCAAGAGTTAACGCATCTTGCCCAAGCGATGGCTACCCATCAACCGGTTACAGCAGGCCCTCAGCCCCTTGATTTATTGGATAAACAAGTGGATTTGCAAACGGGGGTATTATTTGATGATAAACCCATCGGTAAAAAGTTTGGTTCAATTGCAAAAGACGTCAACGAAACTTACCACCCAGGTGATGAAGTGGTCGCGCAATTTTTGGGTGCCCACCCAAAAAATAATTTCCATCGGCGCGATACCTTTGTTGCGGTTGAGCAATTGAATGCTGGGCAGTGGCAACGCGTTTTGCAAGATCGGGATTGGGAATTAAGTTACACCTGGCAACGCAATGGTGTGGCGTTTTCGTTAATTACGGTACGTTGGCAAATTCCAAGTGATCGTGCGCCGGGTTTGTACCGTTTGGTGCAATACGGTGATTCGAAAGCGTTTGGTGGGAAAATTACGCCGTATGTGGGGTATTCGCGAGAGTTTGTGGTGCGCTAAGTTATAGAACTCCCAGGCGGGGGTGAGCGAAAAGCTGTGTTAAACAGGGCATCCCTTGCCCTGCCTCACTCCCGCTGGCGGGAGTAGGGAGGCTTACTTTGTGATTCCTTACGTATTATCCGGCTTGTCTTTGCTCTTCTCACTCTCTTTACTAAATGTCTTCACTGTCACCCGGTCATTTAAAAATTGAATAGCAATTTCACCGCTGCTATCTCGCCAAACCGCCGATGCGCCTGAAATGCCAGCAATGCTGATGTTTTCGGTATGCGTGGGTTCCCCTAAAATGGCTACCACTTCCTGCATCGTCATGTTGGGTTGGATTTTTTGATAATTGTCTTGAGAAATTTTAGAGCAACCGAAAAGTAAAGATAGGCAGCAGAATAGTATGAGACACCGAATGAAGGCAAAACGAGACATGTGGTTATCCTTTACACAATGTTGGTCGTGAATTTTAGTATACCGCTTAGCTATCGTTTTTTCAAAAAAGCCGGCGTATGATGAGGGGCTTGCTTAAGGATTGAAAAGAGAAAAAGAAGATGCAACATCAAGATCCGCAGTTTAAAGCGTTCGATGAGCGTTTGAAAATTTTGGAAACCAGTAGTGCCCCTGACTTGCAGCAAAGGCTGGAGTTTCTTCTGACTGAAATTGAACAATTTGCAGCGGCAGTTAAAGAAAAACAAATTGAGGCTTGTCGCGCGATAGGATTCCTGGCGGGCATGCAATATGCTGAATTAAATATCAATAGCCAGCTATTGCCGCTACAAAATCGCATACAGGCATTATTAGCGAAATTGACTCCGCCACCCCTTCCTGATCCGGAGCTAAACGAATTTGATAACCGGCTAAAAATTTTCGAAAAGGGTTTGAGCGATCCTTCGCCAGCAATGCTGCAAGCACTTCAGGAAGATTTAGACCGCTATGAGATTGACTCTCCTCAGCCTAACGTGCAAAGCCTGCTATTATTACGGGGTCGATTGCTGGAATTATTCACAAAGTTAATGTTACCAGCACTCCCTTCGGTATCAGTCAAAATACCCTCTAATGCTTTACATAAAGACGGGTCCGCGCCAATACTTAAGTCTCAAGAAGTAAAATCCAATAACACCATCAGGCATATTGCCCTTCTCGGTTCGCTGGGACTTTTTGGCTACATGGCCTTTAAAAATGCGCCATCCGAATGGTTGGATTATTTGGCAGATAGTATTAGACCTAAGCAGCATTAAGGCGAAGAGGGAATCAGTAAACATTCTCAGGTTGACACTCCTTAAGCTGCCTCCCTACAATCGAACCTTCGATCTATCTAATGCAGCAAGGAGTGAACCATGGCGGGAGTACGCGGCATTTATAAAGGCCCAGTCCAGGACAAGGTAAGTGATTATAAGAATGAAATGAATGGTTGGTTGCGTGCATTGATGCAAACTAATCCTGATCGTCACGCCAGAATTAATATTTTAGAAGAACAAAGAGATCAAAATGATATTATTTATCTCTTTTTAGCATTGGGCGTTGCTTACAGCATTGCTGAAGATAACAGCAGTTTTCGTAATAAAGTCGGCAAAGAGGCCGCGCTGCAAGCGAGCCACTTTTTTTCGGGTTTAATGGAATCGGTGGTATTGCTTTCTGCCCTTCGAAACATCCTCGCAAAAGATATCAGTGGTTTTGTTATTGATTTCTTGCTTCTTTTATTAATCGACCAGCTGGATAAATGTGTTCAATTAATCTTGAAACAGGATTCCTTGTATAAAAAAGTGTTTGACGCAATTCAAGAAGGCTTTAAAAACTATCGTGAGCAAACGGATACCCTATTTCATGCAGACTCGAGGCTGGTTGTTGTGCCAGCAGCGCAAGAAAGTTTTTATCGCGTGAAATCGAATGTGACTCTTTTTGCTGCCTTCTCAGTCTTTACAGCATTGGATTTAGTAGCTAAGGGGCGAAAAGCGGTAGTGGCGCGTGACTTTAAGCGTGATGGGCAGCGCCTTGCAGAAAGTTGGAATCAATGCCGCAACAGAGCCAGTGAATATCTAGCTGCTCGTCGTCAGCCGGAAGATAATGCCAATGCGTTAGTGGCAGCACCTGCCGCTCCCCTTCCTGCCACACCAAAAATAAACTTACCTGAATCAGGATCAATCAGTAGAAGGAGGCGATAAGTGTCGAATAAATTGCTATCGCAGGTTATTTTTTCCAGTCGTTGGCTGCAAGCGCCGCTCTATGTGGGCTTGATATTAGTGCTCGCTGTGTATGTTTACGAATTTGGCTTGGGGTTATTTCACTTAGTCGTGAATGCGAATAATTTAAGTGAAAACGCTATCATGCTGCAGGCCTTAGATTTAATTGATGTGGTCATGATCGCCAACTTGTTGATCATGGTTATCATTGGTGGTTTTGAAACGTTTGTGACGCGTTTACATTTACGCGGTCATCCGGATCAACCGGATTGGTTGGATGAAGTGAATGCGGGTACCATGAAAATTAAATTGGCATTAGCTTTGGTTAGCATTTCATCTATCCACTTATTGCGCACGTTTATTGATCCAGCGCAAAAAGATAATTATACGGTGATGTGGCAAGTAGTCATTCACTTAACTTTAGTCGTTTCGGGTTTAGTGGTCGCATTTAGCAATCGTTTGATGGAAAATTCGCACGGCAAATCTGCTTAACGTTTTCCACCTAAAATAGAACCTAAAATTCCACGAATGATTTGTCGACCGACACTGGAGCCGATGCTCCGGGCGGTCGATGTCATTAGAGCTTCAACGATGGTTTGGCGTGGTCTGCCCACGGGTCGTTTTGGTGTGGGTTTTTCTTCTGGGGCGGGTGTTTCAAGGGCTGCCGCCGTTTTTTTATTTAATACTTCATACGCTGATTCCCGATCAATTGCTTGATCGTATTGACCTGCAAAAACAGAATGACGAACTAACGTTTCGCGTTCGCTCACCGTAATCGGTCCAAGGCGTGAAGCAGGTGGTAAAACACGCACTTTTTGCACAATGGTCGGTGTGCCTGTGTTATCAAGCAATGACACGAGTGCTTCGCCCACGGCTAGTTCTTGAATAGCAGTAGCGGTGTCTAGCTTAGGATTTTTTCGGAAAGTCTCAGCAGCCGATTTTACTGCTTTTTGATCTTTTGGGGTGAAGGCGCGCAGGGCATGTTGCACGCGATTGCTTAATTGAGTTAACACGGTTTCCGGAATATCGAGCGGATTCTGACTGACAAAATAAACGCCCACGCCTTTTGAGCGAATTAAGCGCACGAGTTGCTCGATTTTTTCGAGTAATGGTTTCGGTGCGGAATTAAAAATTAAATGCGCTTCATCAAAAAAGAACGCTAACTTGGGTTTATCTTGATCGCCCACTTCCGGCGCTATTTCAAATAAATCGGATAATAGCCAGAGTAAAAAAGTGCTGTAGAGTCTACCATCGTTGATTAAGGTGGTTGCGTCTAAAATATGGATAATGCCTTTGCCGGATGCCTCTTTTTGAAATAGCTGTTGAATGTTAAAAGCAGGTTCACCAAAAAAATGCTCGCCGCCGGCTTCTTGTAAGGTGAGTAAGCCGCGTTGAATGGCGCCTAAACTAGTGTTCGCGATATTGCCGTATTTGGATTTTAAGGTGGCGGCATTATTTCCCATCCACTCTAAAACACTGCGTAAATCTTTTAAATCGAGGAGTAATAAACCTTGATCATCTGCCAAACTAAATGCGGCATTTAAAACGCCTTGTTGCGTGTCGTTTAAATTGAGTAAACGACCGAGTAATAAAGGACCCATTTCACTGATAGTGGTGCGTAGAGGGTGGCCGCTTTTGCCAAAAATATCCCAGAACACAACGGGGTTGCCGGCGGGCGTAAAATTAGTGATTTTCAAATCGGCTAAGCGTTGCATGAGTTTGGGGTTATCGGAAGCGGGCATGGCAATGCCGGATAAATCCCCTTTTACATCGGCCGTGAAAACGCTAACCCCAGCGTTGGCAAATTGCTCAGCAATGCGTTGCAGTGTAACGGTTTTACCGGTGCCGGTTGCGCCAGCAATTAAGCCGTGACGATTACCCATGGCTAATTGAAATTCGATGGGATCTAATTGATCGTTTAAGCCAACGATGAATTTTTCCATGGCACATCCTCGTGCGGTTGTTTCCCTAAATTATATCACTTTTCTAGCTCCATTCTCCCCGAGGGCAGGAGGGTGCTGAGAGATTGGCTTGATATTTTATTCGTCAGGAATAAATCCATCCGTTTGCATGTTCCATAACTTGGCAAAATGCCCATTTAAGGCTAATAAACTTTCTTTTGTGCCTTCTTCAATGATTTCTCCATGATGGAAAACCAAAATGCGATCCATGTCCGATAAGGTAGACAACCGATGCGCAATAACAATGGCGGTGCGATTTTCCATTAATTGATGCAAGCTTTCCTGGATTAATCGTTCGGTCACGGAATCCAAAGCTGAGGTTGCTTCATCTAAAATCAAAATCGGCGCGTCCTTCAAAATGGCGCGTGCAATGGCAATGCGTTGTCTTTGTCCGCCTGATAATTTGACGCCGCGCTCACCCACCAAGCCATCATATTTTAAGGGTAGCTTTTCAATAAACTCATGACAATGTGCTAGTTTCGATGCGGCAATGACTTCCGCATCCGTTGCATCAATTCGACCGTAGCGAATATTTTCCATTAATGCGCGATGAAATAAAGCAGGTTCTTGTGGAATCATCGCAATTTGGGCGCGCAGCGATTCTTGTTGCACTTTAGCAATCGGCGTACCATCAATTAAAATGGCACCTTGTTGAATGTCATAAAAACGTAAAATTAAATTCACAAACGTCGATTTTCCAGAACCAGAGAAACCGACTAACCCTACTTTTTCGCCGGCGCGAATAGTCACATTTAAGCGATCAAAAACAGGAACATTCGGTTGATAACCAAATACCACGTCTTTAAATTGAATGGCGCCATCACTAACGACAATTGGTTTGGCGTTAGGCGCGTCCACTAAATCATGCGCTTTTTGGATTAAGGATAAAGCACTGCTGATGGTTCCCGTTTCGCGTGCAAACTGCGTCATTTGAAAACTTAAAAACCACATCCAACCCAATAACCAAAATGCTTGCATGAGAATTTGTGTAAAATCGCCAATGGTCACCCAGTGTTCTGTCCAGCCGTGCAGCAATAAAAATACCATGCCGAACACTAAAAATAAGCCATTAACTCCAAGCCCAATGCGCATCCATTCGGCAGCATACATGGCTTTTTTTGCTTTAAGCATTTCATCCGCTTGGTACGTTTTTAAATAATCGGCTTCATAACGTGTGCGTGCAAAGAGTCGTACATTGAGCATGTTTGAAAGCACATCGACAATTTTACCGCTTAATGTAGAAACCGCATCAGAATGAACTTCGGATAGTTCATTTCCATAACGTAAAAATAAAAAGATAATGAGAAAGTGGATGATTAGCCAGATCAGTAAGATAAGCGCGAAGAAAGGGCTTGTTAACCACATTAAAAAGAGTACGGAAATAGCACCGGTTGCCGCAGCGGTAAATTGTAAGCAAACAATTTCCATCACGTTTTGGCAGCTTTGCGAAAGGTCAGCTAATTTTTTTGCTAAATTTCCCGAAAATTCACTCGCAAAATAATCATGCGAATGTTTTGTCACGTAATCAAACACAGCATCGCGAATTTCCGCGCGCATTTTGGGAAAAGTATAAATTTGTAAAATACCTTGTGCGCGCATGCAGGCTTCTGCGAGAAACCAGGAGCCAATGAGTAAGATTAGCCAAAAGCTAACCGCGCTGTAAATGCCACTACGATCACCATGATAATTTTGAACGGTGTTGACGATGTGCTTTAAAAAATAAGGGAAAAAAGCATCCGTTACTGTCCAGATAATAAAAGCGAGAATCAGTAATGAAACTTTAATGGTGTGCTTTTTTGCAAAGTAGAGAATAAAGCGTGCAGTAGTCGTGGGTATGCTCATAAAAAATCACCTGGCAGTATCGGTAAATAAACGCTAATTTGTGATTTTATTAGCTTTTTTCTAAAACGAATTTAGCCAAGTAGCTTTAAGACATTTATCCCCACAAAAGAGAGAGGCATAAAGAAATATTTTATGCCTCTTAATGCGACAACTCAAGCATCTTTTAGTTCAATGACCATAACGGAAACAGGATGATTGCTAAGATTGGTATCAGTATGTGTTTCGTGCGCGACATCTTTTGTTAAAAAATAAGCGTGATTTTTTTTCAGGGTGAGCAAATGCGATTGACCAAGATTATTGGTGACTTTTAATGTGCCATTCGTTAAAGCAACCACAACGCGATCACGGTCATGTCGATGGGGTTTCAGTTTTTCCGCTTGATTAGGATAAACAATCGTTTGCCAAACGGCGACACGTTGATTATCTAATTGTGGAACGCGATGTGTGGCGGCAAAACTGGATAAACACACGAGGAAAGCTGAAAAACCCATAATAAAGCGCATGGCCAACTCCTAGGGAAACAAAAAAATTTATGATATGATGGCGAAAATTTTTCGCCTCAAAGTGGAGAGTATGATGCAAACATTTCCCGATGTCACGGTCACTGAACTTGCGCAAATGAAGGAAAAACAAACTGATTTTACCTTGCTAGATGTGCGTGAGTTGCATGAGTATGAGATTTGCAATATTGATGGTTTGTTAATTCCTATGCAGACCCTTCCTGATCGTTTAAATGAGCTTAACAAAGATCAGCACATTGTGGTGCATTGCCGCAGTGGTGGCCGCAGCTCAAAAGTGAAAGACTACTTATTGGCAAATGGTTTTTCAAAGGTGAGTAATTTAACGGGCGGCATCATGGCCTGGATTGATCAAATTAACCCAGCTTTAACGAAATATTAACTTTAAGTTGATGAATGAGTGGCACAGCAAGATTGAAAAAGCTTGCATGTGCTAGCTCATAGGCAGATTCGACAATTTGCGGTATGATGCGAGACCAAAAAAAACGAGTGTAAAAATATGTTGCCACCTATTTTGCAATTAAAAAAACGTGAAGATCGTCGTATTCGTCAAGGGCATCCTTGGATTTACAGTAATGAAATCAATACAGATAAGACCCCATTAAAACAATTCAAGCCGGGCGATGAAGCGTTAGTGATGGCTGGGGAGCATGTTCTTGGTCGCGCCTATGTTAACCCACACTCGCTGATTGCAGCGCGACTTTTTACGCGTGATGCGAATACGGCCTTTGATGAGGAATTTATTGAAAAACGCTTACGTGCCGCGCTCAGCTTGCGCGAGCGTTTATTTGCGGAACCCTGTTATCGTTTAGTTTACAGTGAAGCGGATGAGTTGCCCGGTTTAATCATTGATCGTTTCGACGTTGATTTTGTTTTGCAATTTAATACGGCGGGTATCGATAAAAAGCGTGCTGAAGTTATTGCGGCATTGCAGCGTATTTTTCCTAATCTCCGTTCCATCTTATTAAAAAATGATAGTCCGATCCGTGTGCAAGAAGGCTTGCCCACACAAGTTGAAGTTGCAGTGGGTCAGCCACCTGAGGTGGGTGAGTTAATTGAAAACGGCGTTAAATTTCATTTCCCATTAATGGATGGGCAAAAGACCGGTTGGTTTTACGATCACCGCTTGAACCGAGCGCGTCTTGCGGCGTATGTTGCGAATAAAAGCGTGCTTGATGTGTTTAGTTATGTTGGTGGTTGGGGCATTCAAGCGGCTGCCTTTGGCGCAAAAGCGGTGCATTGTATCGATGCATCAGCATTAGCGTGTGAGTACGTTCAGAAAAATGCGGTGCTGAATCAAGTTGCAGAAAAAGTAACGGTGCAAGATGCGGATGCATTTGATGCATTAAAAGCACTGCAACAAGAAGCAAATTATGATGTCATTATTTTAGATCCGCCGGCCTTTGTAAAAAAAGCGAAAGATAAAAGTGCGGGTTTGAATGCATATATTCGTTTAAATGAATTGGCATTGCGCTTATTGCCGCCGGATGGCATTTTGTTTGCGTGTTCTTGTTCCATGCATGTCAGCGAAGAAGAATGGCTGGAAGTCATTAAGCGGGCAAGTCAACGCGCTGGCGTCACCGTTCAAATCATTGAGCGCGGTCATCAAGGCCCAGATCATCCCTTGCATGTGGCTATTGCGGAAAGTAATTATTTAAAATCGATGATTATTCGGAAATTGGCCTAGCGTTTAGGCAATAAAAAAGACGGCCTTTTTCCTTCAAACTGTTTCTCGCGTTGCCGCGAGATCCTTGATAGTAGTTTGTGGTTTTTCACGTTTCATGGCCATATTGCTATGGTGTTCCACTACCCGTGTTCTTATTAGCATTCATACCACTATGTTTGCTAATACGTTTTCCCGTATCACTACGGTTTTTACCACTCTTCCCATTCAAGCTGTTTAAAGGAATGGTCGCCCTTAAATTAACTATAGAACATATTTTTAAAGTTGCAAGTGGGCCTAAGCAGACGATGTATTTTGGAGAAATGGTAGACGGCGGTGGGGTATGAAGTAGGCTTCGAGTTAGCGTACTGTGTGCATAAATGGTGCGTATAGAAATGGGAAAGCTTCTAATTCAACTGGCTATGGGTGCTATCAAATTAGATGCTTAACTAACTGTAAGGTTATAGTTATTTTTGTTAAAAATAAAATATACCAACAATTATTTTGTAAAAAAGAGTTTCACATAATCCTTTGTTTTTTTTATGAAGCTGTAAAAGGTGGTTCGTGGAGCAGGCACATTAATATAGTCGTCAATCAGAATACTTCTTAGTTTATGGCATGATTCTACTAAGGTTTGATCAAGCTCAGAGGTTTGAGTTGCGAACGTTTCGCTGCCTAGCTTAAAATCGATAAATAACTACTAATAAATAACTACTATACGAATTAATAGCTTTTTCGACATTTAGTAATCCCATCCTGGCTTTGAGGTCATAGAAGTTTTCAACTATCAGGAGCTCTATTGTCTATAAAGATATTAAGATATTCTTCGTAGACGTACGATTGACCGTATTTTTTATCTTCATCTTTGGGGCGAAGAATTTTAATTTCAATGAATCGATCAATAACTGTTTGAGCCCCTTTGCGTGTAAACCCTGTCCACTTTTGAATAAGAGCGTTATTTACGATGGGCTGGGTATGTAATTTTTGAAGTACAGGCATAGCACTTTCAGCAGCTCGTTTACCAAACATTTGTATTTTCTGCATATCTTGCTCTCGCAGTTTGGTGATTTTATCCACGATTTCGATTGCTTCGTGAGCTATTTCAATAACACCATCCAGGTAGAAATCTATCCATTCGAAAGCTTTTCCTTGCTGATAGCTTGAGAGTTTTTCATAATAAATATCTTGGTACTTTTTAAAGTAAGAGGATAAAAATAAAACGGGATATTCTAGAAAGTCTTCTTTCCATAAATAAAAATTAATTAACATTCTCCCTGTTCTTCCATTTCCATCTAAAAAGGGATGAATAGTCTCAAATTGAGCATGAATTAAGCCGGATTTTATTACCGTAGGTATCGAGCTTTCGGCATGTAGAAAATTTTCTAAATCATTCAGCGATGTATGCATTTCTGATACGGGAGGTGGGACAAAACGAGCATTATCCGGTCGAGTTCCTCCTATCCAATTTTGACTGTTTCTAAATTCTCCTGGATCGCTGAAGTGTGTGGATCGTGCTTGATCCATCAGTCTTTTATGAAGTTCTCTTATAAAGCGTAATGTAAGAGGAAATTTATCTTCCTTAACTCGCTTCATTCCATAATTCACGGCTTGAATATAATGCAAGATGTCATCCACATCTGCTGGAATATTTGCATTAGTTTTTACTTCTGCTTCAATGGCATCAACCATTGTGGCCATGGTGCCTTCAATTTGACTCGAGGATGCTGCGTCTTTTCTTAGATACATTAATAGAAAAAAATCTATATCAGGAAGTCGTTTAGTGATTCCGTCAAGTTTTCCTATTAATCTGGTAGCTTTTTCATTTTCTATCAAAGTCTTAGGTGAAAAATTAAATCCATTTTTTGGAGGAAAAGGGTGGGGAATAAAGGCGTTAAAGCCTTTTGGCTGCTTTCTTGCAACTCCAATTTCGATTAATTCCATGATTTGTATCCATGTTCTTTATGAATAGATACAAAGTATGCATGTTTGTATCTATTCGGTCAATTAATAGATACAAAGTCATTTGTAATGAACTATTCAGTAGTCAGTACTCTGATAGGCGGGGAAAGCTCGCCCACTTCTACTTTCAGGCATTTAGCAATTCCATCGCAAGATGAAACTGATACAACGACGGGCTTATGGGTTTCGAAACTGGCTATGGGTGCTATCACATCTATAATATAACTTATTGAATATATATCAATATTTATTTTTTAGTTTAAAAAGTACCAACAAATATACCAACAAATCATAAAGTTAAGTAGGGGTGATTGTTTTGATGGTTTAAAGCTGATTTTGCACTTATACCGACGAATAAGACGCTTTGTTTGTAAAAATAGGCGTGTTAGAAGTGGCTTTCAACATAAAATCTGCATATGATGGTTGTATGCTATATAACATCATTATCGAAAACTTTTTTTCTATTGCGGATAGTCAGGAGCTTATCTTTGAAGTTCCAGCTAAAACGCCTGACCTTGCTTGTTTTAAGGCTTCACGTTCTAACCCCGCAATCCGTTTGCCGGCAGTAGTGGGCTTTTTCGGGCCCAACGCTTCGGGTAAGTCTACCATTTTACGGGCGGTTGTGTCGGCTGCTATCTTTGCCTGCCATAGTTTTGATTGGGTAAATCAGATCAACCTTTTCTTTCAGTCCTATAGACAGAAGGATTGGTGGGGGAAGCCGACTAAAATCACAATAGAATTTGATTGCCAGCTCAATGACGGTGAACCATCTGCAATATTTCGTTACGAGCTTCATATTGCACATAGCGCAGCTAATTTTGATAACAAAGTAGTTGCATATGAAGCATTGTCTTATGCGCCGCAGGGAAGATTTCGTTTGTTGTTTGAGCGAGAAAATCAAAAAATACATTTTGGGCGTGAATTTGGCATTTCTAATACAAATGATCCAAGAAAAGAAAGCATTCGTCCGAATGCTAGTGTCATTAGCACATTGGCAAAATTGAATCATCCGCTATCCGTTTACCTACGTGAGACAATAGGAACACTGCAAACCAATATTATTGGCGTAACTAAGGTTCAACAAAATGCCACGCAATGGCTATCAACCTACGCACAGAATAAGGATTGCTTAGATCGGTTGAACAAAGAATTGCGACGATTTGATATTGGACTTGAATCAATGGTGGTAGAGCAAAGCGATCAAGGTTTGTTTGCCAAGCTGTATCATGTGGGACTTGATGATTTTATTTTTTTGGCGGAAGAGTCATCGGGTACTCAGCGTTTTATTGAAATTTTTCCTCGTTTACATTACGTTCTTGAAACCGGTAGTATTGCAATCATTGATGAAATTGACACTGATTTACATCCATTGTTGTTACCGGAACTATTTCGCTGGTTTAGTGATCCTGAGCGCAACCCTCGCGGCGCCCAGCTATTTTTTACCGCGCACAACCCTGGCTTGTTGGATGATTTAGAAAAAGAGCAGGTTTTTCTTACTGAAAAACCGAGTGGACAATCGACTCGGGTGTATGGTGTGCGTGATATTAAAGGTTTGCGTCGTGAGCCTAGTTTAATGAGGAAATATCTTTCAGGTGAGCTAGGGGCTGTGCCGCGTATTGGGTAGAGAATGACGAAAAAATTAATCATACAGCGCACGCGATATTTTTTCTCAGTTGAAGGCGAGGGAGAGCAGTCAGTCATTAAATGGATGCAAGAATTATCAGATCAAAATGGATTGCACGTGCATCTGGATTGTGAAGTCTTGAAAGGCGGTGGTTATAAAACCATGCTTGAAGGTGCGATACGTTACCGCAAACGCAAAGAACGACAAAAGGCTAAAAGCTCGATTTTGTTAGTGGATGGTGACAGAGCCGAGCGTGATGATGGTTGGTCGCTTGCTAAGCTTCGGCTAGAAGCAGCTAAGCACAAATTTACAGTGTGCGTTCAAAATCCCAACTTGGAAGGATTGTTGTTGCGCTTGATGCCAGGAAAAGAAAGTTTGCAGCCTGATAGGGCAAATGTTCAAGCGCAGTTGCGTAACGCATGGCCGAATTACAAAAAGCCTGCTGATGCACGTACGCTTGCGGAGAAATTTACGTTAGCAGATTTGCTTCGTGTAGCTAGGGTGGATTCTGATTTAAAT
The DNA here is from genome assembly GCA_964597435.1 of uncultured Coxiellaceae bacterium. GTDB lineage: Bacteria > Pseudomonadota > Gammaproteobacteria > DSM-16500 > DSM-16500 > Aquicella. The sequence continues at coordinate 177,924 of CAZQXH010000001.1, read as the reverse complement.
AAATTATTATCAGCAATAGGGTTAAGCTAAATGGATGATCGAAAATTATTTTCACAGTTTTATTCGGCTGACACAACAAGAAATGAAGATAAACCAAAATTTCGCAATAGGGTTTTGAAATATCTTGAAGATCACGTACGTAGTGGTTTCCCTAATCTTGTTAATAAGCTTTGTCGCTCAAAAATGGGAATAGATATTAAATCTATTAAAGGTGATAGATATCGCGATCATGTTATTTGGTGTGTGGAAGATACCTTTAAAGGTTCAGGCGTTTCGATATCTGAAATTTTAGATTTTATTTCTGTTGTTTATGACGCCGAAGAAGAACATATTCCTGGATCATCTCTGCCAGTGAGTAGGCTCAAGGATTTTGTTGATGCTATTAATCGAATTTTCCAAGAGGAGTCCATGTGTTACGTTTTGCACGATAATGGTCGTGTTCGATATTATCCTGATGAGGAGTTTCATCGAGCGGTTAAAGCTACGTTAGTTGTTTTGAATAAACCACAGTATCAAGATAACTTGAAATTATTTAACGATGTACTGGATGATCTTTATAAGAATCATGGTAAGGAGTTACCAGTTCATGAATTTTTTAAATGCGTGGAAATATTAGCGTTATCTCTTATAAATGATAATAAATTTAAAATTCTAAATGATTCTTCAGTTGACGCATTAATGAATAAAATAACTGATCTCATCAATGCTGACTCTTTATATGTGGCTCACGATAAGGAGGCTGTATTAAGCATACGCGGCATCTTTTCTAAATGGGTGAGCATGTGCCATAAATATCGTCATGGTAAAGCCGATCAAGTGAATAATGATGTACCTGCCGAATTATTTAATTTTATTTTTACCGTTGGTATTTCAATTTTTAGGTTCTTACTGCAGATAAATGATAAATACACCATGAAGTCGTAGTTGCGTTTTCACTATACTTGTCGAGGAGGTAAGTAGTGATGGAGTTAGGAAGCATATTTTTGATTATTAAAAATGGTGTAGGCGCTTTGCTAAGCTGGATTCCAAAAATTAAGAATATTTTTAGAAATAAAAATATTCCAAGTAAAGCGATAGTAATTGTCGATAGCGACACCGGCTATCAAAATTATTGGCATGTAGGTTCTCAAAACGGCAAACCAATTTTACAGTTTGTTTGTAACTTTATGGTAACTAATATTACAGAGCAGCCAGTGTCATTAGCTAATGCGATATTAAAAGGTGTAAAAGGCGAACGTGATTTAGCGGTTATTTCTGTTAAAGACCTAAATTCACAATACTCAGGTTCTTATCCTATTCCGGCAAAGAAACAGACCTCAGTGTCAATTTGTTTTATTGTGCATCCAATAAAAATACCTAAAAAAGGTATGTCGATTAATTTAAAGGTTGGTATTATCGATCAGTTTGGAAACAAGTGCTGGATTAAAAATATTGTTTTTCGTTCTACATAATTCTTAAATTTTTTTTATTCTAATCTTTTCCTATATGGCGCTTTCAGCTCTCGTAAGGGTGGAAATAATTCCCCGATTTCAACTTTCAAAGTAAGAGCTATTTGCTTGCGCTATCGCAGTGGTTGAGTCCATCCATATTGCGGAATCATGGGCGTTTGCTATCTGACCGTTACGGTGGTCAACGGGGAATTTATCGGTCTTGCCTGGTCGGGTCTTACTTGGGTTGAGAATGAATAAAATGAACTGATTGTAATTTTTTAAAGCATCAAATGATGCTGGTAGTGCGTCCATGTCTTTCTCCGTAATTTTTTATTGCTTCCTTGTTTATTTGCGGAATTCAGCAATGCGTGCAGCAATCCATTCCTGAATTTCGGATTCAATCCACGCTACCGACATGGAGCCAAGAGAAATTGGCTTTGGAAATGCGTTTTGTTTTATCAGTGTATAAATTCTAGAGCGTGATAATGATGTGAGTCGCTCAACCTCTTTTCGGCGGATTAAAGTCTGGGATAGGCTTGATGAATTCATTGGTGTGTCCTCAATAATGTTAAAGACACATTTCAATTCAAATTAATGGGTATTGCCTGCGGGCTTACCCAATGCGCTATTAAATTTTTTTTCGAATAGTTTCGAAGGCATTTTTGTACTTGGGGTCAGAGTCGGCTATTAGTTTTGCCAGCTCGCGTTTGCTGAAATTCCTTCCTTGATTAAATTTGCAGGCAAGATTTTTCCATTTGTCGCAATCCTGTTTAGTATATATTGTTGCTTCATCTGTAGCTTTTTTTAGGTTTCTAAGGGTGGGGGCGTGCCATTTATTTTCATCTGCTTTATTTTGTAAATTCATTGCAGCCCATGCTTTGATTTCTTCTGGAAAGCTTTCTAATGCTTTGTAGTTAGCCAAGTTTAGATGCTCCTCTGCTTTTTTAATTGCAGTGGTATAGCTGGTAGCATTATAAAATTAAACATGGCTATTTTTGCTGGAAATGATGTGGCGCCAAAAAAATGTATTAGTGCAGCAATACATAATTGCGTCGCTATTGGGGAATCGTTTTGTTTAATGTATTCTTCAAATATATCTGTTTTCATTAAGCTTCCCGATTTTTTAATCCATCCAAATAATCTGCCCATAACTGCATCATCTTTCGTCGCTCTACTAAATGAGATGTGCGGTTATATGCTCGTCCATTCGTATCACGTACCGTATGAGCAAGTTGATGCTCAATAAAATCAGGGCGTACTTGCAGCGCTTCATCAAGTAGCGCTCTTGCCATTGCGCGAAAGCCATGCCCGCTAATTTCATCCTTAGAAAATCCCATTCTGCGCAGCGCAAACAAAACTGTATTTTCACTCATTGGCCGTGTGTTGGTATGTTCGCTAGGGAATACATAACGTCCATTTCCTGTAAGGGAGTGAAGTTCTCGCAAAATAGAAACAGATTGGGTTGAGAGTGGTACTAGATGCGGCTCCCTCATTTTCATACGTTCTGCGCGGATGTTCCACTCGACTTTTTCGAGGTTGATTTCACACCATTCAGCCGCTCGTAGTTCGCCTGGACGTACAAAAACTAAGGGCGCTAATTGCAAGGCACATTTTGTAATAAATGAGCCATGATAGCTGTCGATAGCTCGCAATAGTTCCCCAATAGAAGCTGGGTCTGTCATGGTGGCATAGTGGGTGCCTTTTGCCGATTGCAGAGCATCGCGCAAATTGGGAACAGGATTATGCTCGGCGCGTTCAGAAGCAATCGCATAACGAAAAACTTGGCTGCAATGTAATTGCAATGTAATAATGTTCGATGGGCACTTTCGATGGCCCCTCGTTCTTCAATGCGGCGAGCGGCGCTTAATAGCTCAGAAGCTTTAATCGTGGCGATAGGTCGAGAGCCAAGAAAGGGGAAAATGTCGCGTTATACCAACACTACCAACAAAAACAACAGGATTTGCGAGGAACAGTTGGAACGCTTGAGGAGGTATTATCCATGAATAATGCTTATTTACAAGGGGTTACAGGACATTTCAGGACGGGTCAAAACTATCGGTTACGTGTTAGGGTGCTGTGTTCGTAAATGGTGTGCCCCCTGAAATGGGAAAGACCCGAAAGACCCTGAAATCAACTGGCTATGGGTGGACTCGAACCACCGACCTCAGCATTATGAGTGCCGCGCTCTAACCAACTGAGCTACATAGCCGATTGCAGGGCGCTATTCTCGAAGCTTAGCGTTGTCTTGTCAAGCAGTTATGCCGCCTTAAGTGAGGTATACTGGTGACTTCGGAAAGGAGAGTGGGAATGATCGACTTTTATACATGGGAAACGCCCAACGGTTTTAAAGTAGCAATTATGTTGGAAGAGACGGGATTATCGTATGAGTTGCATCCCATCAACATTGGCCAACAAGAACAATTTACACCCGATTACAAAGCTATTAACCCAAACAGTAAAATTCCCGCTATCATTGATCGCGAAGGGCCGCAGGGTAAATCACTTAGCTTATTTGAATCCGGCGCTATTTTGATTTATTTGGCGCAAAAATCTGGTCGATTTTTAGCCACCGATCCCGTCGGGCAAATTCACACCATTCAATGGGTCATGTTTCAAATGGCGGGAGTGGGACCGATGTTTGGACAGTTGAACCATTTTAATCGCGCTGCACCCGAAAAAATTCCCTATGCTATTTCACGTTATCAGGCAGAAGTTAAGCGCTTGTTCAATGTCATTAATACCCATCTTGCGGAGAAAACCTATTTCGTTAAAGAATATTCAATTGCCGATATGGCATTATTCCCATGGCTGCGTATCCATGAACGCCTTGGGGTGAATATCGCTGACTTTCCTCATGTGGCAAAGTGGTTGGATCGGGTTGGGGAGCGGCCTGCCGTACAGCGCGGGTTGACATTACTTTAATTAAAACAAGTAGTTATTAATTTGCTAGACAGGGTGCGCATTACTTTTATATAAAATACTGCGCACTATTTGCAACTTCCCCCTATCTCTTGTAGTATTGGACCCCTTAAAAATTAGGTTCACTCCTTGCTTTTATCAATGGTGGTAAAAGCTATATTTTTAATCCGAGAGGAGCAGTCAATGAAGCAAGCAGATGCTGCTAGTTTGCGGCACTATGAAATTGTGTTTTTAGTCCACCCCGACCAAAGCGAGCAAGTTCCCGCTATGGTTGAACGTTACAACAACTTAATTAGCCAGCGCGAAGGCAAAGTCCATCGTTTAGAAGATTGGGGCCGTCGTCAATTGGCATATCCCATCAACAAAATCATGAAAGCACACTATGTCTTAATGAACATTGAGTGCGATCAAAAAACCATCGATGAATTAAGCGAAAACTTCCGTTACAACGACGCAGTTATTCGTAATTTAGTTACTCGCATGAATCGTGCCGTCACTGAACCTTCTCCTATTGCGAAAGGTAAAGATGGTCGTGGTGATTCTGAAGGCAATGATGGTGAACGCGGCCGCTTTGAATCGCGCGGACGTCGTGACGATGCTGAAAAATCTAACTAATTAGTGGAGTAAATAACAATGGCAGGACCATTTCATCGCCGTAAAAAAGTATGTTATTTTACGACAAACAAAATTGAAGAAATCGATTACAAAGATCCAGAAACATTAAATAAGTTTATGACGGCCGAAGGTCGTAAAATCGTTCCAAGCCGTATTACGGGAACCAAGCCAGAGTACCAACGCGCTTTGTCTCGTGCAATTAAACGTGCACGTTTCTTGGCATTAATTGGTTATTGCGATCGACACTAAAAGGTTTGAACCAATGCGACCCTTGCAGCGTTTTACCCAATATATTCTTGAGCACCCTTACCGGTTATTAATGCTCACAACTTTTGGCACTTTTATCCCAGTATTGGGATCAATGTCCATTATCATTGCCGCATTTATTACTTTGGTTAAGAGCGAAGTAGAAGGATTGGTGTTAACGCTGGCTTGTACCTTGGCATTAGCCGTCTCACTGTATCTACCTATAGCAGGTACTGCGCCTTCCTTAGCTTTTTGGCTGACGCTTGGTATTGCAGTAGGTAGTAATCTCGTCACCTATGTTTTGGCGGTAATGCTCGCGCGAAACACTAGCTTCAATACGTTATTACAAATAACGGCGTTGGGCGGAGTGTTAATTGTCAGCGTGGTACATCTTGCCTATCCAGATGTCGTGATATGGTGGGGCCAACATTTGCAAGCTTATTACGATAAGCAATTGCAAAGTTTGCAGAATGTCGCTGCTGCTATTCAGCCCGGAGTAGATGCTGCCACAATCGATGCTGTTCAAGAATTCATTTCCATGTTGAAACATTACTTGACAGGTGTTGCGATTGCTGCGGCTTTATTTAGTGCTTTTTTGCAGCTGATTGCTGCCCGTTGGTGGCAAATGACGGTGCTGAAATCCAGTAAGTTGCGGCACGAGTTGTGTAACATTCGCTTAAGTCCCTTAGCCGGTATCTTGTTTATCATTAGCATGGGATTAGCGATTGTTGAAAATAGCGTGATTTTGGATGCGACCCCCATTATCTACATGCTATTTACGGCGGCTGGTTTAAGCTTGGTACATTTCTTTTTAGGGCTCATTAAAACGTCCATGAGTTGGTTTTGGCTGATTTTTGTATATGTAATGCTAATTTTATTTTGGCAAATCACCCCTTTCTTACTAGCCATGGCGGGTTTATTTGATATTTGGATCGATCTACGCAAGCGTGTGGTAGTGGAATAGTTTAAAACTGAATTTAATTACTTTAGAGAGGAGTAAGGACTGTGGAAGTTATCTTACTTGAAAGAATGCGTAACTTAGGTGCGTTAGGTCAAACGGTAAAAGTGAAGTCTGGCTATGCGCGTAACTTTTTAATTCCCCAAGGCAAAGCGGTTTATGCAACGAAAGCGAATGTTGCTAAATTCGAACAGCGTCGTGCAGAGTTAGAAAAAATTGAAGCTGAAAAATTAAAGCAAGCTCAAGTTCGTCAAGAAGCTTTGAATGCTTTACCAGTTATCAAAATCACTAGCAAAGCGGGCGATGAAGGCAAATTGTTTGGTTCAGTCGGTACACGTGATATTGCTGAAGCAATTACAAAAGCTGGTCAACCCGTTGAAAAATCCGAAGTGCGTTTGTCAGAAGGTTCGATTCGCATGGTTGGTGACTATGAAATCACGGTTGAATTAGAATCAGACGTGACGGCATTAGTAAAAATTAGCGTTGGACCTGAAGCGTAAACGCTAACGTTTTTCGTTAAGCTATACCTTACGTCGTCCCGCGGTTTAACCCGCGGGGCCTAGACGTTTTTCCCCTCGCAACTCTTCAAAAATCGCGATGCGACTCAATCAATTCTCAATAGCCACAGGGCCTTTGGGTGGACTAATATTAATTAACACATCCTTCCGGCACCAAAATTGTACTTCACTGAATGCTAAGCCCGGTTTCGTTGCGGTCATGCGGTACAACTTATCGCTAGGTGGTACGTTCATTAAGCCCACGCCGCCATCTTCCGTTGTTTCGGTTAATCCGCGGGTGAAAGGATTGGTTTCAGCATACAAAGGCCAGAAGTGGAACATATCAAAATAAAAAGGCGGATCGCTGATGGTTGGTGTAACTACAATCTTAGCACCTGGGATGCCTTGTGGTGCAACGTGTAGCGTCATATTCGATGGCGTAACGGTGGTAACAACGTGACAAAAACCCGGTTTTAAGCTCGCGCCCGTGGCATGAATTAAAATTTGATAAACCCAATTAGCGGGTACTTGAAAGGTAATATTATTGTTGGGCGCATTAAACCCTTCTGCTGGAACCAGAAATGTTCCAGATTGGACGGGATGATACCCTTCTTTACTGTAAACCAGGGTGATACGTTTGCCAGCGGGATAATCGAAGGGGCCAAATTTCCCTTCATCGGTAACGGGAATGATTTGACCCGTTTCAAGAATGGTGACAACCCCATTGGGAATGGGTTTGTTGAAAGGAAAAGAACGAGTGAAGCCGGCGATAGGGGCGGCGAGAGTGTGCAGGGAGTGGAGAAGAAGTAAGCTGAGTAAACGTTTTTTCAACGGGGTTATCCTCCAATGGTAATGGTTCCCTCTCCCGTGCGCGGGAGAGGGCTGTGGCTTCGTTGAGCGTTGCTTAACTCAAGCAACCCTTCTCTCCATTGTTGGGGAGAGGGGAGCAATTTGAGTTAGGGAGTAAGACTTGTTTTTTCCAGCGCCGCGTCCGTTGTTACGGCACCTCGGCCCCAAAGGCCACTTAAAAATCCTGGCTTAGGTCTGGTGCGTTCTTCAATGCGGCCCACTTCTTTCGATAAGGGAATTAAAAAGTTTTTTGAATCCGCTGCAATATCGACTGGAGTTTGGCGAAGAAAATGCCTCAGCGTGTCTAAATAATTTTTCACAATGAGATGTTCAGTTAGCTTAAGTTCATTGAGTTTGTTTTCTATTACACCTAACCATAGCGCTACTTCCGCCAAGGTGATATGGGGGGAGGCTATTGCTTCCAGAGGATGACTGATGAAAGAATAATCTGGATTGTGTTCCGTGATGTTATTTTTGCAATAAGCCGCTATTTCCTTTAATTCTCTTAAAAAAGCACGGCGATTCGCTTCCGGTATGGAATGGTTTGTCTCACGTGCTGCAGTAAGGGTAGCTTCTCGATAATTATCCCACTCTACCTCATCTACGCGGTCAAAAAAGTGAAATAATTTAGGGCTTAATTTATCGACGGCAATAGCATAACAATGCGTTTCTTCATGAAGGACGTGTGCCGTATTGCTATCAACTGCTAATAAATAATCATGCAGCATTTGATGTTCGACCGGCGCGAGTTTAGTAAAGGCAAAATAAATTCTTATTTCATCTAGCTTCCCAAACTGCGTAATGATAGGACGCTCTTTGTCGACTGCAATGTTTGCCAAACGCAATAAGCTGACTTCCAAAATGGGTGTTGCGTGCAGTGAAACCAGTCTGGTATCCAGTAACGCCTGCAATTTTGCATAAAATTCTTTATACATGAAGAACCCCTAGCTAATCGTGGTGGTGCCCACTGCATGCGTTCCAAAGTGGGTTGAGCCATTTGGTCGCATTATACTGGTAGTAAATTGCGTGCGATATTCGCCAACGGTTTTAAACTGATAATCGGCGGTAACAAATCGCGAAATATCAATATAACCATTGGGGTCTAACTCAATCGTTAAGTTCCGCATTAAGCACAGGTCATCGGTTTCAACACAAAAGCCACTGTTAATGGTGTAGGTCTGTGGTTGGTTGGTGGCATTTTCAATGTAAATTTCGCCGTAAGCTTCTACTGGCGTCTGATTGACTGTGTCGCCTTTACCATCAATAACGCGATTAGCGAGTAAAATGCTATCCATCGGCCCATAAGTGTTTTTGTTTGCCGGATGTGCTAGTGCTACATCGCGATAATGACCACGAATCGCACCGACAGTCCATTCACGATCCGATAAAATCTTGCCGTTGTGGATCGCCAATGCGAAGCTGTTTAAGCAGATTGAAGAAAATAGTGAAAAATAAAGTCCGTGATTTTTCATGAGGCGCATCCTTATTGAGTACTCGGGTGTCACTTTAATCCAAGCTTTTCGACTTTGCAAAATGTATTAAAACAATTGGATTCAATAATAAAGCATTGAAGAAAAGGACTTTAATTCACCATTTGGGAATGGTATTGGGAGCGGGTGACCCCTGGGGCCTAGGATTAGTGATAGTCGCTGTCGCGTAATGAGTTAGGCAAGCTTAAGGAATAAAAATGTGAAAGAAATTTTTGATTTTGAATCGTCAACAAAGTAGCATGATTTGCAATAGATTTTCAATATAACAGAAAGGAGGGCATCACAGGGAATGATTTATCCATTAGATATCAAAAATAGATTGGCTGCAAAAACTAAAGATAAGAGCCATTGTCAGTAATCAGTAATCAGCAATGGTTACAGCCTGCATCATTTAGCACGTCGTTTTTTATTTTACCCGAGAGCTCATCCTGTTTATTACGTAAGGGGCGCTTATGAGATACACTAGTTTTTTATCTATGACTGCAGTCATCATGCTCTCATGCACACAATCCATTGCTGGCACGATGGGTTCCATTGTGGCTCCCAAAGATTGGACGTGGGTAGGTACTATCAGCGCAGGTCCTGTTTGGGAAAGTGCAGGACAAACACAAACTTTTTATTTGGCACCAGACATCATAAAAACCTATGCAGCATCGAATGTAACGCAGGCATTAGCGGATGGTGAAATTTTTATGGGCATCCAGAAAAATTTACCCGAAATGCTGCAAGGTCAACTGGGTTTGGCTGTTGTTGTGACGAGCGATGCTAAATTATCGGGTAACATTTGGGATGATGCGGATTCAAGGTTTAATAATTACAGTTATAGCTATCATGTTCAACATACCCATATTGCGGTGAAAGGCAAGCTCTTAGCTGATCGAGGCTATTGGGTTATTCCTTGGGTGAGTGTGAGTTTAGGGATTGGGTTTAATGACGCCCATGATTTTCAAAACAGACCTTTGATTTTTGAAGCAGTCACCACGCCAAATTTTGCATCCAACACACAAACGAGTTTTACTTACACGCTGGGTGCAGGTGTGCAAAAATCCTTAAATCAGCATTGGCAAGTAGGCGCAGGTTATGAATTTGCCGATTGGGGTCGAAGTCAATTAAATCGTGCATCGGGGCAAACATTGAACTCTGGCTTGAGTTTAAATCATCTGTATACCCATGGTTTGTTGTTTAACTTAACTTATCTTGCGTAAGGGATTCGTGCTATGAAAGGAATTCGATTGATTAAAAATAAGATACTGATGGTTTTATTGTCGACTAGCGGAACGTTATCTTATGCAAGTACACCATTATGGACGTTCACGCCGTTAACGGCGACGACGCTTTCAGTGCCTTCGAATGATACAGCGACAGTACAATATAGTGTAACGAATCAATCGAGCAGAGTGCATACGCTCAGCATGAAATCGATACAGGGGATTACCCAAATAACATCAGGATTAGGGATTTGTGGGAATCCATTTACGCTACAAAGCAAGGCGTCATGCACATTATCGCTGCTAGTGGATGGCAGTCAGTTAACGTCACCGATTAATGACGGACCAATAGTCTGTGAACAAAGCTCGGCATTGCAATGCTATCGTCCTGCATCCCGTGATATTCCTCATATTACACAAGCCCCAGCGATTGCAGATGCGACGATAATTGTTACTGGTTCACCACTAACTTTAGCTGTCAATGGAACCGCAGGGACGTTGACTATCAATAATACGTCATTAATTGTAACAGCAACTAACATTACGTCTAACTTTATAGGCACCGCATTGGACGGGAATGTGACTGAAACAGGAAATACCTGTGCGAATCTCGCGCCACAAGCTAGCTGTACTTTAACGTATACACCTGGAAGCACAGCTGTTGCACAAACTAATTTTCCCATTCAAGGAAGCAACACCAATGCGGTGACCGCAGCTATTGAAATGGAGGGTGCTACCTTAACTAACATTCAGCCTTCTTCTGGCCCCGCTTCAGGAGGCACGGGTTTTACGTTAACTGGTACGGTATTGACAGGTGCTACAGGCATTACTTTCGGGGGAGCAGCTGCCACCAGCATCAACGTAGTTAATTCAACAACGGTAACGGCAGTCACACCAGCACATGCAACAGGTGTAGTTGATGTGGTGATTACAACGCCGAATGGCAGTGCGACATTAACCAATGGTTATACGTATCTAACTACAGCTGTCGGGGAGCCGGCTTTTGGCGGGACGATTGCTTGTCTTAATACGGGAAATAATCTCATTGCGGCGACTGCGGATAATAGTACGGGTATAGAATGGGGTGGCTCTGGAATCACGACGAGTGCCACAAGCGCGACGGATGGGGCTTCGAATACAGACACGATTGTAAATGCTTTGGGAGCTGGCTCGACTTATGCTGCAGGCTTATGTAGTAACTATGAAGTTGATTCCCAAGGCAATACACCCTGTGAATCGGGAAACACCTGTTACAGCGACTGGTTTTTGCCGGCTGGAAATAGCGTAGGGCCTTTAGCTCAGCTCCACTGTCTTTATACGAACCAAGGCGCTATTGGTGGCTTCGCCAGCGCCTTCTACTGGAGTTCTACCGAGAACGATTCGAGCAGCGCATGGCTCCAGAATTTCAATGGTGGTGGTCAGGTCGACGACCCCAAGAACACCAATCAAAGAGTGCGTTGTGTTCGGAGCTTTACCCCTTGACCCCTTCCTCGTTGTTCTCGGGGTTTTAAGTAAAGCACGTTAGACGATAACGGGCATCAAACGATGCCCGTTTTTTTGTGATGCGTGAATGAGTTGATGAAATGCTTGAGATTACTGGGCTATTTGAAGCATATACAGATTGCCGAGCGAACAAACGCAACACAATGAATGCGTTGGCATTAACGTGATATCCACAGCTTCTGTGGATAACTCTTGGGATAAGTTTTGTAAAACTCCGCTAAACCCCAGAGTGACGGGGTTTAAAAAATCAAGCCACATTTTGACCACTAAATGATTAACTTTCTTACGGTTATGAAAAGCCATTGTGTTAATTTATCCACCGAATCCGTTGAGCTTATCCACAGCTTCTGTGGATAAGTCCGTGGATAAGTTCCGCATAACTAGTCTAAGCCGCGTCACCATTGAGTTAACTAAAAGGCGTCAATTTTTACCCATACTGCCATGCGGTTTGCTGTATCATGCTCATGAACGACATTTCTGAAAAGGAGTTGGAATGAAAAAGATAAGTAAGCTATTCATGGTGGCTTGTTTCACCTTTTGCGCAGCGTTGCAGGCGCAAAGTGCCACGCTAAAGCAATCGATGGATTTTAGCCCGGTCAGCTGGCGCCTTAATTTAGCCGTGGGCGAATTCACTCTGCAAAATGACACTTCTAAAAGTCAATTTATCCAAGTGGTATTAAAGAAAGGTTCCATTGGGATATACAAACCCATGGCGGGCGGCGGGGTGGGTTGCTTAGATAATTTAATATCCAGTGGCGTTAGAAGGTCATCGATTTGCGAACTGGCCCCGAATGAGACATTGCACATTTTAAAAGACATGGCAGAGGCCCATGATGCAACGGGCACCTATCAAGTTCAAATGGGCTAATTATTTACAGCGTAGGCAGCCATTTTATTTTGTGTACAACTTTTACTGATAATTCACTTTTCCTGTGTTTAAAACCCGCTCAGCTTATTGGGCGGGTTGTTATGCATTAAAAATAGTCCTAAAAAACACTATATTTCTTATGCTTAACGTATTGACAGCACAAAACTCATCCACCGTTAATGTCTTATTCATCCACAGCTTCTGTGGATAAGTCCGTGGATAAGTTACGCATAAGTCGTTTAAACTGCGTCAGTATGGGGTTCATTGAAAGACGCCAAATTTTAATCATTGCTGCTTCGCCTTCGCTTTTCGCAATGACAATTCCTCCTCGTCGGCTTGGACAAGGTGGCGCAAAAATGCGACAATTCCCACATCGAAATTCCTCCATTTGAGACCAAGCCATGACGGACGTTGCGCCAGTTAAATTTAAGTCAACGAAACAGAATGTTCCCCTGCAAGTCAAAGTGCCGCCGCATTCTATTGAGGCGGAACAATCCGTATTAGGTGGTCTCATGCTCGATAATCGAGCGTGGGACAATGTGGTGGAAAAAGTCGGGGTTGATGATTTTTACCGACACGATCATCGTTTGATCTATCGCAGCATGGCGCGCTTAGTGGAGCAAAATAAGCCCGTTGACGTGCTGACGGTGTCAGAAGCATTGCGCGAAACTCAAGAGTTAGAGCAAGCGGGCGGCGAAGTTTATTTGTTCGAGTTGGCTAACAATACGCCAAGCACAGCCAATATCACGGCTTACGCCGATATTGTGCGCGAACGCGCTGTACTTAGAAAATTGATTGAAGCCGCGAACGACATTGCCAACAACGCCTTTAATCCACAAGGGCGCACGATTAATGAATTATTGGACGTGGCAGAGCGCAGTGTATTCTCGATTTCCGAGCAAGGCACGCGTGGTAGCGGCCCGATCAACATTAAAACCTATTTAACCTCGACCATGGATAAAATCGATACCCTATTTCATTCCAGTAACCCCATCACCGGGGTGGCTACGGGCTATCATGATTTTGATAGCATGACCTCGGGTTTGCAGTCATCGGATCTTGTTATTATCGCTGGTCGTCCTTCCATGGGTAAAACCACGTTTGCGATGAATATCGCTGAAGATGTCGCCATCAAAAGTCGTATGCCGGTTTTACTATTCAGTATGGAAATGCCCGGCGATGCTATCGTGATGCGTATGCTTTCATCGCTTTGTCGTATCGATCAATTAAAAATCCGTACGGGTAAATTAGCGGATGATGATTGGCCCCGCATCACCTCAACCGTCAGTATGTTATCTGAAATTAACTTATTCATTGACGATACCCCGGGTTTGAGTCCGGCGGAAATGCGTGCGCGCGCGCGGCGGATTGCGAAAGAACATGGGCAGTTAGGTTTGATCGTGGTCGACTATTTGCAGTTGATGCAGGTGCCTGGTCAAAATGAAAACCGCACTGCCGAAATCTCTGAAATTTCGCGCTCGTTAAAAGGGTTGGCGAAAGAATTAAAAGTTCCAGTGATTGCTTTATCTCAGCTAAACCGTGGTTTGGAACAGCGCGCTGATAAACGACCTGTTATGTCAGATTTGCGTGAATCCGGCGCTATCGAACAAGATGCTGACTTAATCGTCTTCATTTATCGCGATGAAGTTTATAACGATAACTCGCCCGATAAAGGTACCGCCGAAATTATTATCGCCAAGCAACGTAACGGCCCAATTGGTAAAACGCGCTTGACCTTCTTAGGTCAATACACGCGTTTTGAAAATTTTACGCGTCAACCCACTTATTAAGGCTAGATCATGGGTCGTCCTACTTTTATGACCATTGATCTTGCTGCCTTGCGCCATAATCTACAACGGGTGCGGGAGCTTGCGCCGCAGAGTTCGGTCATCGCGATGGTAAAAGCCAATGCTTACGGTCACGGCATTGTACGTGTTGCACATGCTTTGCCAACGGCAGATGCATTGGGTGTTGCCTCACTCGAAGAAGGTTTAATCTTGCGTGAATCCGGTGTGAATCAACCCATTGTGCTGATGGAGGGTGTATTTGCGTCAGATGAATTGCCGATTGCGGTGCGTAATGATTTCACATTGGTGGTGCATCATTTACCCCATCTTGAGTTACTTGAAAAAACAAAACTCGATCGTCCCTTAACGGTTTGGTTGAAGATTAATACGGGCATGCACCGTTTGGGGATAACGCCACAGGAAGCGCCTGATTTTTATCAGCGGCTCTCAGCTTTATCTTGGGTGAAACAACCTGTCGGATTGATGACGCATTTTGGATGCGCGGATGACATGGGCAGTTTAGCGGTACAAGAGCAAATGCGGCAGTTTGAAACGGCGGTTGCATCTTACCCCGGGCCAAAAAGCTTAGCGAATTCAGCAGGTATTTTAGCGTGGAAACCGTCTCATCAAGATTGGGTGCGTCCGGGGTTAATGTTGTATGGCGCCTCTCCTTTCCCTAATACGATTGGCGAAGAATTTAATTTGGCGCCAGTGATGAGCTTGTGGTCGCGCATCATTGCGATTACACCGGTTAAGAAAGGTGGAGCAGTGGGATATGGTGCGACGTGGATTGCGCCAGAAGATATGTTAATTGGTATTGTGGGAGTGGGATATGGCGATGGTTATCCACAACATGCCAAAAATGGCACGCCGGTTTTAGTAAATAAAGTGGAATGTCATTTGGTGGGACGCGTCTCAATGGATATGTTAGCAGTGGATTTGCGCGCAGAACCCAATGCAAAAATTGGCGATCCAGTCATTTTGTGGGGGCAAGGCTTGCCGGTCGAGCGCGTTGCAGCGTGTAGCAATACCTCGGCGTATGAAATTTTAACGCGCATGACGCCAAGACCTAAAGTGGAAGTGATTACTTAGCGTCGAGAAACGTGTTTTTCGCGACACGGTAATCTCTTGAAGTTCACAATGACAACTTGCCTAACTTTCTCCATCTCGTTACATTAAGAGCTCCATCCATACCTGGGGGTTCGCTTATGACTTTCTATCGTCAAGCACTCGCTTCAATCGCAACACTCGCTTTATCTTGCTCAATCACCACCACTTTTGCATGGAATGCATACGGACATCGTGTGGTCGCTAGCGTGGCTTATGAACGTTTAAAGCCCAATGTTAAAGCTACAGTCGATGATTTAATCAAAAAAATTCACACGGAATATCCCGAAATTAATTCATTAGCGGATTTAGCGATTTGGCCGGATGCCATTCGTGGTCAGCGTATTGAAAATTACACGCATTGGCATTACATCGATGTTGCTTTCAGTAATGATGGCACACCGGTAAAAAATTTAATTGATACGGATAATGCCGTGTGGGCTTTACGCAGCATGAATGCGGTATTAAAAAATTCACACGCCAATCCTTACGAGCGCGCACGCTTTTTGGCTTTCTTTGCGCACATCGTGGGTGACTTACACCAACCCTTGCACACCGTTTCTTTGATCACGGCGACGCGCCCTGATGGTGATAAAGGCGGTAATTTATATTATGTCCAATACAATAATGAAAAAACCAATGTTCATAAATTATGGGATGAGGGTGTAGGTGCTTTCCACGGCGGTGGTAGTAACAATGAAGTCAATCAAAGCGTACGTGAATTAACGGGGCGATATCCTTATGGCTCTTTCAATGGCAAGGAACAAGATATTGATCCAGAACACTGGTTGACAGAAGGTATGCATAATGCCCAAACCGCCGTGTACAGCATGCCAGAAAATAAAGTGCCAACGCCTAATTTACTCAGCAATGCCAAAGTGGTTGCCGAACAAGAAGCCGTGCTGGCGGGCTATCGCTTAGCGGATTTGTTAAATAGTTTATTGAGTTCATAACATCGCAGTACTCCCTTCTTCCCGGTAACGGGGGGAGGGGTACAATAAATTCTCCCATGGCTCCGCTCCCGCACGCGAGAGAGGAGCCTTTATATTAAGCAGCCGATTGAACGTCCAATTCTTGAAACGCATCCAGCGCTTCTTGCACCGTTTGCACGCCAATCAAACGTAACCCTTCATAACCCGTTTTACTCACGTTCGCCTGTGGCACAATCGCCACAGTAAACCCATGTTGCGCGGCCGCTTTCAATCGTTCTTGACCACCCGGCACAGGGCGGATTTCACCGGCCAAACCGATTTCACCAAAACACAGTAAATTGCCTGGCAAAGGTCGGTTGCGGAAGCTCGATAAAATCGCGAGGATCACTGCTAAGTCCGCAGCCGTCTCGTTAATTTGCAAACCACCGACCACATTTATAAACACATCGAGCTGATGCATGGAAATGCCGCTGTGCCGATTCAAAATGGCTAACAGCATATTGAGACGCTGTGGGTCTAAGCCAACGGCCAAGCGCCTTGGGTTGCCATGACTTTCATCCACCAAGGCTTGCACTTCCACTAGCAATGGCCTTGAGCCTTCTTTACACGCGGTGATAACGCTACCTGAAACGGGTTTTTCATATCGCGATAGAAAAATGGCGGATGGGTGACTGACTTCACGCAAACCTTTTTCCGTCATGGCAAAAATACCCATCTCATTTACCGCGCCAAAACGATTTTTAACCGCGCGAATAATGCGGTAACGGTTATCTTGTTCGCCTTCAAAATATAAAACCGTATCCACCATGTGTTCGAGCACCCGTGGGCCCGCTAAGCTACCTTCTTTGGTGACATGGCCTACTAAAAAGAGTGCGATACCCGTTTGTTTCGCATGTTGGACTAATTGCATGGCGCTTTCGCGGACTTGCCCGACTGAGCCAGGCGCAGATCCTAATAGCGAAGTGTGCATCGTTTGAATAGAGTCGATGACCACGACCCGCGGTTTTTCTTTGCGCATTTGCGCAATGATGGTTTCCACATGCGTATCAGCCAATAACCAGACTTCTTTTTCAGGCAAGCCTAAGCGTCTTGCGCGTAGCGTCACTTGTTGCGGGGATTCTTCACCTGTGACATACAGCGCTTTATGTTGCTGGCTTAAGTGCGCCAATGTTTGGAGTAACACGGTTGATTTGCCAATGCCCGGGTCGCCACCCAATAAAATGGCCGAACCCATGATAATGCCGCCGCCTAAGACGCGATCTAGCTCAGCAGAGCCGGAAGATAAGCGTAAGGATTCTTCTAGCGTGACCTCGAGCATGCGGGTCATGGTGGCTTCATGGCCGGCATAGCCTTGGTAACGAGAAGCAGGCGGCTCGTTCGATGCGGCTTCTTCCACAATCGTGTTCCATTGATTGCACCCAGTGCATTGACCGGTCCATTTCGGATAAACCGTGCCGCAGGACTGACAGCAAAAGCTTTGTTTAGTTTTACTCATGACGGCTTCCTTTCGAAAAAAAAGCCCTCTCGCGAGGGCTTTAAGATGGTTTTATAACTTGTCGCTCTGTGGGGCGATGAGTTATTTTGCTTAGTTTGCAGAGCGCCAGGAGCCATCGGGCTGACGGCAAGCAGTGCCATAGATTTGCTGCTTTTTGCCACCAATATCAGCAACGGTGCGGTATTCGCGGCAGTATTCATTGCCACGGACCGTGACGTTTTTAGTGGGAACGACTTCATACGCAGTGCCCGTGTTTTGATTGGTCCAATAAGTAGGTTTGCCAACGGGGGCGCGCTCAAGCGCGGCATTCATGCGCAGACGATCGGTTTGATCCATGTTGCGACCGATGGAGCCACCAATAACAGCACCGGCAATGGTACCTGCTGCAATGGCGAGGACTTGACCGCTGCCTTTGCCAATGGTACTACCTAATAAGCCACCAGCCACGCCGCCAGTTAAAACGCCGACGTCTTGGTTACTCATGTTTTGGCAGCCAACGAGGCTAATGCTTAATAAGGCGGTTAAACAAACTAAGAGAAATTTCTTCATGGGTTGACTCCTCATCTAGTGATTCTTTCGAATCGGTGAGCTATTCTATAACGATAAAAACACGGAACTCAAACTTTCTCATTGAGTAAAATGCTATGACTTTGATGTGCCCTTATCCTGATATTGATTTTGGTGAATATTCGTTCACGGTTGACAAAAAAAAGGTCGACTTGGACTATCTTTTTAAATTATTGTGCGTTCCATCGCGCTATTCTACGGGTTTGCCTCTTGAGCGGTTTCCCCTCGTCATTGAAAATTCCTTCTGCTTTTCGGTCATGCACCAAGGCAAGCAAGTGGGTTTTTCGCGGGTGGTCAGTGATCGTTCTGAGTTTGCTTCCTTGTGGGATGTCTTTATTGATGATGAACACCGCGGCAAAGGCGTTGGTCAAGGATTGCTCAAGTATATTTTTGCCCATCCTGCGTTACGTGGTAATTTCCGTTGGTTCTTGATGACGGAAGATGCACATGGTTTATATCAAAAGTTTGAATTCAAAACGGAAGTCTACAATCCGTATATCATGATGAAGGTCAATCCCATCTAGCTTCGAGCTTCGGTCATTGCGAGTTTCTCGCAATGACGCTTCCCATTTTATCCCCCCCCTCTTTTTTTTATCTTTAGCAAGGAGAATGCTATGCGTTATCTCGTATTATTTATCTGCTTCATCCCCATCCTTTTCGCCGAACCGTTAACCCGCTGTCCAAGTGTTGCTGAAATTCAGCGCGGCGAATTTTCCAATTGGTTACCGCTCACGATCGATGGAGAAGAGTTGGCTTCAGAGACTGCTGTACAAGCTTTTAAAACGCATGTGCAAGCCTGGCAACGAGCAGAGTGGAGCGCGCAATTTTTGGAGTATGCACATTGTTTTTATGAAGGTGATGATGCCATTGTCACCCAATTAACCTTCGCACATGATGCGTTCCGGCCAGAGTCAAAAACGCAATGGGTGTGGCAACCGGGTAAGCGCCAAGCTATTTGCAGTGAAAGTGTAGACTCTTGTCGTTATCTATTTTAATGCGCCCAATTAGTCGCGGATTTTTGGAGGAGGGCGGAAAAGCTTACAGCAATTCCACCCGTGGCGGAGGAGTTAAATTTAGCCAGCCATTTTTAACTCTTCCCAATATTTTTCATAAAGTGCGAGCGTATCATCACTTAAATCGCGTTGAAATTGACCATGAGCGAGAACGGATTTCGGTGGATAAATCACGGGATTAGTACGTACGTTCTCCGGTAAAAGTGCTTGCCCTGCTTGATTAGCGGTTGCATAGCCGATGCTAAGCGCAATGTCTTTCGCAACTTCCGGTTTCAATAAATAATTAATGAAACGATAAGCGTTGGTTTTGTGGGGGGCTGATTTAGGAATAGCGAACGTGTCAACCCAAATCACAAATCCTTCTTTCGGGAACACGAATTGCACATTTGGGTTGTCACGAAAGGCTTTGTAAGTATCGCCATTCCATGCCATCCCAACCGTTGCGTCTTCGTCAGTGATAATGGCGGCGACCGTGTCGGTTGAAAACACTTTCACGTTTGGCATGAGTAATTTTAATTTTTCAAAAGCGGCTTTGATATGTTCGGGATCATTATCATTAGGCGAAAAGCCGAGGCTTAAAAGGGCCATTGAAAACACTTCACGCGTGTCATCTAAAATTAATAACTGATTATAAAACTGCTTTTTCCACAAATCCGACCAGCTGGCAACACTGTCAGTTTGATAATATTGGCGATTATAAAAAATACCGGTCACGCCCCAGATATGCGGTGCGCTAAATTGACAGTTGGGATCGTAATCTGGATTAGTAAACTGAGGATTAAGATTGCTAAAATTGGGTAATTGCGTTTTATCCAAAGGCTCTAATAAATCTTGGCGGCGCATGCGATCAACGAAATAACTGGAAGGCATAATGACATCATAGCCGGGACGTGGAGTCGCCCGTAATTTTGAATACATGATTTCATTATTTTCATAAGAAGAAATATTCACTTTAATGCCAGTCTCTTTTTCAAACTGACGCACGACAAAATCAGGCACTTCTCCCGTGTATGCATACACATTCACGACTTCCTTGGCGCTGCAAAATGCGCTCCATAAACCTAGAGCGATGAGAAGACTGAATCGTTTCATGCTTTTTTCCTGAGCGCCAATTGCGCACTGACTACCAACAATAAAGTGACACCGAAAAGAACCGTGCAAAGGGCATTGATTTCCGGTTTGATGCCGGAGCGTACCATAGAGTAAATTTGTAAAGGCAGAATTTGGAATTCAGGACCTGCAACAAAATAACTGATAATCACATCATCTAGCGATAAGGTGAAACTTAATAACCAGCCCGCAAAAAGGGCTGGCCAGAGCAAGGGAAGGATGATGCGAAAGAAAATTAACGTGTCATTTGCGCCGAGATCTTTCGCTGCTTCAAAAATGTTTTTATCAAAACTCACCAAACGGCTGTAGGTGGTGACAATCACAAACGGAATGCAAAAGCTGATGTGGGCGAGCAATAAGCTCAAAAAACCGAGAGGCATTTGTAAAACGGTGAATAAAATTAATAAAGAACCACCGGTAACAATTTCAGGAGACAGTAATAAAATAAAGACTAAGCCATTTAATAATTGTTTTCCGCGAAATTGATAACGGTACAAGCTCACTGCCGCTAACATGCCAATGATGGTCGCAAAGGTGGCCGCTAACACACCCAAGATAAAGGAATGCCAAGTGGAGAGCCAAAGATCGCTATCAGCAAATAATTCTTGATACCACTGCCAGGTAAAACCGTGCCACACCATGGAATATTGGGAATTATTAAACGAGTAAACAACCAGCACAAAGATGGGTAAATAAAAAAATAAATAAATGAGGCTTAAATAGCTCGCATTGGTGAAATGTCTTATTTTCATGGTGCGCGCCTCTATAACCAATCTTGTTTGTTATTGCCGCGGGTGGCCCAGGTATAAATGAGCAACAGGGAGATCAATAATACGGTCAAAAACGTGCTGACTGCTGAACCCATTGGCCAATTTTCTGCAATTAAAAAGTGGTTTTGAATGAGGTTGCCGAGCAAAATGGATTTGGCGCCGCCTAAAATGTCGGGAATGTAGAAGATCGTCATGGCAGGTAGAAACACTAAAATTGATCCGGAAATAATGCCTGGCATGGTAAGTGGGATGATGACTCGGCTAAAAGTGGTGAAGCGATTAGCGCCTAAATCACGGGCTGCGTCAATTAAGCGCGTGTCTAGTCGTTCAACATTGGTCATGATGGGTAAAATCATGAAAGGGAGTAAGTTGTAAACCAAGCCAATCATCACCGCCGTGTTCGTAAAAAGAATGTCGAGCGGGGTGTGGATGAGGCCTAATGCAATTAACAGCGTGTTAATAATCCCTTTCGCTTTTATCATCGCAATTAAAGCGTAGCTGCGAATTAACGAGCTAGTCCAGAATGGGATAATGACGAGTAAGATTAATAAGCCTTTATAACGACTTTGCATGCGGCCAATGATGTAGGCAAAAGGATAGCCCAATGCCAAACATAAGAAGGTAGCAATGCCCGCGATTAGAAACGATTTTTCAAAAATGCGAAAATAAATGGAGTTAAATAGCGCTTGGTAGTTAGCAACGGTGAACGGTAATTTTGCTAAATGACTTTCGTCGTGACCGAGAAAGCTCGCGCCCACGACCAAGCAAAATGGTAATAGTGAGAATAAAAATAACCAAAACCAGACTACGCTTAACGAAAAATATTTAAAACCGCTATCTTTCATCATAAGGCAAAATGACCTCCCAGCCAGGGGTCCAATTGACCCAGACTTGTTCACCCAGTTTATATTCTAGGCGGTCATCGTCCTCATCAAAGAATTCTGTAGCAGCCACAGTCATTTGGTTGGCAAGGCGCACGATCAAGTCAACAGTAGTGCCCTTGTAGATTACTTCTTCTACCACGCCAGGAAACATGTCGTGATTCGTTTCCACTTCCCGTTGGCCCCAAACGCGCACATCTTCTGGGCGAATAACGAGGTGAACTTTTTCACCTATTTTAAGGCTACGATTGGTTTTTGCAGCCCGAACTTTGTCTAATATTTTTACCATTACTTGTTTGTTGTCGCCAATACTGACAACTTCACCATCAAAAACGTTCACCTCACCGATAAAGTTGGCCACTTTAAGCGTGCGTGGTTCTTCATACACTTCACGGGGGGTGCCAATTTGTTCAATGTAGCCTTCTTGTAACACCACGACTCGATCAGACATCGACAAGGCTTCTTCTTGGTCATGGGTGACAAAGACAAAGGTAATCCCTAGGGTGCGCTGCAATTGCTTTAACTCAATTTGCATCGTTTTGCGGAGGCGATAGTCGAGTGAGGATAAAGGTTCGTCCAGCAATAAAACGCGTGGTCGATTAACGGCTGCGCGGGCAATGGCCACACGCTGTTGTTGGCCGCCGCTCAATTGGCTGGGCTTTCTGCCCGCAAACTTTTCCAGTTTTACCATTTTTAAAACCGCGGCAACGCGTTCTTTGATTTCGGCGTTAGGCACTTTTTGACAGCGCAACCCGAAGGCGACATTTTCAAATACACTCATGTGAGGAAAGAGCGCATAGCTTTGAAAGACAGTATGCACATGGCGTTGATGGGGTGGTAAGCCGCTGACATCCTTGCCATCAATGGAGATAGTACCAGCGGTGGGGTTTTCAAAACCCGAGATAAGGCGGAGTAAAGTCGTCTTGCCGCAACCAGAAGGACCTAATAAGGTTAGAAATTCACCTTCTTTTACTTCAAGATCGATGTTATGCAGGATTTCATGATCATGAATGGTTTTGTAGACACCGCGTAATTCAACAACGTTATTTGCCAACTCATAATCCCCCTAACAGATTGTAGAGAATCTCGCACCCGTTTTTAAAGGGGGCAGATTATGTAGCCATTACCCCGGGTTGTCCAGCTCTTTACATAAAATAGTTGTTGCGAAATCCATCTTATTCACTTTATAGTTAATAAACAACACTCTCACGAGTTTCCGAGCATAGGGTGTGTTAGGGTGCTCGGTGTTATAACTCTTTTTAACTTTATTTTGAATTGAAAGGAATTGACCCTATGTTCACGAAGAAACTAGTTATCACCTCTTTAGTTACCGTTGCTGCTTCATTAGCTGCTGCTAGCACCTTTGCTTTAAACGATGGCTTCTACGCTGGTATCGGTCTTGGTTGGGGCACGGTAAACCAAAACGGTGTTACTCATAGCGACATGAATTCGATTGCTACTGATGCTTTATTCCCCAGCACCTTCTCCGTAACCGAAAACCACACCAGCACCGATAACAACGGTTTTGCTGGCCGCTTGTTTGCTGGTTACCAAATTGATTGCCACTGGGCAGCTGAATTAGGCTGGAGCAAGTTCAGCAACATGAACACCCACGGCACGATCTCTGGTGTTGCTTCTACCTTCCCTTACACGATCAACGCTAGCGGTAAAATTGATACCAACGCTGTTGATTTAGTGGCTAAAGGCACGATGCCCTTACCAAGCAATTTCAGCTTCTTCGGTAAATTGGGCGGTGCGTACATCTGGGAAGACTTCACCGTTAAAGGCAGCGGTACCCTCAATGGTGTAACCGTTTCTGGCAAGAAGAACAAAGATGAAAACAACTTCTGGCCAACCTTTGGTTTAGGCTTTGGCTATGACTTTGCTCCAAACATGGCAGCAAACTTAGAATGGAACCGCATCCAAAAAGTCGGCAGCTCTGATTTGAACAGCACTGACTTAGTAACCGTTGGTTTAGTGGTTTCCTTGTCATAAGCTAATCGTTCGAACAAAAAACCCTGGTTGCATTGCAGCCAGGGTTTTTTTATTTACGACTTCCTTCTCACTCTGGCACTCTTTTTAATCTTCCTTGCAGCTCAAGGTCTTCTCGGTATAATCAACGCCTCACTTCTTAATCTAAAAATCTACCCATGCGTATTGGAATTGTACATAATAATGACAATCAGGCGGAATTTATTGCCCGCGCCGTGCGCGGTGCCGAGTTGCTTCCTGAATTACTTGCGCCCTCTGCTTCGGCGGAGCTGTTAGCGAATTGCCAAGCGGTTGTGTTATTAACCCCTTTGACTGACCCAGAAAGCTTTGTCGCGCTCATTGCCATGGCGAAAACCGGTACTCCCGTATTAGGTGTGGCATCTGGTGCGTCTACTTTGTTTATTTCGGGTCTCATTCCCGGGGTGGAAGATGATCGAGCCGTCATTAACCTAAGCTCCAATGCGCATACCGCAAGCGCTAGAGTGCGCGTTTGTTTGACGAAAGACTTTCAACGCAATGCCTTTACCTTGCAATGGGCCAAAGAAGCGGTGGTGGCCTTGACATTGAGCAACCCGAATAGCGCTATTCAGATACCCAGCGGTTTGCTGCTAGAGCTTAAGTCACAAGGATTGGGCGTGTTAGCTTATTGCGATGAGCGCGGCACGATTGATCCTGCTGCCACCATTAATCCAGCGGGATCAGTAAATAATTTAGCTGCCATCAGCAACAAAGCGGGAAATGTATTAGCATTCTTACCGGATTTAGACGATGCCGATGCAGCTAGCGCCATTTTCCAATCATTGCATGATTATTTGAAAGAAGGCTATTTCGAGCCTGTTCCACCCTTGTTTTATTATCCGCGGCGTTAGTCGATATCCAGCACATGACGTAACCTGGGCGTAGCGGGACGTGAAGGCACAGGTGAGGGCGAGGCAGAGCGGGAAGGGGGTGGAGTTGGTGGAAGCTCTTCACCCTCTCGAGGTTTCCGGCGCTTAAAAAGTTGCGGCGCGGCGGGATTGAGGGTGCAAGGAAAATTAAACAAAGGATGAATGAGTAGCGGTGCTTGCATGCCAATTGGCATTTGCCACATTAATTTTTGAGCACGATGTAAAAATTCCACTTTCATTTTTGCCCAAGCATCTTTACAAACGGTGTAGAGATCATCTTCATTCATATCCCGAGCAGTAATGGCATGGAGATAATTAAATAATTCTTGATAAGCGGTGTGAGCTTCTTCTTTGGCTTCTTTAATTTGTTCTTCTTCCGATTTGGGTTTTGCAGCCATGTTTTTTCTAAGAGATTCTCTTAGCTTTTCAAACGTTGCTTCTTGGCTTTCTTTGCTATCTGGATTTGCTCCCATTGCAACCGCAGTGAGTAAGGGTTTTGTCGGTTGATTATCTAAATGCACACTGAGAAAGTGCGTTAAATCACGGATAATATCGCAACGTTCACGAATTTTTTCCACGGCTCTTCGCCCCGTTTCTTCTTCAATCACTTTCTCACACGTCCCAAGGTATTTAATCATGGCATCCACTAGTTCATTAGCAACAATGTATTTGCTCATGATGTATTGCTTGTATTGCTCGGCGACATATTTTTTAATTTCTTTTTGCTGCACATTGTCTTTGGTCATGATGAATGATTTATACTTTTCGACTGCCCCAGCTTGTTCTTTTTCGTACTGATCTGCTTCAATGTTTTCGTAAATATTCGCTTCAACTTGGGCTTTCACTTCACTGGCCTTAAAACGATTTTCACAAAAAGCCTTTAATTTGATTGCTTCTCTTGCGATGGTTTCGATTTGGGTAACGAATGCCTCAATTTCGCGGCGACGCTCGAAAAAATCCTCGTAGTAAAGCGTGTGATAGGTTTCTTTCCCTTCATAATTATCCAGTTCTTGGCGAACGGTCTCGCGATTAGACGAGGTGATTTCTTGAGTGCTGCGAATGTCGCCGCCATGCAGTGGGTGAATGCACGGATTAAGCTGTAATGCTGTTTTAAAATTCGCTTCATCAATGAATAGGCGGTCCTCCAAGTTGAGGCGCAGGGGGTGATTCATGATGCAGCCCGATATCTGGCAGAGGAAGCGTTCGAGGATGGTGTAATTGCTGAATTTCGAATTTTCTAACCGTTGGCTAAAGGTGGGTGGCGCTGCTGCGGCTATTATCCCCAGTTTTTGCAGGATATACCCCGTTTGTTGTCTTACATAAACAGCTCCATTCCATACGCGTTGCATAACTCTCCCTCGCTTCCAGTTCACCTTAAAAAAAATTCTGGTTTACCATTTGTTATAGCACCACACAGAACGCTTTGCCAAGGCATGATTTCACGGTATAAAGAACAACCCTTTGATGGAGTTTGCTGCTGATGATAACAACTCAATCCTTAACCCAATTAGACCCTGTCCTTTGGCAAGCCATTCAACAAGAAGTGGTGCGCCAGGAAGAGCATTTAGAGCTCATTGCGTCAGAAAATTATGCATCCCACGCTGTGATGCAGGCGCAAGGTACCGTTTTGACCAATAAGTATGCGGAAGGGTATCCGGGCAAGCGTTATTATGGGGGGTGTGAGTATGTGGATATAGTGGAAAACCTCGCCATTCAGCGTGCTAAAGCATTGTTTGGTGCTGCCTATGTGAATGTGCAGCCTCACTCCGGTTCGCAAGCCAATTCTGCGGCTTACGCAGCCTTAATTAAGCCAGGCGACAGTGTCTTGGGCATGAGTCTTGCGCACGGCGGCCATTTAACTCACGGCTCGCCCGTTAACTTTTCGGGTAAGTTATATCAGTTCCACTCTTATGGCCTAAATCCAGCAACAGGCGAAATTGATTATGATGAAGCCGAACGTTTAGCGAAACTACATCAGCCGAAGTTAATTGTGACGGGCTTTTCTGCCTACTCTCGCATTGTGGATTGGCAACGTTTTCGCGAGATAGCCGATTCCGTGGGTGCTTATTTGTTGGCCGATATGGCGCACGTGGCAGGTCTGGTTGCGGTGGGTTTGTATCCATCCCCTGTGAATATTGCAGATGTGACGACATCAACCACCCATAAAACTTTACGTGGCCCGCGCGGCGGCTTAATTTTGGCGAAAGATAACCCAGAGTTGCACAAAAAATTACAATCAGCCGTTTTTCCGGGCGGTCAAGGCGGCCCCTTAATGCACGTCATTGCTGCCAAAGCAGTTGCTTTCCAAGAAGCACTGCAGCCTGCTTTTAAAACGTATCAGCAGGCGGTGTTGGATAATGCAAGAGCGCTGGCTGAAACGTTGCAAGCGCGCGGTTTTAAAATCGTGAGTGGCGGAACTGACAATCATTTAATGTTAATCGATTTGATTGATAAAAATTTAACCGGAAAAGAGGCGGAAGCTGCTTTAGGTCGCGCAAATATGACGACCAATAAAAATGCCGTGCCCAATGATCCGCAATCCCCTTTCATCACCAGCGGTATCCGCATTGGTTCGCCCGCCATTACGACTCGCGGGATGCGCACCGCAGAATGCGTTCAAATCGCACATTGGATTGCCGATATCCTCGATCAGCATACCGATGAATCCACAATTGCTCGAGTGAAACAGCAAGTGTTAGAGTTATGTAAAATACACCCAGTCTATTAAAATTAACCATAATTGAGTAAAGGATGACTATTATGTGGCAAACTGTACGCATTGACGCACATGCGAACGCGGATGGCTTGAAGCTAAAAATGTATGATGTCTATCAGGTAGGCAAATCATTGTTGGCTATTTCTGCTCTTGAGAAAGAACAGAATCCAATTGCAACGCTGTCTACCAAGCGAGCGATTTTAACCGATGAAGTGACGGTATCGGTGGATCGAGAATTGTTCGTTAGGCATATTTTAGTGGCACCAGAAGACAATTTAGTTCGTGGGCCTTTTGAAGCCATTGTCAAAAAATATGATGATGCACTGCTGCGAGTACGGGAAGCAAAATGCATTTATCATGCAGTGGATGCTAATAATCAATTAGGTTCAACTTTTCAAATTAATTTTGCGCGCCGCTTTGCCGTTAGTCCCTTTGCTCAGCCAGTGGGCATTCCTGGATTGGTTGCGCATGGTTTGTTTTTTAATCGCTATCAAGCCATTGCACATGCGAATGTACAAGGTGTTATCGGTACCTTAATTAGGGCGAATAATAATAACCCTAAATGCTAGCGAAATGCTGCTCTACCATGTCAATGGCAGGGTTTAGCCAAATCGTAAATTGATTAGGATTTGCAGTCGCTTCTTTTCGTAAATCAGCCAATGTAATCCAGCGGTAAGTGTGAACTTCCTCTGGATTCGGTTTAACCTCAATATCGGCTGGTACAAATCCAATTAAAACATGATCATTTTCATGCTCATGCATCCCATTGACGAAATCCGCTTGATAGTGAAACCAACCTATTTCCGTGAGTGGAACGGTAATGCCTAGTTCATCAAGGAGGCGTCTTTGGCCGGCGGCAACAATGTCCTCATCGGGGCGGGGGTGGGAGCAGCATGTGTTGGTCCAAAGGCCAGGGGAGTGATATTTGCTTAAAGCGCGTTGTTGTAATAAGACTTGCAGCTCCGGCTCACGTCTAAAAACAAACACCGAGAATGCCCGATGTAATTGATTTTTTTGATGTGCTGAAATTTTTTCGGCGGTACCGATGGGTTTATCGGCAGCATCCACCAGAATAACGTATTCGGTTGCTGTCATTATGTGATTTCCAGTAGAATGAAGCACTTTATAATCTCATTATAGTGCCTTTTTCAAGTAAAACTTATGCCTGAAT
This sequence comes from uncultured Coxiellaceae bacterium, assembly GCA_964597435.1. Classification (GTDB taxonomy): domain Bacteria; phylum Pseudomonadota; class Gammaproteobacteria; order DSM-16500; family DSM-16500; genus Aquicella. Next base: position 148,913 of record CAZQXH010000001.1, on the reverse strand, counting down.
CAAACCAAGATCAATTCGCTCTCATTCCAATGCGCTGGATAGGGCCACTGCAAATTCAAAGTCTTTATGTGAATGAAGCTGTCTCTATTCCGCTGGCGACATTTGAATCCCCTCTCTGGCCATCCACGCTGCGGGGTGCTCGCGTATGTAATTTAGCGGGCGGCGTTAAGGCCACTTTAATCGATGATCGCATGACACGTTCCATTGTGTTGGAAGCAGATGAAACGGCTGCGCTACAAGCAGTACAACACGCTTTAACCACCCGTTTTGAAGAGTTAACGGCACTGGTTGCGGCGAGCAGTCGCTTTGCAAAATTCATTAATGCTCATACGCAATTGGTGGGTTCATTATTATTTATACGGTTAGAATTTTTAACCGGCGATGCTTCCGGCCATAACATGACAAGCGTTGCGGCAGAACGCATTTTAAATTGGATTTTAGAAAATTATACTACCGTGCGTTATGTTTCTATTTCGGGTAATTTTTGCACGGACAAAAAAGTTTCCGCTGTGAATGGTATTTTAGGCCGCGGTAAAAATGTCGTCGCGGAGATTGTCATTCCGCGCGCTATTTGCATTAAGCACTTACGCACCACACCCGAAGCGCTCGTTAATTTAAACATCAAAAAGAATTTAATTGGTAGCATTCTCGCGGGCAGCTTACGTTCAGCGAATGCACACGTTGCTAATATTTTATTAGCGTTTTATTTAGCAACCGGACAAGATGCCGCCAATATTGTGGAAGGATCACAAGCGATCGTGTTTGCAGAAACGCGTACGAACGAGGGAGAAGAAGCCGATTTATATTTCTCGGTGACGTTGCCTAACCTCATTGTTGGCACAGTCGGTAACGGTAAAGGCTTACCATTTGTACTGGAAAATTTAAAAAAACTAGGTTGCTTAGAAGAGCGCGCGTCCGGTGATAATGCGCGTCGTTTGAGCATGATTATTGCCGCTAGCGTGTTATGTGGTGAATTATCATTATTAGCTGCGCAATCAAATCGCGGCGAATTAGTGCGCAGTCACGAGTTGCTTGAACGCGGTAAAAGAAAAATTAAGGAGAAATAAAGTAAAATGCAAGTTGGTATCGACACACTCGCAATGGCTACTTCGCGTTATGCTTTAGACTTAGCCACGTTAGCTAAGGCCCGTGACATTGATCCGGCAAAATTTAATGCGGGTTTAGGGCAATTTGCCATGTCGGTACCGCCACCGGGCGAAGATGTGGTGACCCTTGGTGCCAATGCTGCTTTAGCTGCGTTACGCAACATGCCAACTGATGACATCGAACTCGTTTTGTTTGCTACAGAATCAGGCATTGATCAATCGAAATCCGCTGGTATATACGTTCATGAATTATTACAACTCTCCCCCCATTGTCGCGTTGTTGAATTAAAACAAGCTTGCTATAGCGGCACGGCAGGTTTGCAAATGGCGCTCAACTTTGTGCGTGCTTATCCTTCGAAAAAAGTCTTGTTAGTCATGTCCGATATTGCTCGTTATGGTCTAATTACTTCGGGCGAATCATCCCAAGGTGCTGGCGCGATTGCGATGGTGGTTGCAGCCAACCCGCGCATTTTAGCCGTTGAGCCTGAGTTTGGTGTGGTGACAGAAAGTGTGATGGATTTTTGGCGTCCTAATTACACGCAAGAAGCGCATGTGGATGGTAAATACTCAAGTAAAATTTATTTGACGATGTTAGATAGAGCATTTAAACATTATCAACTCCGTTCCAAGCGCGAATTAGCCGATCATCAGCACTTTTTATACCATACGCCCGTGCCCCGTTTAGTGGAAAAAGCGCATGAGCATTTATTTAAAACGCAACAACAAGTTCCCCAGGAATCCAGTTTGCAAACGGCATTGCAATATCCGCGTTTAATGGGAAACAGTTATACGGCATCGCTTTATGTGTGCTTACTGTCTTTGTTAGAAAATTCGCAGGCAAATTTAGCCGGACACCGTATTGGATTTTACAGTTATGGCTCAGGGTGTGTGGCCGAATATTTTAGTGGTATTGTGCAACCGCATTATCAAAACCAATTAGCGTGTGACGAGCACCGTTTAGCTTTATCAGCACGCACCGTTCTATCTTATGAGCAATACGTTGAATTTTTTAATTTTGCATACAATGAAACCGGCTTAACTCAGCTTGTGCCACTTTACGAAACAGGTGCTTTTCGCTTGGCAAAATTGCAACAACATAAACGTTGTTATGAGCCCGTAATGGAGCATTGCGAATGCTAGCGGTGCGCGCGAGCGCGCCAGGGTCGTTAATGCTCTTAGGTGAATATGCCGTATTACATCAAAAACCTGCTTTAGTGATGGCTATGGATAAACGGGTTAGCGTTACGTTAAAACCGCGTGCCGATGATGTCATTCGAATTGATTCAAAAGAACTCGGCCAATACACAACGACATTGAGTTCACTTACCATTGAAAAGCCCATGCAATTTAGTTTGGCGGCGATTGCTGAGTTTCGCGCTGCCCTCAAAACTGGCTTTGATCTTGAAATTGAAAGCGAAATAAAATCAACAATGGGTCTCGGTTCTTCTTCAGCCGTGACCGTGGCCACGTTAGCGGCATTGCTAGGAGCGTTACAAAAACCATTTACCGCCATTGAATTAATTCAATTAGCGCGAAAAGTTATTTTGCTAGTACAAGACGGTCGCGGCTCTGGTGCCGATGCTGCGGCAGCTGTGTTGGGTGGAATCGTGCATTACCAAAAAGAGCCACTCATCGCCGAAAAATTTACACTAACACATCCTTTTACGACGTTGTATGTCGGTTATAAAACGCCAACGCCGATTGCGATTAATGAAGTTAATAAACGGTTTAAGGATAAACAGGGTTTGTATGACGCACTGATTAATGCAATCGGTGAGTGTGCTAATGCCGGTGTCGAAGCGTTGAAGCGCAAAGACTGGGTGCATTTAGGAAAACTCATGTCAACGCAGCAAGCATTGATGAGCGCGTTGGGCGTTAGTAATCCCGATTTAAATGCTTTAATCACGGAATTAAACAGTGAATCCAGTATGTTGGGTGCGAAAATTTCTGGCTCAGGTTTAGGGGATTGCGTGATTGGTTTAAGTAGCGAAACGCTCACCGAGCGTTTTCCAAAAGCAGTTCCCATTTCATTATCATTGCAGGGAGTGCAATGTGAACAAATCTGATGTGATTAAAACAATTGTGGGTCGTGCTGTTTCGCAACCAGTTATGGCGGAAGTCACCGCTTTTGCACCAACCAATATTGCACTTTGCAAATACTGGGGCAAGCGTGACGTTGAATTAAATTTACCGTTAACATCGAGCTTGTCGGTGAGTGTGCCGAAACATGGCGCAACGGTGCAGTTAAGTGTGAATGATAGCGCAGAGGATACCGTCACATTAAATGGGGCCACGTTAGCAGCAGACAGTGTCTTTGTGCGGCGTTTAGTGGCATTTTTAAATTTATTTCGTGGCAATGATGCGCACCGCTTTCAGATTACCATTACCATGAATATTCCCGTTGCAGCAGGTCTTGCTTCCTCTGCGGCTGGCTTTGCTTCCATCGTTTTGGCCTTGGATCAACTCTACGGCTGGAATTTACCCAAGCAACAATTGTCGATTTTAGCGCGTTTGGGCAGCGGTAGTGCAGCCCGCTCATTGTGGAATGGCTTTGTTGAGTGGCATGCGGGTGTTTTGCCTGATGGCTTAGATTCTTATGCGGAACCGTTAAACGAAACCATGCCAACCCTTTGCATGGGCATCATTCCATTAAGCACCGCTGCAAAACCCATTGGCTCGACGGAGGCAATGCTTCGCACTGCACAAACAAGCACGTTATTTGAAAGCTGGCCAAAGAAAGTGGCGCATGACTTGGCCTTAATTCGCCAGGCGATTCAGCGCCAACAATTTAGTTTGTTGGCAGGTATAGCTGAATCCAATGCGCTTAGTATGCATGCCACGATGTTAAGTAGCTGGCCGCCGATTTGCTATGCTTTGCCCGAAACCGTGGCTGCGATGCAACGCGTTTGGGCGCTTAGAAAGACGGGGCAGGAGATTTATTTCACACAAGATGCGGGGCCGAATTTAAAATTATTATTTGAAACAAATGTGAAAGAAATCGTTGCCGAACATTTTCCTAACGTGAATATTATCCCCTTATTTCATGAATGAGACGGGTGCGCAGTAGCTACGCGCTAAATCACGAATCAAATTAAAGTCGCGATTTAAGTCTGCTAAATCGAACTGTAAATTTTTCCAAGGAAGCGGCGCAATTTGCTGGTTCCATTCGCGCCATTCTTGGGTGATTCGACTAATGGCGCTTTCGCCATGGCATTGTAAAAACTTTCTAAAATCAGGTAATTTTAATAGTTCATTTTTAAAATGCGTGCGCCATTCTTCTCTTAAAATATTATCAAAGCGTATGTATTTAAAAGTCGTATCGGCGCGAAATTCAGGTAAGAAGCGTAGCATTTTACTAGTTAGCAAAATATATTTTAGTAAGTAAATAAATTTTTGCGGCATGAGTTCAGGGTTCTGCGCTAATTCTAATTCCAAGATTTTTCCAGCAGACTTTGCACAAAGACTTTGATATTCATCTTTCACTTTTTCAATGTTAATAATTAAAAGCCCAAAGCGCTCGTCTTGTGGTAGGAGGTTGTGATATTTCTCATTGGATTTTTCAAATTCATCTATCATCTCATTTAAAGCGGCTGCGCTACGCAGCGTGAGAAAAGTATAAAACTCTGGCATTTCACATAACCGATTTTGCCCACGTAATGTATGGGCATTCAGCGCGTCTGTCATCAAACTAACGAGATTTTTATTTTCTAAATTACGGTTTGAACCAATGTGAGAAGCGAAAATAGGATAAACCAAGTGCTTAGTGAAAAAGCAGAGTCGAAAGAAATCGTCCCAATAGGAAAAATTAAAAGCAGTATTGCTATTTAATTGGCTATATAAATTGTTTTCTTCCACCGTAAAAAAATTAACGGAAAGATTAATCTGCCATGATCTTAAGAGAGAGAGGGTGCTATCGACTAATTTAGAGGCTTTGCGCGTGGCTTGGTGAAAGGGCGCTGCATCATGCAGTGCTGGAAAGTTCCGCACATCGCGCGCTGAGTAATCAAAAGTCGTTTCAGATGGTGTGCGAAATATTTGATCAAGCAGTGAATTTTCTTTAATACGGTAGGTGATGAAACGCAGCAACATGTCAAAGTCAATCCGGCGGCCATACTTGTCACGATTACCGCGATGATCGTCATCATCAGCAAAGCCTGTGCCTCCTACTAACGTTTGGCAATTTTGTCGCACAATCGGAAAATTTAAAATGTCTTTTATGGTAACCGGCACTGTTAGTACTAGCGTTTCTTTACTGTCGTTCGGATGTTTTAATTCAATATGAATGGTCAAATCATGATAGTGAACATCGGTGGGGCGTTTTTTTAACTGTTTTATTGAGTCATCATCTAACGTTTTAATATAGCGGTTTAAGCTGTATAACACTTGCGGTATTACTGCGTTATGCAAAAAAAGCTCGCAGTTAAATGCTTTGGGTTCTGTCGATTCTGGTTGCGTATACAAAACGATGGAAGAATTAAATGGAATAATTTTAGCGCGATTAGAAAACAGCAAGTTTTTTTTGGAAAGCGCGGTTTGGTCGCGTTTCAGTTGCATGCGCCAATTTTCAATATGCGAATGCTTTAAAATATCTAATTGTAAAAGCTCTTCAGTTAGCGGGCTTTTAGAAATGGGCTGAAAGCCCACCAAGCCCTTTACTAACACACCGGTATAGCATTTTGATTTGCTATCATAAACCGCCCACGATTTTGGAACGCAGTCTGGGGCAAATAATTTAAAAAGATGACCATTGGCCGCCTCAACTTCATACATCATAGGGTTGGGGTTGGTTGGGTTGCGCATGGTTTTATAAAAATACGTTTTGTTGGTCTCTGCATCCACTAGGGTCTTAACTTCATGAAAGCTTTTGCTAGGGTTATTGCTTTTATCGGCGGGTTCAAATTTTCTGTTGAAAATATCGATTAAGGTAAAAAGTGGTAAGCCATTGTGGTCAACCATCTTAAGGCCTAGGGGGATTTCTTGGATTTGTTGAGATTCGGCTTGAACGGTAGGCGTATAACAATCGCTCATTCGAATCGTTTGATCTTTTGCTAGCAACCTCGCTTGCTTTTTTTGCTCGTCGCGCAGCAGTCCTGCTGTTATTTTGATGGTTGAAGTAGCGTTTTTTGGCGCACTACGCTGCATATAGTTAATCCCAGGTTTATTAACTCACGTTAACAAATAAAGATTAAGAAATCTTTTAATTTTTTTCATCGGCACGCAGTGCTTTGTAAAGCAGTTTTGCTTTGGCACTTTGTGTTGCATGATCCACAATCGGACGTGGATAATTTGTTAGCAATTTGTCTGATGAATTTGCCCAGCGATGAATCACTTTTGGTGGCAGATGTACTAATTCTGGTATAAAGCGTTTAATGTATAAACAATCGGGGTCAAACTTTTCTTGCTGTAGCCAAGGATTAAAAATACGAAAATAAGGTTGAGCATCACAACCAGTTGATGCAGCCCATTGCCAATTGCCGTTATTAACGGCGGGGTCGTAGTCAGTCAGCATTTGCGCAAAATATTTTTCCCCGCGGCGCCAATCGATCAATAAATCCTTGGTTAAAAAAGAAGCGACAATCATGCGCACGCGATTATGCATGAACCCGGTGATATTTAATTCACGCATGCCCGCATCAACAATGGGAAAGCCGGTTCTTCCTTCGCACCACGCACGAAAATAAGCCTCATTTTTGCTCCAGGGGATGTGGTCATAAACCTCATGAAAGGCACCGCTAAAGACACGCGGAAAATGAAAACCGATATGCGTAAAAAAATCGCGCCAATGCAGTTCGTTGATGAGGGTGTGATGTGCGTTTTGTTGTTTCAAAATGCTGGCGTACGTTTCACGAATCGATACCGTGCCAAATTTATGATGGGCTGAGAGCCTGGTGGTGCCATGCACGGCAGGAATGTTGCGAACATCTGCATAATCACTTAATTTTTTAATCGAGCGTAATAAATCAAATGCCTCTTTGCGCCCGCCCTTAACCAACATGCTGCTACGACGTTTCTTTAATAATTTCGTTAGCGTGTGCTCGTCTTGGCCAGTGATTTCGGCCACGTAATAATTCGTTGCAGTGTTCTTGCGGGGTTTTGGAACGCTTAATAATTTCGCTTTATTAAACGCTGGCGTGAAAATGGTATAAGGTTCACGGTTGGCTTTCAATACTTCTTCGGGTTCGTGCAATAAAGCATCGGCGTAGGCGTGGAATTGAGCGCCTTTTTTAGCACAAGCCGTCGCAATGTTTTCATCGCGTGCACGAGAAAAGGGCGTGTAATCTCGATTCACATAAACAGCGTTAATGGGTAAGGTAGTTAATAATTCAGCGATAACTTTTTCAGCAATACCGTAAAAAAAATACAAACGGCCATGACGTTCTTGCAAATCTTGCGCTAATTCTTGTAAAGATTGGGCCATGAAGGCAACGCAATGATCGCCTTGATAAGGGTTAGCTTCTAATTGTCTTTTATCAAAAATAAAACACGGAATAACGGTTTTGCTATGATGTAAGGCTTCAATTAACGCACTATTATCCTCAAGTCTTAAATCACGACGGAAAATATGTAATGACAAATCGTAAGCTTTCGTCATGCGCCTTCCTAAAGAATTATGCAGACATTAGCCAAATGGCAATAATGGAAAACATAATGCCTAACATTTGACGAGTGGAAATGGTTTCGTGTAACAACATCCACGATAAAATGATAGTGACTAAAGGGTAAAGAGCCGTCAAGGTGACAACGGTAATGAGCTTGCCTTTATCGGCGGCAAATAAGTAAAAAAGACAGCCAATGCCATAGGCGATGCCGGTTAATAAACCGAAGCTGACGCCTTTCCAAGCGATGATGGGTTTTAATTCTTGCGTGTATAAAATAATAAAACCGATAATTAATACGCCAAAGGTGTTATAGACCAACGCGCTTTTTGCATCGACATACGTTAAGGCAATTTTAGTGAAAAACCCCCACAGGCCAAAACTCAATAATGAAATGATTGCAGCGGGTAGCCAAGCGGTCATAGTAATCTCATGCCTAATTGTAAACAGGCTGCTGCAAGGGCGCCCGCTAACACATCGTCAAAAATCATGCCGAAGCCACCATGAATGTGTTTGTCACACCAGCGAATGGGTTGCGGCTTAAAAATATCAAACAAACGAAATAGAATAAATCCAGCGAGGATGTGCGTAACGGTAGGGGGAACGGCAATCATTGTTACAAAAAAACCGCAGAATTCATCTATGCACATGCCGGGATGATCATGAAATTTGACTTCGCGGCTTAATTTCTCAGAAACCCAAACACTGAAAGCGCAAAACGCAGTAACAAATATCACGTAAGCAATGATGGGCAGTTGGCTGAGCGCAATGTAAAAAGGAATGGCGAGTGCCGTTGCAAAGGTGCCCGGTGCAAACGGAATGGCGCCAACACCTAAACCAAACGCTAAGAAATACCAAGGATCTTGCCATATGGCTGGTGGAGCCGGCGGTGGCGTTGGTTTTTGTGCTTTGTAAGCGGCAACGCGTTTTTTAATCGTTTGGGTAAGCGTTGCCAAAAGCATCATGTTTTTATTCCTCTGGCTTAATTTGCGCGGCTGCAATTTCGGTGGCGCGATGTTGTTTAGCAACACGATCCAGCACGCCGTTGACAAATTTATAGCCTTCTACGGAGCCAAATTTTTTCGTTAATTCCAGCGCTTCGTTAATGACAACGCGGTAGGGTACATCGGGGCGATGTAATAATTCATATACCCCTAAGCGTAATACGGTTAATTCAATGGGGTCCATTTCTTCCAGTAAACGGCCGAGATAAGGCTGCATGGCTTTATCTAAATTGGCTTGTTCGGTGGGAATATTGCGAATTAGCTCAAGAAAATAAGCGCGATCGGTTGGTTTATCCAAGCGGCTTTCTAAGAAATCTTTTTCCAATTCGATTAAAGGCGTGCTGGCAATTTGCCATTGATACATGGCTTGCAAGGCAAAATGGCGTGCATTGCGGCGTGCGCCGGGGCTTAAAGCATTAGGCTGATTTGGGTGGTCGTTTTGCATGGCGTGTTAGTCTACTTATCTCGCGTCTGAATTCGTCAATGTCTTGAAAACAGCGATATACCGAAGCAAACCGAACGTAGGCCACTTGATCGAGTTGGTGTAATTCTTCCATGACCCATTCGCCTACTTGCGACGATGGGATTTCCCGCTCCCCCGACGTCATTGTTTTGCGGAAAATCCGCGCAATGGCGTTCTCGATTTGTTCAATGCTAACGGGTCTTTTTTCAAGCGCCCTAAGCATTCCCGCGCGTAGCTTTTCTTCGCTAAACGGTGCCCGACGTCCATCGCGTTTGATAATGCGTGGTAAAGATAATTCAGCACTTTCATACGTGGTAAAACGTTCTTCGCAATTTGGGCATTCACGACGGCGTCGGGTTTGATTGCCTTCCCGAATGAGTCGCGAATCGATAACTTTGGTATCACCAGCATTGCAAAATGGGCAGTACATCGGATTCAAGTCATATTTATTTGTAATGGCTAAAGTTTATCCGATAATCGACCTAAAGCCTAGTAGAAACTGCTGGTTTTATTGGTTAAGCTTTGGGCGATTTGGGTGTGTGCCGATCGACCTCAAGCGTCTTGTACATGAATTCGCTAAGAAAATTCCCTAACTCCTTTTGGCTTTCATGCTTTGATTTAGCTAGTGATTTAGACAGGCTAATTAACGTTTCTTGAAGTTCCACCTTTTCCAGGGTTTTAGATATATTGGCTAAACCTTGTTGAAATTGCTTTTTTTCTTCTGCGCTGGCCGTAGCAGCGGGTGGGTTGGCCTGCTTGACATCGTTATACTTTTCTATGGCTTTTCGTGAGGAAATCATTAGCTCAAATAAAATTTGATCGCGCGTGCTAGGATCAACTTTAAGGTCTCGAATTTCATTAGCTAATTTTTCATGTAAAGGTAGACGTTTTTCTTTGCTTATTTCAGGTGCTAACTGCTTTTTATCCGTCACTTTTAATTGAAAATCATACACAACGGCTAAATTTTTTATCATTGCTTCCAAAATATTTCCTAATTTTTGTTGCGAGTTCCCGGTTAAACGCGGGTTATAGGCAGTGGTTTCACTACGGCGCAGGCCATAATAAGTATTTAATAAGGTTTGATATTGCAAGGCGCGTTTGGCGCTCAGCAAGCTTTCTTCTTTGGGGTAAAGGTCTTCAATTTTTTCTAGGTTTCTCTCTAATTGAAGAATGTAGGGATTGTTCATAATACCAGGAGCGATGTGTTCTTTACCTCGCAATGCCCCGAGAAGTAGGTCTTGAAAAGACTGGCTCGTTTTTGTGTAAAATTCATTTGTCTCTGAATCCAACTTTGAGGTTCTATTATTTCCCATAGTTTTCTCCTTGACTGCTATAAGTATAGTCAATGCGCAGAGATTTTTTTTTAAGTAGAATGAGCGAGTTATAAAGAGCGGGCAGGGCAAAGAGCGTGCTGTTGGAATGTAAATCGCTTTGCTCTGCTTCGACCTAAGAGATGAATAGAGATTGCTTTGGCCAAAAAACAGCCTCGCTATGACGTTTAGGAGGTAATGTTAGCTGGGTTCGCCATGACGTGGATTTAAGTGGTTGAGACTAAAATAGTTTTGGTTAAATCTCGTAATAATTGTGCCTTATTACCAAAAACGTCGATGGCGCTTAACGCTTCTTCATGTAATTTTTTAATTTTGGCAATCACTGCTGTGTCTTGATACAGGCTAAGATAGGTAAATTTTTGATTTACTTTATCGAGTCCTTGCGGTTTGCCAAGTGCGCTGGTGGGTAAGGTTTTATCTAATAAGTCATCTTGAATTTGAAAAGCCAGCCCAATGCATAAACCAAATTTCGCTAAAGCACGTTGATGCTCTGTGTCATCATCGCCGCTTGCTATGCGCCCGAGTTCAACGGCGGCGGAAAAAAGCGCGCCGGTCTTTAAATGAAAAATGGTGAGCAACATGTCTTCCGTTAATTGCATGCCTGGCGTCACGCTCATGTCTAAAGCTTGTCCTGCGACCATTCCGTGCGCGCCGGATGCTTTGGCCAATGTTTGTAACATGTTAACGCGCTGTTCTGCGCTAAAGGGCGCGGGTGCGCTGCTTAATAATTCAAAGCCAAAGGTTTGTAATCCATCACCTGCTAAAATCGCCGTTGCTTCACCAAATTGCTTATGTGACGTTGGTTGGCCGCGGCGTAAATCGGAGTTATCCATTGCGGGTAAATCGTCATGAATGAGGGAATATGTGTGCATGCTTTCAATGGCGGCGGCAGCAATGTCCAATGACGCTAAATCTTGTGTAAAAATCTCCCCCGTTGCATAAACTAAAAGGGGCCGCAACATTTTGCCCGGATTTTGTAAGCATGCTGTCTGCATGGCGCTCTTAAGTTCTGATGCGGGGATGTCGGCCAAATGCTGTGAAAAAAAAGTTAAAACGCGTTCGCGACGCGTTTTGGCCCATTCCATGAATTGGGGGTTATTCATCAGCATTCGTATCCGTGGCTGTAAAAGGAACTAACGTAGCTTGGTTATTTTGCTGTAATAAAATTTCAACTTTTTGCTCGGCCGTTGCTAACAATTGTTGGCAGTGCCTGACTAAGGTCACACCGCGCTCAAAGTGTTGCAGGGATTGCTCAAGTGTCAATTCCTGCTGTTCCATTTGTTCTACTAAAGTGGCAATTTCCGTTAATGAAGCTTCAAGCGGTGGCAATTTCGCTGTTTTACTCACACAACCATCCTATTGACCTTGCGCCAAGGAGAAACCCGGTTGGCCGCCAAAGGTGTACAAGTTTTCAGTTTTAACAATATTAAAACCACGATTCGTGATTTCCGTTTGCAACTGAATAATATCTTGTGCGTTGACGCTCGACAATTGTTTAATGTCAGCGTTGGATTGAAAGCGGCAACAAATGTGCTGCAAGAAGGGGTCTTCCACCGAGCTATTGGGCCAGATTTTTAAACCGCGGCTGGTTAGTACGATTAATTCCAAGCCAGGATGCGCATTTTTTAACTTTTCTGCGATTGCGGCGGCATCTGCCAAATTAGTTTGATCAATAAAAATATCCACACCAACTAATTTTTTATCGCTGCTCGTTTTTTGACTCACCTGCGTTTGCAGCGGTTCCGATTTGGTGGGTTGGTAATTTGCCACTTTAAAATGCTGCGGCTTTTGACCGAGGCGAGCAATCACCGCATCGGCAAAGGCGTTAGTGCCGACTTTTTCTTTGCTGTGTTCAGGCGAATAAATGTCACCCGTGTGAATACCGTCTTCCAGGGTTTTTAACCAGGCGTTTTCCACCAAGTTAGCTGCCTCGGGAGCATTAATGTGTACTAACATTTGCACGGCGCCATTTAATAATCCCGATGGATTGGCAATGTCTTTGCCAGCAATGTCGGGTGCTGAACCGTGAATCGCTTCAAACATGGCGACTGTATTACCGATATTGGCAGAGCCTGCTAAACCTACAGAGCCGGCCACTTGGGCGGCAACGTCTGAAATAATATCGCCATATAAATTGAGCGTAACGAGCACATCAAATTTTTCGGGCTGGCACGCAACTAGCGCCGTACCGATATCTACAATTAAATGGTTCGTTTCAATGTCAGGATAAAGAGGTGCGATTTCATTGAAGACGCGATGAAAAATGCCGTCGGTCATTTTCATAATGTTGTCTTTGCTAAGACAAGTCACTTTTTTGCGGTTAAATTTGCGCGCATACTCGAACGCGTAACGCACGATTCTTTCGCAACCAGGGCGGGTGATCAATTTTAAGCATTGGTAAACATCTTCGGTTTGACGATGTTCAATACCGGAATAAGTGTCTTCTTCGTTTTCACGGATGATGACAAGGTCCATGTATTTACAGCCAGCAGGTACATACGGTTTAAATGTTAAACAAGGGCGTACATTGGCATAGAGGCCTAAGGTTTTACGCATCGTCACATTGAGGCTTTTGTAGCCCCCGCCTTGTGGCGTGGTGATAGGGCCTTTTAATAACACACGCGTGCGTTTGATTGTTTCCCAAGCAGAATCCGGAATGCCAGAAGAGAAGCCTTGCTGATACACCTTTTCCCCGACCTCGATCACAATTGGATCAATGGGTGCGTTAGCCGCGGCGAGAATTTTTAAGGTGGCGGCCATAATTTCAGGGCCAATACCATCACCATAGGCAACGGTTACAGGTGTTTTCGTTGTCATGCTACTCCTCCAATAGGTATTTTGTGATTGTATACCTTTTGTTGCTTGCCAGCCAGAGTGTTGTATTAGTGAACGCGGATTTGCTGTAGGTAATTAAAGGCGGGTTTTGCTGCTTCGGCAGCGCGCCCTTGTTCTAAAATGGAGCGGATTTTTCCGTCAGTCCAAAAAATGTCCGCCGGTTCATTGCCCATCACCACTTTCATCAGTTTTATAGTGGTTTCAGATTTTTGTTGTTTTGTGTAAGCAACACCGAGCCAGCCTAAGAGTTCGTCCGGTTCTTTGCTAACTTGCGTCAGATAATTATTTAAGATGGTTAAGGCTTTTAATTGTTCTTCACTATAAACAATGGCGCTTAACAAATCGCGAATAATGAAATTTGGATAAAGCGGTTTGTCTTGCTCGATTCCGTGCGGTGTTTTGTTCTCATGCTTGTCAAGATAAGCTTCTATGGCGCGTCGCTCATATGTTTCACCATCGGCGGCGACACAAGGTTCAATAAAAAATAAATTCGTTAAGGGGCAAATTAATTGTTTTTTTATTTCTTCAAAATTCTCCTGCCGTAATCCCGCGCGAATTTTTCTAAGAGCCCTGCTGACTAAATGATTGGGAATCAGATCGGTTTTGTGCAAGTTGTTTTTGCTGATGGGGCAAATATGATTGTCGTTGCCAGGACCGAACCATTTTTTTAAGGTGTCTTCGGAGTAAGTATGACCCAAGGGGGTGATAACAGGATCTTGCATAATGTCCTGTGTAATGGGGTCAATGGCTAGCGTTTGCAAAAAATCCACTAATTTCTGGGCGGGATATTCTTTCAATGCTTGAGTTAGATATTCTATTACGTCGAGCGTTTTAGAGGGTACCCACATAAACGTTCGTAGGTCGTTGGTGATATTTTCTAAGTTTTTTTCTAAATCATTGCAGCGGTTTAGTAAAATGAGTGCCATTTCAATATCGCTGTGTAATTCCCAAGCCCTTAAAAATTGTTCGCGGTCGATTTCATTCAGTTCGTAATAATTATTTTTTAAAATATAGGTGGTTTTGAAAGCGAGGGCGATTTCTTCTGTGATAGAGGCAAGGTCAGCATTGTGATGCAATGAGGCGCTCTGATCTAAATTTTTTAGATAATTTTCTAAACTGATTAAAAGCGTATGATTGCTTAAGGCTAACCGAGTTAAATGTTCTAGGCGCTTGTCACGCGGGTGCTCGATTAAGCGTTGCAAGTAGTTTTCTGGAGTTGTGATGTTAAAACTGCCTTTCCGTAATGCCATGACACCACCCTTCGCTAGATCCAATAAACACTTTTTCCGCGTTTTTTAGCGCGGATATTCTAAGGCTAAGCGTGCAAACCCTGCAATCTTTTTCGCAGTTTAAATCACTGCATTTGATTGTTCTTTGCCAACATCAACTAAGCCTTGCACTACTTTTTCCATGCGCATAGAACGAGAACCTTTTACCAAAATCGTTACGGCAGTTTGGAGTAAAGGTTGCAGCGCTTGCAGCAATTTTTCTTGGTCGCTGAAATGATAGGCGCCTTCACCAAACGCTTGCGCGCTTTGCGCACTTAATTCGCCGTAGGTAAATAAAAAGTCGACGCCTGCTTTGCGAATATTTTCACCTGCTGCAAAATGTAAACTTTCTGCTTCTGGGCCTAGCTCGCGCATATCACCTAACACTAAAATCTTTTTGCCTGCAAATTGCGTTAATGCATTGACGGCGGCTTGTAATGAAAAAGGATTTGCGTTGTAAGTGTCATCAATGATTTTAACATCGTTGACCAGCTCATGTAGTTGCAAACGTCCTGGTGCGGGTTTGGTCGTTTCAATCCCTTGTTTAATGGCGTTTGGGTGAATATTAATGGCCAGTGTTGCCGCAATCGCAGCAAGCGAATTGGTGACATTATGTTTGCCAATGAGCGGCAGTGTCAGCATTATTACACCAGAAGGTGTTTCTACGGTGAGAGGGCCTTTATGCTCATCGTTGTAATCGGTGCGCACGTCAGCATCGGGATGATAGCCAAATGTAATAAAGCGCTTTTCGCCAATGATGCCGTGCCAATACGGGAAAAAAGCATCATCGCGATTTAATACAGCAATGCCATCTGTGGCTAAGCCACCAAAAATTTCACCTTTCGCACGGGCAACGCCAGCAATATCACCTAAGCCTTCTAAATGACAAGCGGCTGCATTAGTAATGGTTGCAACGGTTGGTGACGTTAAATGTGTTAGGTAGTCAATTTCGCCAAAGTGATTCATGCCCATTTCAATGACGGCATAACGGTGTTCTTTGCCAAGGCGGGCTAAGGTAAGGGGTAGGCCCCACTGGTTATTCAACGTGCCTTGCGTAGCCAGGACTTCATTGCCGTTATTATTAGCGGCAGCCAATAAAATATTGGCGATCATGTTTTTTAAAGTGGTTTTGCCGTTACTACCTGTGACAGCAATGATGGGTAAGTTAAATTGTTTACGCCAAGCCGTGCCAATTTGGCCTAAAGCGGCGGTGGTGTCTTGCACCAGAATTTGTGGAAGTGTTGTTTCAACGGGACGGCTTGCAACCACTGCCACAGCCCCTTTTGCAGCGGCTTCTGCCAGGTAGTGGTGGCCATCGGTGGATTCGCCGATGATGGCAATGAATAAGTTGCCTGGACTTAATGTGCGGCTATCAATGCTGATGCCGGTGAAAGCCGTGTTGTTTGTTAGGCTAACATTAAGGATTTTGGCCAATTCTTGTAATGTCATTGCAATCATGAAAATATCCAGCCGGAAAAAAGAATGTTACGTATAATACCATTGAATAAATTCTTTCGCCTATGGATGATTCCACTAAATGAATAACTTGTTAGTAGGTCATGTCAGTCATCACGATTCCGGCACGGGCCTGTCCGTTTTTTTATTTCCAGAGGGGGCGGTGGGCTCCTATCAGTTGTGCGGTTCTGGGCCTGCTTCGCATGAATTGGCTCCTTTAGACCCAGAGACCAGTGTTGCTAAGTTACACGGTTTGTTGTTAACGGGTGGAAGTGCGTATGGTTTAGCAGCGGTTAAGGGCGTTATGGATTATTTAACGGAGCGTCATATTGGTTTGCCCCTGCCGCATGGTGTGGTGCCAATCGTTCCGGCCGTGGGTATTTACGATTTGATGAATAAGAAAGCTACTACGCCTTCTGCAGAAGACGCCTATAAAGCGTGTACTCTGGCAAAAGCTGATAATACCGAGTCGGGCATGCTGGGCGCTGGCACAGGCGCAACAATTGGTAAAATCATTCCGGATGCGCAGAAAGCGACGGCCGGTTTGGGGCGGGCGGAGCTCACGTTGCCTTCGGGGGTGAGGGTCATCGCCTATGTGACTGTCAATGCCATCGGGGATGTATGGGATAAGGGCCGCATTGTGGCTGGGGCGCGTGCGAATGATGGCCAATTTGCTGATTGCACCAAGATGCTCCTTTCGGGTGCTGCCGAAGCCTATTTATTTGAGCGGGGCCACACCACCCTGGCTGCCGTTTTTACTAATGCTGTCTTTAGTAAGGCAGAGTTAAAGCGCGTTGCCAAGATGGGTGTTGCCGGCATGGCGCGTGCCATTAGCCCAGTTTTTAGCTGTTATGATGGTGATATCTTATTTGCCATTTCAGTGGGTCAATTAAAGGCATCCGTTTTAACGATTGGAGCCATGGCGGCCGAAGCAGTGCGGCTCGCCATTTTGGATGCGGTGCGGGATTCTACGGCAATTTAGTGGGGAAGTGGGCCGCCGTAAAAGGGGCCGTGCTTTAGTGTGTAAATTAAACGCAGGCTGCGCCCAATGACCAGACCTGTTGCCAAGCCATAAGCTAGCACAATGTAGGAAAGATAGGATTCCGATAAGATGAGCTGCGGGTCAAGTAATGGGCGAAGGCGCGCACCCATTCCCAAATAAATCAACCAACCAATCGCGAAAAACGCCAAGAAAATTAAGAAGCGATTACTACCCGCTACATACACATGGCGATGGTCCGGTAGTGGTTTTACGCGAAATAAGGCGGCTTGCAGCCAGCCCAATGCGATGCCGAAACTGAGTAGGCCAAGCCAGCCTAAAGCTAAGTAGGGGTTGATGGTGGGAAGAAGGAAAAAACAGACGCCACTTAAGAAAAAAAACACGACCGGCAAAATGACCGGATTAATTACGCGCTGCACGCGCGGCCTGCGGGTCTGAACGCCAAAATAGACTAACACCAAGAAAAAATAATAAAACCAAAAAGAGGTGGAAGCGATTCCTTCCCAGACACTATGTGGGATAGTCATGGTTGCATTCCCTGTGAATTGGGCGATAGTGGTTTCGAACCACTGACCCCTACCGTGTGAAGGTAGTGCTCTACCACTGAGCTAATCGCCCTAAAAGTTAAGCGGCAATTGTAGGAGCGCAAATTTGAAACGTCAAGGCCAACCGGCTGTTTAAAATGATATACAAATTAAATGTTGGGGCTTAAAATTCTGGCCTTAATAAGATCCATTTGGGGGTAGGTATGTCCGATATGACAGATCAAGCGGTGGTTGAATATGCGCAAGTCATTGAAGAGCAAGAACTACAAGCTGATGCATATCATAATTGCTGCAAAATCGTTCAAACTGATTAAGCCATGAAGCTCGGGGTCAACTTAATTGCCCCCACCACATTACCCATTATTCGTACCTGGGTAATGAATGGGCGCGCTGATTTTTGTGAATTGATGGTGGATAATTTTATTCATCTTGATCCGCATGCTGTGCGCGCTTTACTGCCTAATGTTCCTGTTGCATTTCATCTGGTCGCCACGCGATTTTTAGAACGCGATGCCCATTCCTTGAAAACCCTAGCGAAACGATTGCGTGAATGGATTGCCGTGTTCGATCCGTATTATGTTTCGGATCATTTAGTTTATTTTACGGAAGGCAAAGAGCGGTTATCGGTGGTTCGAGAGCCGCATTATGCAAAAGAGGCTGTGGCGCTAAAGCGAGCGGTTGCGCGTTGGCAAGCCGAATTGAATGTCCCACTGTATTTGGAAAATCATGCCTCTTTAACATCCAGGGGCCTTACGCAAGCAGACTTTTTTGCAGAGCTCATAGCGGAAACCGGTTGTGGTTTATTATTTGATTCTTCCAATGCATTAATTGCCGAGCGTAACATTTCGCTTAATCGTTCTGCTTGGCACTCTTTGATCATTAAAACCCCGCATTGGCACGTGGGTGGTTTTAAGCAAGATACGGCGACCAAATTATGGCTCGATACGCATGATGAAGCGATCGATCCGCAAGCGTTAACCGAATTAAAATTTCATACGCCAGAAACATTGGTGGTTGAGGTTGATGCGAAACATTTGGTAACCGATTGGTTGGAAATGGCAGAGAAAGCTCGCCGCCCACAGCATAAATTAGCGCATTCTTTTATTGCGAAACCGCAAGATCCTGATGTGGCTGCGCAACGTCTCGCTAAACGCGTGAGACTAGAGCGTTTGTTAAATGCTTTGCCGCTCTTTAAGCAGTGGGCGAGTAATGCGGATGAATTAGCGCAATGGTTTTTAAATGAGGTTTCATCAAATTGTTTAAATTGGGCGCTTTCTTTGCGCTTTTTAACGTGGTTGGATGCAAGGCTCAGCTTGCCAGACAATATCAAGCAAGAATTAATGAAAGCAGCGGCGATTCATTGGGCTTTGCAAAATATGGAGCATCCGGAAGCATTAAAAATGCGTCTTAGTGTTCCTGAGTTACCGAATGTCGTGGTGGAGATTCATAAAAGCACGGCGCCGTTGCAAGGGCATCGGGTGCAGGTTCTATCGCTATCTGAAAAGGCGGTAGGTTATGCGCTGATCAAGCCCGATGAGCCCTTAACTTGGCTGGCGATACCTGCCTAACCCCGCTACAATACACCCCTCAAACGCGGCCTTCTCATTGAAATAGGTGAATTCATGTCAACCATTCGTACTCGCTTTGCCCCTTCGCCCACTGGTCATTTACACATCGGGGGTGCTCGTACCGCGCTTTATTGTTGGCTTTATGCTCGCAAAATGGGTGGCACGTTTATTTTACGTATTGAAGATACTGATTTAGAGCGCTCCACGCCCGAATCAGTGCAAGCCATTTTAGATGGCATGGAATGGCTGCAATTAGCTTATGACGAAGGTCCTTTTTACCAAACGAAACGCTTTGATCGTTATGAAGCAGTGATTCAGGAAATGCTAAAAGCGGGTACGGCATATCGTTGCTATTGTTCTAAAGAGCGATTGGAAGCATTGCGTGAGCAACAAATGCAAAATAAAGAAAAGCCACGATACGATGGGACCTGTCGCCATGTAACGGAAGTGCGTAGTGAGCCGTTTGTAGTGCGTTTTAAAAATCCACTGGAAGGGGATGTGATTTTTCAAGATTTAGTGCGAGGCGAAATTCGTTTTGCAAATGCGGAATTAGATGATTTGATTATTGCGCGTACGGATGGTTCGCCCACTTATAATTTTACCGTGGTGGTCGATGATTGGGACATGAATATTACGCATGTGATTCGTGGCGATGATCATATCAACAACACACCGCGCCAAATTAATATTTTGTTAGCATTAGGTGCAAAGCCACCTTTGTATGCGCATTTACCGATGATTTTAGGTAGTGATGGTAAGCGTTTATCAAAAAGACATGGTGCGGTGAGCGTCATGCAATACAGGGAAGAAGGATTTTTGCCGGAAGCATTGTTAAATTATTTGGCGCGTTTGGGTTGGTCGCATGGTGATCAGGAAATTTTTTCAGAAGAGGAATTAATAAAATTTTTTGATTTTGAGCATATTAATCATGCGCCAGCTGCGTTTAATCCAGAAAAATTATTGTGGTTGAATCAACATTATTTAAAGACCAGTGATCCGCAAGCGGTTGCGCAAGTGTTGGCGGAGCAATTCAAGCGTTTAAATATTGATTACTCCAAAGGCCCAGCATTGGCGGATGTAGTAAAGTTACAAGCGGAGCGTACGAAAACATTGCAGGAAATGGCTGAGCGTAGTCGTTATTTTTATGAGCCTATTACGATTGATCCCAGTTTATTAGTGCAATTTACTGCAAGTATTCAGCCAGCGGTGCAAGCGGTGCGTGATCAATTGGCTGCATTATCCGATTGGACAAAAGAAGCTATTCATGGTGTTTTAGCAAAAGTGGCTGAAGAGCAAGGCTTGAAATTAGGAAAGTTAGCGCCCATCGTGCGTATTGCGGTAACCGGTGGAACAGTTTCACCATCGTTAGACGCAACGCTTGCTTTATTAGGAAGGGAGCAATCTTTATTGCGTTTAGATAAAGCAGTGCCAAATTGCTGTCATTGATACCCTTTAATTCATGGATGGCAGAATTGACAGGGATTGTTGGCTAAATATTGCTGAATGGTGTCGGCAAGAAGATTTGTCTCGTCTTGCGTTGGTTAATCATTTTTTTAATCGAATAGCCAACGACACCGCACGGCATAAATTACGTGCTTGGATAAATGACGCGGCTTTTCATCCACTGATTGATGAATTGAAAAACCCCAGCTTTGTGTGGTTTGTTTGGCGACTATTTCAAAAACCAGCTTTTCGCCGTCGCTCGCAGCGTGTTTTGGACCCATTCTGGTTTTCATATAAAGACCCTTGCATTTGGTATTGCTTGGATGATGATTTGGCGCGTTTTCAGGCGCAAAATGTTTCTGTTCGGGATTATTTACCATTGGCCCTGGTTTTTTGCCGTCAAGCGATTACCCATTATTTTTTAAAAACACAACCCATCACGAATGTTACCCCGCAACATGCAAAATGGTTTTTGCAGAGCGCTTTTTTCTCGGGTGTGCCGCAAATGGTGGATAGGGTGCGCCTGTTTCTGGCGTTCTTGGGTGCGAAAGTGAATATGACCCATGAAACCTTCTTTGTTGCAGCTAACTCGTTAAATCCAGCGATGGTGCAAATCGCGCGCGACATGGCGTGTGATCAGGGTGAGGTAATTTTTTTAACGGATAATTTACGTATCATCGCGGGTTTGGTGGATGCGCAAACGTTATTAGCTGAAATAAAAGCATTGCCTGCATTGCATGAGGCGGTTTTTCGGGTTAACTGCATGCATGTGATTGTGAGTGAGCGCTTAAATTTATTGCGTGATTTGTTACAGGGTTTGAGCGCGTTGCCGGTAAAAATTTCGATGACCATCTGTGAGGTGGATTGTGCAGCTAGTACAGGAAATTTAGCGTTATTCGATTATGTCATGAGCATGGCGCAAAGCGCGAGTTTGCGGCCTACCGCAGAAACATTAGAAAAAGCACTTTTATCCGGCAGTGTGCAAATGGTGTGTCGTGTGCATGCTTGGGGGTTGAAAATGGGGGTGCGTTTTAAATATGACCTTGATCAGCTAGTTGCGGCACTTGGTACGGGGCAAGAAGATTTGTATGAGTTTGTGCTGGGTAAGTGCTGCATAAAGCAGCCTTCGATGAAATTGCTGCACGCTGCCATTGGTTCTGGTAATAAGCGTTTGGCGGAAAGCATTTTAGTTTGGGCGGGTGAATGTAATGTCGCTTTAGTGTTAACAGAAGCTAGTTTATTGACGGCTATTCATTCGCGAAATCCTAGCATGTTGAGGTATGTGTTTGAGCTTGCGAAGTCGCAGGGTGTTGATTTTAATTTAAACCCCGATAACTTATTGTTAGCAGAGCCAAAACAACGCAGTCCTTGGCTCGGTCATCACCTTATGGCGCTTTGGGCTGCGCCCAAAACAACCACTCCAAAATAACTTCAGAATTTTATATCAATTGTGTTGACAAACTCTCTGGCTGTTCTTAGAATCGCGTCTCTCTCACAGATTCATGGGGCTATAGCTCAGCTGGGAGAGCGCTTGCATGGCATGCAAGAGGTCGCCGGTTCGATCCCGGCTAGCTCCACTGACGTTGTTAGAGTAAAACACGTCCCCATCGTCTAGAGGCCTAGGACATCGCCCTTTCACGGCGGTAACCGGGGTTCGAATCCCCGTGGGGACGCCAGTTTAATCAAATGATTTACTGGCGCAGTTAAACACTTCCTCTTCAAATTTTAAAATCCATTCTAATTTTATCCTTTTGCTTTGTGGCACTGGATCATATTATCGGCCTCGCATAATATTTTCGTATCAGAGTTTACTTTTATCGTCTGAGTGTTGATGGGTTCATCGTTTATACAGAATGTAAACGTAAGGGTTATGTTATTACCCTTTGCATACCTATCAATTGGATTTTGAGGCATGTAATTTAAGCAAGGCTTTTATTTGAAATCCAATAGGGCTGATGGGATGGCTATATGGCACAGCTGTATTAATGCAATAGTCAGAGTGGGGACGTGTTGCGAGAAAAGTTTCGTTATATGTAAATTTTGTGTCTTTAAAACGACAAAGGCCTCATTAAGAGGCCTTAACTCAGCACCAATGTAAATTGTCGTCTCCACACTGGGCCGGCTGTACTGGGCGGACCTTTGTACAGTCTCGAATGCCTGATGCGTAAGCAGAGCAGGTTACAATTTAATTATAAGGCTTTAGCTTTGAATTTCAATGGTATTATATATGTTGAGCTACTTTGGATAAGTTTAATCCATGCATAACACATTGATAAATCTGCCTCATTTGCTCTACACCTAAACAATTTTTAAAGTACAGCCTCTTCCCATCAGGCCCTCTTCTGCCCAGCTGAATTAAGTTAAATCGATGAAACCCAAGGGTATAAATCATATCACCTTTAAGCCAGCTATCTTCTTCCTGAAATCTACCCACCATTGGCATAGATTGTCTGAGAATTTTATAGTGATACGGTTGGAGTGGTTTTGGTTCAGCATGGCTTAGTGGTGCAACGGTAATTAAATTCGCACGACCTTTCATTGCGCCTGTAAGAACCACTACCGGACGTTTCAATTTAATCATCTCAGGTTCTTTAAATCCTGGTTCAAAATCACATAGTAAGATTTGCCCAGGCCGTGGATGAAATGTTATTGCCACTTGATCAACTCCTTATTTAGTACATGCAGAGTTTAAAAATTGCTGAATAATACCAAGAGATAAAATGGATTTCATTTAATCTTATTTTAGTACATTTTAGTTGATTAACCTTTTCAACGTAAACTTCCTAAAAATGCCACATTCTTTATATCCCAATCGTTGGTACAAAGAATATTCCACATTTGAGGCTTGCAGCACAGCGATGTGATAGCCAAGTTCTTTTGCTCGTTTTAAGCAATATTGTTGCATGGCGCTCGCATAACCTTTTCTTCGCTCATTGGGCGCGGTGGATAGCCAATGTAGGCCGGCAACTTGTGCAAAATAACAAGATAATCCGCGTACAACGGGTTTGCCATTGACATATCCAACATAATATTCAATTGGATCATCGTCAGTTAAAATTGATGCAATCCATGAAAAATATTGTTTAAACGGTGCTTTATCGTTCGCCAGCACAAGCGCAAAATCATGCAATGTTTTTTCATCGCTAGCTCGAATAATTTCTAGGTGTGGGATAGAAGGGGCGTGGCCATTCCAAGCATCTAGATCGAAGTACATTGCCCTATTGTTTTCCGTGTTTTGATAACCGTTACGTTCTAATTGTTCTGGTAGATTATCAGGCTTATCAAAAGGACTAACCCACCAAGTGAAGGGAACATTTTTTTGAGTAAAATAATTGGTTACTTCCGCGATCCTTTTATTGGCTTCTGCGGAGGAAAAATCAGCATCTAATATGTAATTCAGCGTATCGTCAGCTAGGCCAGCGTTGACGAGAGTAAAACCGGGTATGCGTATCAATTCAATTTGATTTAGGTATTGCGCGAAATATGTCATGTGCACATTAAAATTGGCTGTTATTGCCTTAACTAATTTTTCATGTGACCAGTTTTTTGCTGTTGTTCCCGTGTTTTCGTTGAGGTAATCTTTTTTTCTTTTTGGCCAGAGCTTTGCTTTGGCGTCAATTTCTTGAACTAATTTATCTTTGCCGAATACGTAACTGTTCATGTCATCGGCAAATTGTTTTGCGAGATTTGTTTTGAGTGTTGCGTAAGCTTGCGCATCGTCTGGATGGTGAATAACATAGTCCCTGAAATTAACATGACGTTTAATTTGCGGACTGCCTTGTTCATGGATATGTAAGTGAAAACTAATATTGTCACCTTGTCGTCTAATAAAAAAACTTCGGTGGGGAATGATTTGACGTCTAAGATTGTAATAGTTTAATTTGCTAAGCTTTTCTGCTATTAAATCAATTTCATCTAAGTTGTTGTACACTAACAGCATATCAATTATCGGTTTAGCGAGCATGTTGGGAATGGCTGTGCTACCAATATGATAAATTTCTTTAAGGTGGTCACCTAAGGTGTTTCGAATGCGACTGGCTTCTTGCTCGAAAAAATCAGGCCATTTAGGGTTGTAGGGTGCTATTTTTACTTTGCGTGGATTGTTCATTCGATAAAGACTATGGGGTAAGTTAGTATAAAGAATATCTCGTTCGTGCTGGAAACCCGCTTTTTCCATAACGCGTTGCGATGCTTTATTTGTTGTCAATGCGAAAGAAATGAGATTGTCGAGGCGAGCTACTTCAAAAGCAATTTCAATACACGCTTTAGCCATTTCGGTAGCCAAGCCCAGCTTCCAAAATGACGGCATTAAGGCATAGCCTAATTCTATTTCTTCGTGGCCCTCTATTTCAACACGTCGTAAGCCGGCACGACCAACCCATTCCTTTGTGTCTTTCAAATAAAATAGCCATACACCAAAGCCATTTTCTTTCCATTGGTTTAAATGCCATTCTAAATCATCACGAGTTTCATCTTCAGTGCGTAATCCACCCAACGTTGCCATCACGTGATGGTTGGTATGCATGTTAATCAATTTATCTAAATCACTCCATTTAATCTTCTCGGCAAATAATCGATCAGTTGCGAAGGAATCAATGGAATTAAATTGTGTTATGGTTTTCATGGCCTACGCTGCGTTTAAATTTTTTCAAATCGATTCGTTGTGTGTTCAATTTGTTTTTCAATGACCTGTATTATTTTTTCAATAATAGAGACATCTCGCTTCATTTGAATGAAGTTATTTTTTTCTAACATTGCCTCACTTAAAATCAAGTGCGCTAATTTATTAATAAGTTTTTTCAATGCTGGATAGCTGTAGCCAATGTCATTGCAAAATTGTTCCCAGTGGCGAGGAAAAACCATGTCGTTTTCATATTTGCTGCCGATTTTCATTGCCATTTTAGTCGTAAGTTCAGGATAAGCGAGAGTGCAAATCATATCGTAAAATGGCGCAAGTTCTACCTGAGAAGATTTTTTATGGAGTAGTGAGAAATTTTTTCCATGAGCATCCATATTCCCTGTTAAATAATTAAATATTACGCCTGCAGCAAGCATATTTCGGTCTATTGCTGGTTGGGTAGTGTTTTCGGTGAGATTAAAACAATCTTTAAACCCGGGTCCACTATCGCGCTGATATTTATTAGCTGAAATAATCCCAAGTGCTTGGCAAAAGTCTTCTTGGTGAACTCTTTCAACAATATTATTTTTTATACTCCTGTCGTAACGCTCAATAAGCAAATAAGAAAGATCTTTTACTTGTCTTATCTCAACTTGAGGCACGGAAAGGCCGACCCTCTTGGCAAGTTTAAGAATAAAGTATTCGTTTTCAACAATGCCTTTTAATCCAATAAAGCTTGGTTTTAATATGTGTGTTGTAGGACAGCCATTTTCGGGTAATGTAATTTTATTATCGATGAGGCAAATGGCAGCTTTGTCCTGCATTCCTGCTAATGTTAGGCGTAATCCCTCCAATCTTAAAAATAATGGCTTGTTTGGTAATTCCAGGATGTGATTATACAATTCATTTTCGCTGACTATTTTACCTTCTAACGGAAATGAAGATTGCATATGATTGGCAACGTCACTCAAAGGGTGAAACGAAATGGCACCGGCACAGTCATAACCAATGGCTTTCAATAGCAAAAAACTGTTATTAGGGTTTATTCCAAATTGTCTTCCTATTATTTTTCTTGCGGACTCGCTCTCTGGAAGTAAGCCACCAAAAAAAGCTTCACATTGAACTTCTTTATATGCTTCGCTCCGAATGGGCATTCCAATGGAGATGGCCTGCGTAGCATTTTTCTCATAAGTGAAATTCATTTTCCCCAGTGTGGTTTGAGTCAGTATTCCAACCGGTGTGCCATTCATTCGAACGGAAAGCTGTTTGTTATCCATTTTATTACTCGTGTGTGTTAGAGGGTAAGGTTGCCGCTAGTTTGATCCCTAGCATGCGTGCAACTAATAATGCTTTTTCTAATTGGCAGCTTGGTTTTCCTTTTTCCAGCTCTCTTATAAATCTTTCACCCAAGCCAGCCGCGGCGGCGAGGTCTTTTTGAGTTAAGCGACTATTTTTTCTGGCTACCTGAATCAGATTTCCAAATTCTTTTGCTGTTTTAAATGTCATCCCAATTCCTAGTTGCTTTTTTTCTATTATAATCAGTGTGGAATTTTAAAAACAACCCGATCGGGTTGTTTTTGGGGGATTTTGACTAAAAAGGTTCATTTCATCCCGATCGAGATGTTTTTGGTGAGATGAGTCTGAGAAAAGCATTAACGCCCGATCGGGATTATATTAAATTCTATAACACCTAACGTACTCGAGAAATTATGATCGATATCCTAAAACATTTTACCTATCAAAAAATTATTACGGACCAAGCAGAACGTTTTGACTTGTTTCAAGGCGGAATATTCGAAACCGTTGCTGGGCAAGAACAAGTCGAATTAGTGCGATTAGAGCCGAACACTAAATATGTTCCCCATTATCACCAAAAAAGCAGTGCTGTTATTTATATCATTGCTGGAACGGGAGAGTTATTACTCAATGAAACGGGTGTGCATTATCAAGCCGGAAAGCGGATTGAAATTTCCGCCGGTACTTGGCATGGTTTTAATACCGAAAGGGAAACCGTATTTTTAAGTATTCAAAGCCCTTCCATTCTTGATCCGCTCACCGGAATCGCGGATATTCATTATGAATAATTCACACAGTATTCCCACGAATCGTGGTTTAGACCATGTTGGTATTGTGGTGCCGAATGCTCAGTATGCGGCCGATTTTTTAATGCAAGTCTTTGGTGCTGAGTGGGATTGGGAAGTAAAACGCGAACCTACCCCCACCGCAAAGGAGCGTGGCTGGGATCAAATCTTTGGCGTGCACCCGGACGCCTATTTAGCGCATGTTATTATGTTGAAATGCGGCACAACGCCCATGACGCAATACGTAGAATTGTTTGAGTGGCACACGCCCCAGAAAAATCATGCTGAGCCTTGGCAATTTAGCGCGATTGGAAATAATTACATTTCCTTTACCGTGCAAGATATTCAAGCGGTGGTGGCACACATTAAACGGCAGGTGCTACCCCTTTGGCCAGGAACGCGTCTCATACAGGATCCGCCCATGCAGTTTCCTTTGCGTGGCGAAACGTGCACGTCAACCTTTTTAGTATCACCGTGGGGGATGTGGATTGAGCTGACGGAGTGGAGTGACTGGAATAGCGATAACGCATTAATCGGCCAATCGATTTTTGATTTACCTACCCCCGCATTATTAATTGATTTAGATCGTATTGATCACAACATTCAATTGATGCGAGAAAGAATTAATGGAAGCCAACAAACGTGGCGCATCCCGTGTAAAGCGCATAAATGCCCGGAGTTAACGCGTTATTTATTGAAACAAAGTAAAGCCGATGGAGTGGTATTATTAACATTGCAAGAAGTTCAAGCGTTTGCAAAAGCGGGTATTAAAGATATTTATTTAGCGAACCAAGTCACGTTTTCTGAATTGCAGCAATTAGTAAAAATAGCTGATACGGTTGATCGGTTACGCATCGCTATTGATGATGCTGACTATTTATCTGCGCTCGTAACGGCTGCACAACAATGTTCTGTCAGTAAACCGATTGAAGTTTTAATTGAATTTAATATTAATCACCACCGCTGTGGTGTTGATGATATCGCCATCGCCATACAATTAGCAAAAACAGCGCAAATACTTGAAGAGCAAACGGGCGTCATTGTTTTGGCTGGCATTACCGGCTATGAGGGCCATACACCGTTATTGCCACCAGCAGAAAAACGCCTCGCAACAGAAGCAGCACATGCTATTTTAGCCGAAGCAAAAATAGCGTTAGAAAAAGCCGGCATTACCGTGAATGTGGTGAGTGGCGGTGGAAGTTGTAATTATATCGATTGCACTAACATTAACGTGTTAACGGAAATTCAAGCGGGTGGCGGCATTTTATGTGATGCGTTATATTCTGACAAAGCGGGTTTGAAACACTATGGCCACCAATACGGCGTGTTTTTACTAACGGAAATGATTAGTGTGCCAACGAATCAAAACCGTGCGGTTGGTAATGCGGGTTTTAAAACGCTGGGTTGGCATCCGTATGGTGGTTTTCCAGAGTTTAGAGATCGAGAAGATTTAACGGTTAGCGGCCTTAGCGCAGAGCATGTGCGAATCATGTCGAAAACGCCAGGCCAGCCAGTTAATTTGACGCAGGGTGATAAAATAATGTTAATACCGGGTTACACTGATGCAATGGGTTTTTTACACCGGAAAATAATTGCTTTTCGTCAAGATAAGGTTGAAGCAGTATGGGCGACCGTTTAAAACCATTTGCCGCAACACATTACGGGATACCGTGCTGTATTTGTTTGCCGGAAAGTGCATCGCAAATTAAAAAAGACCGTCTTAATTCTTTTTAAGTGAAAATCGATGAGCTATCCTATTATGGGAAATAGACCATTCGTACTTCAAGATGCGTTTTTGCATCTTGGAGTGCTCCCTACCGCTTTTGTTTTGATGATATTTGCAGGGTAAATAATGAATTTACTATCGAAGGCTAAACAATTTGCCATTGCTGCGCATGACAGCATTGGGCAAAAACGCAAATACACGGGTGAGCCTTACCATGTGCATTGCGAACGCGTGGTTGCTCTATTGCAAGAAGTTACGCAAGATGAAGAAGTGTTAGCAGCCGCTTGGTTGCATGATGTATTGGAAGATGTTGCACCGGTCAATAGTGATTATTCAGAAGAAAAAATGAGAGCGCTATTAGGGAAGCGAGTGTGTGATTTAGTGCTTGAATTAACGGATTATAAAGGGCCTGAAAAACGTGCGCTGCGTAAAGAAAAAGATCGCTTACGTTTACAAAATGCTTCGAATGCCGCAAAAACGATTAAGCTTGCCGACTGCATTGATAATTATGGCTGCATTAAAAAACACGATCGGCATTTCTTTGTTGTTTTTTCCCGCGAAGTGAAATGGTTGTTGCCGTGCTTGAAAGGTGGCGATACGCGTTTGTTTGCGAGATTGAGTGAGCTTTTAAAATAACATACTCACTGCACTTTAAAATTATAGTGAGTATAGGATATGAATGATGCGAATAAAAAATAGGCCACTGTCGGTGCGAATCGTGATTCTCTCTTTGGAATTCCATCGCATATGCAAGCGCTTAAATGCTATTTCTACTACACCTTGAGGTTCAAATTGAGCTAGGAATGTTTGTATGATTCAATCCGGGTCTTGTCATCTATGGAGGTCAGAAGTGGCTGCTGGCCGATAAGCGCTATGTCTTCCACGATTCTTTCATGCCGGTAATATGCCAAGATCGCTATATTGATTTCAATACTTCCGTATCCTTTATAAAAATATTTTTCCTCATGTGGTTTATTCCAAACATTCGCAACACCGCCACCAATAAACATGAGATCACGCTCTTTAGGTGCCATGATAGGATCATCCCAATCCACCAGATAAATAATATCATTTCCGTCAATCAGTACATTGCCACCATGGCACTAATATCGTGATAATGACCAAGTTTTAGCTTTATTAAGATGACTGATCGGGCGCCTCTGCTTTATATGTAGATGCGTTCATATCCGCGCCGATAGGGAGAAAAGTAAGCTTAGCAACTTTAATGCCATAATCCGTGGTTAGGCAATCAATAATGCGCTCATCTGAAATGGCTTGTTTCATTGCTATTTATCTGTATTTCTTAAATAGTTGTCGCGCGTTAATCGATATAATGCATGTCGTCTTAATGGGCTATTTTCATCAAGTTTGGGGTGATCAAAATCATCTGCTACAGAGTGATGTAATCCAATTTTTTCCATTACGCGACGTGATTTGGTATTAGCTTTTACTGTAAAAGAAATAATTTCAATGAGATTTAATTCTGTAAATGCATAACGTAAGACTGCTTTTGCTGCTTCTGTTGCGTAGCCTTTTCCCCAATGGTGGGATGACAATCGCCAACCAATCTCAACAATAGGCATACCCCTAGGTTGAAAATTTGGAATTTCAAATGGCGGATGACTTAAGCCAACAAAGCCAATAAACTCTTGTGTATTTTTTGTTTCAACAGCACAAGGTGCATACCCAAATGTTCATAATGTTGATTAACTTTATCAATTAATAGTTGTGTAGCTGCAATATCTTGAAGGGCAGGAAAGTGCTCCATAACCAATGGATCAGAGCTAATGGCTGCCATTAATGGAATGTCGCTAGTTTTCCATGTTCGCAATATTAAGCGATCAGTTGTTAAAATAATTTTTGTATCATTCATGCTAAATCTTTTCTTAAAAAATAAAATACTGAATTTTTATCAAAACCTTTACGTTCAAACTCCACATAAAATCCTAATTTTTTGTAAAAATCTAATGCTTCCCAATCGAATGTATTAACAACAATAAAATTACATTTACTTTTTTTTGCCAATTCTTCTGCTTTTTTCATTAATTCAGTCCCATAACCTTGGCCATGCAGTGATTCGGTCACCCATAGTTGGCCAACATGCAGACCGCCATACATGATATCACCGCCACATCCGCCAATAACTTTTCCCTTTTCATCTCGGATTAAAAAAGCAAAGAAATCGAGTTGCTTCATTCCCTTTTTTTGTTTGGCTTGTTCCATGATGCCATCGTTTAATACTTGGATATCTTCTGATTTTGGATTTGCTTCATAATTTATTGGATAGTTCATTTTTATGTACCTTAATTAATTTTTTGTAACCAATTATTAATTTCTTTAATTACGTCAGCAATTTGGTTTGGAAAATTTAAATGTTCTCTAAACGCACCAAGACCACTCAAATGATTTCTCCATAATGCTTGCAAGCTTTGCATGCTATTCAAATCAATATTAATTGATGATGAAATTGGTGTTCCACGACGATTAAAGGTGGCTTGAATTGAATGAGGTAGCTTTTCGGTATCTAAAAAATTTTGCTCTCGAATCATTACAAGTAAATCATGGTAGTCTTTCATTCTACTATTGATGATATTCTTGGAAATAATTGTCTCAAGTTTTTCCGAAAAAATTGCCTCTGGAGGATATACATATAAAGAAATTTCACCAGAAAAAATCGGTTTTCCCTTGTATTCAAATAGATGAAATGTTGCTTCTACAGGCACAACTGCATCACCAACACCTATATCAATTTGAATCTTGTCGCGCATTTTCCCAAATTGAGCATTCAGCGTTACTCGAAAACCGGTGTATTCCATGTGTGGCTGATTCAATTCCTCTACTGAAAACCAAGTGAAGGAAAATCCATCTTCGGAATTGATAGCGATTACTTCTTTAATGATTTTTTCAATATTTTGCATTTCACTTTTAATTTTTGTCATTAGAAAATCAATATCGATGGTTTCTCGATTAATGGCAATGTACTGAGCAAGCAGCAATCCGCCCTTAAAAATAAATTTATCTTGGTATGGAGAAGCGGATAGTCGTGCTAAAAATCTTTCTAAGAGTAGTTGCTTCCAAATTTTATTGAGGGTGGTTTCTTTTTCTATGGCAATTACTTTTAATCGTTCTTTTAGTGCTGATTCATTCATATTGTCATCGCTATTAAAAATGGTTCGATTTTAATTCTAAGTTTTTTTGCATACTGTCTGATTTTTTCTATATCAATTTTTTCACGCCCTTTTTTCGTTAGAGCAATTTTTAGCGCTTTTAAAGCTGTCTCACGACCAAGATGGCGGAAAGCATCTACAATGGTGCGTTCACGATCAAAAATAGATACTGTGATATTTCCAATTTTGATCGTGGTTTTACCCAGCATAAGATTGCGCATTCTAACCACTTTTGTGCCTGGCATGGCGCGATGTATTGTTTCATTTCTTATTGCTATCCAATGTTGTGAAGGCATTTCTTCCGTTAGTTGATATAGGGAAAGGGCCGACGTAAGACAAATGACGCCTTCCTTGACTCTTTGCATTGCTTCAATAAGATCTTCCCAGCGGAAATCATCAACTACAGGGGCGTTTGCACCACGATAAGTTCCATGACCAATACGCGTTAATTCATTTTGTTTCACATAGTAAGCAAGCGTGGATGAGCTCACACCATAAAAACGAGCTTCTTCACTCGTAAAGCTAGAAGCGTTGAGAAGGGGTTTTAGTTTTTCTAAAGCATTTTTTGGTTTCATCCTGATAACTTAACATTGACACTCAAAAATATCAAGTGAGAGTCTATATTAAGTTATCCGCTTTCAAGTCATGTAGCAACTAATTGATATTAAATGTTTTTTTATGAAAAATACAGAGTCTCAGTCAAGCACGTCAGAATGGCTCACCAAAGGGGATAATCGCGATTCGCGCCGACGGAAACCCCACCGCGCAGGGGGTACTTCAAGTTGCAAAAAGCGCATCTTGAAGTACGAATGGTATAGAAGTTGGTATTGTTACACATGAAGATTTTCGCGGTAAGCATTTATCAACAATCCTTTGTAACCACTTAATCAGATATGCAATTCAAAGGAATTTACAACCCGTTTGGTCATGTGATGTGGAAAATGTAATTTCCTGTCGAGTGGCTGAAAAACAAGGCATGAACGAATCAGCAACGATAATTCCGATCAAAAAAATTTTTACAAATTTCTATTGCATTCAGAAAAACACTACTTTACACTTCGCGCCATCAATTAGCTTTCTGCTAATACTCCTCCTTCAGTTTTTCACTTTCCTTTTCACTGTTTAAATCAGTGCATTTCTCAATTCTTTTTTTCATTCTCAATTTTTTTATCAAGGAGTCGTCATGCGTTATTTTTTGTTTATCTTCATTTCCTTCTTAATGACTTGTTCGGCATTTGCAAAACCCGCACCTGCCGCCAAACCCGAGAATGTCAATGTGACCTTCGAGGTAAGTTATCAAGCCATGCGCCAGAATGCATCGCCCTTGCAGGCGCAGCAAAAAATGGTTACTACGTTTGCCCTAAAAAAACATACTTGGGAAGTGGTGGGTCAAATACCCGTTCTGAATGAAAAAAACACAATAACGGTGCTAGGCAAGATTGCTAAAGCAAAGGGACAAGAACTGAGTATTAAATTTATCTTGATTGACCCTATCAGTCAGCCGCATTATGTCTTTGAGCATAAGATTGATTTAACGAAACAAGAAAAAGCAACATTTGATCATAAGGACGCACTGCATAATTTGACCATGACGGCAGTGAAAGCATAAGGATATGAGGCTAGGATGCCTGGCAATCAGCGAAGCGCAAACGCTTCGCTGATTAGTTAAAGCGATATCCTTAACGCATTGTCAATTTCAGCAGGTTCTTCAACACTTGTTTGTGGGGCAGGATAACCGTTTCCACACCCAAAAAAACTTAAACAAGAGGCAACCCACTTATTCGCCGTATTTTTTTCATATAGTTGTTTGGCATAATTTAAGCGTTGTAAATATTCCATCATTGTCCGGTGATCTTCGCTGGCATCTAATTGCACTAAAATCTCCATTGCATCTGCAAAGTGATTAAACTGCAAATTCGCCTCAAACAGCTGGATTTGATTTTTATTAGCAAAGATTAAGGATAGTTGTTTTACCTGGCGCTTTTCCAAACCTTGTACGGTGCAGCACCTTAAAAATTCACGTTCATCGGGCATGGGCCCTATGATGTAATCAAGGTGGATATTCAAATCTTCATCTTGTAGCCTGATTTTAATTTTTCTTCTGCTCATGTTAAATCCCTTGCTTCATTGCGCTCAGGATGGCTGGATCGGTAATTAATCCTGCTTCTAGCGCTTGTTTAGCGAGCTTGCTACGTGCAAGGTGTGCTTGCTCTGACATCGTTAAACCATAATGCTTCCTTAATTCGATCAGCGTGCTCCAACCCCACCAATTCTTAATCCAATGCGCATCATGAAGATTGCCAATCTCTTTTCGTCGATAAAGTGTCTTGCTGGCGGTATCCCAGTAAAATAAAGGTGAAATATCCCCCTGCGCTTGATTATTTTCTTCATCAACCCAGGGAATTAAAGGGGCAACGCTATCCGATATCTCGCTTGAGCCTTGGTTATAGGCGGCCTCTAACTCATCCACAGAACGTTGTAAGGCAAGTTCCACCATCTCTTTATGGGCGGCATTCTTCGGATTTAAACAAGAGCGATCGCCGATAGCAAACCATTGATCACCGGCAGCATTGTGTACATGTAATCCATTTTCGTTTTCTTCATTATGCATATAGTT
This sequence comes from uncultured Coxiellaceae bacterium, assembly GCA_964597435.1. Taxonomy (GTDB): domain Bacteria; phylum Pseudomonadota; class Gammaproteobacteria; order DSM-16500; family DSM-16500; genus Aquicella. The sequence goes on along the minus strand of CAZQXH010000001.1, from coordinate 114,090 downwards.
CGCTAATAACGCCCCCGCTTCCGTTGGCGTGACATGGTCATTCAGCAGTTTGCGCGGCGTGCGTAAATGGCCACTTGCAAATCGATCACTTAAAAAATGTGAAGCAAAGGCATTCATGGCATAAGCAACGGTCAAACGGGATAAATCCCCCGTCTTTTTCGCATTCACGGCTTGTTCAAGCGCTAAGCGATGCCCCACTTGATAAGCGAGCAAGGCATCCGTACCGAAATGATCATAATCTTGCTCGGCTAGTTTTAAATAACGGCCGGGAAACATCCACCAATTCGATGCTAAACACCCGCCGCCGGTAATGCAGTTAAATTGTCGGTCTAAATCCGGAAAAACTTTTTTTAATGCTTCTTCGGGCGCTTGGCCGGCAGCGATTGCGGCATCCATCGTGTCTTTTTCAAAGTGAAAGAGTTTTACAATTGCCGTTAATTCATCATGCACCGTTGGATTTAAAGCAAATGAATTAAAAGCATCTAAAAACCGTGTTCGCTTAGTCGGTACATCAGGCGCGGTGGTCAGTGTGGCGCCCGGGATTTCATATAAATCGGCCATGGCAACTATTTCGCCATAAGTTAATTGTTCGCCATTAGGTAAGGTGAAGCGGTGGGGCGTTGCACCTTGTTCGACTAATGAGAAATGAACAGAATCGCCTAAGCTTAAGTGTTCAGCGGAAGTAAAACGCATTTGCGCCTGTGCCACGTTAAGTGCAGCACCCATTAATACGAACAGTGTGAACACCTGTTTTAAAGGCATGATGGCGCTGCGGTTTTGTGTCCGAAGCAATCGCTTGATAACGTTAATCTTTCTGCGTGTAAGTTGCAGTGGGGGGTTGATTCTCGCAGTATTTTTTCGCAATGACGCTAAGACCGGCAGTAATGCCGGTTGTAAATTAAACATATTGCCTCCCTGGCCATACAGTCAATTTAATATTTTAAGGGGAAAAACCATGCATGTAATTGCGCCAATGTGCTGCCCATCATGCGCGCTAAAAAAGGCTTTTTAACGGTATAAGAAATTGCATAAATATCTTTGTGCATGCTAGCTGCTAATAAATAATCATCACTGGTTTGCAGTGTATCAACCAATTTTAAAGCCAGTGCTTGTTGGCCTAACCAGTGCTCGCCAGTCGCCACTTTATTAATGTCTAATTGTGGACGATGCGTGACAATTAATTCTTTGAATAGCCCATGCACTTCTTCGATTTCTTCTTGTAATTTTTCACGGCCTTCTTCTGTGTTTTCACCGAACACGGTTAAAGTACGTTTATATTGGCCAGCGGTTTGTTGTTCAAAATCGACACGATGATCTTTAAGCCAGCGATGAACATTGGGTAGCTGCACGATCACGCCGATGGAGCCTAAAATGGCAAAAGGGGCTGCAATAATGTTGTTAGCAACACAAGCCATCATGTAGCCACCACTAGCGGCCATTTTATCTACTGAAGCGGTTAACGGAATGTTCTTTTGGCGAAGTCGCAGTAATTGGGCAGCTGCTAAACCATAGCCATTTACCACGCCTCCGGGGCTATCAATTTTTACGACAACTTCATCCCCTGGCGTTGCGACATTCAAAATGGCGGTAACGGTATCAGCTAATTGTGGGACAGAAGAGGCTTTTAAATCGCCGGCAAAATCGATTACATACAATTTGGGGCGGGTTTGGTTGGCAGTGAGCTTATCTTCTGCTTTGCACTGTTTTAAGTAGGCTTTATATGCTTTTTTATCTAACGTTTGACTTAAAATTTCATCTTTCACTTCTCGGTACTGAGCATTTAAATGCTCAATTTTTAATTCAGATTTATTTTTGCCTTTACTCTTTGCTATGAGTAAAGCAAAAACAACTAACACCATAATAATCATTAAGGCGATCACGAGTGCTTTAGCAGCAAAAATACCGAGTTCAAGAAATGCAAATAACATATAACTTCCTAGTTTGACGATTTACATACTATTCTCACTTCGAAATGCGAAATCGTATTGCGAAGTGAGTCTTTATACGATGGGGTTCCCAACGGGGGGATTCGCGGCTCGTATCAATAAAATGGTTTGATCACTGTGATGATGTACAGTGTGTTTAACCTTGATTATTTTCCAATCCCATGCTGTTTGCGTGATGGGGAAAACCAATTTGGGATCAATTAATAATTCACCGGGACTGGATTGAGTAAGCCAGCTGTAGGCGCGTGGCACTTCACCGATTGTTCCTACCCAGACGGTTAAGCCGGATTCAGCAATGATTTGTTTAGTGTCCCATAATCTTAATACCAACAATCCCTTGTTACTGTTTTGACGCGTCAAGATTAAACTCGGGCGTCGATCTAGATATTGCGGTGAAACCAAAGGTAAATATTGCGTGCTTTGAATATCGGCCAGACGGTGTAATGTGCTAATTAAATCACGTGCCGGCGGACGTCCCCAGCCTTGCGCCTCAAGGCTTGCGCGAATCGTATTTAAATCACCAACCCATTCAAAATTAATGCGATCTGCCGGGAATCCATACAGGCTCACGCGATAAATGGGTAGCCGATTTGTTCCTTGCCACCAATCGGCCATGTTAACTGGCATGATGGCATGAGGTAGAGGTTCATAGCTTGCGATTAATCTATCAAAGGTTTGATGACGATAAACAACCCCGTACACACTCGCAAAGCCCAGTAAAAAGACTAATAAAAATCCAAATGGCGCAATGGGTTTTTCATAATGGCGTAAATAAGAAAGCACAACCAGCATGAGTAAGGCGCTGCCTAATAAAACACCGGTAAAAACATCTGTTAACCAATGTGCGCCAAGATAAACTCGCGAGGCGCCTACCATGCCAATGATAAAGATCGCGATTAAGAAAAGCAGACCGCGCACCGATTTGGGGGCGTTTCTACTCAAAATTAAAGCGATACCTGCATAAAATAAGGTCGCAAGCGTTGTGTGCCCCGATGGCATTGAAAAGGTTTCTGTTGCTAATGGAATGCCCCAGGGACGCAAGGAGTGAAATGCATTTTTCAAAACCCATATGCTGGCACCTGCGGCTGCTGCCAGTAAAATGACATGAATCGCGGCGCGCGAACGTTTGGTGATAAATAACCAAACGGTTAAAACCGCCATGACGGGAACGAGGATGGTTTTTTCACCGAATAGGGTAATGTAAAGCATAATGCTATCCACTTTTGGGGTGCGTAACCCACGAAAGAGGTGATACATCGCATCATTAACCACTAAATTATTCGCACCGTGTAGCTTCACCCAGGTAGCCAAGCCTAAGAAAATTAAACTAAGGAAGCCGGCGTAGAAAAATAAATTAAGCTGACCATGTTCTTGGCGTGGGTTGTAATGGTTTAAAACCGTGGTGAGGCGTTGCAAACGGGGTGAGCCCTTCAAGCGATTCCAAATATACGTTTGTAATTGATGCGTTTGCGCATTAAAGAGTTGTAATAATTTATAAATGAACCAAAGGCAAAGTAAGGTAAATAAAATAATCAGTAAGAAAACTAGCATGACATGCACGGCAATATCAGGTGGTAATTCTAACGCCGCTGCGCCTAGCAATAAGCCCGGTAACATATAGATGGGAGCCCAGCCAATGGCGGAAGTAACGTTTGCGATAGTAAAGGTGAGTGGGCGCATACCGAGCATGCCTGCGACTAATGGCACTAAAGCGCGCACTGGACCCACAAAGCGCCCGACAAAGACACTCATCGCGCCGTATTTATAAAAAAATAATTCACCTGAGCGCAGTAAGGTAGGGTGGGTGCGGAAGGGCCAACTTTTTCGTATTCGATCTTTGAAGTAGTGTCCGAGCCAGTAGCTGATTTGATCGCCAACAATGGCTCCTAAAATCGCCCAAAAGATGGTCGGCCAAAATGGAATAACACCGGCACCGGCCAGTGCTCCAATCGCAGTCATCATAATAGAGCCAGGCACAAGCGTACCAATAACCGCTACCGATTCACCGGCAGAGATAACAAAGGTAGCAAGACCTGATAAGTGGGGGTTAGCATTGAGCCATTGCAAAATAGGGCTAACAATGTCCGACATTAACTGACCTCTTCTCCAGCTGCTTGTTTATCAGCATGGTACGAGGAGCGCACAAGCGGGCCGCTCGCCACATTGCTGAAGCCTAATTCCTTGGCTAAATCGCCGAAATGTTTAAATTCAGCCGGTGTTACATAACGTGAGACCGGTAAATGAAAACGACTAGGTTGCAAATATTGACCTAAGGTTACCATGTCTACATCATGGGCGCGTAGATCTTTTAATGTTTGCTCAATTTCTTCATTGGTTTCACCTAGGCCGAGCATGATGCCCGATTTGGTGGGGACATTGGGGTGACGCGCTTTAAACGTTTGTAGTAACCGTAATGAATGCGCGTAATCTGAGCCGGGACGCGCTTGTTTGTAAAGGCGTGGCACGGTTTCAATATTATGGTTGAAAACATCCGGCAAGGATTTGCCGGTTTCATCCAACGCAATGTCCATGCGGCCGCGATAATCCGGCACGAGAATTTCAATTTTAATTGTGGGATTTTCCGCGCGAATGGCATTGATACACGCCGTAAAGTGGCTCGCACCGCCATCGCGTAAATCATCGCGATCGACGGAGGTGATGACAACATAGCGCAATTTCATTTGTGCAATGGTGCTGGCTAAATGCGCCGGTTCGTTGGGATCAAGCGCGTCAGGTCTACCATGCGCTACATCACAAAAACTGCAACGGCGCGTGCATTTATCGCCCATGATCATGAAAGTTGCAGTGCCGTGCGTAAAACATTCGGGTAAGTTTGGGCAAGCGGCTTCTTCGCAGACGGTTACCAATTTATTGGCGCGCAATAATTGCTTTAATTCGCTGACCGCAGGCGATGCGGGAATGCGCACACGAATCCAATCGGGCTTCCGTTGGGGGTTCTCGGTTGGTTCAATTTTAACCGGAATACGGGCTAATTTTTCAGCGCCGCGTTGTTTTGCATTAGGTTGAATGGGTTGGGTCACGAGTTAACTCCACATCAGGAACCGCTGGATCATAATAGGCGATAGTATACCGCAAACGTTGGATTAAACTATTTATTAAATGCTTGCCTGCTGTTAAGACATCGCCGGGTCCTTGGTGCTGAATTAACTGTGTCATGCGTAACTGGCTGAAACCGCAAGGGTTTATGCGTTGGAAGGGTTCTAAATCCATATTGATGTTAAAGGCGATGCCATGGTATGAATAGCCACGGCGAATACGTAAACCAATTGAGCAAATTTTATCACCATTAATATAAACACCGGGTGCATCGCGTTTCGCCGTTGCGTCAATATTAAACTCTCGCAACATGGCAATGACACTTTCCTCAATGGCGGTGACAAATTCGCGAACATGCCATTGCTTACGTTTTAAATCGATCAATAAATAGGCCATTAATTGGCCAGGTCCGTGATAAGTCACTTGCCCACCCCGATCCGTTTGGACAATCGGAATGTTACCCGGATTTAAAACATGTTCCGGCTTGCCATTTTGGCCTTGTGTAAAGACAGGGTGATGCTCCAATAACCACACTTCATCGGGCGTTGTTTCTGTGCGCGTTGCAGTAAAATCCCGCATGGCTTGCCAGGTGGTGTGATAATCTTGCTGGCCTAGCCAGCGAACTGTCAGGGAATGATGCGTCATAGTGTCATGATAATTTCAGGGGCTGCGGATAAATCTTGATAAATGGCATCTAGCTGTTCTTTTGATTGCGCTTGAATGGTGATGGAGTAAGAGCGGTATTTGCCGCCTTCACTGTCTCGATGTTGCAACACGCGATCAGCATTGCCTAAATGCTGGTTGATAATCATAAGCACAGTGGTTTCAAAGTTCTCTGTATTCAAACCAAATACTTTAACGGTGAATTCACAAGGAAAAGTGAGTAAGGTTTCACTGGGTTGATCGGTCATAAGTCTCTTTTCTGTATCTTTTAATGTCGTCATTGCAAGGAGCGTGCTTTTAGCGACGCAGCAATCGCTTTAATCTGCTTCAGCCAAAAAACGGCCTCGCAATGACAATATAGGATTTATCTAGCCTGTGTTAACGGCGCCGTCACCTTTTGAAAAGTAGCCATTGAATTTAAATTGCAATGAATCTTTCGCGCGGCGGAAAATGCCACCGGTTTCATCACTTTCTAACGCCACTAAGGGTTGTGAAGCGACAACTTGATTATTGACCATGACATTTAACGTGCCGTAACGCGAGCCCTTCGTGATGGGTGCTTTCAGTGGGTTAACCATGGTGACATTCGCAACCACTTTCTTAAATTGTCCCGTTGGAATGGTCACATATAAGTCGCTTGTCACACCCATTGGCACTTCACCTTCCGCGCCACCCCAAACTCGTGCTTTTATGACCGAGGTGTTGGCATTGTAAAGTTTGTGTGTTTCAAAGAAGCGGAAACCATAGGTTAATAAGCGCATGGAATCTTCGGTGCGCGCGGAATCAGAGGGTTCTCCCAGCACAACGCTAATTAAGCGCATGCCATCTTTTTTTGCTGAGGCGACCAAACAATATCCCGCTTCATCGGTATGGCCAGTTTTTAAACCATCAGCATATTGATAACGCCACAATAAGCGGTTGCGGTTCGGTTGGCGAATTCCATTGTAGGTAAACCATTTTTCGGAATGGAAGCTGTAATCTTCTGGGAAGTTTTTAATGTATGCGCGCGTTAAAGTCGCTAAATCATGGGCGGTGGAATAGTGTCCTGGATTGGGTAAACCCGTGCTATCTAGGAAGTGGCTATTGTTCATGCCTAATAATTTAGCTTGTTGGTTCATCATTGCTACAAAGCTTTCTTCGCTGCCGGCAACGTGTTCAGCCAAGGCAACCGTGGCATCGTTACCGGAGGCAACGATAACACCTTGTAGCAAATCTTTAACCGGCACTTCATCACCGACTTTCACAAACATGCGTGAACCCTCGGTTTTCCAAGCCTTGCTGCTGACTAAAACTTTATCATCCATTTTCACTTGGCCGTTTTTAATGGCGCCGGAGACAATGTAAACCGACATGAGCTTCGTTAAGCTCGCAGGCGGCATGCGATTATCTGCATTTTTTTGCGCCAAAATGCGACCACTGGTAGCATCGACTAAAATGTAGCCGGTTGCGTCTAAATTGGGTGCGCTAGGAATAAAGGTAGGTTGTTGCGGTTGCGTTGGGACTGGGATAATGGGATTCGCCAAAGCCGTGGTGGTGATGGCGCAGGCTGATAGAATGACAATCAGGTTCCTTAGTGAAGCGGTTAACATGGATTTCGTCCTCTTAAGTTGCGACCGGCTAACAGTGGGCAAAGTTTAGCAAAAAAACCTAGAACAGGGCTATAGTTTTCATGCCAGAAAATTGCGCCTAGCGCTGGATTTTTTGCAGGAAGCCAAGTACCATTTCCACCAGCGAAAATGAGGAAAGTACTTGTTAATATGTGTATTGTTCGAGCGAGCCTCAGTCATTAACGCTCAAATGTGGAATTTAAACTAAAGGGAGAATTTTTATGTCATTTTACCGTCTTTTTGTTAGCGCCATCGCAGCCGTGGCAATCACAGCCCCTGTTTTTGCTGATGATAACGGAGTGGGTGCATCCTCAGATCAAACCCAAGCAGCCCAACCAGCTAACTCAAACGATATGCAAGCTGCTGGCGATCAGCAAGGCGCCACCACCCAACAAGCTCAAGTTGATTTAAACAAAGCGACGGTAGCGGATTTATTGAAAGTAAAAGGTGTGACCGCGAGTAAAGCGCGCGCGATTGTTGCTTTCCGTAAAAAACACGGTGAATTTAAAACCGTTCAAGATTTAGCTAAGGTGAAAGGTTTCGTCCATATGAAGTCGGATGATTTCAAAGCCATCACCGCTCAATTCGCGGTGTAGTATTTCGCGCCACTGCGTGTAGTCAGTGGCGCGCTAATGCGTTTCAAGTTGTTCTGACAATGCGGTTTGGCCCCACTCTGATTGCAATGCGCTCTTCCCTGCAGAAACCTCGTGATAAATGGTTAGTAATCTTTTTAAGATATCAGCATTATTGGGGAGCTGTTGAAAGCGTTTCAAGCCGGCTTCACCCCACTTTTGTGCCAGATCAGGATGATCTGCTAATCTCATCAATGCATCTGTCAGTGTTGCCTGATTGCTTGGGTCAAATAATAAACCCGTTTCTTCATGCTTCACTAGCCAAGCTGCGGTGCCTTGATTTGCGGCAATGATGGGTTTTGCATGGCGCATGCTTTCGGTTAAGACTAACCCAAATGATTCTAGCCCTGTACTCGGAAATACCACGGCTTGTGCGGCTTGATAATAGCTACTTAAATCCGTTTGCCAGCCAATGAGTTCAATATTAGCAGTCAATTGCAGGGCTAAAATACGTTTACGCAGTGCTTTTTCTGCGGGCCCTTTGCCTGCGATTACCAAGCGTAATGTTGGGCGTTCTTTAAGGGCGGCACAAAAGGCATTGAACAAAAGCCAAATGCCTTTATGTTCAGCCAATTGACCTGCGAATAAAAAATAATGTCCTGATGCAGTGTGGGTGGGTGCTGTTTCCAATTTAAACGGCGGCAAGTATTCTGGAGCAGGAAAGCCGCATTGTTGCAAATAATGCGTTAAAAAAGGAGAGGGCGCTAAGCATTTTTTCAACAAGTTTTTCGCACGCCTTTGCGTGAGCCACCAATTTAAAGCCATCAACAAAAAAACGCCTCGCGAAAACTTTACGCGGTGTTGCCAAAAACAGTGCCAGCTGAATCCGGTTTTACAAGCTTTGCCATCACGATGGATGTTTTGACTGGTAGGGCATAAATAACTGAAATCGTGTGTGGTTTGAATAACGTTATAACCGCGCAACGCGTTTAATACCGTTGCAGTGTATTGTTTGCAGTTGTGCAAGTGCACGACATCGGGTGCTAAGTTCCGTAAATGACGTCGTAGGCGCAAGAAAAGTGCGGGATGAATCATAAAACGATAAAACAATTTTGCTAGCGGATTCTGTAAGGCAGGGAAGGCAATTGCATTGGGAACCTTCGCGCCAAAGCCTAAACAGGAAACTTTTATTTCAGGAATATCACGCAGTCGCGCAGCCAGTTCATAAAAGTAACGCTCAGCGCCACCTTGCTGCGATAAGTTATCCGTTATTAATACAATGTGCATGCTGATTCTGCGTTGACTTTAGAGCGTAATACGATACAGTAAAGCACAATTTGTGACTAGTACAGATGGAAGGGGAGAAGTGGCTTATGGCAAAGAAGTGTGCGCTCATTACAGGGATCACCGGGATGGTAGGTTCGCATTTGGCGGATTTCTTACTGGCCAATACTGACTGGGATATTGTAGGCATGTGCCGCTGGCGAAGCCCGCTCGATAATATTAGTCATTTAGTGCCACTCATCAATCGCAAAGAGCGCATTCGTTTAGTATACGGCGATTTACGCGATTCGAGCTCAATTGATCACGTGGTGCGCGATTGTCTCCCCGATTATGTTTTTCATTTGGCAGCGCAAAGTTTTCCACTGACAAGTTTTAGCGCGCCACTCGATACGTATGAAACCAATATTCAAGGCACCTCACGCGTTTTAGAAGCGCTGCGTCAATATAAAAAAGATGCCATCGTGCACGTTTGTGCTTCTTCAGAAGTATTTGGCCGCGTACCCAAAGAAAAATTGCCCATTGATGAAGAGTGTACTTTCCATCCTGCTTCTCCTTATGCTATTTCCAAAGTCGGTACCGATCTCGTTGGCCGGTTTTATGCAGAAGCCTATCAAATGACAATCATGACCACGCGTATGTTTACGCATACTGGCCCAAGACGCGGTGATGTCTTTGCAGAATCGACCTTTGCTAAGCAAATTGCCATGATTGAAAAAGAACTGATTCCACCCGTTGTAAAAGTCGGCAATTTGCAATCGTTACGCACCATCGCTGATGTGCGTGATGCTGTGCGCGCTTATTACCTTTTACTGACAAAAAATCCGCAGCCAGGCGCTTATTACAATATTGGTGGCACATTCAGCACTACCATTGAAGATATTTTGAATTATTTAATTTCCTTATCGCCCTGCAAAGATGACATTAAAGTCATGGTTGATCCAGAGCGTTTGCGGCCGATCGATGCGGATTTGCAAGTGCCAGATACCCGTAAGTTTCATGCGCACACTGGCTGGCAACCGGAGATTTCGTTTGAAAAAACCATGAACGATTTATTAAATTACTGGCGCGAGCGCGTCGGTGTCGAAAATGCAGCGTGTTTAGTGCGCTAGGAGAAAATCATGCACAGCTTAATTAAAAGTGAAATTCAAAAATTAATCGACGTGTTGCAGCAAATTAATGCGAATGACGCGCTTTTAAAAACGGCAGATGAGATTGCGGTGGTTTGTGTGGCAGCGCTAAAGCAGGGCAAAAAGATATTATTTGCTGGCAATGGTGGTAGTGCTGCCGATTCACAGCATTTAGCCGCAGAATTAGTCAGTCGCTTGAATTACAATCGGCCGGGTTTGGCGTCCATTGCATTAACCACCGATACTTCCGCTTTAACCGCCATCGGTAACGATTATTCCTTTGAAAATTTATTTTCAAGGCAGATCGAAGCATTGGGACAAGAAGGCGATGTGTTAATTGGTATTTCTACTTCGGGTAAATCACCGAATATTTTAAAAGCACTGCAAGCTGCGCGCGAAAAAAATATGGAAACGGTGGCTTTTTGTGGCGCTTACCCTGATTTAATGGCGCAGTATTGTGGCCATGTTTTGGCGATACCGTCGTGTGAAACCCCGAAAATTCAAGAATGTCATATTATGTTTGGGCACATTATTTGCGCCATTATTGAAGATGTGATGTTTGGGGCTGAATATGACCCAAAACGTTTAAAAGGTGTGGCATAGCGATGGATGCAATCGTATTGGTGGGTGGTTTTGGAACGCGTTTAAGCCAAGTGTTACCGGATGTGCCAAAACCCATGGCGCCCATTAATGAGAAACCTTTTTTGGCTTACTTGTTAACTTACCTTGCTAAACAAGGGATGCGTCGTGTGGTGTTGCCTGTGCATTACAAGCGCGAGCAAATCATGAGTTATTTTGGCGCACAATTTCAAGGTTTGTCGATTGATTATGTTGTTGAAGAAAAACCGTTAGGCACAGGCGGCGCCATTCAAAATGCGTTGCAACAAGTGGGTTGGCAAGATACGGTTTTTGTTTTAAATGGCGATACATTCGTGCGTTTAGAATATGCGCGCTGGTTTAAAGAGTATCAAACGCAATCGGCTTTATTTAGCATGGCATTGCGGCAAGTTGACGATGCCGGACGCTATGGTCACGTTACGGTAAAGGATGAAACTGTCACTGCTTTTTGTGAAAAAGGTACCGCAGGACCGGGTTTGATTAATGCTGGCGTTTATTTATTTAAACCGGCTTTGTTGCTAGAGCAAGGTTTACCAGAAGCCTTTTCATTCGAGACAGATTTTTTAATGCCGAAAGTGGCGCTGATTAAACCAAAGGCTTTCATTGCAGACGATTATTTCATTGATATCGGCATACCGAGTGATTATGCGCGTGCGCAAGTCGATTTGCCGAGTTTAGAGCAGTAAAATGTATTGACGGCTAGTTGCCGTCAATACGAAAAATGCTGTCATTTTGTGACAGTGGCTTTGCGGTTAACAAGCGACATCCATTTGCCCTGCCAAGAAATGCGCGGCATACATGCGTCGCAATCCTTCATCCAGGCTCACTAACGGGCGCCATCCTAAATTAAATAATTTGCTCGAATTCAAACACTTGCGCGGAGCGCCATCGGGTTTGCTGGTGTCTAAATTGATTTCACCTTGATACCCAACAATTTGCGCAACCTTGTGTGCAAGCGTTGCAATTTTAATTTCATCTTGCGTGCCGACATTAATAATCTCCGGCGAATTATATTCATGCATTAAAAAGATCAGTGCTTTTGCTAGATCATCAACATAAATAAATTCACGCAAGGGTTCGCCGCTACCCCATAACTGCACTTCTGGTAAATTTTGACGCTTTGCATCGTGAAAGCGTTTCATGAGCGCGGGAATAACGTGTGACGCATTGGGATCAAAATTATCACCAACGCCATAGGCATTAGTGGGCATGGGAATAATAGCATTTAAACCGTGTTGCTTAGCGAAGGATTGGCACATGACGATGCCATTAATTTTGGCAGCAGCATAAGCAAGGTTAGTCGGTTCAATTAAGCCATCTAAAAAAGCACTTTCTGCAATGGGTTGTGGTGCTAATTTAGGATAAGTGCAAGCAGAGCCAGGGAATAAAATTTTTTGTACGCCCGTTTCATAGGCTGCTTGCAAGACATTGCATTGCATCTGGGTATTGTCGTAAATAAACTTAGCGGGATAAGTATTGTTGGCTTGTATGCCGCCCACAACGGCTGCTAAATGAAATACCCATTCCGGATGATGTTCGCGAAAATAATGAGAAACGAGGCCTTGGTCGCGTAAATCTAATTGATGATGTGTGGGGGTTAATAGAGTGTGTGAGTAAGGGGTTAACTCGCGAATGAGTGCCCGTCCTACCATCCCAGTACTTCCGGTGATCAAAATCTTTGCCATAATGATAACCCTTCCCGTGTTTTGCCGAGAATACTACTAAAGAAAAAACTGTGCTACCAAATTTTTTGTTAAATTTTCTTTGCTGTTGTTGCAGATAAAATGATTGGTGTTAGTCGATTGGCGTCCTTTTTCGAAAGGAATATAACGATTATTTCTTGCGCTCTGGGCGGTTTTTTTATAGATTGCTTAACATCTTATGCTAGGGAAAAATGGATTATGCATACCCCCGATTTAATTGCTCGCCTTTATAAGCGCATGTCGCTTATTCGTCGTTTTGAATTACGATTAGCTGAAGTTTACCCAACTGATGCAGTAAAAAGCCCTGTTCATTTGTCTGTTGGGCAAGAATCCATTGCTGTTGGTGTATGCGATCCGCTCGAGCAAGACGATATCATTTCAAACACTTACCGATGTCATGCCACCTACATTGCAAAAGGCGGGCGCTTGCCTGAAATGATGGCAGAGCTCTACGGTAAAGCAACGGGTTGTGCAGGTGGGAAAGCAGGCTCAATGCATTTAATCGATATGACGCAAGGTGTAATGGGCGCGTCTGCCGTGGTGGGTACCACGGTGCCTGTCGCAACCGGCTACGCCATGGCCATGCAAATGGATGCGCGTAAAACGGGTAAGCAACGTGTTGTTGTGGCGATGTTTGGTGATGGTGGTTCGGAAGAAGGTTGTTTTTACGAATCGATTAATTTTGCAGCATTACATCAATTGCCTATCATTTATGTTTGCGAAAATAATCGCCTAGCTATCCATACCCCGCTTGAAAAGCGCTGGGCTACCGACCGTTTATGTGAGCGGATGGAAACATACGGTATTGAAACGCATAAAATAGTCGATGGTGACGTATTCACTATTCGTGAAACCATTGCTAAAGCGGCAAACCACATTCGTAAAACCGGTAAAGGCCCCATTTTTTTAGAGTGCGCCACTTATCGTTGGTTGGAGCATGTCGGTCCTACGGATGATCATAAAGATGATTATCGTGATAAAGAAGAATACCAACGCTGGAAAGCCAATGATCAAATTGATCGTTTAGCCGCTATGCTTGATCCTGCCACTGTGGCGCGTTTAGAAGCAGAAATTACCGAAGAAATTGCTGCTGCAGAAGCTTTTGCTAATGAAAGTCCTTACCCCGCTGATTCGGAGTTATACGCACATGTCTATGCAAACTAATACTGCTCGAACGGATACGACTGAGTTGCCAGAAGGCGTGCGCTTAATTCGTTATGTCGATGCATTACGCGAAGCGTTTGAACAAGAAATGGAACGCGATCCCAATGTTTTTATTTTTGGATTGGATGTGGATGACCATAAAGGCATTCAAGGTTCAACGATCGGATTAAAAGAAAAATTTGGTAAAGAGCGTGTATTTGGTACCCCTTTATCTGAAGATGCAATGACAGGCGTCGCTATTGGTGCAGCCATGGCGGGTTATCGACCCATTCATGTGCACATTCGCATGGACTTCATGTTGCTTTGCATGAATCAATTGGTGAATATGGCGGCAAAATCGCATTATATGTATAACGGTTCGGTTAAAGTGCCGTTAGTTGTTCGCACTATGATCGGTCGCTCCTGGGGTCAAGGTGGTCAACATTCTCAAGCCTTGCATTCTCTATTTATGCACATACCTGGCTTAAAAGTGGTTGCCCCATCCAACGCGAACGATGCAAAAGGCTGTATGATCGCAGCGATTCGCGACAACAACCCCGTCATTTTTATCGAGCATCGCTTGTTATATGCTGTTGACGGCTATGTTCCTTATCGCTCTTTTGAAGTGGAATTAGGTAAGGCGCGTATTTTGCAAGAAGGTGATCACATCACTATCCTTGCAGTATCACACATGGTAATGGAAGCACTGCGCGCTAAAAAGCATTTGGAAACGGTTGGCATTCAAGCAGAAATTATTGATCCCGTGACTCTCTGGCCGATGGATATGGAAACGATCATGAATTCTGTTCGCAAAACGGGCCGTTTGCTGGTGGTGGATAATGCTTGGTTGACCTGTGGTGCGAGCAGCGAAGTCATGACTAAAGTGTATGAAACCTGTCAGCAAACCGGTGAAACTATCCCCAATATGGCGCGCATGGGCTTTGCATTCACGACTTGCCCAACCACTCGCCCCTTAGAAAATGTATTTTATCCTAATAGTCGCACTATTGCTGCTCGTGCGTATGAAATGGTGAAAGGAAAAGGCGAGCGCTGGGAACCTGCGGCAGATGCTAAAACGGAAATTGATGCATTTAAAGGACCGTTCTAATTTTTCAATGTGCTTGGCGCATCATTAAAGTGGTGCGCTAAGTTTATCTCGGTTTAATTCGATGTTGTTCGTCGTGATTTTGTTTGATCGTATTCGTCAGTTTATCTACTTTCGGCTCAGCTTGTTTCATCTCAACTTGAGTATTACTTTTTAAAGCAGCAAATGCTTCTTGTCGCTGTGCATACCGCTGCATCATCCGCTTTTCACTGTTAGAGAGTACACGTCCTTGCGGTGCCTCGGGTAAATTAGGCGCCTCCTTAGTGGGCTGCGGAGTGGTATTGCTCGTTTGCATGGTGGGTGCGGCATGATTGGGTGTGGAATTGACGGGTTTATTTTCTTGGGGCGTGGGTTTGGTGGCAGTTGTTTGCGTTAATGTACTATTGTTCGTTGCAGGAAGGTACCTGTCAAAGTTTTTTAGTTCTTGTTTTGCTTTTCCAAGATAATCGACTAATGTGGGTTTGCTATTAAGGCCTATCCGGTCAACTAATTTTTTAATGCCTGATGCTTTTGGCTGCTCTTTAATGAGGGAATCTATTTTTTCATTTAATGTCTGAATCTTATTGCTAAGTGCAATGAGTTCGCTTGAATCGCTTTTACTCGTTAATTGCTGCAGCGTTTTAGGTTGTAAAATTTCAACCATTTCATATAACGCTGTGGCCATCTCGGCTGCGGTTTTTTTGCGAAGATTTTCCGGTGTTTTTAATTCAGCGCTGCGATATTTAAATGCATAATCTCGTAATTGATTTGCTAACGTTAATAAATTCGCTGCTGTATTTTGCGCGACATACTGCGTTTTTACATGCGGAGCGCTCGGTTGGGTTAATTGATCATAATTTTCTTTAAATGCATGAGGGTCAGTATTAATTTTATAATTCTGGACAGTGTTTTGATATTGATCGTGAGCTTTTTTATAATCAGCTTGCATTAAGCGAATGCTTTCATCGAGTGACTTTGAGTAAATCTCTGAATACTTTTTCATTAGCTCAAAATCAGCGGTGGCCAGTTGTTCTAATTCTCTTTTGGCTAAAGTCATTAAATTGGCAGCATCAGTATTTAAAACGATAGCGTCTTTTTCATTTGCTTTGCTAGCTAATATATCCATCGTTGATTTCATGCTATTTAATAATTGACGTTCTGCACCTGATAGCGTGCCATTTTTTGCATTCATTTGTAAGTTTGAAAATTGTTCGGTAAAGTTTTTTATATCATTTTTTATTGCTTTCAAGTTGGATAAATTCCCTTTCCCTGCGCGATCTAACGCATTTAAAATGAATGGATAGCTGGGTAAAACGCTTTGATTATTTTTGACTAAATCGCGGATCGAATTTTGATTGGGAAGTTTGTTTACACTTTCTTGTTCTTGTTTAGATAAATTTTTAAGGTATTGATCCATGCCGGGATTGGTGCGTATCGCCGTCTGAATAATGGAAAATAAGGCAAAATTATTGCGCGCTAATTCGTTGTGTAATACACCAGCCCAACTTTTAACTCGTCTGGCAGGATCATCGTTGCTGACAATATCCAGCCAAATTAAACGTTCTAAGTTTTCAGAAGCATTCACATATAATTGCGTGTGTTCTGAAGATTCAAAATTAGCGCCGCGAAATCCATTTAACAGCATGGCCGTTAACTGATCGCCCATTTTTTGTTGATCTTGCGGGCTGGGATTTTTACTAAAAAATCCCGCCTGGTTTTGTTTCAAGCTTTCCAGCTCATCTTCAAAGTCGGTCAATGACAGCGTTCGAGTATTAGCCATTTATCATGCTCTCTTCTACCTTTTATCTCTGTGTTAAGTATAGAAGAAAAACGTGATATCTAATGCATTGAATAGACTGTAGGTTTTTGTTGGAGGGTTGAAAGTTGTTTTAATTCAGGCACTACTTGATTGAGTGACTCGATTAAAGAGATTAACACGGGTTTAATGTGTTGAAACTTAGCCATTAGCGTTGTATCCGACGAGACACCTATTTTGCCTGCTAATTGTTTAAGTTCTATTGCAGTTAATCGTTTGCCTGCGGCAGGATCTCTGGCGGCCGTATCGAGTAAACGCACTAATTTGCGCATCAATAATTCGATTTGATGTAGAGCAGAAAGGTCTTTCGTTAAAATAATATATTTAAATTGATCAGGTTCTAATTGTTTGCTAAGTGCACTCGCAAGGGGTTCAATCGTATTCGCTAAGCGTTTGCGTGCGGCACCAACAGTTTGTGATTCAATATCATAGGTTCGATATTTATGCGCATAGTCTTGCATATCACTCGCAAATTGTTGCACTGCATTGCCGAGTGTTAAACAAATCAGTTTATTGGCAACCCGCAATTGTGATTCAAGATGCGGCGCGGGTTTTTTTAATAAACTTGAGTAAGTTGCAAAATTTTCTTCAAAATACATTTTCACATCAATATTGGTTGGTAGTGCTTTTAATGCATCCTGATATTTGCGATTAATGCGCTCTAAACTTTCATTCGCTAAACGAATTTTTTCTTCTAAAAAAGTTTGATTATATTTTGCGTAGTCACGAAAAGCGTTAAATTCAGGGATGGTTGCTAATGGTTGCGTCAGTAATCTTTTTAGCTCTGTCAAATGGAAGCCCTTGATTTCTAGCCCATCGTCTTCCATCTTTAAAACAGGCGGAAGCATTTGTTCTTGTAAGGCTTTAATCAATTGCACCTGGCTAGCTTTAAGCTCAACTGCCATCTTAATGCGTGCAATGATGTCATCAAATTGTTGTAAAAAAGTTTTGGTATCTAACAGGTACCCTTGCAAAATGGTTAATGCTCTTGCGCCTCGCGCGGCAAAGAGAGTGGTTACCGTATTTAAATGCGGAATAAGGGCTTCTGCATGATCAATGCGTTCTGAGGCGCGGGTTTGTATTTCTTGCAGCCAGTTTAAGCTAACGTTTTTTTGATATTGGCTTGGAAGTGCGCTAATTAAAGGCGCAATGTCGGCATGCTGGATAGCTTGTATAATTATTTCGGGCAAAGCATAGTGATTTAATTCAATTTCCGGATTAATGAGTTCGATCCATTTTTTAACGGCAATCAATTGATTGTCTTGGCCACTTTGCATTAACACATCAATGCGAATTAACCATTGAACATTCGTTGCAAACAATAAAAAATTTCCAACATCGGTATTGTTGTTGGGATTAATGCGTAGCAGTGCGGTTAAGATGACAAGGCGCAGCATTTTGGCGAATGCTAATTGGTCTGCTGAAGTTGGTTGATTGGAAAAGAAACGCGGGTACTTTGTTTTCCATGTTAGCAATAGTTGATGATATTCCCTTAATGTTAATGGTTGGTTGCTGATCATTTACCACCCCTCAAGTTTAGAATTTTTATTAAGTATTAAGTATAAAGTAATTATCCCCAATAATGATTTGATTTTAAATGGTTTGATGCATTGCGCAAAGAGGGGAGTAAGATTACTATGCTACATTCATAGGTGTAATGCGATGGATGCGAAAATGTCAGTATTAGTGAGTGGTGCTGGAAGTGGCTTGGGGCGGGAATGCCAATTATTTTTTAATGCAACGGGTTTTGGGCGGAATACGGACTGGTCAGTTATCGAAAAACAAGCCCATCAAAAAC
Organism: uncultured Coxiellaceae bacterium; assembly: GCA_964597435.1. Lineage (GTDB taxonomy): Bacteria > Pseudomonadota > Gammaproteobacteria > DSM-16500 > DSM-16500 > Aquicella. The sequence goes on along the minus strand of CAZQXH010000001.1, from coordinate 95,672 downwards.
CGTTCGATCTTATTATTCATTCTGCATTTAACACTCGGCAAGACATCACGAGTGCCACCCTGCCTGCCTACCTTGCAGATACCCTAGAATTAACAAATCGCCTACTCGCACTACCTCACGCGCACTTTGTTTTTATTTCCTCCATTGATGTTTATCCAAAAGATGATCGTTTGCATGATGAAAATGAAATAATACCGATAAAAGCAGTGGATAGTATTTACGGCGTTGCAAAGTTGATGTGTGAGGCCTTGGTGCAATCTAAAACGAAACACCATTTAATTTTACGTCCTTCTGCATTATTAGGGCGTTTTTCTAAGCCAAATAGCCTGATAAAAATGCTCAATGATAAGACTATTCAACTAAGCTTAGCGCCAAACTCGCTATTTAATTATGTTTTGCATACTGATCTTTGCCAGTTCATTCAGGCTTATTACCAGGGCGATGTTCCTGCCGGTATTTATAATTTTACAGTTGCTCATCACGTCAGCCTGCAAGAAGTGGCTAAGTTGCTACAGGCTTCGCCTAAGTTTGGTGCGTACGAGTATCAGGTGGGTCAGGTGGATAATAAAAAAGCGACTAGTTATTTTCCTAAATTGAGTTCTTCTTCTCTAGAAATAATCGGAGAGTTTATTAAACAGCGGTGCGAGCCATTTTCCATTCCTGCCTAAGATGATGGGTGCCTGCTAGTTAAGAGAAAGCTCCAAAATTAGCGGGCCCGCTTAGAATAAATCCGATAAAGTTCTTTGCGAAAAAATCCACAAAATGTTATTTTACTGCGGACTTAATGCATTGTTATTACTTTGCAAGTGATTATTTACAAAACAAACAGTTAGGAGGTTGTTTTGCGCTACGTGGTAACGGGATGTGCAGGTTTTATTGGTAGCAGTTTAACAGACCGCTTACTAGAAAATGGCCATGATGTCATTGGCATCGATAATTTCTCAACCGGCTTAACGGAATTTTTAGAAAAAGCCAATCAATCACCTCGTTTTACTCTCTATGAAGTCGATTTATTAGACAAAGAAGGCATTAATCCTGCTTTTAAAAATGTCGATGCGGTTTTTCATCTTGCTGCTAACGCCGATGTGCGCTTTGGCACGAACCATCCTCATAAAGACTTAGAGCAAAATGCAATTGCCACTTTTAATGTGCTAGAAGCCATGCGCTCGCACAATGTTAAAACCATCGCGTTTGCTTCTACCGGTTCAATTTATGGTGAGGCGCCAGTCATTCCCACGCCGGAAGATGCGCCGTTTCCAGTGCAAACCTCTTTATACGGTGCGTCAAAATTAGCTGCTGAAGGTTTAATTCAAGCTTACTGCGAAGGTTTTGGCTACAAAGGATACATTTTCCGTTTTGTTTCCATCCTAGGTGAGCGTTATACCCATGGTCATGTTTTCGATTTTTATAAACAATTATTAGTTGATCCCAGCAAATTGACCGTGCTTGGGAATGGTAAGCAACGGAAATCCTATTTATATATTCAAGATTGTCTTGATGCGATTTTATTTGCCATGAGCAAGCCTTCGCAAAGCAAGGTCGAGATTTATAACTTAGGCACGGCTGAATATTGCCAAGTGAATGATTCGATCGGTTGGATTTGTGATTATTTAAAGTTCAATCCAGAGCGAACTTACACCGGTGGTGAGCGTGGATGGATTGGCGATAACCCCTTTATTTTTTTAGCGACCGATAAAATTCAACAATTAGGTTGGAAGCCAAAATTAACTATTCAACAAGGTATTCAGCAAACCATTAAATACTTGTATGAAAATCCTTGGATTTTGGAGCGCAGAGCGTGAAAGTTGGTGTCGTAGGATTGTGGCATTTGGGCTGCGTGACCGCAGCCTGTTTAGCAGAAGCGGGCCATGAGGTCATTGCATTCGATACGGATGCGGCAAACATTGCTCAGCTACAAAACGGCAAAGCACCATTATTTGAACCGGGTTTAGATGAACTGATTCAAGCAGAGTTAAAAGCAAAGCATTTGCGTTTTACGACAGCAGTGAGTGACTTAGCTACGGTTGAGATGGTATGGATTACCCTTGATACGCCGGTCGATGATGACGACATTGCTGATGTGAATCATGTCATTTCAGCTATCCAACACGTGTTAGAAAAAGTGTCACCCCATACCTTGATCCTTATCTCCTCGCAGTTGCCTGTTGGCACTATTGCCGATTTACAACAAATGGCAGCAAAGAGGTGGCCAGAAAAAGCCTTGAGTTTTGCTTGTAGCCCAGAAAATTTACGCTTGGGCAAAGCGTTAGACATTTTCAAGCACCCCGATCGCATCATTATGGGTATAGAAAAAGAAGCGGATAAAGCGCGCCTCACGACATTGCTAGCACCTTTTTCTAGCAACATTATTTGGATGAAAATCACCTCGGCGGAAATGACTAAACATGCTTTAAATGCATTTTTAGCGACCTCGGTAGTGTTTATTAACGAAATTGCTTCCCTCTGTGAATTGGTTGGCGCGGATGCGCGCGAAGTGGAGCAAGGCTTGAAAAGTGAAGAACGGATCGGTAAAAAAGCCTATTTACGCCCAGGCCCACCGATTGCCGGTGGTACTTTGGCGCGGGATGTTAATTATCTGACGGATATCGCCCGCCAAAAAGCGACGACAGTGCCATTGGTGGCGGCATTAATGGAAAGCAATGCCCAACATAAACGTTGGTCATATCAACGTTTACTCAGTTTATTTACCTCGCTGCAAGGCAAAACCATCACCATGCTCGGTTTAACCTATAAACCCGGCACGAATACCTTACGTCGTTCCGCGGCATTAGAAATGTGCGAATGGTTACGCGCAGGTGGGGCGCAAGTGATGGCATTTGATCCGATGGTGCAGACTTTGCCGGAGCATTTGCAGTGGCTAGTGTTAAAACCGAGCTTGGCTGAAGCCGTGCAGAATACGGATGCGGTCGTCGTTGGTACTGAGTGGCCAGATTTTCGTGAATTGACGGCAGATTTATTGCATGAAAAAACGGCACAGCCGCTGGTACTGGATGCGAGTGGATTTTTAGCCAAGCATTTAAGCGAGGATAAACGCATTCATTATTTATCCGTTGGGAGTTGTTTATGAAATTAGCAGGACGCCGGGCCATTATTACCGGTGCGAGCCAAGGGTTAGGTTTTGAAGTGGCGAAGCATTTTTTGCGTGAGGGGGCAGACGTAACAATTTGTGCCCGCAGCTTAGCCAATTTAGAGGCAGCGCAAGCGGATTTACAAAAGAGTGCTGCACCTTGCGCCCACGTTTGGATTCAAGTGGCAGACGTTGCCAAGCCAGCGGACATGCAGGCACTCGTTGAATATGCGACTAAGCAAATGGGTGGCATTGATGTGTTAGTGGCCAATGCGGGTGTCTACGGCACGAAAGGCCCTATCGATGAAGTGGATTGGGATGAATGGTCCCAGGCAATCGACATTAATTTAAAAGGCACGGTTTTACAGTGTCGCGCCGTTTTGCCAACCTTTAAAAAACAAAAATCCGGCAAAATTATTATTCTTTCCGGCGGTGGCGCAACGAAACCGCTGCCAAATTTAAGTGCTTATGCTGCATCGAAAGCCGGTGTGGTGCGTTTTGCTGAAACCTTGGCAGAAGAAGTGCGCGATTATCACATTGATGTGAATACCGTTGCGCCAGGAGCGCTTAATACCCGCATGCTAGATGAGATTTTAGCGGCGGGCCCTGAAAAAGTCGGCGCACAATTTTATCAACAATCGTTAAAACAAAAAGATTCGGGCGGAACAGAGTTGGCAGTCGGCGCTGAACTGTGTACTTTTTTAGCTTCCAAGGCGAGTGATGCGATCACCGGTAGGCTTATCAGTGCGGTTTGGGATCCTTGGGCGAAATTGCCAGAATTAATTGAACAATTAAAACAATCGGATATTTACACGTTACGTCGCATTACCCCTGAAGATCGCGGTGCAAATTGGAGTTAATTAAACATGAAGGTTGCCATTGTCGGTTGCGGTTTAATCGGACAAAAACGCGCTAAATCGCTGCAAGGAGCGACGTTGATCGCTGCTGTTGATCAAGTGCTTGAAAAAGCCGAGCAGTTAGCAAAACAACATCCGGCTTGTGAAGCGTACGCTGACTGGCGAGAAATGTTAAAAAATACCGCGGTAGAAGTAGTCATTATTTCAACCTTGCATGCTTCGTTAGCTGAAATTGGTTTGGCCGCTGTTAAAGCCGGTAAACACGTTTTATTAGAAAAACCAGCGGGCCGACGCGCCAAAGAATTAGAACCAATAATGACTGCCGCAGATCAACATGGCGTTTGTGTGCGCGTTGGTTTTAATCATCGTTACCATCGCGCCTTTCGCAAAGCACGTGAATTAGTAGATAACAATGCCCTCGGCGAACTCATGTTCATTCGGGCGCGTTATGGACACGGCGGTCGTATTGGTTACGATCGCGAATGGCGCGCCAATCCTTCGCTTTCTGGCGGCGGTGAGTTAATCGATCAAGGCGTCCATTTAATCGATTTAGCCCGCTGGTTTTTAGGTGAATTTAGCGACATACAAGGTCATGCCAGTACCTTTTATTGGGACATGCCGGTTGATGATAATGGGTTTTTACTTTTAAAAACGCCCACCGGTAAAGTGGCACACTTGCACGCTAGTTGCACCGAATGGAAAAATATCTTTTCCTTCGAAATTTATGGCAAAACGGGCAAGATCGATATTAACGGTTTAGGTGGCAGTTATGGCGTAGAGCGATTGTCCTTTTACAAAATGCTAGCACAAATGGGACCGCCGGAAACGACCGTTTGGGAATATCCCATGGCCGATGATTCCTGGGATGTGGAATTACAAGAATTTTTAACCGATATTCAATTAAAACGGCAGGTCAGTCCGGGTCTTAAAGATGCACATGCCGCATTAACAATCGTGGAAGAAATTTATAAAGGATCTAATTATGATTATTGTTAGAAGCCCGCTCAGAATTTCATTAGGTGGCGGCGGCACGGATTTGCCTTCTTATTACCGTGATCATGGTGGTTTTTTAATCGCCGCGGCGATTGATAAATATGTTTACATCACACTGCATGAAACATTTGTTGAAGAATTAATTATTAAATATTCAAAATTAGAGCGGGTTAACTCCGTTCAAGACGTGGAACATCCGATCATTCGTGAAGCGTTAAAGCAAGCGGGCATTGGTGGGTCTCATTTGGAAATCACCAGCATGGCGGATATTCCCTCCGGAACCGGCTTGGGATCGTCAGGTAGTTTTACGACCGCCTTATTAAAAGGATTGCATACGTTAAAAAAGAATTTAATTCACCCACGCGATTTGGCCGAAGAAGCGTGTCACATTGAATTGAATTTATTAAAGGAACCCATTGGTAAGCAAGATCAATACATTGCTGCTTATGGGGGTATCACGTGTTTCCGGTTTAATGAAAATGACCAGGTTGAAGCGTGGCCATTAAAAGTTGATCAAGAAACTTTATTCAACTTAGAAGACAACTTATTACTCTTTTTCACGGGTTATTCTCGTTCTGCCTCTAGCATTTTGAAAGAACAAGATAGCAAGAGTAAAGATAAAGACCAAAGCATGATCGACAATTTGCACTTTGTGAAAGAGCTGGGCGTGAAAAGTAAAGCGGCTCTTGAGCAAGGGGATTTAGAAGAGTTTGCGAATTTAATGAATGTGCATTGGGAACATAAAAAACACCGTTCTAATAATATGAGTAATACCAACATTGATAAATGGTATGAAATTGCCCGTGCCAATGGTGCGCTGGGTGGCAAAATGATTGGTGCCGGTGGCGGTGGCTTTTTAATGTTTTATACCAATGACCGTGCCAAATTACGCCATGCGTTACGACAAGAAGGGTTGCAAGAAGTGCGTTTTAGATTTGATTTTGTGGGCACGCAAGTTATCGCACAATAGTAATGAAAGGATAGCTCAACATGGGCAAGCGTTTTCCAGTAGCAATTTTAGCGGGCGGTTTAGCAACACGTTTGCGGCCGGTGACTGAAACGGTGCCCAAATCCCTCATTCCCATTAAAAATGAGCCTTTCATTTATCACCAATTGCGGTTATTAGCAGCACATGATTTTAAAGAAGTGGTTTTATGCACAGGCTTCTTAGGTCATCTCATTGAGGAGGCCGTTGGCGATGGCGCGCAGTTTGGTTTGCAAGTGCGTTACTCCGCCGATGGCGAGACCTTGCGTGGCACCGGTGGTGCAATTCAACGCGCTTTACCTTTACTGGGTGATGCTTTTTTTGTATTGTACGGCGATTCCTACCTAAAGTGCGATTACGCCGCAATCCAAGCTCAATTCGAAATGTCCAATGCGCTAGCATTAATGACGGTGTATCGTAACGAAGGATTATGGGACAGCAGCAATGTGGTCTACCAAGATGGCCGCATTCTCCATTACGACAAAGTAAACAAAACAAAAGAGATGCTGCATATCGATTATGGTTTAGGCATATTTACTCAGGCTGCATTTCAATATGCGCAGAGTGGAATCAATCATGATTTAGCGCACCTCTATCAAAGCTTACAAGTTAATCAGCAACTAGCGGGCTTTGAAGTCACCGAACGTTTTTATGAAGTGGGTTCTTTCGGCGGTATTGCTGACTTAGAAGCCGTTATTTAATTTTAATTAGCAGGGATTCTTATGCAATTTATCAATGCCTTTTTAGCAGAAGCAACTAGCATTATTAACCAATTAGACACAAACCAAATCGAAAAAACGGTTGATATTTTAGCCGATACGCGCCAACAAGAGGGGCGCTTATTTGTGCTAGGGGTTGGCGGTAGCGCTGCCAATGCGTCACACGCCGTGAATGATTTTCGTAAAATTGCGGGTATTGAAGCATATGCACCAACGGACAACGTCTCTGAATTAACGGCACGCACGAATGATGAAGGTTGGGCAACCGTGTTTTCAAAATGGTTGGAAGTGAGCCGTTTACGCGCTAATGATTTGTTAATGGTGTTTTCAGTGGGTGGTGGTAATTTAGAAAAGAACGTCAGTCCTAATTTAGTGTCAGCTTTGCAATATGCTAAAGAAATTGGCTCTAAAGTGGTCGGGATCGTCGGCCGTGACGGTGGTTATACGGCGAAAGTGGCGGATGCTTGTGTGATTATTCCGACGCCCAACCCAGAAAACACCACTCCGCATGCCGAAGCATTCCAAGCGGTGGTTTGGCATATGTTGGTGTCACATCCCAAATTAAAAACCGCGCCGACTAAATGGGAATCAGTCAAGTAATGAAGCGGCGTGCAATTTTTTTAGATAGAGATGGCGTGCTAAACGATGCTATCGTTAAAGCAGGTAAGCCTTATCCGCCAGCTTCTTTAGCCGAGCTTAACGTCGCGGCAGACGTTTTGCCTGCACTGCAAGCATTAAAAGCGCAGGGTTTTTTACTATTAGGTGCCACCAATCAACCTGATGTCGCGCGTGGTAAAACAGAACGCAGTTTAGTGGAAGCCATTAATACAGCACTAATGCAACGTTTGCCTTTAGATGAAATTCGCGTGTGTTATCACGATGATCGTGATCAATGCCCGTGTCGTAAACCGTTACCCGGATTATTAATGGAAGCGGCAGAAGCGTATCAGGTGGATTTAGCAGCCAGTTTTATGATCGGCGATCGATGGAAAGATATTACAGCAGGTAAAGCGGCAGGTTGTAGAACCGTATGGATTAACCGGCAGTACCAGGAAACTCAACCGGCTGATGCGGATAAAACCGTAGCAACGTTGGGGGATGCGGCAAAATGGATATTAACAGGAGAAAGCAATGAATAAGCTCACCAACCTTAAAGTGAAACTGTTTGCAGATGGAGCCGATAAAAATGGCATGTTGGAAATGTATAAAAATCCTTTCGTTAAGGGTTTTACAACTAATCCTACCTTAATGCGTAAAGCGGGCATTACCGATTATAAAGCGTTTGCGTTTGATATCATGCAAACCATTTCTGATCGCTCCATTTCGTTTGAAGTGTTTGCTGATGAATTTAATGAAATGGAAGAGCAAGCGCATCAAATCGCTTCTTGGGGCAGCAATGTCATGGTAAAAATTCCCGTGACCAACACGCGTGGAGAATCTGCTTGTCCACTCATTAAAAAATTGTCTGCCGCCGGTATTCCTTTGAATGTCACCGCTATTTTAACGTTAGAACAAGTGCAAGAAGTGGCAAATAGCTTATCCGCCGATACGCCGTCGATTGTTTCGGTGTTTGCTGGCCGTATTGCCGATACCGGCGTTGATCCGTTGCCAGTCATGCAACAATCCTTAGCCATGTTAAAGCATTTACCCCGCGCCGAATTGTTATGGGCCAGCCCACGCGAATTATTTAATGTTGTGCAAGCAAGTGACATGGGTTGTCATATTATCACTGCGACCAATGATATTTTGAACAAGCTGCATTTGCTGGGTAAAGACTTAAGCGAATACTCCTTAGAAACCGTCAAAATGTTTTATAAAGATGCGACAGCGGCTGGTTACAGCATTGAAGCGTTGCAGGAGGCTGTGTGATTCAACTTCCACGTATCTCAATTGTGCTACCGGTCTTAAATAGTGTAGCCACAATTGAAAAGGCCATTGCGTCGGTCTTAAACCAAGACTATGAGAACATTGAGCTCATCATCTTGGATGCGGGCTCAACCGATGGCACGGTGGAGGTGATTAAACGTTACGAATCTAAAATCGCTTATTGGCACAGCAAGCCCGATGGTAGTCCCGGGCTTGCAATTAATGTGGGTTTGAGTAAAGCGACCGGTGAAATTACCGGCCAGCTCATGGCAGATGATTGGTATGAGCCAGGAACTTTTGCATTGGCTGCAAAAGCGTATATTGATAATCCTACCGTTGACATAATTAGTTTTTGCGGCAGGATTGTGCGTTTTGATGCTAACGAAAAAGTATTCCGCACGCTGGTGTCTTATACAACAGAAGCGGAACTTGCTATGACTTTGCAGAACATGTGCTTTGGCATACCTGCGTTAGATGCCCGCTTTATCGCAAAACGTTATTTAGAAAAAATTGGCTTGCTTGAACCTTTTGACAGTCAAGGGAAGCATAATTTTAGCACCGATAGAGAATTATTGATCCGTGCGGCTGTGCTAGGTTGTAACAATGTATTTGTTCCACATTTAGGCCATACCTATTTAGCACATGAAGATTCCGCAACCTTTGGAAAAAATCGTGCGAACCAAAATAAAATTTTACAAGAACACATGGATTTGGTGACGAATTATTTTGGGCGTTATGCGCTTAAACCTGATCAAAAAGAACTGTTAAAAGCTTGGTATATCGAGCAGTCCGTCAGGTTGTTTATATTTTCTTTGTTGGCCGGAAAAATTCAAAACGCTTATCAAGTTGTAAAGCAAGGGTTACGCTTTTCAGCCAGTGCTTGGACATGTGCTTTATTTAGTGTCCCCACTCTGTGGTTGACAAAAAAAGTGACGATGTCTTTTAAAGCGCAAATAATATAAGTAAGGATACGAGTTATGCAACTGGATCAATCAGCACGCGTTTTCGTGTTTGATCCCTGTTTTGGTAATATGACAGGGCATTGGGAAAATTATTGTAAACGGTTTTGTAATGAATTAACCGAACGTGGCTATGAAGTGCTCGTGTTCGGCCAAGCGCAATTTAAACTGCATATTATTCAAGGTGTGAATTTTGAGCCAATTTTTTCAGCTTCGCCTTATGGCTCCGTGGCCAATTTACTTGATTTACAGCATACTGCCGATGACTATTTAGACGATTTTAAAAAAATCGATGAAGATCGCTTTCGTGATGGCGATATTTTTATGTTTCATTCGATTTTTCCACAATCGTTTGCCGCCATGATGGATTGGTCGACAGAATTAGTGTGCAAGAAAAAAATTAAAATGACGTTTTGCTTTCAGTTCCCCCCATCAGATGTTAAATCCAAATTGCCTTGGGCAAAGCGTGTTGCATACGTTGCGCGTCGTTTACTGCATGGTGAGAAGCCAACGGGCCGTGCCATGGCATGGGTTGATAATAATTTTGTGCGCTTTTATCAACAAAAAATACCAGCTTTACGGGAGGTGCATGACAAATCGCATATTTTAATGGCGAATACTCATGCATTGTCTGATAATTTTTCTGGCTTGTTTGGGATGATGGTGCATTACCTCCCCATGCCAGGCGAAAAAATCGCTGCGAGTGAAAGAAAGCGTTTTGCAACCAGACAACATGATAGAATTCGCATTGGCTACTTTGGACATTCCGCTTTAGAAAAGGGTGGGCAATTTTTACGAACTATTGTCGATGAAACCTTAAAAAAATTTCCTCAAGTCGAATTCGTTTTACACATCAATCCCAATAAAGATACTGAACCTTATTTAAAACATTTTAAGCAAACTACTTATTCCAATGTGCAGTGTTTTCATGGCCATTTAGAACAGCAACAAATGATGGATTTAATGAAAGACGTGGACATCGTATTGATGCCTTATTCGCCGAGCAAATATGCTACCACGCCTTCAGCCATCTTTACTGAAGGACTACCCCTAAAGAAAGTATTTGTGGTGCCAAAAAAAACTTGGATTCAGCAAGAAGCAAGAAAATATGATGCGGGTGTGGCTGAATTTGACACCTACGATGAATTTTCGATTGTAAGCGCTACTTTTACAGCTATCGAGCGTTTTGATGAGTTGTTTAAGAAAAGCCAACAAGCGGGTGAAAAGTTTTATCAAGAAAATAATATGACCAATTATGTGGATATTTTTGAATCGCTACTCAAAAAAACACATAATAACCTTCTTACTGAAAGCAACGGGTGCCTATGAAAAAGATAGCAATTTTACAAGGAAAGGATGCCAAGTTAACGTTTGAACTGGACGAATTGAAACGTGCATTCCAGGCTTTTAACATTGAAACTAAGGTGTTTTTTCAACAAGAACCGATTATGGAATATGCGCCGGATTGCGTGCTAATTACTTCGCCCCAAGATGGTAAATTAACACCTTTTCCAACTTACGGTTTTATTAATCGTCCGCGTGATGAATATTTAGAATTACCTCGTTTTTTACGTAATATTTTAACTTACGATGGCTATCTTTGCTCCTCCCCGCGGTTAACGCAAATGTTACGTGATGTCATGTTTGGCGCTAGGAAATTAGGCTCCACTATTTTGAAGATGGATTTCTTCCCAGAAGTGTCGCCTTTTGTTGCACCAAAGCTTAATACGGACACTCAAAAAGTGCTGATCTTTGAACCGGATTTTAAACATTCCGTATTTAAGACCGCGATTTATGCTTTATTAGATAAAATTCCTAACTGCCAAGTTATTACTTTTTCCATTGACGGCGTTAAACGTCATAACGATCGGTTTATTGCCGTTAGTAGTTTAAAAGCGCTTGACGCAGAATTAAGTAACTGTAGTGTCGGTATTTGCTTAAGTGGGGGCGATCAAATGGAAAAAACCATTTCGCCAACGCTGTTGAAACTGCTTGCCGCCGGTGTCACTACCATTACCCATGGCACGGATGAGCTTAAGGCCCTTTTTAAGGATAGTCTCTATTATTTATCACCCGATATTCATCTGCTGCAGCTTGCTTCAATCGTGCAAGAACATTTAACGACCATTGCACAGAATCCTGAGCAAGCAATTGAGCGAGCACGAGCCGCACATGCAGTAATTGCTGAACAATTTAATATCCAAAACTTAATCCCTGCTTTTATTGAGTTTCATGAAAAGAATTTAATTAGTAAAGGCTATTTACCCAATCCTGATGCGGAAAAAGAAAAAGCCTTACCATCTGTTAGCTACATTATGCGAACGGGCGGTAAGCATCGGCCATTTTTAGAGCGCGCATTAGATTGCTTAGTCGACCAGAAGTATCCGGATTTGCGGGTTATCTTTGTTACCCATGTGAAAGTGCCTTTCATTGATGAAATCATTGCACAATATCCCACACTGAAATTTAAAGTGATTGAAAGCATCAAGTCGCGCCGCTCCGAAGCTATTCGTGATGGCATGGCGGCGGTTGAAACCGATTTATTTGGTTTATTTGACGATGATGATGAATTGTTTCCTAACCACGTGCGCACGCTGGTGAAAGCGATGCAATATCATAATCATCGTGATTGGCGCGGTGAAATTGGCATGGTTTATAGCGGGAGTATTCATGCCGATGATACTTTTCCTGTAATGGAGCGAATTGAGTTTCAAGATCACAAACTCATTGAAAGTACCGAAAAGCGTGCAATTGAACATTTTCGTTTTTATTCACCAGCCATGATGTCGCGACATGAATGGTTTATGCCCAATGGTTGGTTGGCGCGCACGAGTGTGCTTGATGAAGAAATATTAGAAGATCCGGTTTTAGATACTTGCGAAGATTTATATTTTGAATTACAAATCGCACAGCGCCGCCATTTTGCATTTAGCGTGGAAATGACAGCAGTGCATCATTTTCATCACTTGGGTAATTCGACGATTGATGATAGCCATAAACATGTTCCCGATACGCAACGAATTGCTTTGCGGAATTTTTCGCGTACCTTTGCACCGGAATATACATATGACACCCATTATAATTTGGTGGGCCGTGTTTCCGGCTATGATCCTAACCAAATTTTTTATCAAGACCATGTTACGCTAGAAAACAAAGGCGAATATAAGAACCAATTCTATCCACATCGCTATGGTGTCTCCCCAGAACCTGCTTTGGTGACGACATTTTCACTTGGCACGTTAACTCGCCTCTGTTTGGGCAGTTTAGCGGGGGTCAAAAATGTTGTTTTCATGAACCATTATAAGAAAAAATATTATTTCAAAAAATTCACTGACGCGATTAAAAAAGAAGGCGTTTTAGTGACGATTGGTAAATCCCTTGCTTTTCTTTCCCGTCAATCACTGAATGGCGGATATGTTTTTATTCCTAAGAAAAGAAACCGATATGGCTTTTTCTCACGTATAGCGTTTAAGTTGAAGTCATTGTTTCACCAAGTACTGAAAACCTAACACGCATCATTGCGAGGCGCCACAGGCGCCGAGCAATCTCTTGCTAAATACACTATCAAGCGCTAGGTGAATGGGGGGGGGCAACGCAATCTATTACATGGGCGATCATTAGGATTGAATAAAAAGGAGCGTGCTCCGCAGCTTATGCCACGGAACGTTGCGCTTCAGTAACATCAACGCTGAGCGTTAAATCAGCTCGCTCTTGCACTAAACCAAAAGTTTGACACAGTGCTTTATCTAGCAAGTTTATTTCGCCGCTAAAGTCGAGTTGTTGAAATAAAGTGGCATCCATTTTCTGCCATTGAAATAAGCAAGCACGCAAAAATACACTATTTGCAGCCGTGGGTTGCTGTGGTAGATGCAAAATTTTAGCATGCACTTCATTTTTAATGAGGCAGTTATCTTTTATATCATCCACTAAACATTCTTGCTTTGATTCAGCTAAACAACCCATGTGAATAGCGATGGTTTGGTTTTTTAATGCAAGATCTGCATTTAAATAATTAAAAATAGAACTCAAATGATGTTTAAATAATTTATCGCCTGCTTTTAATAAGCCAAACCATTGTGCTTTGCTAGCTGTCAAATATTGATTAAGTTCGCTGGCCAAATTGACATTGTCCTTGTTAAAGCAGTGCACAGGCGGTGTTGCTAAATTTTCAAAATCCGTTTCTTTGTTGGTGACTAAAGCCCATTCGACTGCTGGATGAGTTTGCTGTTGAATGCTGGCAAGCGTTTCAGAAAACGATGCATCATTTTCCGTTGCTGTAACAATGAAAACGGTTTTTTCAACCGGCGCTGCTATTTTAGCGGGTGCGTAACCGCGTTCGGCCATCACTTGTTCATGCATTTTGATAAGACGATCTAAAAACACTTCCATGGAAATATGTTGCGTAAACAATTGATGTGCTTTCTTTGCCATCGTTGCACTTTCTATCGGGTGATGACGCACATATTCAACCGCTTCGACGATTTGTGCCGATAATTTCTCAGTAGTCGTGTGGTGGTCAACATACAAAACGCTATCACCAAAAATACTGGCGGTATAGTCATTATGTGAGCAAATGGCAACGGCACTAGAAGCTGCAATTTCGAAAGTGCGGCTGCTGGGAATCCCTTCGCGGTCAAAATCAGGATGATTAATGCAAAGCCCAATTCCATTTTCTTGATAAACGTTAATAGTGGAAATTCCATCAAAAGGGATTTCACCACCATATAAGCTAGGGGGGTACTGTTCCCAGCTTTTTTTGGGGCCGAAGCATTTTAAATGCCGACCATCGGTTAAATAGTTGAATAAGTCCCGGTGTCTGGATTTATCCCAGTTCGTGCCAATATAAACGGCAATGGCTTGGCTAAAATCGCATTCACGATACGTCGTTTGTTGGATAGAAAAAGCAGAATTTGCGACATAAATGGTTTTGCCGTTGGCATGCCCTAACGATTCTAACCATTCAATCACTGAGGCTGAGGGGGTAATGTAGCCATCATACGATAAAATGTTCCGTACAAAGCGTGGCATATCCTTTACCCAAGAAACGGGCATCGTGACTAAGCCATAAGTAGGATAACGGGTAAGTTTCGGTTCTTGATAGGTGATAGTAACCACAAAATCTGGATCGAAAGCCGCGACTTCATCACTACTCGCTAATACATTTACCGTGATGCCGAGTTTTTCCGCTGCAATGGCAAAACGCTTTGCTGATTCAATTTCGGCTGTTTCAAAATGCCCACCCTGCAAGTAAGGGTTTAGAATGGCAATTTTTCTAACGGTCGTGGCATTCATACAATTAGCCTCCCACTGCGGATTTTTTATTGAACACTAATGATTGCTTAATTCCCTTTAACGTTTGGCGGGATAAAGAATAGCTTTTTCTAATTATTTTTACCGCGATGCGCTTCATCTTTCTTAGGATGCGCAGTGCAAGGTTAAAAACAGTAACTTGTGAGAGATTATTGGGTGCTGCTTCCGGTTGCACCATCATTTGGACAACCGTTGGCTCCGGCAGTGGTGGAACATACGCATGGTGACTCGATAAATAGTCAGGTGCGCAAATGGTTTGATTGGCCACTTGAATACGATGTTTTAAACTCGGGACGCCAAAATCATCGGCGTATTGAGGCTGTTTTGGCTGTGGTACGAAACCCATTGGGTTAAATACTGAATCGTAGCCAAAGTCACCCTGAAAGTTGCGAGAAAAATTCCGCAATGCGATGCGCCTTGCATCAATGACGGATTTATTTCGCGTTGCGAAAAGCTTTTTCGCCGGTTCATGATGATAGAGGGTGGCTTCCACTGAAAAAGCAAAAGATGTGCGCTGAGCAAGTTGCAATCCCAAATATAAATCATCAGCGATAGCCGCATCTATCAATATTTCATGATCCAATAAAGAACGATGCGCTAGCCACGTGTTGCCCATCCGCCAAGCGTGATTCGCCATCTTATAGCCGCGATAAAAACAGAATTGGTTGATTAAACGTTTTTGTCGTTTCGCACTCAACGCAGTATCTAAAAATTCTGCCTCTGTTTCAGTAGCGCCTTCAGGGTGGATGAGAATGCTACCGCTGTAAGCTAGTTTGACTGAACCGCGCCAGTCTAATTGATGATGGTACTGTAATGTTTTAATTAAACTGCGTATGTGATTAGGATGCAGCTCATCAGTATCTTGCAAGATGCCAAACCACTCTGTATCCACAGCTTGCATTGCTAAAGAATGCGCCTTAGAGCTAGAGTTACAGGCCATGCTTTTAATGTTTAGCGAAGGAAATTTTGCATGGATTTCTGCAAGGTTCAGTTCACCGGTTGGTATTAAAATAATTTTAACGCCTGCATATTGCTGCTTAGTCAAGCTCGTTAATACGCGTTCTAATTTGGTTGGCGTGCCATCGGTATGTAACAAATAAGTCACTTGAGGAACGTCATCCGTTTCGGGAATAAACCCTTTTGTCCGTAGCGTCTTAATGTGTAAAGCCGATAAATTGGGAAAAACCACATCAAAACTTAATTTATCTTGATAAATCGCTAAGGCACGTGCTGCTTTTTCTTGTGCTAATTGTGGTGTTGCTTGAATTCGTGCGACTTGTTTCTGGATTGCTTGCACCAATTCATCTGTGGTGAGATTGGGCGAAATATACCACAGCGTATCGCCAAATAGGCTATGCAGCGTCTCTGAAAAAGGAGTAATAGCAGCTGCGCCACTTGCGATAATGGCTAGCAATTGTGGGTCAATCCGTTGGTTTTCTGTTTCAGTTAGAGAGAGGCAAAGACCAATCCCGGCTTGCTGGTAGGCTGTTTGCACAGCAGCTTGATTCGAGAGGGGGATCACTTCACGATGTAAACCCCAGCGATCAGAACCCATTTTAAAGCCTGGTAAGTTTGCTTGCAGGGCTTTTAACGCTTTGCTAAAGGGTGATAGGGTGAGATCGGATTCAAAATAAAATACATGCTGATAATGACTCGGCTTATTATTGGCGGCAGTTGCATGGAAATCAAAATGCGCAATTTCCGTGTCAAGTTTTCTTGCGCCAAACATCAAATCTTGCAACGATTCTTTAGTTTTATCGCAAGTTGTTAAAAAACCGTCATACGTTAAAATATTGCGAACATACCGCGGTAATTCTAAATAGGTATCGATGGGTTTTTGCATTAAGCCATAAGTGGGGAAATGCGTTAACTTGGGCACTTCCGGGGATAGACTGATAACGCAATCAGGGGCATGGGTGATGATGTCATCGCTATCCTTGACAAAGATGGCCGTTATTTTCTTACTTTGCAATAAAGCTTGAATATGGTCTAGCTCACTTTGTGGTAAGGCATTGTTTGGCGCAACTAAAACAATCTTTTTTAACATATCACCCAATTCCTTTGTGCTTAAGCAGTCGTCTCTTTTGGTAAATGTGCTTGTTCAGTAAAAGCATTATAACGATTACCCACATTACCTTGATTTGCCGCATACCAAGCGATGGTTTCTTTAATCCCAGCTTCAATGCTGACTTCTGGCGTAAAACCATAACTGCTCGCACGCGTCATATCCATCAAGCGTTTAGCATCACCAGCCGGTTTCGTCGTATCCCACACTAAATCAATCGGGCCACCTGGAATTTCTCGCGCCACAATTTCTGCAATTTGTTTAATGGTGACACCGCTGCCACTGCCTAAATTGATCGGTTCATTAATCCCGTTCTCAACAGCCAACATCATGCCGCGTGCGACATCGCGGGCGTGAATGAAATCGCGGATGGGTGAGCCATCGCCCCATACGGTTAACGGACGTTCGCCATCCATTGCACGGCGGATCAATGACGGAATGACCATGGCATTGTTAGGGTCAAAGTTATCGTAGGGGCCATACACATTCGCAGGGCGCACGATGGAAATTTTATCCCAGTCATATTCAATTCGGTAAGCATCGGCTTGTAATTCGCCCATGCGCTTTGCCCAGCCAGCGAAACGATCGTTCGGGGAGGGGAAGGTTTTCCACACATCGTCTTCATGAAATACTTCAGCAGGTGAATAAACCCCAACAGAGGAGGTAAATAAGAAGCGCTCTGCGCCCATGCGGCGGGCGGCTTCCATCATGTTAATGCTAAAGCTGATCGTCGGAACAAAGAAGCTAGCGGGGCGTTTCGCGGTCATCGCGGGAGAGCCTTTCACACCGGCTAATTGAAAAACAATTTCTTGATTTTCACAAATGGATAAGCAGTTGCTGAATTCGCGTAAATCAGCGCGCTTAAACGTGACACCTTGTGGGGCGCGAGAAGGATCATCCAATGAAACCACCGTCACCTTGGCACCTTGTGCCACTAACATTTCAACGAGTGGACGGCCAATTAAGCCTGTACCACCCGTTACTAAAACCGTTTTGCCTTGATAAAAACTCATTATGCCACCTCTTTTTGCGCGCCGATGTTTGCTTGCCACCAGGCTAATGTTTTTTGAATGCCATCTTCTAAACTGACTTGCGGCGCCCAACCTAATTCGGTTTTGGCGAGGTTGCAGTCTAAGAACAAGCTTGTTTTAATCGTGGGCTGCGATAAATCGTGTTCAATCGCAAGTGGCTTACCGGATTGCGCTACGATTTGATTAACTAATGCTTTAATCGTCACGGCTTTGCCATAACCACAATTATATAAACGGTAATTCTCGGGTTGATGGGCAATAGCACTTTCCACAAAGCGGACTAAATCATCCACATACAATAAATCACGTTCTTCTTCGCCGGTGCCCCAAACAGAAATTTTATCTTTCGCCGTCATCACTTTAGTAATGGTTGCGCCAAACACATGGCTTCTTTCTAAATCAAATTTGTCATGCGGACCATAAATGTTGGAATGGCGAATGGCAGTGAATTTCGTGCTGCCAATCCCAGCGTAAAACTCACACATTTTTTCAATGTAAAGTTTGGTGTGACCCACGCCAAAATAGCGGGGGAACAATGGTTGGTTTGCATCAAAATCGGTTTCTTTTAAGGCTTGATTACTGGTTGGATACATAACGGTGCAGCTAAAGAAAACCACGTGTTTAATTTTCTTTTCAAACGCAGCACGGAACAAATAGGAGTTCATTACGGCATTATCGGTGACGTGGATAAAAGGACGCGTGACAATGTCTTTAGAGCCTGAGGTGGTTGCAGCGGCTTGAATGACCCAATCCATGTCTGTTAACACGCGCTCAACGTCTTCGGGATTGCGCAAATCTGCTTGATGCCAAATCACATTGGGGCAGGCGTAAGCAGGACGCGTAAAACGCACGGCGTGTACTTCTAAATCATCGCGTTTTGATAATTGTTCGGTGAGGTTGCGACCGATAAAACCGGTCGCACCGCAAATTAATACTTTCGTTTTCATTATTTTTCCTTAAGCGCTGCGTGCTGTTTTTTGGACGTGTTCAGCAATGAAACTTTCAATGGTGCTGACAACGTATTCGCGCGCGCCTTGATCCACTGCGTGGTGACAAGCAAACGCAAAGCCTTTTTTCATGACCGTGTCGGCATTGTGTAAATCGCCGGCAATGCGGTGTTCATATAATTTAAACGCAGGATGGCGTGCCATGTTGCCCGCAATAATCGGACGGGTTTCAATGCGGCGTTGTTGCATATACTGCGTGATTTCTTTGACGGAGAATGGCGCATTGTCTTTTAAAATAATGGGGAAACCAAACCAAACGTGCTTGCCCTTCGGCGTTTCTTGTTGGAAGTGGAAGAAGTCACTGTATTTTGCTAACCGTTCTTGATAAAACTTCGCGGTTTCGCGGCGTTTTTCAATTAAGCCATCTAATTTAGGTAATTGATATTGACCCATGGCGGCGTTAACTTCCGTTGGGCGCAAATTGTAACCAACATTAATAAAAATAAATCGTGGATCAATGTCAGGATACATATTCACATATTTTTGATGTTCATCAGCTTCGCGTGACCAACCGTGAGCACGTAAAATTCGCATCGTTTCAGTGAAATCAAAATCGTTGGTAACGGAAATACCACCTTCCATCGTGCTAATGTGGTGTGAGAAGAAGAAACTAAAATTACCCACTAAACCAAAGCTACCGACGGATTTACCATCATAAAAAGCACCCATGGCTTCACAGCAATCTTCAATCACGAACAAGTTATGTTTTTTAGCGAGCGCCATGATGGCATCCATGTTGCAAGGATTACCATAAACGTGCACTAATTTAATGGCACGGGTTTTAGGGCCAATGGCACTTTCTAATTTCGCTAAATCTAAATTGAAATCGTTGATATCGCAGTCAACAATCACCGGTACGAGTTGATGTTGAATTAACGGCCAAATCGTCGTTGACCAAGATAACGCGGGCACAATGACTTCATCGCCAGGGCGTAAATGATCGCGTGTAACCGGATTGGCGAGTGCGGCAACGGCCAGCAAATTTGCCGAAGAGCCAGAATTTGACATCACAGCATGTTGAGTATGCGTGTAAGCGGCATATTGATTTTCAAAAGCGCGGACTTTTTTACCCATGGTGGTATAGGTGCTTAACATGGTATCAACCGCTGCAAAAATCTCATCACCATTGCAAGTGGGTTCATGTAAGCGTACGACGGGGTTTTCTGGATCAAAAGCAAAATTAAAATGGGTGTCACAATATTCGTGAATTTTGCTTTCAATATCTTTTAACATCGGGTTTGACTTATTCATGCTGTTTCCTTTTGGCGATCTTCGACCGCAAGTAGTCTGTTTAAACGTTGACGATTGAGGGGTTTGATTTCTTCAAGACGATGGTTGCGTAAATGTTGATAATCGCGGCGCGTGAGCGTGCTTTGACTGTGATCCATTTGATCATAGAAAATGATTTGGGAGCCACCGGTTTCGAAATCAAAGGGGACTAATAATAAATCGTGTAAAGCAGTGCATAATTTGGCTTTATCTTCAGGGCGCACAAAGAACAACATAAAACCACCACCGCCTGCGCCTAATAACTTGCCGCCAATGGCGCCATTAAGGCGTGCTTTAGCGTAAATGTCATCGACATACGCTGGCGCAATTTTCGAACTGATTTGGCGCTTTAACATCCAGCTTTCATGCAGTAATTCACCAAAAGTGGCGATATCTTGTTGTGAGCAGAGGATTTTAACGGCTTCGTCCACCATCTGGTGCATCGCTCGTAATTCTGCGGTTTTGTTAGGGATGGATTTGATTTGATCAGCAGCGATGTCGGATGCGGTGCGGGAAACGCCAGTGAAAAAAAGCACCATGTGATCGCGCAAGTCATGTAACCGCGTCATGGGCAAAATAATTGGCATGACATTAAAATCACCATTCGGTTGCACAGTAATGCGATTTAAACCACCATAGGCGGTCGCAATTTGATCTTGTACGCCGACATTTTCATTCATGATTTCACGTTCTAAGTGAATCGCTTCGCAAGCCAATTCTTTTTTACTGGAAATCATGCCACGTAAGGCATACAAAAGATTTAATAAACCCACCACAAACGCAGAACTTGACCCAAGGCCGGAGCGCGCCGGCAAATCGCCTTGATGGCAAATCTCAACGCCTTGATCAATGTTCAAATAATCTAAAATGGCCCGCACGGCTGGATGTTTGATATCTCCATGCGCAACTACTTCTTCAATTTTTGAATAAACGATGCGAGATTTATGTTCAAAAAAGGGTGGTAGCAGTCGACCCTGGATATAGCAATATTGATTGATGGTGGTTGAGAGCACATCGGCACCGTGCTCTTGATACCAAGTGTGATAATCCGTTCCTCCACCGAAACAAGAAATTCGGTAAGGCGTCCTGCTGATGATCATACTGTTGAAACTCCTTAAAACGTCATTGTTTATGTTCCGTTACCGCATAAAATTTTAGGCTGGGGATGGAGAGAGCGCAGCGTTAAGCGTAGTCACTCCTTGCCTTAGTTCTTTCGCCCGCGCGCGGGAGAGGGAGCTATTCATGCCAAAGCCTTATTATTTCGCGTGGTAAATCTTTAAGGCCTCATCCACCGGGCCAAAAAATTTCACTCGTCCATTGTTTAGCAATAATGCTTTATTGCAAAATTCACTAATCAATTCATTCGAGTGCGTCGCTAACACCACGACGCTGGATTTATTTAATAGCGAAATCATCTTACTGCGTGCGCGCGACATAAATTCCGCATCACCCGCACCAAATACTTCGTCAATTAATAAAATTTCGGGTTCAATACTGGTTGAAATGGCAAATGCTAGTCGAACGCGCATCCCGGATGAATAAGTGCGCACTGGCATATGTAAATAATCACCAAGACCCGTCAGGTCTGCAATTTCATCCACATTGCGTAAAATTTGGCGCTTACTTAATCCCATTAAAATGCCGCGCGTATAAATATTTTCAAACCCGGTAAATTCCGACTCAACGCCTTGCATGATATCGAGCATGGCAGAGATATGACCATTAATTTGCATGTGGCCATGGGTGGGTTCATAAATCGTGGCTAGTAACCGTAGTAAAGTGCTTTTGCCCGAGCCATTGTGGCCGATTAATCCAACTTGGTCGCCATGTTCAAGAGAGAAGCTAATGTTATCTAGCGCTTTAATGACCACATGGTCTTGACTGTCTTTTGCAATCGAGCCGCCCGTTGCCATACGCAAAAAATCTTTTTTAAAGGAGCGAGCGGTGACATTAAAAATAGGAAATTGCACGGAAACAGAACGTAAATGAATATGAGCCATACGTCTTTACACCCAATAAATAATGCGCGCGCGGCGTGAAGTGAAAAAGAGGCTTGCCGAGACAAGGCCAATAATAGTCAGCACGCCCGTTAATACAAAGCACAATAAATTGGGCACATACCCAAGTAAGGGGCCGCGAATTAATTCCAGCATCGCAAAACAGGGATTTAAATAAGCGATGAATTGTTTCGCAGGCGGTAAAACATCGGCGCGCCACATGACGGGCGTAATAAAGAAGATGACTTGAATTAAACTTTTAATAATTTGGCTAATATCTCGATAACGCGCACCGATCATGGCTAGGATGAGGCCAAAGCTCACCGCATTTGCATAAAACAATAAAAAGCCTGGCACAATGAGTAGCATTTGCCAGCCAAAATGGATGCTGTGATTAAAAAAGAGATATACTGGAATTAACACTAATAAATTATGCGCAAAAATTAAAATATTTCGCATGATCACGCGATGAATATACAGCGTATACGGTAATTTAATTTGTTTTAAGGTGTATTCTGCCTGCGTATAGGTATCTACTAAATCCGTTAATACGGTAGAGATAAGCGACCAAGCTAACATGCCAGCCACGAGATAGGGGAAATAGTCTCGCAGTTCAATGTGAAAGAGATGGCTATATAGATAACCCATGCTGTAAACCGTAATTGCCATGCTCAAGGTAATCCAAAAAGGACCTAAGACGGAGCGACGATAGCGCAATTTAATATCTTGATACGCTAACATAAACCAAACGCGCCAATTGCGTAGTGATGCGGCGCAATCTTGCCAAGCGAGTTGTTTTTGATTGAGGTGTTCAAACCGAGGTTCATCCTGCTCCAAGGAGGTTTTGGCGGTAGAAATATCGGCACTGGCTGCATTCATTGACATAATTTTTCACACTGATTCGTTCAAAGTGATCGCGCAGAGAATAGCATGAGAGTAGGGCTTATTGCGAGCGTTCAGCTAGGCGAGTTTGCACAAACTGCAAAAGATTTTTTTTAAATTGTTCAGGGTGAAAGCGGGCGGCATTGGCCGTGCAATTGGCGCTCGTGAATTGAGCACGCTGTTTTAAAAACGTTTCGACGGCTGTTGCAATGCTGGTGGTCGTTTGTTCTGGGAAAAATAAACCAGTTGGTTCGCTTTGGTTTAAACCGCGTACAGTTTCTAAGGCTCCCCCTTTACCAAAGGCAATAACAGGTGTGCCACAGGCTTGCGCTTCGAGTGGAATTAAACCAAAATCTTCTTCTGCTGCAAAAATTAATGCAGCTGCGCGTTGTAAATGATCAATTAAAACCGGCGTGGGTTGAAAGCCCAGCAAAGTGACATTGGAGCCGGCTTTTTGTTTTAATTTGGCAAAATCGGGCCCATCGCCAATCACAATTAAGTGTTGATCTGGCAAGTAGCGGAAAGTTTCAACAATTAAATCCATTTTTTTATACGGTACTAAGCGTGAAGCGGCTAAAAAGAAATTATCTTTTTTTAAGCCAGGTTGGAATTGCTCTAATTCAATAGGCGGGTATAAAACATTCGCATCGCGTCGATACGTTTTTTGTACACGGCGCGCGATGAATTGCGAGTTTGTTAAAAAATGATCTACGTTCGTCGCACTGCGTAAATCCCACAGGCGCAGCTTGTGTAAGAAATAACGCGCTAACCAACCGGTCCAGCGTTTATCTAAGCCGGTTTCTTTTAAATATTGATGTTGTAAATCCCAGGCATAACGCATGGGTGAGTGCACATAGCTGATATGTAATTGATCGGGGCCAGTGATGACGCCTTTAGCAACAGCGTGGGAGCTGGAAAGAATGACATCGTAGGCGGATAAATCTAATTGCTCGATGGCAAGTGGCATTAAAGGCAAATAGTGACGGTAATGTTTTTTTGCGCCCGGCAATTTTTGGATGAAAGTCGTGGTGACTTGTTTGCCACGCAGACAGTGACGATCTTTAGGGTCGACAAAATCAACGACAGCAAAAAGATCAGCTGTAGGAAAACAATCCAGTAAATGACCTAGAAATTTTTCCGCACCGCCAACAACGACTAACCAATCACACACTAATGCAATTTTCATAAGCAATTCATTGAATTTGACGTTTAAATGCTACATTATCCGGAAGCACGATTAACCAGAGGATAGCACGAGCATTTATGTTGCCCAAGGGATTGTTAAAAGAATATTCGAACGTTATCGCCATTCTAATGCGCATTGTTGATATGGCGACGGTCTTTGTCGCTGGCTGGCTCGCGAGCGTCTTGCATTTTCAACAGTTTAATTTACCGCTATCTTATTACCACGCGCTCTTTCTGGCCGCCGGCATCACGCCCTTCTTGTTCGCTTTCTGTAAAATTTACGTCTCCGTGCGTGGCATGAATTTTGTGCGCTTTATGTTTTTGCTCGGTCAAGCCATACTCAGTTTGGGTTTATTGTTAGGAACAATCGCCTTTGCGACTAAAACGGGTGAAGTATATTCGCGAATTTGGTTTTTTAGTTGGTTAATTTTTGCTTTCGTCTTATTGGTAATAGTGCGTACCAGCGTGCTCGCTATTTTACGATGGATGCGTCGCCATGGGTTTAATGAACGCCGTGTGGTGATTTTAGGTGCAGGAACGCTCGGTATTCAATTTGCACAAACCGTGCAGCAAGCCTTATGGACGGGTTATCGCATCGTAAGCTTTTGGGATGATAGCGCCTGTGATAAACCCGAAACCTTGCAAGGCATTCCCGTGCGGCAAACCCCCATGAATTTGAGTGCTTTTTTAAGCCACGATAAAACCATTGATGAAATTTGGATTGCGCTGCCCATGCGGGCCGAGGTGCGGGTGCGTGAGATCATGCACGCTTTGCAGCAATCGACCATTACAACGCGTTTATTATTAAATATTTTTAATCTAGTGTTATTAAATCATTCCATCACTGATATTGCTGGCTACCCGGTGCTTAATATCCGCACATCACCCATGCGTGGTATTAATCGATTAGTAAAAGCCATTGAAGATCGCGCTCTCGCATTAATTATTGTGATGCTGATTAGCCCACTGTTACTTTTAATTAGTCTTGCCGTAAAATGCACCTCGCGAGGCCCGGTGTTCTTTAAGCAACAACGCTTAGGCTGGGATGGCAAAATTATTAACGTGTATAAATTTCGCACCATGTATCAGCACCAAGAAGCGGCTGGCAAAGTGACGCAAGCGAAAGCCAATGATGCGCGTATTACCCCACTCGGGCGTTTTTTACGCCGGACTAGCTTGGATGAATTGCCCCAATTCATTAATGTCTTACAAGGCCGTATGTCCATCGTTGGCCCAAGGCCACATGCTTTAGCGCATAATGATGAGTATAAATACAAGATTGATACTTACATGCAACGCCATCATGTTAAACCCGGCATCACGGGTTGGGCGCAAGTAAATGGCTGGCGTGGTGAAACCGATACCCTCGATAAAATGCAAAAACGCGTCGACTATGATTTGTATTACATTAATCATTGGTCACTGTGGTTTGATTTAAAAATTATCTTTTTAACTTTTCTGCGCGGTTTTGTGCATAACAATGCATATTGAAGCTTGCATCGAATGAAGTGAGATGTTATTGCTTTGGTTAAGCGTTTAAAAAAGTAATAAGAAAACGTTAAGCTAACTTAATTATAGTCATTTTAAGCAATTGCTAATTTTTAGAAGGGTAGGGACATGCAGCCACGTAGTGAAGCACGTATTGAAGACTTCGCTGTTTTCGATCAATTAGACACTATTTTTAAAGCCATTGAAGCGGCTTGGACAGACTACCTTAAAAAAGGCCTACCAAAAGGCATTAAATATCTTAAAGATGTTCCTGAAATTAAAGAACCGATTCAACGAATACGCAAAGCCATTACTCAAGTTAATCATTACGAATTAAAGATTGCCTTGATTACTCAAATGGATGGCAAAATTTCCCTTCCTATCGCCATTCTTATTTTTGAAGAAATGCGTTTAGCGAATTTAGAAAGATTAAACCAAGCGCTGACTGAGCAAAAGTATCAATTTGCAGTTGAAGAGTTTGATAAAGAATTAAAAAGTTCATTTGAGCACTATATTTATGGCGGAACATTTGGTTCTGGCGCAAGTCTTAAAGAGCTTGAAGGGGATACAGCGGTTAGAAAATTTATTACGGATAAAGTGCTTGAGCCTTTTTTTAAAAAACTTAAAGTGGGCGATGCTGAAAAGAAGAATTTAACGCAATTATTACTGAGACACATTTACCTAACTTGCTCGGTTGAAGTTTATATTCGCTCGGATCTCTGGCAAAACGATCTATCCACCGTGGAAAAAGAAGTAGCATTAGCACTGGGTTCCACGTCCAAATGCGAAATGAAAGTTCGTAAGCCTTATACGGCTATTTGCAAGTTAGCAGAAATGCCTACTGCGGATGAAATGTTAAAACCTTTATCTGAAGAGAGCGCGATTTGGTTAAGAGGACTCTATTACCGGATTTATAATTTAGTCAAACCAGGTTTCCGTGTAAATGGCAATATTGTACCGAGTAAAGATGGATATCCGAAAATCGATCCTGAAGATGAGAAGTTTTTTAGATATTTTAATCTTACCAAAGCACAAGTTTCTGAACCGCATCGTGCTATTGCGAATGTCTTTATTCGAAAATTCCAAGGTGTTGATAATTTTTCATTAGAGATATTTGAAGAATTTAGTAAGCAGATTATGGAGCGCGGTGAAAGAAAATTATCGGAATTGGTGCACATGCTTAATATGCAACCGCCTAAAGCGCGTTCCATACAGATTAATCGTAGTGGTTCTAGTATTGCTCCTCCTGTTTCAATTTCGCCGGATTTGTCCTTTTTAAAGTTACCAGATGGTGGAACGGAAATAGTTTTAAGGTTTTCTAAAGCAGCTGATCCGGATGCTGTTCGTAATGCGGAGAGAAAGCTTGCGCAGGAATTCACACCTCAAGGTAAACCGGTCGATCCGGATACTTTACCCGACGAGTTACAAGCTTGCGCATTTGAAGGGGATAAAAGAAAAAAATGCAATGATTTGGCAACCGCTATTGCCAAATATCAACTGACTGAATATCAAATAGGTTGTTTGAGTTCAATAAAGAAAGACGCGCAAACAGTGATTGGCGTTTACCGAAAATGGTCCAGCAGTTATTATTATATGTTGGGTTTATTCTCACAAGCCAATACTCTGATAATAGATGAGTTTGAGAAAAACATAAATCAAGCTAAAGATCCCCGAGAGCAACTGCAAGTTTGTTTAAAATGCTGTGAGCAATTGGCCGCTGCCAAAAGCAAGAATATCTTGCCATTGTTTTACGCGTTTCTTTTGGGCGGTGATGATGAAATTAGCAAAACACATAATTTAAAAAGTGAAGTTTTTCAAAAACTCTTGGAAAGGCGCCCCGTAGCAAAGCTAGGATTTGCTAGCTAATAAAAATTATTCTAACGCTGCCCAAAAGTGTGTTTGAAAAACCGGAATGGAAAACACATTGAGGGCGCGTTGATATCCGGCCTCACCCAGTTGAAAGCGCGCCTCGCTTGAGAGGTTAATGACTTCCGTCATGGCATTGGCAAGTTGATCGCTCATGCCGCTCGCAACAATTTTCCCTGCCGTTCCGACCACTTCCGGTATACCATGCACTGAAGTTGCAATGAGCGGCAGCTTTGCTACCATTGCCTCAATTAAAACCCGTCCAAATGCTTCTTGTTTTGATGATAAAACAAAACAATCAAAGGCTTTTAAATAGCGGAAGGCGCCGGAAACAAATCCGGTAAAAATAACCGCATCTTCTAATTGCAAATTTCGTGCTTGTTCTTTTAATGATGTTTCTAACTGTCCTGTGCCCATGATAATGAGTCTGGCATGAGGGTTAATGGTTCGCACCGCCGCGAATGCCTTTAATAAAGTAGCTTGGTCTTTATTGGGTACTAAGCGTGCTAAATTTCCAAACACAAAATCCGTATCGTTAAATCCTAATTCTTTGCGTGCGATTTCGCGGTTCAATAATTGTGGCTCAATTAAATCCACATCAATCATGTTATATAAAGTAATAATGTGTTCTTGCGGCATGCCCCAGAGGGATGCGCGTAAATCATCGCGCACGGCATTAGAAACACCGGCAAAGCGCATGTTGTCACGCTTTAGCGCAGCAATTAATGTTTGCCGCCCCCGCGCGCGCATGGTGCCGAGCTCGTGTAACACAAAGATAACTTTTTTAAAGCTAAAAACGTGTGAGAGCAATAACATTAAATAAATGGGTTTGTAGCGATGGCAAATAACGATCTCAAAGCGCTTTTTGCGGCAGAGTTTATAAAGTTGCCAGAGTGCGCCGAATTTAAGATAGCGCAACGAGCGTTTCGGTAAATTAAGAAAAAGGGTTTCATCGGCTAACGTGCGCTCGGCAACGGCGGCAGTTTTCGCGCCGGTTAAATAAACGACAGTCACTTCATATTCCGCGGGATCAAAAACGCGCGCGTATTGATTATAAATATCAACAAAATGCGGTGCATCGTTGTGGCCGAGGATGAGAACGGATTTGCGCATTAGTTTTCCAATATAAATAGTGGTGCCTGAGGAGAAGAGAGCCGTATGGGGTTATATCAAACCTAAGGGGAAGCAGGCAACTCTTTTGCCAATAAAATAGGCAGTGAGGTTGAGCGTTTCACCGCAAATAATCCGGTGGTTTTATTAGCCCGGAGCGATGCCGCAATCTCATGGTGCCCGCGCGAAATCGCACTGCCGATACAAGATTTACTCGAAAAATGCGGGTCGGCGCCTTGCAGCAACAGTAAATCCACTGCTAAATCATAGCCTTTCGCCGCGGCTAAATATAAAGGGGTATATTGCTTTTGCGTCGAACAGTTTACATGAACGGTTTTACTTAAATAATACCCCAAGCTCACCACGTCCCCAATGCGCGCGGCAATATGTAAAGAAGAATACCCTTTACCGTAGGCTGAATTTCCGTTAAAGCAAGGTGGCTTGAGCGCGGCTAAAAAAAGGGAAGGTAAAACATAATTGCCAATGCCATCAAAGGAAAAAATGCGAATCCCAAACGATGAAGGGATGTGGGGATCGTATTTAGCAATGTGAAATAAAAATTGCGCGATAGCCAATAATCCGTTCGTTAAGTATTGGGTCTTTTTTAACGACTTAGAATTTGATTCCATGAAGTTAATTTCAGCCCCATCTCGCATCATGCCAAACGTGTGCCCCCCTTTGCTAATGACAACTAAGCGATGCTGATATTTAAGCATTTCCGCTAATAAAGTCGTTTGGCGTTCGATGCCATGTTCCCGGTAATGCACTGATGTTAAAAAATGCTGCAAGGTAAATAAACCTGAAATGCGAAACTCCAATTGGATGGTCAAACCGTTTGTTGCTTCAAAAAAAGCCGGCAAATTTCCTTGCGCAACGCGTAGCAAATACAGTGAAGTGTGCTGTAATATTTCCAGGAGGCTAATGCAGCGTTGAATATCTAAGTGGCTCTTGCTGGGCAAACTCTTCCAAACGGCGGGATCATCTAAGAGTAAATGTAAAACTTGCATTAACCACGTCCAATTATCTTGGTTGGTCTTTTTAGCGTGTTTTTCTAAGTAATAACAAATTAACGCTAGTAAAACATACCCACAGCAAAAGCCGCGTTTAAAATTGTTGATGAGGGTGGAATCGGCTCTTTGCTGACTTAAATAAGCACAAATGATGGGGCGAAGCGCGCGTTGGCTAATATCCAGTTGGCGTCCTTGCATCTACACACCCAGCTTGCGCAAAGTTAAGGTGAAAAACGCGTAAAAAATGCGCCAGTTTAATTTTTTCTCAACATTGATTATGGTAAGATGCCTAACCTTATGTACCCGCGAGGCGATCTTCATGACGATGATTACAAAAGCCATCTTTCCTGTTGCAGGCTTAGGGACGCGATTTTTACCCGCCACAAAAGCTAATCCCAAAGAAATGCTCCCCATTGTCGATAAGCCATTGATTCAATATGCCGTTGAAGAAGCGGTCGCCGCTGGTATCACCGAACTCATCTTTGTTACGAACAGTAGCAAACGCGCAATTGAAGACCATTTTGACTCAAACTTCGAATTAGAGGCAACACTCGCTGAGCGCGGCAAGCACGAATTATTAGAAATTGTCCGGGGCATTTTACCGAATGGAGTGTCGTGTGCCTATATCCGGCAAAAATATCCGTTGGGTTTAGGGCATGCGGTGCTTTGCGCAAAACAACTTGTGATGAATGAACCCTTTGCCGTGCTATTAGCAGATGACTTAATTGATGGCGGTGAGCAACCCTGTTTGCAACAAATGATTAGTCAATTTAGCGCGATGGATGATAAGAGCATTATTGCGGTGGAAGCCATTCAGCCAATGGAAACCAATAAATACGGCATCGTGGATGTGTCAAAACCCGAGCGCATAGCAAAGCTCCGCGGTATTGTTGAAAAACCAGACCCAGCTGATGCGCCATCCAATTTAGGCGTAGTAGGCCGTTACATTCTCACCCCGCGCATTTTTCATCACTTAGAAACCATTCCGCGCGGTTCAGGTGGTGAAATTCAATTAACCGATGCCATTGCTTTATTGCTCAAAGAAGAAGCGGTCTATGCGTATCAATTTAATGGACGCCGTTACGATTGTGGCACTAAGCTTGGCTACTTAGAAGCAACCGTCGCTTATGCTTTACGACACGTAGAACTTGCGGCAGAATTCAGACGTTCCCTGGAGAGCTTGGTGGCATAAATGCAACGATTTTGGATGAAGGATCAACCGGTACTCATAATTGCCCTAGGGGTAATATTAAGCTTTATTTTATCCGCTTGGGTAGATTGGAACCAACAAGTCATTAATCCCGATGGCATTTGCTATTTACAAAGCGCACAAGCTTATCCGGGTTTAAGTTTAAAAGGCATCACGCAATTGTGTGCGCAGGCACAGTGGCCACTTTATTCCGTACTCATTCAAAAAACCACACAGTGGACACATTGGTCGTATTTAACATCGGCTTTTGTGATTAATGGGCTTTTTTCGGCATTAAGCGTTGCACTCTTTATCCTCATTAGCTGGGAGTTAGGCGCAACCACACTCGTTTTATGGTTTGCACTGCTAACCATCTTATTTACCCATGATTTAAATAGCGTGCGCGATTCCATTATTCGCGATCATGGCTACTGGGCTTTTTATTTATTGTCTTTGTATGCGTTGATTCGCTACTGGAAAAAACCATCGCTGCGTTTAGCATTGGGTTGGAGCAGTGCTTTAATTGTCGCTACGGCCTTCCGCATCGAAGGGGCGATATTTTTAATGTTAGCACCAACATTAGTATTATTTCGCAAAGAAAATGCAGGGTGGATACGGGTTAAGCAATTTTTTAGTTTGCACAGTATTGCATTACTGGCATTGGTCAGTGTGATCATTGCGGTGGCTTTGCATCCTGAATTTGCCAGCGAAAAATGGGGCAGAGTGGCAGAACTTATTCATCAACTGCTGGGCGCACCGCAATTAGCTTTAGCGCGATTTCAGCAATGGCGCGATGCGTTGGTGCAATACGTTTTGCCCATGGAAGCCGGCCGTGATGGTCAAGTCATTTTAATTTTGACATTAATAACGGGTTACTTTTATTTTGTGCTGAAAAGCTTTGGCTGGGTCATGACGGCTTTGGTCGCTTATGCCTTGCGAACCATTAAACTGCCAGCGCAAGCGCCTCTTTGGTGTTACCTCGCCATCAACTTTATTATTACGGCACTTTTTTACGCGCAACGCTTCTTTTTCTCGCGGCGCTATTTAGTGGCGATGACGTTAGTGTTTCTCATTTGGGTACCGTTTGCTTTGGCGAAATTATGGTATGCGCTTCCAAGGCAGCGCCAATTCGCCTATGCGGCTATTTTAGTCATTATACTTTCCGGCACAGGCCCTTTAATTAATCGTGGCGTATCTAAAACCTATTTGCGCGATGCGGGGAATTGGCTTGCCGCTAACATTCCGGCGAATGCCAATTTATACGTTAATGATTATCAAGTGATGTATTATTCAAACCATTTTGCGAATGATATTTTCACTCGCCGCATTCAGTATAGCGACCCCCACACCATTGCGGGTGAAAATTGGCGTCAGTACGATTATTTGGCGCTACGCTTAAATCATGAAATGAAAGCTGATCAATATCAGCCAATTAAACTGCCTTTACCGATCCAAGTTTTTTGCAATGAACGTGGCGATCGGATTGCGATTTATCGAACATCCTAGGAGGATTTTCATTTGGATATCACTGTCATTGGTGCAGGTTATGTAGGATTAGTAACCGGTGCTTGTTTTGCTGAATTAGGAAATCATGTTACTTGTGTTGATGTGAATGAGGAAAAAATTAAGCGCTTGCAGCAAGGCATCATGCCGATTTATGAGCCAGGCTTGGAAGCGATGGTGATTAGTAATCGGGATGCGAATCGGTTGCGTTTTGTAAGCAGTCTTAATGAAGTCGCCAACCATCCGGAAGTTATTTTTATTGCCGTTGGCACACCCAGTGATAAGCAAGGGGCTGCTGACATTCAGTATGTGTTGGCGGCGGCGCGTGATATTGGCTCTTATATTAATGATTATTGTGTGGTGGTGGATAAATCCACGGTACCCGTTGGCATGGCGGACCAAGTGACGGCGTTAATTCGTGCTGAATTAGAGCGACGTAAATTAAAAATTTCCTTTGATGTGGTGAGCAATCCTGAATTTTTACGGGAAGGCGCTGCCATTGAAGATTTCATGCGCCCCGATCGAGTTATTGTTGGATTAGATTCCCACAATGCTGAAACGATTATGCGTAATTTGTATTGGCCTATTTTGCGCAACAATGAACGTTTATATTTCATGAATGTGAAAGATGCGGAAATGACAAAATATGCTGCAAACGCAATGCTTGCCTCACGAATCTCTTTCATGAATGAAATGGCGGTGTTGTGTGAGCGCTTAAGTGTGGATATTGAAAATGTACGCATTGGCATTGGCTCTGATAATCGCATTGGATCTGCGTTTTTAAATGCAGGTTGTGGTTATGGCGGCTCTTGCTTCCCCAAAGATGTGCGCGCTTTAATTAAAATGGCGGAAAAAACCGGCGTGGATCCCATTTTATTAAATGCCATTGAAGCGAGGAATGCCGCCCAAAAAGCGGTGTTGCCAGAAAAAATTCGCTATGTGTTTGGCGATGATTTAAGTGATGTCACATTGGGTTTGTGGGGTTTGGCATTTAAACCGGGCACAGATGATATGCGCGAAGCTTCTTCGCTAGTGTTAATTGCAGACGCCATTCAGCGTGGTGCAACCATTAAAGCCTATGATCCTGCGGCCATGCACGTTGCGCGGGAATTATTGCCCGCTGAATGGTTTGCCCGTGGCAGAATTATTTTTACAGATGATCAATACGCTGCGTTAAAAGGGGTTGATGCAATGGTGTTAGTCACGGAATGGAAACCCTTCTGCTATCCCGATACCGTTGCCATGAAAAAGCTCATGCGCAATTACATTATTTTTGACGGCCGTAACCAGTATGACCCTCAGCAAATGCTGGTAGCAGGTTTCCGTTATTACGGCATTGGCCGCGGTGAAGTGTTGCCGTTTATGCAAAGCAATATGCGTGTTGAGGAATATGCGGTCGCTTAATGTTCGGTATTGCAAGCAATTGTCATTGCGAGCTGCTTTAGCTCGCAATGACGAGCTCATTACAGCGCTTCATGAGGATCGCATTAAAATAGAAGGATATTAAAATGGCGCTTCGTTCTACTTTATTTACACCCGGAAATTATGACATTCCCACTTTTCTCAACAACTTGACCAAACTCCCCCGTAACGATTTAGCTACTCTCTGTGAAAATTTACCATTAGGGCGGCTGGCCGCGTTTACTCAAAAAGATAAAGATGGCACCTTCTTTAAAGGGCTAATCTTGTTTTTGCGTCCGGAAGACCGCTTAGCATTTTTAAAATATGTCGCTATTTTTATTGAGAAGCACCCATCTGATGAGTGGAAAAATAAGTTAGAGTGGATTTTGCGACACTTACCTTTAGCTCATCGCAGCTTGTTTTTAGAAGCGTTTTCACCCAAAGGTCTCGGCAACCTGTTAAAGATGCGCCAACATGAGCGAGAGGAGTATCATAAACACATTGTCAGAGTATTGCTTTTATTAGAGCCTAATCCTATTCATGATGCTGTGATGGCTATCTTTGCCAATAATGCCGGAAAATTTGAGGATAATACGGAAGAAAAATTCCAACGTATTTTGGCGTTAAAATTAAACTTAACGTCCCTTGCTTGGTTATTACGTCTATTGCCCTTTAATAAGGGTACTATTGACCAATTTGATACAACAACATTACAGGCCCTTATTGTCTCTCCAGAACAGTTAAACAGTATATTGCGGCAGACTGGTTATAAAGAAGCGCCTCTGCTCATTTTGCGAAAACTAGGCGAAGCATTTGTCATAAAGCTATTACCACGTTGGGAAGAATGTAAAATTGTGCTTGAATGTTCTGAGGCCAAAAGCGCATTAATCCATTTCTTGCCCATACGCTATTTCATTTCTATTCAGCCCGATTACCGGGTGTTACATGCTACTTTCTATCAGCATCATGGCGATTTTTTAACGCAAGTCGTGGCGGCTGTCGGCGCAAAGCGATTGGGGGAATCCATTCACTCATTTGATGATTTATGCAGTTATTTGCAAGTTTTAGAAGATGACATGGCGCGTGCAGTGGTTGCGAATGTTTGTGCGAGAGGTCTTGCCTTGCTACCAAAAACATTACCTGACTTTAATAGTTTACTCTGGCCTTCTTCTCAACAGGCAGCCTGGGAGTATACGAGTAAATTAATACTCGTTTTAAAGCAAGTATCGCCTCGTCAACTTGATG
Organism: uncultured Coxiellaceae bacterium; assembly: GCA_964597435.1. Taxonomy (GTDB): domain Bacteria; phylum Pseudomonadota; class Gammaproteobacteria; order DSM-16500; family DSM-16500; genus Aquicella. The sequence continues at coordinate 60,647 of CAZQXH010000001.1, read as the reverse complement.
CTTACTGTTTGACACAATCTTGTTTAATGCAATTATCCGCAGAAAATTTAGCGCGAGTTTTGCCGGCAATCAACTGCGCAAAACAGCGTAAAGCATTGCAAGAAGCGCATGCTGAGCGATGGTTACAGCAGGTAACTAGTTTACCTATTGATCAAGAAGAAGACCTGTTTAGAGGCGCTTATTTGAATGATTTTTCTTTTTCTGAATTGCAAACAATTGCTGTTACTAATCCAACATGGCATCTCCATGAACTGTGTTGTCGGTTAGAAAAAATACGGTTAAGTAATATCGTTAAAAGAGGCGCTGGTGAAATGGACATGCCAACCTTTTTCCGTGGTTTGCTAAAAATGCAGGAAGATAACTTGACGTATGCCGAACGATTTATTAGGGCTTGTTTAAAAGCGTTGAAGCCTTATCCGCTTAAGCCAATGACATTGACCGAGCTTGGCAAATTAATGAGATTATTGCCGCCTCCTATGCAAACAAAACTGGTAATGCAATTAGATTTTACTAAGCTCATTATCAATGCGGATGAAGTTGATTTGTTTTTGTTAACGCTGGCATCTTCGCTGCGTCTTGATTTTATTTCTAAAATGATCGAGCGTTTGGAAGTGAAGACGGGAGAGCAGTTAGTCAATATAAAGTGTTGTCTTCCTAAAGAGCAGCAAGCGACCTTCTTAAAACTTTATCAAACTGTTTTTTGTTTATTGCATCAGAAAATGTCGGTGGAAGAGTTTGCGAAGAAGGCAGCCACTTTTCAAGATGGCGGATTAGAATTAGCGGAGTTTAGAAAAGGAATAACTGACGAGCATGCCAGATATCATCAACTGCCTTCGTCAACAAGGAAAAATTAAGACGATGATGGTGCAAGCTTATCCCTTGCACCATCTAGAAACGCCTTAAAGTGAGGGTGGCCGGTAAAAATGGCCTTCAAGGGGCGCATTGCTCGCATCGGGTCCCGGTGACGTTTTTGTTTCTTCTTCTACAAGTGCTTTCATCGTTGCGGTGAAAAAGTTTAAAAAATCACGTTGAGGCTTATTATTAGAAAGTGGGTTAAAGGCTAAGGGAATGATTAAGCAGCCAGCTTTAAGCGTGTAAGTGATATTCCAAGCAACATTCGATGGTTCAATTAAATCGGCGTGGATTAGAAGATCAAAACCTTGCGGGTATTTTTTTGCTAAGTAACCGATGAGCGATTCAGGCATGAGCATTTCGGTGTTACAAGCAAAGGTGCCAGCGACCAAATTTAAACTCGTTTGACTTCGCTCGGCCCATATCATGTAGGCAACTAGATGTAGCCATTCCCATTTAACGGGTTCGGAATAAACTAATTGCGCTGCTTTAACATGTTCTTTCGCGCTAGAAAATTTTGTGCTAGCGCCGGGTTCTGTTAGTGCAGCTGCTTGTGAACTGCGCTGGAAATGATGGTCTTTTCGTTCTTTTAAAGAAGACGATAATAATTGTCGCGTAATGTGAACAGATTGTTCTTTGAAGGCGGTTAATACCTTCAGTAAATTTTGATAACTTTTTGTTTCCTTAAACGCGGCAACATCGGCTACCATTTTGTTGATGGGCGTTATATCGCGTAATTCTTCTAATAACCGGCTGTTAGAAAAAAACGACACAGCATTATGAGCGGCTACGCGTGGCAGAGGCGTTTTACCCTTGGGTGTAAGGACTTTAACCGGTGAGCCATTTTGATAAATGACTTCACCTACGGGTCGATATGTGGGGGCTTTTGATGCAATGACAGTGGCTGCTGCATTGATGGCTTTAATTGAGCAGTGGGGTGGTACAACGCTTTGTTTCACCAGAAACGTATTTTTAATAGGTTCGATATTGCCTTGCGCATCAACTTGCGTGGTTTCCCCTTGCGCTCGCATTGTAAACATATTGGCTATGAAATTCTCATCATTGGTCGAATGACGCGCTCGCTTTTGATGCGGATGGAATGATGTATCTTTGGGCTTCTGACGTTTTCGGCGTGAGTCCATAGCGTTCTCGTTTTATGGTTAAGTTTTGACCTTATTATTGCTTTTAAGTTTAGCTAATGAGAGAGAAATGAGCAATAAAAATTAATTTAGTTTGATTAATTTTTAAATTACTCAATTATTTATCCAACAGGGCGAGCCTAGCGGCATTTAAAATGCACGATCGGCTGCTGCTGGTTTCCTTGCAAAGACGGGGGATTTTAACTTAACAAACGCTTTGCCGCATAATACCCATTACCAATCAACGCGTGTTCATGATTGCACAAAACGCCCAAGGCATAATTTTCGCGCTGGGGTAAATAAGCGGGTGAGGCTAATATCCCAGCTTGGAATGAAGGGCGGTCGAAGACATCTAAATGATTGAGGGCAACGCCGCCAGTAATCCATACGCCGCCTTCTGGCATGAACGTGAGTTGCACTGAACCCACAAATAAACCAATGTACCAGGCAAACGCATCGAGCATTTCGGCACATTCCCCGGAACGCATGTGTTCGCCCACGGCTTCCGGCGTTAATTTTCTTCGATCCGGATCAAAAAATTCAAATAAATTGACTGTGCCTTTTCCGGTTAAAATATGTTCGAAGTTAACGGGGGCTTCAACTTTTTGTTTGCTGCGCAAGAATTTCATGAGATCGCGGTGGCGCTTTAATTCATTTGCACTCATTCGTGGCGCTGCAATGACTCCAATATGACCAATTTCATTGTGGCCTAGCCAAAAGTCACCGTTTTCTAATAACACACCATCTTTTAGACCTAAACCGGTGCCAAGCCCTAATGCAACACGACGGCCATGCGGCTCAACGCTACAGGCGTTTAAACGTTTTAAATTCCGGGGTTGTTCCATGTATGAGGTAAAGGTTGCGCAAACGATGGAGGCATAATCATGAATCACGGTGAAGGTGGGCCATTTAAATAGTTTGGCTACATTTGCAAACTGCATCGGGTAAGGATAGGCATTGGTGTGGTACAACTGTTTGCCATCATAGTGGCCAGCAGCGCCAATGCAAATGGCATGCGCATCACGCATGCGAAAATCCAGTCGATCTTCCAGGGCATGAATTAAATCTTCCAACGATTGTACCGTGGACAGTTTTATCGTGGCATGTTTTTTACAAGCCAACCCATGCGTTTCTGGGTGATATTCGACTATGCCCGCCGTGCATTTGGTAGCGCCTAAATCCCAACTCACAATGGTTTTATTTTGCATCACTTAATTCACCGGATAATTGACAGGGTTAAGCTTGGGTTGCGACAAATGGGGTTGGCCAATTTCGCGTAACGGTAAACCACGACGAATATTGACTTCAATTTGTTCCAGCGAAATGCCGCTGGTTTCAGGCACTTTGGCATAACAAAACCACCAACTGACCATACACATGACCGCATAAAATAAAAAGCTCGCGGTGGGGCCGATTGCGCTTAATAAGGTTAAGAAGGTGGAGGAAACCACAAAGTTCCACAACCAGCAGCTGAACACCGCAATGCCCATGGCCGTTGCGCGCACTTCTAAGGGGAAAATTTCCGAAACCACTAACCACAAAATTGCCCCTAAACTAAAGGCAAAACAAATAATAAAGCTGAAGGTGCAACTCATGGCGAGCCAACGCAGGAGGCTAGTATTAAAATAAAAAGAGAGTGCTAAACCCAATAAGCTTAAGCACATGCCCGCAAGGCCTGCGAGTAATAAGGGGCGTCGGCCCCATTTGTCTAAATAAGCAATGGCAAAAATGGTTGCGGCAACGTTAACGATACCAATGCCGATGGTGGCTAAAATGGAGCTCGATGCATCTTGGAAACCCGCTAATTCAAAAATGGTTGGCGCATAATAAATAATGGTGTTAATGCCGGTGACTTGTTGAATGAAACCTAGCATTGCGCCTAAAAATAAGACGGGTAAAATCCATGGCGCAAAGACTTCTTTAAAACCGGCTTGTTTGATCGTTAAGCTTTGTTCAATTTCTTGTATTTCTGCACGCACATTATCCGTATGACGCAAGACACGTAGGGTTTTAATTGCTTCTTCACGGCGATTTTGCGTGATTAACCAGCGCGGACTCTCGGGTAAAAACACCATGCCGATACTTAATAAAATGGCGGGCACTAAGCCAATGCCAAACATGAAGCGCCAAGATCCATCGACGTTGGTAAAAACATAATTAATGATAAATGAGAATAAAATGCCTAGAGTAATTGCTAATTGATTTAAAGACACTAAACCACCGCGCCATTCGAGGGGTGAAACTTCCGCAATGTAAAGCGGGGCGGTGTAGGAACCAATACCAATCGCAAAGCCGATGCACACGCGGCCTAATAAAATCCAGGTGACGCTAGGTGCCATCGAGGCAATGAGCGTGCCCGTAATAAATAACCCAGAAATAATAAGCATGATGCGGCGGCGCCCGAATTTATCAGTGAGCTGGCCACTCGCGAGTGAGCCCATCATTGCGCCAAATAAGACGCTGCTCACGATTAATTCTTTCATAAAAATAGAAACGGGAAAATCTTTTTGAATGAATAGTAAGGCTCCCGAAATGATCCCTGTATCAAAACCAAAAAGTAAGCCGGCAATGGCGGCGATGGCAGAAACGGCAATGACATACAGGTGGGATTTAAAAGTCGCTGACATAATTCATCCTCTGAAAAAAGCGCAATTTGCTTAGGTATCATGAATTTGCGTTGAGTGCAATCTCATCCCGTGCTGAGTTCAGATTATCCGTATTGATTTTAACCATTCCATTCGGTATAAGGCCAAACATTCAACGATAAAAGGGGTGCTGGTATGGATGGTCGCATGAAAGTGATATTTGATAATGATGCTTCAACGGATGACTATATGGCAATTGCTGCTGTGGTATTGAATCCGAAAGCTAAGGTGTTAGCCGTGACTTTAGCGGCAACCGGTGAAGCGCATGCGGAGGCGGGGATTAGAAATTTGGCAGATGTTTGCCATTTACTGGGAGAGACGGACATGCCCATCGCTTATGGCAGCCGAGTGCCTTGTGCGCCCCATGATGGTTTTCCAGAAGACTTTCGCGCCATGATTGATAAGAGCATGGATACGATTAGCTTTGAGCGCAACCCCCAACCTAATTTTAAGCCCGATGCCGTGGAATTAATGCGCCAAACCTTAGAAAATTCCGCTGATAAAGTAACCATTATCGCAACCGGCCCTTTAACGAACGTAGCGCATTTGCTGCAAAAGCACCCTGAAATACATGACAAAATAGCCGATGTCGTTATCATGGGTGGGGCGGTGCGTGTTGCGGGTAATATCCAAGCACTTGACCTAAATTCAACCAATTATGTCGCTGAGTGGAATATCTACGTTGACCCGAAAGCGGCGGAGATTGTATTTGATTCCGGTGTGTCCGTGACATTGGTGCCTTTAGATGCGACGAACCAGGTACCCTTTACCAAAGCGTTTTATGATCTGCTGGGTATGCAGCAACAACCTGTTTTAAAAGTGATTTATCAATTGCTGAAGTTGTTCGTGGACCAAAATGGCGATAAGTCCTTTGAAATTTATTATTTATGGGACGCGCTGGCGGCAATGATTGCGATGGATAAAAATCTGGCGAAATTAGAATATTTACCTATCCGCATGGATTTACAAAGTGGTCAAACGTGTTTAGATCCGACCGGTAAAGCTAATATTTGGGTGGCCACTTACGTTAATGAACCTGAAAAAGTGTTAGGTAAGCTTTTGGATTCATTGAAAACAGGTCTACTCCGTCCCCGCTTACAAGCTGGGCTTGCTCATACTGTAATGGCCCCGCAAAGCGCTGTAGAAGCCCCAAAAGCGCCACAATCGCGCTGCCAGATTATTTAGGGCGGCGGTTGCCAGCGAACGGCAAACTGGGTAAATTAGAGCTGATCTGACTTTAAGCAGAGACAGCTACTGTCATGGCGGGGGCCATAATAACGCCTCGCGATGACTTGTTTTTATTAATCAATACGACCTAGGACTTGATCATGCGACAAGTACCTCATTATCTTTTGATCGGTAACGGTTGTTTAGCCAACCACTTTAAACATTATTTTCGTTTGCTCGATTTGCCTTTTTCTTCTTGGCATCGTGCTTTGCCGCTGACAGCATTGGCAGAGGCGCAACAAGCAGCCAGTACCATTTTAGTGTTAATTCGTGATGATGCCATTGAAACCTTTATTCAAACCCATTTGCAGAACACGAAAGCCCATATTGTGCATTGTTCGGGAAGTTTAATAACCGATTTAGCGGTTGGCGCGCATCCGCTAACAACATTTAATCAAGGTGAATATTCACTAGAAAAATATCAGCAATTTGGATTTGTCATTGATGATGACGCGCCGCCATTCAATGTGATATTGCCCGGTGTGCCAAATGCCCATGTGCGCCTTCCCAAACAACAAAAAATGCTTTATCACGCTTTGTGTGCGATGGCGGGAAATTTTAGTTGTCTTTTATGGCAAAAATTTTTATCGACCTTGCAAAACCAATTCAATATTCCTGAAGAAATTGCGCTGCCCTATCTGAAACAGCAAACCGATAATTTAATCACGCATGCGGCTACGGCTTTAACGGGCCCGTTAGTGCGCGGTGACACGCAAACACTCGAAAAACATTTAATCGCATTAAAAGATGATCCGTTTCATGCCATTTATCAGCAATTTATCCAAACCTATTCGCTTATCAAGGAGTAATTGATGAATATTCTTGATTTTGCAGCATTTAAACAGCGTGGTGAAAAAATCACGATGATGACTTGTTATGATTACACCAGCGCTCGCTTACTCGCGCAAACGGAAATTGATTGTCTACTCGTTGGTGATAGCGCCGCGATGACGATGCACGGTTTCGCTGACACCATTCCCGCAACGCTTGAAATGATGGCTTGGCATACAGAGGCTGTTGCTCGCGGTGCGCCGGAAAAATGTTTAATCGCCGACATGCCGTTTTTATCGTACCGCAAATCATTAAGCAAAAACATGCAAGCGGCTGAAACGTTAATGCGTGCGGGTGCGCATGGGTTGAAATTAGAAGGCGCAAAAGGCAATTTGTCTTTCATCCGACATTTAGTGGAATCCGGCATTCCCGTCATGGGGCATTTGGGTTTAACGTTGCAACACCGCCATGTATTAGGTGGATTTAAAGTGCAAGGAAAAACGGAGCATGCGCAAGCAGAATTATTGGATGCCGCTTTAGCTTTAGCGGATGCAGGTTGCTTCGCTTTGGTTTTAGAATGTATTCCAGGTCACTTAGCAACGAAAGTCACTGCCGCATTAAATATTCCCACGATCGGTATTGGTGCCGGACTTGAAACCGATGGGCAAGTCTTAGTGTTTCAAGATGCGTTAGGTTTGAATATTGATTTCAAGCCGAAATTTGTGCAGGAATTTGCGGATGGCAAATCGCTCGTAACGAAAGGCGTTGCGGAATTCGTTGCCACGGTCAAATCAGGAGCATTTCCCCGTGCTGAAAATTGTTACTGATCGCGATGCTTTTTTAAATTTGACAGCGCAGCAAAGCGTTGGCTTTGTTCCAACGATGGGTAACCTGCATGCCGGTCATCTTAGTTTGTGTGCACAATCACAAGCAGAAAATGCAGTGACGGTGGTCAGTATTTTTGTTAATCCTACCCAGTTTAATGAGCCGAGTGATTTTGAAAAGTACCCGCGCACGCTTGAAGCTGATAAAAAATTATTAGAAGAACAAGGCGTTGATTATTTATTTTTGCCAACGCGCGAGTTGCTCTATGCCGATGGCTATGCAATTAAAATCACGGAAAACGTGTTAAGCACGGAATTAGAGGGCGAATACCGCCCTGGCCATTTTGATGGCATGTTAACGGTGGTGATGAAGTTATTACAATGCGTGCAACCGCAACGTGCTTATTTTGGTGAAAAAGATTATCAACAATTATTACTCGTGAAAAAAATGGCGGCCGCCTTGTTTTTACCGATGGAAATTAAAGGTTGTGCAATCGTGCGCGCCGAGGATGGTTTGGCCTTAAGTTCGCGCAATTCACGCTTAACGCCAACGCAGCGCGAAAAAGCCGCGCATTTCCCGCGTTTATTAATGAGTGGACATGCGCCAGAAACCATTCGCGAGGCGTTAGCAGCGTTACACTTTAAAGTCGATTACATCGCGCTAAAATGGCAGCGCTTATTGGGTGCCGTTTGGCTTGATGATATTCGTTTAATTGATAATGTTCCTTATCCCATGACAAAAGGATAATTTTTATGTTGCTCTGTTTAGATGTTGGCAATACGCATATTTTGGGCGGTGTGTTTAATCAAAATCAATTAGCGGCACGTTTCCGTTACGCAACGAATTTGCTTGGCACATCAGATCAATTCGGTATTTTTTTAATAAATTTGTTATCAGCCAATAATATTAATCGTTCGGATATTTCTGCCGCGGCAATTAGTTCCGTTGTGCCAAGCTGTGATTACACGGTGCGCCACACCGTTGCCTCTTATTTAAAAGCCTCGGTCTTTTTCTTGCAAGCCGGTGTAAAAACGGGTTTAAACATTAAATATAAAAACCCGAACGAAGTGGGCGCTGATCGCATTGCCAATGCCATTGGTGCGGTGAATGCGTACCCGAATCAAAATTTAATAGTGATTGATATGGGTACGGCAACCACGGTTTGCGCTATTACGAAAAAGCGCGATTATTTAGGTGGCACCATTTTGCCGGGCGTAAAACTTGGTATGGAATCGTTGCGCAGCAATACAGCGAAATTAATGGAAGTTGATATCGAAGCACCGTCTGCTTGCATCGGCCGCACGACGCGCGAAAGTATTCAAGCAGGATTATTTTATGGTCAATTAGGTGGCTTGCGCGAAATCGTGCAAGGGATTAAACGCGATATATTTCCGGGTGAAACCGTGACCATCATCGGTACGGGTGGTTTTTCCCAATTATTTCGTGAGCATGGTTTATTTGATGTGATGTTATCGGATTTAGTGCTGCAAGGATTGGCAAAGGCGTACGATTATTCAATCAGTGGAAGCACAGCGTGAAATATGAATTGTTTGCGACAACGGCGAAAGGGTTAGAATTATTATTGGTGGATGAGTTGCGTGCGTTGGGCGCAGAGGAGGTGGCTGAAAAACGAGCGGGTGTGCGCTTTACGGGTGATTTAATCACGGCGTATCGCGTTTGTCTTTGGTCGCGATTAGCCAATCGAATTATTTTGCCATTGCAAACCGTTCCCGCCGCAACCAGTGATGAGCTTTATACTAATGTGCAAACCATTGCCTGGGATGAACACATTGATCCTAAGGGGACGTTCGCCGTGCAAGCGATTTGTGCCCAATCGCAACTGGCGCATTCCATGTTCGTTGGCCAAAAAATTAAAGATGCCATTGTCGATCAATTGCGGGATCAATACGGGGTGCGGCCGAACATTGAGCGTGATGAGCCAGATGTGGCTATTTATGCGTATTTATTTCGTGATCAATTAATCATTGGTTTAGATTTATCGGGAACCAGCTTGCATCGCCGTGGTTATCGTTTAGATACAGGCGCGGCACCTCTTAAAGAAAATTTAGCTGCCGCTATTTTATACCGCGCCGGTTGGCCAGCATTGGCAGCGCAGGGTGGGTCGTTGCATGATCCGATGTGTGGTTCTGGTACCTTATTAATTGAAGCGGCTTGGATGGCGCTGGATCATGCGCCAGGGTTATTGCGCGAGTATTTTGGTTTTCTGGGTTGGAAAAAGCACGATCCGCAAATTTGGCGCTCTTTATTAGAAGAAGCCTATGCCCGGCGTGAAGCAGGGATGGCGCGCTTACCGATAATTGAAGGCTATGACGCCGATAAAGAAGCCATTGCAGTTGCTTTCGCAAACTTAGAGCGTGCCGGATTGCTGGGTAAGGTGCATGTTGAAAAGCGTGATCTAGTGCAGTTTGCACCCAAGGCCAATGCGAGCCCCGGTTTGGTTGTCACCAATCCCCCTTATGGCGAACGCCTGGGTGAAGTGGAAGAATTAAAAAGTTTATACCAACAATTAGGCGAACGCCTCAAAACCCAATTCGTTGATTGGCAAGCCGCCGTTTTTACGGGTAACCCCGATTTGGGTAAACAAATGGGTTTGCGCTCGGTGCACCAATACGCTTTGTTTAATGGCCCCATTGCCTGCAAGTTATTGCTTTTTAATATTGACCCGGCCCATTTTGTCGATAAAAGTCCTGCTGCAGAAAATGCCCGCCGGATTCGTGCAGCCAAGCGTGCCTTAGATGGCGTGGTTTCGCCCGGGATGGACATGTTGATTAATCGGTTGAAGAAAAATCTCAAGCACCGCCGCAAGCAGGCGCAAAATAAACAAGAAGGTGTGTATGTGGTTTATGATGCTGACTTACCCGATTATCGTTTCCGCATTGAAATGACAGTAGAGGGTGCAACGGTTAGCGAATACCCCGTGCCAGAAACGGCCAATCGTCGCAAAATTGAAATGCGCCGTCAGGAAATGTTAGCGGCACTTCCGGAAGCGTTAGAGCTTACCCCCGAGCAAATTTTCGTGATTTAAAATGTCATTGCTTCGGCGCCAAAAGGTGCCGTAGCAATCTCTCACGTTCCAATCGTAGGTCAAAATAGCGTTAAGAAATTACTTTGATCAAAAGGCGACATCGCAGTAACAGCTTTCCTCTTTTTGTTTTATTTTGATACATGCCTTGGCCAGGATAACTTGCACGATCTCTCCGAAGCTTCTAAACTGAATGCCAGCTAGCTTAAAGCCGCCTCTAGGGAATGTTATGTATCAGGATTTTTATCTACTCAAAGAAAACCCTTTCAACGTCACCGCTGATCCTGATTTCTTTTTTCAAAGTCGCAGCCATCACGAAGCGATCCAGAGCCTACGCTATGGTGTTTCAGCGCGAAAAGGCATTATGGTGGTGACTGGCGAGATTGGGACAGGGAAAACGACATTATGCCGGCGTTTAGTCCGCGAATTGGATGGCGGTAATCGCTTTGCCTTAATTTTTAATCCCAAATGCTCTGATGCGCAATTATTGCAAATGATTTTGCAAGATTTAGGCGTAAAAGTGAAACAACGTAATCAGTTTGGTTACATTACTGCCTTAAATTATTTTTTAATTGAGCAATATAGCGCCGGGAACAATGTCATTATTTTAATTGATGAAGCGCAGCATTTAAGTGTGAATCAATTAGAGCAAGTGCGCTTACTCTCTAATTTAGAGACCGAAAAAGATAAATTGTTACAGATTTTATTAATCGGCCAGCCTGAATTACATCAGAAATTGCAATTACCGGAATTGCGGCAATTACGCCAACGCGTCACCATTCATTATGAATTAACCGCGCTCACTGCCGAAGACGTGGGCCGCTATATTCGCCATCGTCTTTTGCAAGCCACCCATCCCTTGGCAAATGGGGAAGTGGTTACTTTTTCTGATGAAGCGGTCGCAAAGTTATACGCATACTCTAAAGGTTCGCCGCGCACCATTAATATTTTGTGTGACCGGGCATTATTAGCCGGTTTCGCGGCTGAAAAACGTGTCATTGATGAATACATTATTGATAACTGTGCTAAGGAGGTCATTTACTGTGAGCATAATTTATGATGCGTTAAATAAAACCAAGTCCAACACGAAATTAGAAATGCATGCGAGCTTAAAGCCGCGGGTTGCCGTGCGCCAAAAAGGCAAACCTTGGCTATTTTTTCTGGCGGCGGCTTTATTTACCTTGGTCGTCGGTTTGGCATTTCAGCATATGTCCACGCCAACCCCCGCGAAACGCGCGCTGACCCCACTCCGTGCGCGACCCGTGGCAATGCTACCCACCGCACGTCATCCGCTTAGTAATGCGGTTGCGACTGGCGTCATGTTATCGCGTCATGAGCGCATGGCCATGATCAACGAGAAGCAATACCATGTGGGTGATCAAATCGCTGACATGAAAATTGTGGCCATTAATGCAAATACAGTGAATTTACACTGCCCACACGGCTCAAGAACCATTCCCGTTGTCGGCTAATCAAATAAGTGGCTCCCTTCTCTTAAGTGGCTCCCTTCTCTCTAGTCATGGGAGAGGGGAACCTCAATTCTCAACGATGAAACAATTCCAAAACCGGAATTAACGAAATCACTGTGCCTAACGCCAATAAAGGCGCGATGGGAATCACCAACATCAAAGCCGCTGACGATAATCTTTTCAACAACAAAGCGATGCAAGCCCCAATCACAAAAACATACAGCCCCACCATCAACCCACTTGCCAGCGCCCAATTTAGCCCGCCATGCGTGAAGTACACCGCCATTGCCAGGGTGGAGAGATAAAATGCACTAAAGGTTTCCAGCGTGACAATCAAATAAGGAGCCCAGGGGACCTCATTAATTTCATTATTATTCAAGTCGTTCATGCCAAACTCCAACACAAATATTCGCGATTACTATAGTCCTTACGCGACTACTTTTCAAAGAAATCTGGTGATACACTCGGGTGGAGATCGAAAAGAAGGAGTGGAGTATGGTGCCGCGCGCAGATCTAGTGCCAAGAGAAGACTTAGAGGTGTTTCAAAGTAAATTAGATGCTTTGCCAGAAAAGATCAATGAAAAAAGAAAACTATTAGAAAGCGTTGAGAGCCAGTTAGTGCAATTGTACGTGCATAAAAAGCAACTCGCAGAAGATATCGCCCAAGAAACCAAGATGCTTCGTGCCGCTGATGCGCGAAAAAAAGTACTCGATACGCAAAATATGCTAGAAAATTTGCGTAGGCGCGTGGCAAAGCACAATGATAAAGAAACGCTTGATGAACTCAATGCTAGAATTGACATGCAAGAGCGCGAGCTGCTTGAGGCAGAAAAAAATCAGGGAGATTTTAGGTATCAGGTCGTTCCATCCGAATTAGAGGATGCAATGACTCGCGCCCGAGAAAAGCTGGTAGAGGGAAAAAGTACAGAGCAAAAATTATTAATGACTATTCGTGAAAGCGAACAGCAACGGGATATTTTTACTGTTGAAGTGCAGAGTCTCGAAAATCAGCAAGCGATTTGGTTAAGCAACTCAAATATTTATCGCTACACTAAAGAGCCGCATCGCTTGATTGAAGAGTTGCGAAATAATGTGACTGAGCAAATTAATGCAATGCATAGGTTTTTCCCTGCGGGTCAAACAGAACGTTTGCGCTTAGTGTTGGCGCAATTACCGACTATGCTAGCGGAAATTCATAATTCGGTGATAGTAATTGGGTCACTATCTGAGCGAGCCAAACAATATCGCAATGCTTTTTATCAGTGTTGTGGTTTGTTGTATGAATTAATTGATTTTGTTGACCATGATAATTTTCGAAGCCGCATTTCAGCTTTATTAAATGATGTGAATCCCAAGACTGCACGTGATGCGTATCAAAGAAATAAAATCGAACTGAAAAACGCGCAAGAATTTGACTTAAGACAATATGAGCAAGATGTCTATGCGCGGGCAAAAAATGCAGTAACCGATTGGTTGCAAGAGGTGGCAGACGATAGTATTAAACGCCGCACTCAGGCTTTAATGAATGCGATTAGTAAAGGCGAAAATGATGAAAAATTTGATCGACCATATTACACCCAGTTTTTAAAAGATACTTTGGCAGCCGTTAAAAACCCGGAAGACAGCGATAAGCGGCAGCAATATCGTAATACCCTGCGGCAAATTCCGGATGGCAAACCCGCAACGGTTCGAAAGATTGTGGGTTGTGGCCTGGTTTTATTAGGGGTATTAATTTTTGCGGCTAGCGCTGTCGCTAGCTGTTTATCGTTGGGGGTGGCGGCGCCTATCTCCATTGCCGGTATGGTGGGGGGTGGATTGTTAGTTGTTAGTGGCGTGGGTCTCTTTGCATCGGGGTGTGGTAGAGGGAATTATAAAAAAGGTGAAGCATTGCAAAGTAGTTTGGAAAAAACCGCTAAGACACTGAAAAAATTAAATTGAAGTTTATTTAAAGACTTTCCCTTCTCACCAGCATGGAGAGAAGGGGGGCTATTAATCAGAAAAATAACGCAACACCAATTCTTCCAATCCATTTAAATCTTTGCACTGTTGCAGTGCGGTGATCCATTCCGCGCGCTTTGGCAAACTTCGCGCATAATATTTGCCTAATTGCCGCGCTTGAAAAATAGCAATCGTCTCATTATCTAATAAATCGCTTAATTCCCGAATATGCTGCAAGAAATAGCTCCCCATTTCTCCAACGCTCGGTGCTGTGAAGGAAAGCTTATTTAATGCTGCATATAATTGCTTCGTCAACCAAGGCTGCCCAACCCCGGCGCGACCAATCATAACGCCTTGGCAACCCGTTTTAAGCATCATTTGCAAAGAAGCAAAGTCTGATACATCACCATTGCCAATGACCGGTATCGACAACTCATGGGCAAAATAAGCAATGTGCTCATACTGACAAGGGGTTTCGTAATGTTCTGTCCAGTGCCGGCCATGCACGGTTATAAAATCCACGCCCGATTCTTTGATAACCGCTAATAATTCTTGATGAAAGCGGTCATTACTTTTACCTTCCACGCGAATTTTGATAGACACGGGCACGTGCGTATTGTCTTTCATCGCGCGGATCAGCTGGAATAATTTGCTGGGATCCGTCAATAATTTAGAACCGGAGCCTTTACTGCGAATTTTTTTAACCGGACAACCACAATTTAAATCGATGAGATCAGCACCATATTCCGTAGCACGTTGCACGGCTTCCCCTAATTCGCGCGGGTCATTACCGGATAATTGAAAACACAATAAGCCCTCGCGCGGATCTTTAAACCAATACCGTTTATGATCAGGATGCGGTTTTAATAGGGTTTTGCAACTGATCATTTCAGTGTAAGTAAAAGCCGGCAAACCCTGTTGCCAAGCGAGCACGCGAAAAGGCGCACAGCTAACCCCAGCCAGTGGTGCCTGAACAAACGGCGAAGAAAAGCTTAGTTGCTGAATGCGTAACATTCTATGCTCACTTCTCCCCGACCGAGGGGGAAAATCCAGGGGATGCGGAGCAAGAACGCAGCAACCATCCCACCAATTCCACCATCACTGCTGTATCTTTTTCACAATAATCCAGCATCGCTTTAACGATAGGCTGACGGACAAGATCTGGAGTCAACGGATTAATCACTTGTAAAAAAGCCTGCTGCGCTTCTAACCCATTCGCAACGGGCATGCCTTTATAACTTTGACTTTCTCCCAGCAGCGCGGGGGCAACGCGCTTTAAGCTAAAACTGGCACCAAAAGCGGGATCATACACATGCTCACGTAAAATCGTTAAGGGGTCCACCATGCGTGGTAGTAAACTGAGTAATGCGTCGGCAAATTCTGGCGCAAATTCTGCTAATTCGCGAATGCGGTCGGATTCAAATTTGGCAAAATACGCGATGATCGAACCTTGTGTGCCGCACGCTGCCAATAAAGCAGGAATTAAAGCGGGGCGGGGATCGTCCGCATTCGTTTGCAAGAAAGCCTGATGTGTAACCGGCGCATGCGGATTTTCTTGTCGATGCACGCTAAATTGAAACGGCACTTGCTGAAAAGGACCGGTGCCATTATAGCGTGGAATAGCGGGGTTGATGGTTTCAAAATCCAAGTAAATGAAAGGGTATTGCCAAGTTTTTAAGCTTTCTGCAATGCCTGTTTCATTAACAAAGCGCGTGTTCGTCTGATGCGCTTTGACGATGCGCTCTTGTAAATCCGTTAAATCCGTTAAGCGGGGATCATCTAAAGTAGTAATGCCTGCTTTATATAATTCCCATTTGCGATTTTTAATTTGCGGCAAATTAAAAACGCTTAATTCAGGAATCGATTTTTCGGTAAAACAGTGCGTTTTAAATTGACATTCCGTGGGTTTGAAACACTGCTCGCCTAGATCAATGTTAGGTACGTCACATTGATTTAAAAGGGTTAGCAAATCACGTACTTTCGGTTGTACGCTTAAATAATGTTCGCGAATCGTGGCGGTAATATCGATGCATGAAAATAAATTGCTAAGATCAGGATAGCGACAAGCGGAATTCAAATGCATTAAATGAATTTGCTCAATCGGTAAGCCTGCTTTAGCCATGATCCAAACTTGTAACCCAATATCATCAATCTGTTCGTCTTTTAATTTCGTGCTCGATTTCACTTCAAAAATTTGATAACGCTCTGTTGCCGGATTTAAGCGTAAAATATCGGCGCGTGCGTAACAACCCGCATAGGCAAAAGCGGCCTCATAAATCACCGGTGTTTTGTTGGCTAGTAACAATTTGGTGCGATTAATAGCACCAGTAAAATCCCAAGGCGCATTGTCGACTAATACGCCGTTAGGAAAATATTCGCGCGCTTTAGCACCCACCGCATTCCCTTGATCGAATAAAGCTTGTAATTCAGGGGTAATCGGTGGCTCAAGATCGGGTCGATGAATGGTTAAATAAATGCATTTATCACAACGCACCCCGCGCATTAATTTGGTTTTACTCAATAGCTTAGGCACGGGGCGCATATTAAACCTTATGTTTTAAGGGAATAACTAAGTCTGGACGATCCGTAATGATACCATCAACGCCTAATTGAATCATGCGTTTGGTTTCCGCCAAATCAATATCGCTCCCAACATTTTCCGTTAAGGTCCAGGTGATGACTTTCATGCCTAAGTCGTGGGCTATTTTTAATTGCTCTTTTGTGACCTCCCGATCTTCTGGGTCCCAATATGTGCCACCCATGGCATGAATTAATTTGGGAAAAGAATGATCATAATCTTTCAGCAATTTTCCACCGGTTAAATACCCGGCGACTTTTGGATCAGGATGGGTGAAATATTTTTCATAATCAATGTCTGTTAAGTAAGCAGTACGGATCTTTGGATTAATGGCTTGCAACGCCGTTAAAATACGCCAATCGAAGGATTGCACTTGCGTGCGTTCAACAATATTTTCTCGCTCTAAAATACGGGCCACGGCTTTAGCCAGTACCTCTGGCTTATCAGTAAAGTCAGGATGAAAGGCATCACTTTTAATTTCAATTTGAAAACCCATCTTAGGGGCATGGATTTTGACGTATTGAATTGTGGTTTCTAAAGTGGGAATTGTGGTTTTATCAACGGGCATTTGTGCAGGAAAATAAGTGGCGTATGGCGTGCCAGGTTTAATGCGTCCCACATCGTAAGATTGTAATTGCTTAAGCGCTAACTCATGAATTAACGGCGTTTCTGTAATCCATTGTTGGGCGGCATTTCGCGTGATATTCGAATTTAATTTCAAATCATGCTGTACAACCAGTTGATGGTCTTTTGTCATGGTGACATCCATGTCAACATAATCCACCCCAAGCTGCAGCGCTTTAGCATAGGCGGGTAAAGTGTTTTCAGGTGCTAAACCGCGTGCGCCGCGATGACCATAAACATCAAAAGCATAGCAGGCGTTTAAAGCTAAGTAGCAATGTAATAAAAAAGCGATTTTAGTAAGCTTCATATTTTCATTCCTGGTGTGGGGTTGGTTTTCTTAACGGTAGAAGCATGCGCATAAATTTCATCACGCATTCTTAAATAATAGGTTTTTAACTCCAGCGGATCTTGTTTTACTTTTGCAATTTCTTCCGGTTTTAAGCGTAACAACAGGTAGATGTAATTAGGATCAATTTTACCCGCAGCATTTGCCGCATCAAATGTGCCAACGGCTTCATAGTGCATGATTTTGCGCATGGCATTTTTATATTTAATGTCTTTTTCGCGTCTAGCATGCGGATCTTTTGGTTGTTTTCCTTTAGGTTTAGAGGAGGGGTTTTTCGATAAATGCTCTTCTTCAAAACGATTAAAGAAATTTCGAAATACTGCTAAAACAGCGCTCATCCCTTCCATCGGGTCGATTTTATTATGCGATACGTTATTACAAATTTCTAAAATCGCTTTTACTTCTTTGCCTTGAATAGAATGCCCTTCAACAAATTGATCAAAGTCATTAACCAGGCTGATCATTTCCGCGGTGATATTGAATGACTCACCCAAATGACGCGTCATGATATCTTCAAACGTGTTTGAAGTAATGCGATCATAGGTGCTGGATGCTAAATCCCATAGCTTACTGCCACTCGAGGGCTTGGATAATTGAATACTGGGAAACAAGCAAGAATGACAACCCTCCAAGGCCATTTTTTTGGTGCCTTCACCATGCTGTTTGTTAGTATGAATTTTTTCTGCCACTACTTCTCGGCCATACATGGCCATCATTAAATAAAAAATTAAATCAATACGACGCGCAGCGTGCTCTTTTATTTGAAATTCTAACTGCTCAATTTGTGCTAATAATACGGCTTCTTTTTGATCGTGCTCTTTTACCCGTTTAAAGGTTTGGCTAAGGCCTGCGATCAATTCATCAATGGCGTGGGGTGTAAAATCGTATTGATCACTTGCTAAACTCGACGGTTTTACCGCAGGTTTTTTTGCCTCCTCGACCGTTTGCGCTTTCTTAATGATCTGCGGCACGAAATCTTCTTCACTGTCGTTATCTTCCGCAGAGTAATCATCATCTTCGTCATCGGATTCAACCGGTTTTTTTTTGCGAGCGGCGGGCTTAGCTTTTTTTTCCTTAGGTGGTGGTGCTGTTTCAAGTATTGGCGCAACCGTTGTCGCGGCGGCTGGTATTTCAACATTCGTCGTGGGAGGTTGGGCGGGTGCGCTACTGATCAATGACCAAAGTAATTGATAAGCTTGATTTGCAGCAGGAATAATAACATTCGGCGCTTCAGTGATCGCTGCGCTAGCATACTCCAGGGCGATTTCTTTGTAGGTTTTTTCAGGTGGTTTGGCCGGCAAAACAATGGGCGATAACTCAGCTGCGGGTGGCTTGCAAGCCGGCTGTGCCCGCTTTGGGACATCAGGTAAGGCGAGACTGGCCGTATAGTTACCTTCGTATAACGTTTTTGCTCTACCGCGTTGTTGTTTAATATCAAAAAACCAATTATACGCTTGGGTGAATAAACCGGGTTTTTCTTTTTTGGCACGAGGTTTTCTCTGCGCGCCAGGTTTTTTGGGGACGCTTGGCGATCGTTGCATACTAACTCCTTTAGAATCCAACTAATTTGACAATCATAAATGAACTAACTATACCCATTACGCTTCAAAATGCGAAGTGTAATGGGTATAGTTTCTTGGAAACCCCATCGCGTAGGGAGTAGTTCAAGCTGCAAAAATCGCATCTTAAATTGCAAAAGGTATAGTTTCTTGGTTTTATGAATGGTATATAATCGGGCATCAAAATTTACCCCAAAACGAGACTTTTTATGATTTGTAAATCTTTCCGTCAGTTAGCGATTGCTTTGGTTTGTACTTGCCTTGTTGGTTGTGCGCAAAATGTCTCTTCAACAACTTATAGCACCAGTGAAGTGGGTGTTGCTGCCAAAGTGGTGCCAGGGGTGGTGTTATCGCGCCGAGCCGTAAAAATTGATGCAAACAGTGGTGCTGGCGGTTTAGCGGGTGCAGCAGCTGGCGCGGCAGCGGGTTCGGGTGTTGGCGGAAGTGTGCAAGGTAATGTGGTGGGCGCTATTGGCGGCGCGGTGGCCGGTGGATTAATCGGGAATGTCATTGATAAAGGCGTTAATAGTCAACAAGGTATTGAATACATCATTAAACTCAAATCGGGTGAAACCATTTCAGTGGTCCAAGCGGTCAATGTGCAGTTTGCGCCAAAACAACATATTTTAGTCATTTATGGCGCGATGACACGTCTTGTTGCTGATTCGACCCAATGAAACGCGCAAGTCTTATCGCCTTAATCCTTCTGCTTTCAGGTTGTAGCACGGAACCCGTCTATCGCGGTGTTCCGGCTACTGCCTGGAATCAATTATCCGGCGAACAAAAGCAATTGATTGTCGATCAAGCTTTTCAAGCTGAAATCAAATCCTAAAGGTTTATAATGCGTATTCTCCTATTCTGTTTCTTGTTGCTGGGGTTAACAGCATGCACTAACTCTTCGCCGGAAGATGTGATGCCTAGCGTTCCTTACACCGGCAAAACCATCAATACCCATTCAAATAATACAGCGCAATTGTATTGGCAGGTCGGCAAACAAGCAGTGGAAACGGACCCTACCGTGATTGTAAATAGCAGTGGGTTAATCGGCGCGCTGGTGGTGACATCGATTGATGCGATGGATCGTCAGCATAATCCCGGCAAATATAATTTTAGTTTTGGTAAAGCGCAGCAAGCCATTTTTATGACTTCATTGCGTGATGCCTTAGTAGCTGAAAAAGTGTTTAAAGAGACGCAATTAGTGACTGCGCCAAGCACGTTAACGGCCCAGCAAACTCGAATTACTATTTATTTTAAATCCACCCGCGCAGAACCCGCATCGGGTGCCTACCAAGTAACCTTAGACGTCGAATTGCGCGTGCAAACGCCCAATAAACCGACGTTCCAGCGGACTTACTTCGTGCAAAGCGATCCTGATACGACAAAAGATACGAGTTACAAAGGCCAGCAATTAGATGCTTCTAAAAAACTAATGAAGCAGTTAATGCAGGGTATTTCACAAGCGCTAAACGAGGAAAAAATATGAAAATTCGTTCTAATCTTTTCATCTTAATGGGCGCAGCCTTGTTGTCCGGTTGTGCAACGGAAAAAAATATTCCGATGTCGGAAAAGTTTTGGGAAAATAAACCTGAACAGATGGTTATTGCCGAAAGTAAAGCTGAAAAGCCGGCTTTATACAAAGTCGGAAATCAAGGTTTATTAGACATGGCTATTAACAGCGTCATGACGAAAACGATGAACGAGCAAATTGGAAAAAGTGATGAGACTTGGTATCACTCCTTGCCACAAGAATTTGCGAACCGGTTGCAAAAAAACAATATTAAAGTGCATGCGGTGTCGGAAGTTATTGGCGACGATGAAAAAACTTATCCTGCTTTCGCCGCGCGCTTATCAGCAGATGAGTTGTTAGTGATTCGTTTAGAAGCATTTGGCGCAACGCGTAATTATTACTCCTTCATTCCAACGGGTGCACCGAAAGCATATTGTGAATTATATGGTGAATTAGTGAATGAAAAAAACCATACCGTTTTATGGCGCCATCGCGCCATGGCGAGTGAAATGGTGCAAGGTCCTTGGGACCAGCCGCCGGCTTATCCTAATTTGATGCAAGCGATTAAATTGGCAGCGAGCAATGCTCAAGAAGAGTTATTAGATAGCTTTTTTTCAGGGCATTAAACGAAGGTAACAAATCAAACAATCGCTAAGGCAGTTTTAGCGATTGTTTGATTTTGTAAAAAGATTCCCAAGGGTCATCCTTTAAATGTTCCAATCGTCTGGGCAGCGTTTTAATCGTAAAAGCGGCAGGGTTTAAACGGGTTGTTAATTCATCCCAGCTGAGCGGCGTCGCAACAGTTGCGTTGGCACGGGCTCGTGTGGAATAAGGCGCAATGGCGGTTGCGCTACGTTGATTACGTAAATAATCTAAAAAGATTTTTCCTTTGCGTTTGGCTTTATTCATGGTGCTGATGTAGAGCGCAGGATTTAACGTGACAATGTAATCAACAAAGGTGTGGGTGAATATTTTAATAGTATCCCAATCATGCCGTCTTACAATGGGAAAAACAACGTGCAAGCCTTTACCGCCTGTTGTTTTAACAAAACTTTCTAAACCAATTTTTTCAAGTTCTGCGCGCAATAGAAACGCAGTTTCAACCACGGTTTTCCACGCTATTTCCGGGCTAGGGTCAATATCAAATGTAATTAAGTCTGGTTTTTCCAATTTATCAACATGACAACCCCACGGATGGATTTCTAAAGTCGCCAATTGCACGAGTTCTAATAAACCCTCTAACCCCTTTAAATATAAAAAGGGTTCGTTGTCCTCTCCGCTAAATAAATGCGCTGGGTGTGATTCGGCTAAATGCTTTTGAAAAAACTGTTGTTCGTGCCATCCTCGTGGCGCACGCACAATGGCTAAAGGACGATTTTTGATATGCGGCAAGATCCAATCGGAAACCAGCTCATAATAATGAATTAAATCGGCTTTCGTAATGTTAGCGTCCGGATAAAGCACACGAGAAGGATTGGTCAATTCTGTCATGGGGGGTTCCTCCTTGATGATGTCCTTACTTTTTTTATCGCGGCGCAATCCTTTAAAACTGGGGTGACGTAAAATGCCTTCATCGGTCCAGTGAGTAAATTCAACTTCTGCTACTAATTTCGGTTCAATCCAAGTGACCTTGCCTAAGCCTTTCGGAATCGGTTTGAAAACACTTTCATCTTTTTTTAAAGCGCGTATTTTCTTGCCTACTTCGCGTAATGAGGCCTCATTAAAACCTGTGCCGACATGGCCACAATAGACCCACTCTTTCCCTTTTTTAACTGCTAACAATAATGAACCAAATTGTTGTCGATTTCCTTTTGGTGCGGTGTAACCCACAATGGCAAATTCCTGGCGCTCATTACACTTCGATTTTTGCCAATCCAGCGTGCGTGTTTCTCGATAAGGGCTATTAGTACGTTTGGAAACAATGCCTTCCAATCCTAGCTTGCGGGCTTTAGCCAGTAATTTTTCGCCTTGTCCGATGATGTGGTCACTGAAACGGATGTAATCATCCGTTGTTAAGATGGCTTGTAGTAACGTTTTACGTTCAACGAGTGATAAAGGGCGTAAATCATAAAATTGATAATAGAGTAAATCAAAAACAAAATAGACTAATTTAGAGGTATCCGCGTCATGAATCGAATTTTGTAAAATTTGAAAGTTGCTATGTTGGTTTTTATCCAGTGCGACTAATTCACCATCTAATATAGCATTACCTAATTTTAATTTATTTAAGCGCTGTGCTAATGCTGGAAATTTATGGGTCCAATCCAATTGATTGCGAGTGATTAACCGTACTTTGTTTTGTTCAATAAAAGCGAGTAGCCGGTAACCATCTAATTTAATTTCATGTAACCATTCATCTCCAGCGGGGGGTTTTGCAACTAAGGTGGCGAGCTCAGGATGAATTTTAGGGGGGAGCACTATTTTTTTGGTGAGGGTGGTGCTGGGCTTTTTTTTTAAGGGGGCTTTACCGATTGCTTCGACCGTTTTACGACTAATAACACTTTTGGGTTTAGCATCAATAATGGAATAATCTGCCTCT
Source organism: uncultured Coxiellaceae bacterium (assembly GCA_964597435.1). Classification (GTDB taxonomy): domain Bacteria; phylum Pseudomonadota; class Gammaproteobacteria; order DSM-16500; family DSM-16500; genus Aquicella. The sequence continues at coordinate 37,585 of CAZQXH010000001.1, read as the reverse complement.
TCTTTCGCATAACGATCAGCCGATTTAATGAGCAGCCAGTTTTTCGGATCTTTTTTAATTTGAACCAGTTGCCAATGCCCTTTTAATTTTTTTCCTTTTAAAGTAAATGCAATGTGACCTTTATCATAAGCTTGTTGGGGATCTATATCGCATTTCCAAGTGCCATTGTCCCAAACAATGACATTACCCCCACCATATTCACCGGCAGGAATAATGCCTTCAAACGAGCCGTATTCAACGGGATGGTCTTCGACATGCACAGCAAGACGTTTAACCGCGGGATCGAGGCTAGGGCCTTTCGGTACTGCCCAACTTAATAACACACCATTCCATTCTAAACGGAAATCATAATGCAAATGACTTGCAGCATGTTTTTGCACAACAAACTGCAACGTCTGCGAAGTTTTTTTTACCTGTCCGCGCGGTTCACGCGTGACCGTAAAATTACGTTTTTTATGATAAGCATTAAGTGGCATGCTTCCATTATATCATGGAAGCATTTTGCGCCAGAAATATGCCTAAAAACAATGATTAGCAGTTGGGTCGAGGTGTGGTGCCAGGTTTTTTTTCAGCTGATGTTGTCGTTGTCGGAAAGAGTTGATGCTGGCGACGCTCTGCGACTCGGCGTTGCACTTCAGCTTGAATGGCACTTTGTAATTCTGCTTTTAAGTGATCAAATTCCACCCGATGTATGGCATCCAGCGGAAGTCGACTAACATAATTGGCGTCATTCTTTGCCTGCTGAAGATCATTAAGATTTAAATGTGTTCTTGCGCGTAAGAGATAGGCAGATGCTGATTTTGAATCAAATGCAATGTAGTCATTAAGATATTTTAAGGCCTCACTGTTATTACCTTTTGCAAAATAAGCAGAAGCAAGAGGGAGCCAATGATCACTAATGTAGCCAGCATTATTAGCTAAAGAAGCTGTTAGTTTTTCTATGGCAGCCTCATGATCTTGATTTATTTTCCACTCACAGTAAATGAGCGCGGGTTGAATGCGGGCCCTAAGGGTTAAGTCTAGCTGCATGGCTGAATGATAATACTGTATGGCGAGAGGGAAACGATTCAAACTGGATGCTAGTTGAGCAAGCATGCAGTGATCCTTACCAATGACCTCAGGTCGATTCACTAATTCCCATGCATAATTAAATGCCAGCATATAATCATTCTGGCACTTAAGCGTTTCTACAATGGAACGAGTGTATTGGGCATAAGCATCCGGATCTAATTTTCGGCACAAACGCAAATAGAAATGGGCTTCATCGAGGCCATTGCGAGCAATAAAAAAATCGGACAATTTATTGCAGGTCATTATAGTAGGTTTAACTTTAACAATATTTTCAACCACATTAACATTTTTTTCATTGATTTCAGCAATGGAGTAAGCAGTGGTTTGATGTCGCCAATTCGCTTCAGCTATTTCGCGTAATTCCTTAGAGTCATTTATTTTTTTTAATTGGTTAAACCAAATTTCATTAAGTTTAACTAACTCAGCATCGAGTATGCGTGCTTTCAGCGATTCAAACGTTTCCTGTGCTTCATTTCGCAGTCCACAAAGCCATTGCGCCTGAATTAAACGTTTTAAATAAGATAAGTCTGCTGGATTGAGTTGAATTAATTTTTTAGTCGCTTCAACGCATAAATAATAATCTTGCTTAGACAAATAATAGCGAGCGATCATCTCGTGCACCAATTCGTGACCATTGTTACGGGCTAATTGATTTAAAATTTGTTCTGATCGTGCTTTGTCGCAGAGATCATTCATGATGATATTCAAGGCAAGCAAGATGGGATGCTCAAGGTGTTGCATTAAGGCATGCTTAAGCTTTTGCGCATGTTCTGACGTAAAGGTATCTGCGTTCGTTAGGCGTAAGTATAAGGCTTCTGGGTTATCAGTGGCGGTAACTTTATCTAAATAACGGAAAGCTTGAACGTGTTTGTTTGGTGATTGATTAATTAAGCTTCGGGCGGCAAAGATTAATAGTTTGTTATCGTTTGGATGTTTTAAAAGTGCAGCCTCTGCTAATGCAAACGCCTTCGCATACAAAAGATTGTTAAGGTAAAATTGGATGATTTTGTGTATTTTCGCTAATTCTAATTCCGGTTGGCATTTTAATAATGCTTCATAAGCCAATAAAGTAGCAGGATCATTACGGCTGTTTCTCATGTCTGCTAACCATTCCCAATTGGCAGCGGTTTTATATCGATCGCTCTGCATGGCAATTTCAAGGTTAGTTAAACTCGTCTCGATATCATGCAGTTTGGCAGAAGATTGTGCCTTCAAAAGATGATACTTAGCTTTTACTTCTGGGTTGCTTAAGCAAGGCAAGAGGGTAGTGTAATCTTTAATGGCCGCTTCATGACGATTATTTTTCGTGTGCAATCGCGCGCGCAATGAGAGTGCTTCAAGTAATGTGACGTCTAGGTTTATTGCGGCATCTAAATCGGCTAATGCTTCGTCTTCTTTGTTGATTTTAATCAAGAGAGTGGCGCGTTGATAATGAAGCCAGGCAGATTTAGGCTCTAAACGCATGCAATGATTTAGATCCACCACCGACAGTTCAAAATTTCCCATTTTATCGTGTATTTTTGCGCGCATTTCATGAAAAGCCATACTAGGCATTTCGTTAGCGGGATATTGGTCGAGAGTCTGCTGTGCTTCTTGCAAGCGGTTCAAGTTGAAATAAATCATTGATAGTAGAGGATAGCCCTCGATGATAGTTGGATTGAGTTGTAGCGCTGCCTTCATTGGTTCTAAGGCCTGGTCATGTTTTTCCTGAAGAACCAATACTTGTGCTAATAAGTAAAGCGTGTTGGCAGTTTTTTCTAGCGCTAAGGCAGCTTCTAAATCTTGGCGGGCAATTTTATATTGTTTAAGTTGTTTGTAACACTTCGCGCGTGTAAATAAACAATCTGATTTTTTGTAGCCTTCCTGCATTGCTTTGGTGAAATCCTGGATGGCTTCTTGTGTGTTGCCTAAGTAGTAGTTGCAGTGGCCGAGATGAAATCGCAAACTGGGTGTATCCGGCGCATTTAAATTAATGGCGTGTTGGAGGGCATTTTTAGCCTCATTGTAGTGCTCTAAATTAAATAAGGCTCGTGCCTGAATGGAATAAACTTTTGGCGAGTTACATTTTGCATGGATAAGCGCGCTCGATTCCTCACGGGCTTTCTGTAAATCACCGCTATTTAAGAGAGTGATAGCGCGCTCCAGTTTTAATTTTTCACTCTGAGGGTTTTCTGCAATTAACTTAGACCATAATGGCAGCGCTTCGGCAAATTGCTTATTATGCGTCCAGGCGCGGGCCAATAGTTTCTGCGCCGAATGGTTATTAGGTTCCCATTCCAAAGCGTGTTTTGCATCGTTTAAGGCGGCCACATAATCTTTGACGCACAGCCTACTTTTGCCACGAGCAAGATAGGCGCTAGCAGCGACATTTTGTAATCCGTTGACGGCAATGGCATCCTTAAATAAGGAGGACAATTCATTTTTTTCAATAAGTTGATTGAGCAGCGGCGCGGTTAAATAACGCTCAGCCACGAGTTCGGGGCGAGCGATTAAGCATTTATTAATAATTTCTTTATGTAATTTGAGAGCAGGGCTGTGTTGTATGGATTCTGAGCGACAATTAGGACAGCTAGTATTTTGCTTTAACCATCCTTCCAAACTATCTTTTTCATATAATTTTTCACAGCATGAGGTGTGTACCGGATTCGTCATGACTTGTTGTGATATTGGACAATATATCCATTCTTCCTCTGCCGCAATGAAAATGGTTGCAGGCACTGGTGCTGCTGAGCGCATGGGTTAGCCCCGTTTTAATTATAGTGGGCGTATATTAGCTTAAGTCGACTTTATTATAAATAATTTGTTCAGAGCCATTTCTTCATTTTAAAGAATTGGTAAGGCATAAAAGCGGCCAGTAACATTAAACCAATCGCGATTGGATAACCAAAACGCCAAGATAATTCCGGCATGTGCTGGAAATTCATGCCGTAAATGCTCGCAACCAAGGTGGGCGGTAAGAAAATGACGGCGGCGATAGAGAAAATTTTAATAATGTTATTTTGCTCAATGTTAACCATGCCTAATGTTGCGTCTAATAAAAAATACAGTTTGTTCGATAAAAAACTAACATAATCCATGAGTGACGTTACATCGCGGCTCAGCATAGCGATGCGTTTTTGTAAACTCTCCTCCATTTTTTCACCGATGCTTTGTTGTAAAAAGGTGAGCATGCGGCCATACGTCACTAAGCTTTCTTGTACTTTTGTCGTTAAATCGCCTTTTTTACCGATTAAGCGCAGGTGCAATTGAAAATCGGGGGTCGTGGTTTTTGGGTTATTGGGCGTGACGTTAAAAATCATTTTCGAATAAGCATCGAGTTGATGCGATATGTTTTCTAAAATATCGGCTAATCGATCAATAGAGGCATCAATTAATTCCACTAAAAGCCGTGTGCCGCTGCAGTGCTTTTTTTGAATTTTATTCAATTGAGCGGAAAAAAGTACAAAAGATTGGGGTTCAATGTAGCGTACGGTTATTAAAAGGTCAGGTTGCAAAATTAGCGTCACTGCATCTGTCACCGGATCCTCTGATTGTGAGCGCATGATCATGACGACGGTCATAAATAAAGCATCACCTTCCGTATACAACCGGCTCGAGACTTCAATTTCTTGCATTTCTTCACGGGTGGGAATATTAATGCCAACCATGCGCTCAACGACTAATTCTTCTTCGCGTGACGGTGCTAATAAATCAATCCAAGCAGCGTGTTTTAAACTTTCTGCATTGTCTACAGAAATAAGGGTGGGCTTTAAATGCGTTTCATTAAAATACGCTGTAATCATTTTGAAGGGATATCCTTTTTATCAGCATCTTTGGCTTTAAATTGTTCGATAAAAGCCGCTTGTACGCGTGAATGCAGTTTGATAAACCAGCGCCATAAAAAGGCGGCCACTAAAATAGCGAGTACCAGGACCAAAATTAGCAAATCGCTGGAAGGTAAAATGCTAGCGCTCAGTGCAAATAATAATAAGAGTACGCCAAGGGTGGAAATGACGGGAATAATTTCAGCAATGATGCGGCGTAAGCGTTCCGTGTATTGACCTTCTTTTTCCGGTCTCACGGCCATTTCTGCAAAAATCATTCCGAGTGCTTTTGTTTTTAAATAAATCGCGATTAAGAAGGGCAGGGAAACAATCAGTGCAATGCCCCAAATTAAAGCGAAACGCACTTGTTGATTTTCAATGTGCCACAACGGATTGGTGAAGCTGTGGGCAAGATAAGAGCCGGTAATAAAAATACCGGCGATAAATAATAAATTAATGAAGATTTGTAATAAGGCTTTCCGAATCGCAACGGTTAACATCGATTGATTAGTGGGGCGGATGTTTTGTAACCAAGTCGTGTACAGCGAAAACACTTGGTTAATTCCTTTTGGCATGTGCCGTGCCAAAGCCAATGACAGGGGATCGGCAACTTTAATGAGGTAGGGCGTTGTTAAGGTGGTGATGGCGGAAACCGCAACGATAATGGGGTATAAGAAGGAGCTGGTCACTTTAAGTGAAACACCGAGGGAGGCAATGATAAATGAAAATTCACCAATTTGCGCTAAGCCCATGCCAACGCGTAATGCGGTGCGACCATCGCGACCGGCTAAAAATACACCAGCGCCGCAAGTAAGGACCTTGCCGATAATCACGGCAAGGCTAATGATTAAAATGGGATAGGCATATTCCACCATGACAGTGGGGTCGACGAGTAAGCCAATGGTGACAAAAAAGATGGCGCTAAACATATTAGTTAAGGGCTCGACCAACTGTTCAATCAATTTGATTTCGCGGGATTCAGCCATAATGGCGCCAATGACGAAGGCGCCGAGTGCGACACTGTAATCCAATTGAATAACCAGTAAACAAAAACCAAAGCAGAGGCCAAGTACGGAGATGAGTAACATTTCGCGGCTATGAAACTTCGCCACGTAGGCCAGTAATCGCGGCACGGTTAAAATGCCTAAAACCAGTGAAACAACCAAAAATAAGAGTAATTTTCCTAAGGTTGAGAAAATGGTGACGACTTCAATGTCGCCACTGACCGCAATACCAGAGAGCAGTACTAACATTGCAATGGCGAGTACATCTTCAATAATTAAAATACCAAAAATTAATTGCGCGAATTTCTCACGCTTCATGCCAAGTTCATCGAGGGCTTTGATGATGATAGTGGTGGAAGAAATGGCTAACGTTGCGCCCAAAAATAAGGAATCCAGCGCATGCCATCCAAAAAAACGGCCAATTTCATAACCAACGGCCACCATGAAAACAATTTCGCCGATGGCAGCCAGTGCGGCAGGTCCACCGACACGAAATAATTTACGAAGATTAAATTCAAGCCCCAACGAAAACATTAAAAAGATGACCCCAAGCTCGGCTAAGGTTTTAATGGTTTCTTCATTTTGGAGGGGTGAAAAAGGTAAGATATGATGCCCTAAAATAACACCCGATAAGATGTAGCCTAAGACCACCGGTTGTTTTAACTGGTGAAAGATAATAGTGACAAGGCCTGCGACCATCATAATAATGGCTAAATCTTGTAAAAAATCAGCAAGATGCATAGTGAACTCGTTTTAGTTTAGGTATTGTGGGAGGCTTTTCACTATCATACCCTATCTAAGGAAAAAACACATAAAAATGAGCAATTTAAAGCCATCGGCATTTTCATTAGTGGAATTACTGATCACATTAGTGTTAATGGCAAGCTTGACCCTGCTTACTTTGCCGCGCCTGACGCTCTGGTTGGCGGCGCAAAAAGCCCGTGCGGTTAAGGTGAACCTTATACAAACGCTCAGTTTTGCCAGTCAAGAAGCGTTAGTGCGGCATTTACCCATTATTTTTTGTGGCAGTGCCAGCGCCGTTTCATGCGATGCGAAATGGTCGCAAGGGCAATTGTTATTTGTTGATAGTGAGTACGATGGAAAGATGCACACACCTAAACAGCGCTTAGCCACCTCGCCGGCTTTGGAAAACGAACAGCATTTATTTTATCGCGGTTATCCACGCTACCACAGCGCTTTCTATTTTTATCCGCAGGGAAAACGGCGTAATGACAATGGTAGTTTTTGGTTTTGTCAGCAACAGCAATTACAATGGGCGGTCCGCGTGAGTCAAATGGGACAATGGCAAGTGTTAACACCGGATGCGGATGGCAATATTTTTGATGCGGAAGGTGCGCCCTTAACATGCTAAAGCGCTTTATGTTCGTTATGTGCAGTTTTTTTATCATACAGAACGCATTTGCGATGCTGCGGCTAAGTACGCAGCCCATTAGCGTTCCCGAAGCCATTCAAGCCTGGGCCTTTCAGTTAAAAGCCGCTGCACAAACCCAATTATTAAAAGGTGAGCACGCAGCCTTTACGGAGTGCCGTCTCGCAAAGCAATCGCCTCAAGTATTAATTTGCGGCACTTATTTGCAGCGCGATATGAACGCTCAATTGTTGCGCGCTACCATTTTTACCGAAGGGGGTATTGGGGGGCATGCTCAATATCAGGTCGTGAGCCAAACGGATCCAGCTTTAAAGGATAATGCCGAAGTAATTGGCGGCCATGATATTCGTAGTAAAGAATTATTTGCTTTTTATCATGCAGCTGAAAGCGCCTGTAGGCGCGGCCAAAAAGCGGTTTGTCTTACCAAGACAGAACAGCGATTTTATGACACCATTATTGCGCCATTGCAAAAGCGTCAATTTGTTTTAATTGCCTTTTCGGTTCAATCTGCACAAGCTAGTGCGAAAGCATTAGTCAGTCATGAATATTTACATGCCAAGTATTTTTTAAATGCACGTTATCGCCAGCAAGTTAAAACAGCGTGGCAAGCTTTATCGCAGCAAGAACAGCGCAGCATACGCAATGCGTTAGGAAAAATTGGCTATAACGCGACTGATGAGCAATTAATGCAGAATGAATTTCAAGCGTATTTGTTAATGGTTGATGCAAAGGAGTCGCAATTAGCAGCTTGGGTTTTAGTATTAAAACCCAAGCTGCTTCGCGCTATTGCTGCAACTTAAGCGCCATAGTTGCCAATCGCTTGCCTTGTGCGATACACAAACGCTCTTCTTCTTTGGTTAACGGCAAATCGCTTTTTTCGCCGGCGAAATGTGTAGCCCCATACGGTGTGCCACCGGAGCGTGTCGTGCTTAAATCGCTCTCCGTGTAGGGAATGCCCATGATGATAAAGCCTAAATGCATAAGTGGAATCATCATCGTTAATAATGTCGCTTCTTGACCGCCGTGCAAGGAAGCGGTTGAGCTAAAAACCGTGGCAGGTTTGTCGACTAAATCACCTGCTAACCACAAACCACTCGTTTGATCGAGAAAATATTTTAGCGGCGCTGCCATGTTGCCAAAACGCGTTGGACTACCTAAAGCTAAACCAGCGCACTGTTTCAAATCATCTAATGTCGCGTAAGGCGCGCCACTTTCAGGCACGGCGGGCTCAGTCTGCTCCGTGTTGGCAGAAATGGCTGGCACAGTGCGAACTCGCGCTTCCATTCCTGCCGTTTCAATGCCGCGCGCAACAAACTGCGCCATTTGTTTTACTGCGCCATGACGGCTGTAATAAAGCACTAAAAGATAAGACATGGGTTCCCTCACGAATTGATTTTATAAAGTAAGCGCTCAAATAAATGCTCTGGCAAAATACGTTGTAATCGCGCTAGCCATTGCGCGGGCGCGCCAATGAAATAATGGCGTTTTGGGTGGTTGCTTTCTAATGCATGAATCAAGGGTTTTAAAATGGCGGTGGCGGGTAAGCTCAATTTGGCTTTATTGCCGTGCTTAAAATAATCCGCTTCTAAGCGTTGGTACGCATTGGCGTATTCACTTTCTTTGCTGTTCGGTTGGATGGTTTTCTCATACACATTAGCAGCATTATCACGAATGTGGGTTTGAATGGGCCCGGGATTTAATAAAATGGCATGGATGGGTGAACCTTGCAATTCTAAGCGTAGCGTTTGGGTAAAGCCTTCCAGGGCAAATTTTGATGCATTGTAAGCACCGTAATAAGCAATTGGCGCTATTCCTAAAATGGAACTGTTTTGAATAATGCGCCCATGACCTTGTTCACGCATGATGGGTAATACACGGCGAATGATGGCGAGCGGGCCAAACACGTTAGTCGCAAACTGTGCGGTAATCATATCGGTGTTTAAATCAGCAATGGCGCCGGCCTGCACGAAACCGGCATTATTAAACACCGCATCTAGTCGGCCGCCGGTTTTGCTAAGTAGTTGATCCAGTGCAGATTGTATTGAATTTTCATCCGTCACATCCAAGACCAAGGCATTTAAGCCCATTTGCTCCAAGCGAGTGACATCGGTGGGCTTGCGAGCGCTCGCAAAAACGAAATAACCACGCTCTTTCAACCCGAGCGCAGCAGCAAGCCCCATCCCACTTGAGCAACCGGTGATCAAAATCGTGCGTTCCATGGTTTTATTTCCTGATCAAGGGGTATAAAAAACACCTCTGCATATAGCATGAACAAGTACATTTTTCCAAGCAATTCATTTAAAATGGCGCCTCACAATGTTTCAACAAATGGGGTGTGTGGTGCCGATTTACGAATATCAGTGTCAAAATTGTGGTCATCAATTAGAGGCATTTCAATCCTTATCGGAAGCGCCGTTAACGGATTGTCCTACCTGTGGCAAAGCGACGTTGTCCAAATTAATCTCAGCAGCAGGCTTGCAATTTAAAGGTAGTGGCTGGTATTTGACCGATTACAGTGATAAAGGTAAAGCCAAGGCCCAGGAAAAATCGAAACAAGAAGGTTCTTCTGATGCTGGCTCAAGTAGCAACAGTACATCTTCCGGGGGCTCAACCTCATGATGAAAATTTCAGAACTGCGCCGATATTTCATTTCCGGTTTATTAGTTTGGTTGCCCATGATCATCACAGTCATGATCATTAAGTTTTTAGTCGATATTTTAAGCAAATCATTATTGTTACTGCCTGCCCCCATGCAGCCCGATTATTTATTAGGTTTTCATGTGCCGGGCATTGGTGTGGTTTTAACCCTACTCGTTATTTTTTTTACGGGTGTCGTGGCGGCTAACTTTATGGGGCGAAAGCTGGTTGCGTTAGGTGATCGCTTAATGTCACGTATTCCATTGGTCCGCACCATTTACACCAGTGTGAAGCAAGTGACCGAAACCATGTTTAAACCCGGTGGTCAATCATTTCGTAAAGTGTTATTAGTGGAATTTCCTTGCCAAGGTGTTTACAGCATTGCTTTCCAAACCGCTGAGGTGAATAAAAGCATTGAAGCCATGCAAGGGGAAAGCATGGTGAGTTATTTTATTCCCACTACGCCAAATCCGACTTCCGGATTTTTAATGATGGCTCCTAAAAGCCGCGTACGAGAATTAGACATGAGCGTGGATCAAGCGTTAAAGTTGGTAATTTCCTTGGGCGTTGTGCAACCAAATGGCACCGCTGCTAAAACACCAACCTCGCCATCACCCACTCAAACTTCATTTTTAAACCAATAAAAAGGGTTATACATGCGTAGCCATTATTGCGGTCAAGTCACCGCAAATTTGTTAGACCAAACCGTTAAACTCGCTGGCTGGGTGCATCGCAGACGCGATCACGGCGGCGTTATTTTTATCGACTTGCGCGACCGCGAAGGTTTAGTGCAAGTGGTTGTTAACCCCGAGCAACATGCCGCGTTTAAAAATGCAGAAGCCATTCGTAATGAATTTGTGGTGCAGGTTGAAGGTGTTGTGCATGCGCGTCCGGCGGGAACAACGAATTCGCAATTAGCAACCGGCGGTGTGGAAGTGATTGCAAAACACGTCAACATTCTCAATCGTTCCGAGCCATTGCCCTTCCAATTAGATGAAGATGTCAGTGAAGAAGTGCGGTTACGTTATCGCTACATCGATATTCGTCGTCCGGAAATGCAAAATCGCTTAAAATTACGCGCTAAAGTTGCTCGCCAATTGCGGAGCTTTTTAGATGAGCATGGTTTCCTTGATGTCGAAACGCCATTTTTGACGCGTGCTACACCGGAAGGTGCGCGCGATTATTTAGTGCCGAGCCGCACTAAACCCGGTAACTTTTTTGCATTGCCACAATCGCCACAACAATTTAAACAATTGTTAATGATGTCAGGTTTAGATCGTTATTATCAAATCGTGCGTTGTTTCCGCGATGAAGATTTACGTGCCGATCGACAACCAGAATTCACACAGCTTGATATTGAAACCTCGTTTTTAACGGAACGCGAAATTCAAGATTTGATGGAAGAAATGATTCGGCAATTATTTGCGGATGTTATGAATGTGCAATTGCCAAACCCTTTCCCACGCTTACGTTATGCTGATGCACAACGTCGATTTGGTTCGGATAAACCCGATTTGCGCATTCCCTTTGAGTTAATCGATGTAGGCGATTTACTGAAAGACGTCGAGTTTAAAGTGTTTGCTGATCCTGCCAACAATCCTGAAGGTCGAGTCGCCGCACTTTGCGTGCCAGGTGGAGCTGCTTTAACACGTAAAGAAATTGATGACTACACGCAATATGTCAGCATCTATGGCGCAAAAGGCTTGGCTTACATCAAAGTGAATGGCGAAGGCAAAGAAGGCTTGCAATCACCCATTTTGAAATTCATACCGGATGCAGCAGTTGCGCAAATTGTCGAACGCACTCAGGCCAAAGTGGGCGATATCATTTTCTTTGGTGCGGATAAAGCAACGGTAGTCAATGAAGCATTAGGCGCATTGCGATTGAAAGTGGGTCACGATAAAGGCTTGGTGGAACAAGGTTGGAATATTTTATGGGTGGTGGATTTCCCCATGTTTGAAAAAGGGGATGGTCGTTTGACTGCTTGTCATCATCCTTTCACGGCGCCACAAGCGGATGATCCGGCCGCGTTAAATGATAACCCGGAAGCCATGTTAGCGCGCGCATACGACATGGTCTTAAATGGCAGTGAAATTGGTGGGGGTTCGGTGCGAATTAACACCGCCGCCATGCAAAAAGCCGTCTTTAACATCCTCAAAATTAGCGATGAAGAAGCGGAAGAAAAATTTGGCCATTTGTTAACGGCAATGCGCTTAGGCTGTCCGCCACACGGTGGAATTGCATTCGGCTTGGATCGTTTAGTGATGTTAATGTCGGGTGCGACCTCCATTCGTGATGTGATTGCCTTCCCGAAAACACAAACTGCAAGCTGTCCATTAATGGATGCACCGGCCAGTGTTGAGCCGCAACAATTAATTGAACTGGGTATTCGTGTTGTTAAAACAAAAGAGTAAAGAATATGGCAGGACATAGTAAGTGGGCGAATATTAAACGCCAAAAAGCAAAAGTAGATGCCGTAAAAGGTAAGCTTTACACTAAATTCATCCGGGAAATTTCCGTCTCTGCTAAATTGGGAGGCGGCGATCCCAACGCTAATCCGCGTCTGCGCGCAGCGTTAGATAAAGCGTATGGCGCGAACATGACGAAAGATGTCATTGAGCGCGCGATTAAACGCGGCGTTGGCGGCATGGATGGAGATGATGTTGAAGAAATTCGCTATGAAGGGTATGGCCCGGGCGGCATTGCGGTGATGGTGGATTGCATGACCAATAATCGTAATCGCACCGTCGGAGAAGTGCGGCATGCTTTCACGAAAGCCGGCGGTAATTTAGGCACCGATGGCTCGGTTGCTTATCTTTTCAAAAAACAAGGTCAGATCAGTTTTGCACCTGGTATAGACGAAGAGCGTTTGCTCGAGTTGGCGTTGGAACTCGGCGCGGATGACGTGTTAACGAATGACGATGGCAGCTGCGATGTGGTAACGCCACCCGATGATTTCTTAACGATCAAGGCGGGTTTGCAAGCGGCAGGTTTTGCCTCGATTGAAGCGGATGTCACCATGTTGGCAGGCACTCAAGTTGCAATTGTGGATGCAGAAACCGCGCAAAAAGTGATGAACCTGATTGATACCCTGGAAGATTTAGATGATGTACAATCAGTGTATTCAAATGCTGATATCGCGGAAGAGGTATTAAACCAACTCGCATAAGGAAACCACATGACGGTGATCATTGGAATTGATCCGGGTTCGCGCCGCACAGGGTATGGTGTGATTCGCTTGGAAGGCAATCGTCACATTTATGTCACGAGTGGTCATCTTGATGTTAGCGCTCACGTCGTTAGTGAGCGCTTACGTCGCATCTATTTAGGCATTCGAGAAATCATGATGACATTTGAACCGCACGAAGCGGCGGTTGAAGAAGTGTTCATGAAAGACAATCCCTCTAGCGCATTAAAATTAGGTCAGGCTCGCGGTGCAGCGATTGTGGCATTGACCGTGCCAGTCGCTGAGTATTCCGCCCGGGAAGTTAAAAAATCCGTTGTCGGTAATGGCGGGGCTGCAAAAGATCAAGTGCAATTCATGGTTAAGCGTTTATTAAATTTAAAAACCAACTTACAAGCCGATGCGGCAGATGCCTTAGCGGTTGCTTTGTGTCATGCGCAAGCGCGCGGTTTACGCAAATTATTAGAGGGTAAAGCATGATTGGGCAAATTCGTGGCATTATTATTTCAAAAACGCCGCCGCAATTATTGATAGATGTGAATGGCATTGGTTATGAAATTGATGCGCCCATGAGCACTTTTTATCAATTGCCTGCTGAAGGTTCAGAAGTCCGTTTATTGACGCATTTTGTGGTGCGTGAAGATGCACATCATCTGTTTGGTTTTTATACGCAAGAAGAACAACGTTTATTTCGTACTTTGTTAAAAGTAAATGGAGTGGGTCCGCGCATGGCACTAACGATTTTATCGAGTGTCACGCCAACAGAATTTGTGCGCTCCGTATTAAATAATGATACGGGGAGTTTGGTGCGCTTACCCGGCGTTGGTAAAAAAACCGCGGAACGGTTAGTCATTGAAATGCGAGATAAATTAACCGACTGGATTGAACCGTTAACACCGGAACAAACGAAACCTAGCGCACCATTGGGTCGGCAAAATCAATTACAAGATGCCATTGCTGCGCTGGTTGCTTTAGGCTATAAACCACAAGAAGCCAGCCGTGTCGTTACTAAAATTGATGATGGTGGGGCTGCGAGTGAAGAATTAATTCGTCGCGCATTACGGGAGATGATGTAATGACCTCTGAGCGAATCATTGCACCAGAAGAACAGACAAGTGATCCGATTGATCGTGCGTTAAGACCACGGCGTTTGGCAGATTATCAAGGTCAACATTCTGTGCGCGAGCAAATGGAAATTTTTATTCAAGCAGCGAAAGCGCGTGGCGAAGCATTAGATCATGTTTTAATTTTTGGCCCTCCAGGATTAGGAAAAACGACGCTGGCGAATATTGTGGCGAATGAATTGGGCGTGAGTTTGAAGCAAACATCGGGCCCCGTTTTAGAAAGACCTGGTGATGTCGCAGCCTTGCTTACCAATTTGCAAGCGGGTGATGTGTTATTTATTGATGAAATTCACCGTTTAAGTCCTGTGGTAGAGGAGGTCTTGTATCCTGCCATGGAAGATTATCAAATTGATATTATGATTGGTGAAGGCCCGGCTGCGCGTTCCATTAAATTAGATTTGCCGCCATTTACATTAATTGGTGCGACAACCCGTGCTGGTTTATTAACCTCGCCATTACGCGATCGCTTTGGGATTGTGCAACGCCTTGAGTTTTATCAAACCGCTGATTTGGCGCAAATCGTTGCTCGATCTGCGGCGATATTAAATGTCAACATCGATGAATTAGGTGCAACAGAAGTGGCACGTCGCTCGCGCGGCACACCGCGGATTGTGAATCGCTTGTTGCGTCGAGTGCGCGATTACGCGGAAGTGAAAGCGAATGGTCATGTGACGGCAACGGTGGTGCAGCAGGCACTCAATTTTCTCAATGTAGACCATCAGGGTTTTGATTTAATGGATCAAAAATTATTGCTGGCCATGATTGAAAAATTTGACGGCGGCCCGGTGGGATTAGAAAGTTTAGCGGCATTCATTAATGAAGAAAAAGGTACTCTAGAAGATGTCATTGAGCCTTATCTTATTCAACAAGGTTTTATGCTGCGCACCCCGCGCGGCCGTATGGTTACTAAGCAGGCCTATCTGCATTTTGGTTTGGAAGTGCCGGCGCAAGATTTACTAGAAGAAACTGCTTAATTAAATAAAATGTCATTCCTCTCTGAGCTTTTTACCCAATAAGTCAACAGAAACCCATAATATTATAGGGTTTCTGTAAACTTATTTCGCTTTAGTCTACAAATATACTATAATATTAGAGGGTTTGTGTAGACTTAAAGGCCAATCATGAAAAAACTAGATGCTATTCAAGTAATTGAACGCTTTGATAAGCAAGGCCGATTTGTATTTACTAAACAAGATTTTAAAAAGCTTTTTCCAAATGAAACGCTAAAGTCATTAGAGGAAAGCCTGCATCGCTTAGTTGTAGCTGGCATTTTAGTGCGCGCCTGCCGAGGGATTTATGTCAACGAAAAAGCACAAAGTAAGGATAGCTACCTCATCGAGCATATTGCAAAAGCCTTGCGACGTGGTGCATATAATTACGTTAGTTTAGAATCCATTTTATCGGAATATGGTTTAATTTCCCAAATTCCCATCAGTCATTTAACCGTTATGACAACCGGGCGTAGCGGCACTTATAAAACGCCTTATGGCGTGATTGAATTTACCCACACGAAACGCGCCATTCCAGCGTTATTAAAAAGTATGTTAAAGGTTGAAAGCCGTCCTTTAAGGGTGGCAGTAAAAGAAGCGGCGCAACGGGATTTAAAGCGCGTTGGTCGTAATGTTCATTTGCTAGGGTCAGGGGATAGTGATGAGTAGCTTTAATACGTTAGTGGAACGAGCAATGCGAGAAAGTAAATTTGCTCATATGCGTCCTGTGATTACTAAAGAATTATTACATTACGATATTTTATTTTGCTTAGACAAAGCAGGGTTATTAAACAGTTTAACGTTCCAAGGGGGAACCTGCTTAAGATTGTGCTATGGCGCGGCTCGGTTCAGTGAAGATTTAGATTTTGTCAGTGGTATGCATTTTTCAACTGAGCAAGCACGCGACATTAAGCAATGCATTGAATCTTATATCGGTGAGCGTTATGAATTGGCAGTGACGGTAAAAGAGCCTAAAGACTTACTAGCATTACCAAACTATAAAGATGTTAAGGTAGATAAATGGCAAGTAAGCATCACGACTTTTCCAGGACAAAAAGATGTACCGAAGCAGGAAATTAAATTGGCAATTGCGAATATTCCCGCCTATTCCAGAGAGCCCAGAGTGCTGCAGAAAAATTATGATTTCTTACCGGATGGTTATGAAGATACTTTGATTATGGTAGAAACACTGGATGAGATTATGGCAGATAAACTAATTGCGTTGCCTAATTGCCATGGATATGTCAGAAACCGAGATATTTGGGATTTGCGTTGGTTAAAGCAGCAAGGTGCAAAAATCAATAAGGATTATATTTTAGCCAAAGCCAAAGATTACAAAGTTGAGAATTATCCGGCGAAGTTAAAAGCAATGGCCGATCGATTGGATGAGATTATTCATGGAAAAATGTTTAAAGATGAAATGACACGCTTTATTCCCATGGATGTGCAAGAAAGAACGTTAGAGAAAGCTAATTTTTTGGAATATTTAATATTGGAAGATAGAGCGATTCTCTTAGAAACAATAAGAGAAATTGAAAAATAATTTCGAGACAATGTTGATTTCAATTACGGTTTTTATTAACTGTTCAACAAACAATGTAAAATCAGGTATAATGGTCTAAGTGTTTAACAAAATAAGGAGTGAAAGATGGACGCCATTTCTTACCTGCGCGGTGAGCATAACAAATTTCGTCGTGTTTTAAAACAAATTAGCACCGCTACCAATATTACTGTTAAAAAGCGCAAATTTACTGCTTTTTGTGCGGACTTATTGCGCCATGAAACCATGGAGCAAAAAGCTTGGTATCCTGTTTTGCGTCAATACCCCGAATTGAGAAAAGTGATTACACACTTATTATCCGAAGAAAAAAGCGCAGCTAAGGCTATGAAAAAATTTAAAGCGACGCAATTCGATTTTATGTGGAAATTACGATTCACCAAGTTTAAACATGATGTTGACCATCATGCGAAAGAAGAAGAACAAGAACTTTTTCCGAAAGTCAGAAAATATCTAAGCAAGAAAGAGTTAACAGCGCTCGGCACAAAAATGCGAAAATTTAAAGCGACTCTTAAATAATCCTAGTGCATTTCTAGTTGAAGTAACATGAAAATAACGAATGCAGACATTGCAGTAGCGTTAATTCATATTATTGATGTTTTACAAGAGTAGGAAGAAAATCCTTATCGCATTCGTGGTTATCGGAAAGCTGCGAATGCGCCGTCAAAAAATTTCGTATCCATTCTATGGTATCCAGTGATACGCATATCATCTTTGGTTTCCAATTCATGATGTTCGGTGTTAACCCAAGCAAGGCGCGGTTGGTTGGAAGCGGCAGATGTGATTAATACTTACGAGTTAAGTGCATTGAGGCGCTTAATTAAAAAATGACAAAAAATGATATAATAAATTATTGTGCTTAATTGAGAAATTGTATGGAAGAAATAGACCAGTTGGTTAAAGCACTAGGTGAAGCTTGTAAAGAGCAGCACATTACTCTCGCGATGGCTGAATCGTGTACGGGTGGTGGGATAGCTTTTTATGTTAGTAAAAATACCAGTTGCTCGCAGCTTTTAGAACGCGGTTATGTGGTGTATTCGATGGATGCTAAGCAGGCGTTAGGTGTGGCAGCGGCATCGTTACAATTGCATGGTGCGGTCAGTGAGGTGGTTGCAATCGAAATGGCTGAGCAAGCACTAAAAAAGAGCCGAGCGCAGATTTGCATAGCAACAACGGGAATCGATGAAAAAGCAGCGAGCGATGAAAACCATCCCCAACCAGGCTTAGTGTGGATAGCTTGTGCTGGAGTGAATAAAAAGACGGTTACTAAGTTCTTAAAAGTTTCTGGTAATCGCGAAGAGTTCACGAAACAAACACTTATCACGAGCTTAGAATTTCTAGTGGCCTTTGCCAAAAAATTTTATTAAGTAAACGCTTTAACAGACTTTCGTCATTTTTACCCTCCTAGAGCATGCTCAGCGCACCGTTAAGAAGGTGGGTGGTGCTGGGCATTGCATATTTACAATCTCCTAGTAAACTTAATGTATCAAGGACAAATGAAGGCGCAAAGCAATGCAATATAGTTATTCTCGTATTATAAAAAGTCTCGTCGTAAGTTTTGCCATACTTTCCGGCATAGCGACAGCTTATCTTGGGCCCATTGACGGCTACCATCTCATCGACCCTGTCCATGCGTGGCTGCATATTACCTTGGCAATAGTAGGGTTTATTTGCGCTTTAAATCTTTTAGCTTCCAGAATATACCTCGTAGCATTAGCACTATTATTTATCGTCATGGGCGTTGGCGATCTTATGATGGGTGGCCACATGATGCATATGAATTTTATTCCCCATCCTTATGTTGCCTTTGTGCATCTCGGCGTTGCTGCATTATTTTTATATTTTTCATTAATTTATAAGCCAACCAAAAAACTGGGTGGTGAATAACAGAATACGGCTTGAAATGCGGAATACACCGCGTTAAGCTCATCGCTTTTAAGCCGTATACATGCCTTTAGTTAATCCCAGAAGACTTAGTTTAGCGTTAATTAATTTAACTGAACGCAATCAACTAATTGACGACCTTACCGCAACACCCAATCATCCTTTTGCGTTTGCAAGAGAAGTATTAGCCTTTCTTCTGGGCGCTAATCAATTGCAGACTCATTTAGTGCAAAGCAAACCAGGGCTATCTATATTTTTTGGGGAGCTGTATTTGGTTTTTTGGTGGTTTGAACGCTACTTGGGGCTGCCAACGCCGCAAGATTCGGTGGCAAAGAAAGAAGCGCGAGGCGTATTTGAAAATATGTTTCAACACTTAAATCAATTTACTGATTGGGATATTCGAAGCGCCGCCACTCTATTTTATCATTTTCAAATGCAATTAAAACGTTTAAATGCGCCAGAAATTAGCGTAACGCGAAAACATTGTTTAGAAGCCATTAGTAATTTTAGGCCTATAAACGATTATCAATTAACACCCGTTTACCACGTGTGGAACCCTCATCAACAAGCTCATCCCTTTCCACTAATAAAACTCATTGGCATTTACACACAACAATTGATCACTCAAAACGTACGCTTGTTTCCTCTGCCAATGATCCATTTAAAAGAAAATCGTCTAAAGAAAGTTTTTCTCCCTAGCCGCGACAATGTCATCTTAGATGGGTTTCACATTGAGCCTAAGGAGTATCAGGGCAAAACGATTGTTATCGCATTAATTGGACATTTTGCCAACGAAGAATTTTATTTGGGCGAAAACTTATATCGTTTTCAAAAATTATTTGGCACGCATTTTATTAGCATAAATCACCGCAACTATGCTAATCGTAGCAATCAGTATGGAACAACCCCCTATGATTTTGCCAATGACATGGTGGATTATGCCCATTATTTTTTAAAAAAAGGGTTCAATATTGTTTTATATGGCATGTGCGGCGGCGCAGCGCACACCCTATTAGCAGCCGCACAACTTCACGAGCAAGGCATACCCTTTAAATTAATTATCGACCGTTTTGCTACTCGTTACACTAATTTCTATGGCTATAAAACCGTGGCGCGTATTTTAAATTTAGAATATAGAGGCGAGATAGAAGCGGCTGTTAATTTTTCAGAAATTACCTTCCGCACAATAAAATATATTAATCAGCACTTTCTACTACTATTATTATTTGCTTTATGTGCTATTCCATTTTATTTAGCGCTGCTAATCACAAAAAGTAATATCGCTTTTGATAATGTTATACGCTCACTTCCCCAAAATAACGTCCTTATTTTACAAGCTAAGCCTGAAAAAACTGACAAACTAAATGAACTCCTTGTGCACCCGAAAAATGATTTGCGAACAGCAACAAAATCAGCGCGGCAAATGCAAAAAACCGTTTTAAAACGTTTAAAAATAGCTTGTATTAAATTAGCGGATTTAAATGAGAAATACGCAGACGTTTTGGTGGAAGCATTGCAATCTTTACAGGATTCTTTTCAAAAAGCATTGGAGTTAATTGATAATGAAAAGCTTACCCAAAATCGAACTCCGCAATCGCTACAATGCATTCACTCCAGTCGACTCTTCGACGTAACCACGCGGCACCACTTGCCCTTGTCGCGCTTTTTACAAGGTTTTTTTAAGTTGCCTCAGAAAAATTATGAAAAAGACTGGCGATCTATTCGCTCTTTGAGTCTAGAGCATTGGTCCAATGCTCTAGCGTTCATGAGCGATGATCAAGATAAGAAATTTTCTGCTGAAACGTGGAAAGAATTTTTTGATGTTTTTAGTGCCAATAAAACATATTTATCTTACATCGCCAATAGATTAGTGGGTTCAGGTTTTGGTGATATACAGATTCAACTATCAAAAATACTTAACATGCCTTTTATCAAAACAATGAAACAGCCTGTCACAAGCCCAGCACCTTAAGTTCCAAGCCTTAGCTATGTAAAAGGGCAATTGCCGGTAGCACGCCGCGAAGCGCCGGCATGCCTAGTGTGTTTAAGAATACGCTAGAATCGGAATGGACCGTCAAATTTAAATAAGGCGATTACCTTAGCCCTAACCGTGCTTCAAAATGCTTTTCAGCACGATCTCGATAGCACTTTTTACCCAGTAATGATAACCCCATCATCATCCCCGCAATTAAGGCAGGTGCTAACCAATCAAAATTTTCGACGAAAAAATTCGTTTGTTCTTTTTCATCTTTTTGGTTGGCGAGCAAAACGCAGTAGATTACGTGTAAACTGAACGACAATAGAAAAGTGGGTAAGCTAGCCAGTAATTCCGCGTACTCTTTCTTTTTAAGGCGTTCGTACTTGACCGCAATCGCTTGGTTTTGTATTGCTGCGCTGACACTGTTCATTAGTAAGCGATCTTCAGCCGGCATTTTTAATTCCATTAATGAGGGATGCTTTTGGCGTTGAAACACAACATAAAGCATAGGATAGATCAGCACCATGAAGAGATAGGCCGGAATAAGAAAAGGTAATGATTCTTTACTTTTAAATTCTTGATCAATCCAATCACTAGCGTTTGCAGCGAGTCCCAAGACGGTATCGGCCACAAGTGAGGTTTGGTTGGTTCTGTGTAAAATAGGCTGCATAAATAACCGGCCGTAGGAATTCACATACACTCGACCATTTTCAATGGTATGGGGTGTGAGCGGTACGTCCTCGTTAATTAGAGGGAGTTCTTGATGTTGCATGGCTATCGCCTCGTTTGTCTAATTATTGATCTTTTTTAGGGTTACATGAATTGCGCTTCATCCCCCATCCCGATACTATATAATCCAAGCCTTGATTGATAGTAACGGAGAGCCAAGACGTGAATTATGACGCCAGTTTTTTAAATTATTTTTTGCACGCAAGCATAGTGGTAAAGTGTGTCATGTTAACCTTATTAGGGGCTTCAATCTGTTCTTGGGCGTATATCTTTCAACGCTTTACCTATTTAAAACAAGTAAAAACCTCCACCACGCAATTTGAACAAGCCTTCTGGTCGGGTGAAGATTTATCGCAATTATATGCGGGAGCGGCGCGCAATAAAGCCAGCATGGGTGGCCTAGAAGCCATTTTCCACGCCGGCTTTAAAGAATTTACCCGATTTCGCAAACAAGCTGGTGCAACGCTTGATGCAGTCATGGAAAACACCCAACGCGCCATGCGGGTTGCGCAAATGCGTGAGCAAGATAAGCTAGAAACGTCATTGTCCTTTTTAGCCATTGTGGGCTCTACCAGCCCTTATATCGGTTTATTCGGCACGGTCTGGGGCATCATGCAAGCGTTCCGCGCTTTAGCCAATGTACAGCAAGCGACTATTTCCATGGTGGCTCCTGGCATTGCCGAAGCCTTAATTGCGACCGCGCTAGGCCTTTTCGCTGCCATTCCGGCGGTTATCGCTTACAACCGATTTGTTACCGACATTGGTCGTTTAAGCAGCCGCTTCGATGCGTTTGAAGAAGAATTTACTAATATTTTGATTCGTCAAACCGGTCAAACGGAGTAACTCATGGCACATTGGCACGAACCGGGCGCAAAGCGCCGTCCCATGTCTGACATTAACGTTGTGCCATTTATCGACGTTATGTTGGTGTTGTTAGTGATTTTCATGATTACAGCGCCCCTCTTGACCCAAGGCGTTAAAGTGGATTTACCCAAAACAACAGCGAAGGCGATTGACCCGAAACAAAAAGAACCTTTAATTGTAACGGTCGATGCCACGGGAAATTATTATTTAAACTTGGCCGATAAGCCCAGCCAGCCAATCACAGCGCGCACTTTAAGTCACTTGGTGACAGAGCGACTCGGTACGGATCCTGAAACGCAGCGTCCAGTGATGGTGCGGGGTGATAAAAATGTTAACTACGGCAAAGTGGTTGAAGCCATGGTGCTTTTGCAACAAGCGGGTGCAAAAAGCGTTGGGCTCATCACGCAACCGCAACCTGATAACAAGCGTACTGGTTAATTCATGTTTGGTCCGCAACAACGTTATTTAACGCTTTCTATTACCATTCACGTGGTGATTTTGCTCGCCTTGATTGTGAGTTATGAGTTTTCATCGCCGTTACCGGTTTTTGAAAATACCAATCAAAACGATACGATTAGTGCGGTCATTTTAGGTGATAGTGCGAAAAGCAAAATCATACCGAAAAAATTACCTAATATTGAGCCCGTTAAAACGGTACAAAAACCGTTACCGCCACCACCGAAAAAAATGGCGAGTGTGGAAACACCGAAACCGCCCGTTGTTGAGAAAGACGCTATTGCGTTAAAGCCACCCAAGCCAACGCCAAAGAAACCCTTGTTTGATCCCAGTAGCAATGATTTATTAGCAGACTTGGAAAAAGAAAAAAAAGTAGTCGATAAAAAACAGCAGAAGCAATTAAAAAATTTATTTGAAAAAACGCTACGCGAGCAAGCGGAAAAATCGCTGCGTCAGCAATTGTTAGATGAAGAAATCAAATTACAAGCAACCGAAAGTCGTTCATCACAAGGGGTTGTGGATAAATACAAAGCGCTGATCATTCAAGCCATCAGCTCACATTGGCTGATTCCACCGGGTGCGAATAAAAAATTATATAGCGAACTCATGATTCGCGTGGCGCCAGGCGGTACGGTGCTCGATGTGCAAATTACGCGTTCAAGTGGCGATGTCGCTTTGGATCAATCCGCACGCGCTGCGGTTTTAAAAGCCTCTCCTTTGCCGGTGCCAAGGAGTACTGATGATTTTGCGCCTTTTAAACAATTTGCCTTAAAAGTTAAACCGGAAAACATATTGGCGGGTGATAACCTCTTTTAACCCAAGGTGGATAAAGCAATGGAAGGTTTAGTGGGTGGATTGATTGCAAGTGGCGCTTTAGCGGGGTTAGCTTGGGTTTATTATGCGAAAACGCAATGGCAAGCGTATGCCAAGGCACTCAAACTGCGTTATCAAATCAGTCAGCGCGAAAACGTTGCGACGCGTAAAAAAGTAACCGGCCTTGAAGTGAAGTTAGCCGAATTATTAAAAGATCCGATCACCGGTTTACCCAGTAAAACGTTATTTGATGATCGCCTAACACAGTCTTTACGGGAAGCAGAACGCTTTGGTTCAGCGTTGGCGGTTGTAATTGTCGAAATTAATGAATATGCCATGGTTGAAACGGTTTTATCGGCAGCAGGCGCTGCGCAGTTTTTGCAAACCATTTCCGCGCGTTTACAAGCTTGCGTAAGGCAAATGGATAGCATTGCGCGTTTAGACAAAGGGCGCTTTGTTTTAATGTTTGCGCAATTACGTCGGCCGGAAGCCGCTGTGATTGGTGTTAACCGCATTCTGCAAGTATTAGCAACGCCAATTGATTTACCAGGACAAGAAGTTTGCCCGACCGTTGCCATGGGCATTGCGGTTTATCCAATCGATAGCAACGAAGCCCAAACTTTATTTCGTTATGCAGAAAGCGCTTTACAAGTAGCCAAAACCAAAGGCATTCAGCAATATCATTTCTTTCATGAAAACGCTCATGAGAATGCCCAGCGCGAATTGTCCTTGGCCGCCGCTTTGCAACATGGTTTGACAGCTGATTATTGGGTATTGCGCAAGCAGGCCATTGTAGAAATCCAAAATGCTAAGCCTAATATCATTGAATTGGAATTGGCTTGGCAGCATCCGAATTTTGGCTTGGTGAGTGGCGAATCTCTTCGCCACCGCATGGAGCGTTTGCCGCATTTCCATGAATTATTTTTAGCATTGTTAGATAAAGCCATTGCGGAATGGAGCACCTGGCAAGATCGAAATACGGCTGCACTCGGTTTAGCGGTGCCTTGTAAGCAATTAGAAGACCGCCAATTTGTTTATCACATTGCAGAGAAAATCCAATCCGCGGCTTTACCGAAGGGCGCATTAATATTGTTTTTACAGCCCTCATCAGATGAACCGTTTACCCCCTTGTTAGAAAAAACCTGCAACATGTTGGATTATGCGGGTGTGAAACTCGCCATGGATGGTTTTGGCATGGGCGCGATTGCTTGGCAGTGGTTGAGTTTGCTGCCGTTACATTATTTGCGTCTTGATCCGGCTTTTATGCGCAGCATAGAGTCGCATCCCAAAATGCGTTTGATGTTGACCGCCTTTTTAGCGTTAGCGCGGGAATTAGGTGCGGAATTGATTGTGACGGGGGTGGATACGGAAACGGAACTCCGCGCGTTACAACAATTGGAAGGGTACCTCGCGCAAGGCGCAATGTTTAAAATAAATGAACCGCTACTACAGGCCTAATCGCCAGCATTGGCTAGGTTTAAACAAAGAAAAGAAGTGCAGACGGTGGCGGATGCTATGAACTTATTCATTCAAATATCCTCGTCAATGTAATAAAAGTAGTGAGCAGTGCAATAAATATACTTTTTATGGTAGTGACAGCGGGCTATCGCGGCCCGCTGTCATCTTTTTCAAGAAGTATAAGGTGACCATGCCCCATCTTGGGTTTCCGCGCCGCGAGAAGGCAAGCGTAAGCGCACGCGACCATCTGCGGAAACCATGGATAAAACATTGCGGCCATTAAAAACGGTATCAAATAAAACCATGCTGCCATTGGGGGCGGGGCTAGGGGAGGCGCTATCACCTGAGGCGCTACCGACGACTTTGGTTGTGCCATTGTCTAAGTCCATGATGGCAATGTTATAGATGCCGGAGACTTTATGGATCATGGCAATGTTTTTTCCATCGCGGGTATAAGAAGCGCGGGCATTGTAATCGCCATCAAAGGTGATGCGAGAAGTTGCGCCACTGCTTAAATTGACTTGATAAATTTGTGGCCCACCACTGCGATTTGAGGTGAAGATCAAGCTGCGGCCATCCGGAGCAAAAGAGGGTTCCGTATTAATGTAAAAATCATTGGTGACTTGTTTTAAGCTGCGGGTGTTAATGTCCATTAAATAAATATTGGGTGACCCTGCTTTAGATAATACTAATGCTAATTTTTGTCCATCGGGTGACCAGGCGGGTGCGCCATTAATGCCGGGGAATTCGGTGAGTAAACGTCGGGCGCCGGTTGCCACATCTTGTATGTAAATGCCGGCGTAGCGCTTCTCAAAGGACACGTAAGCAATTTGACGTGCATTCGGTGACCAAGAGGGTGACATAATGGGTTGGGTTGAAGTGAGTAGCGTGCGCGGGTTGTAACCATCTTGGTCAGCTACTTCTAACGTGTAACGGGCGCGTGCATTGCCAAATCGTTCTATGTTGACATACACGATCTTGGTAGAGAAAACCCCGCGGACACCGGTTAATTGTTCATAAATAATATCGCTAATATGGTGGGCGACAGCGCGTAGCTCACCGCTGGGTACGTTATAAGTGCGTGATGCGGATGCGCCAGATTCTCCGCGTAACCCATCTAATAATTGGAAGCTCACTTGGTATTGGCCGCCGTTGTTCAAGACCTTGCCAATAACGACATTGTCAGCGCCTAATTTACGCACATCTTGGTTGGGGCTAGTGGGATTGATCACTTTGAAGCGACCGCTATTGCGTAAATCATTGGAGATAATTTGCGAAACGTTTTGCGGAGGCATTGCCCCATTATCGTTAAACGGTGCGATAGCGATAGGAATAGCACCGGCAACGCCTTGCGTGAGCTCCATACTCAAGATGGCATGAGCGGAAAAAGGGAGTAGCAAAGATAGGCTTAAAAACAAAGCGCGTATGAGGTTTAACATAAACATAATCTCCGTCTTGGTTCTGTGATTTTATACCACATCCACCCGGGTTTAAATGCTTAAAGTGCGGGGGTGAAATTGTGTATTTTTCTTGCCAAGCAAGCATTTCTAGGTATACTTTTGCAATATCAAAAAATCAGTTAAAAAAGGGGTATCGTTATGAAGCTTAAAGCATGGATTAAAGTTGCAGCGGTTGTTGGCTCCGTTTTCTTACTGTCTGCTTGTACCCACCGCAATGTTGGTTCGGTTGATGATGCTAACGCCGCTTACTCTGATGGCGCTTCCGCCTCAGGTGCTGGTGCTGATAATGGATTCAGCGACGACCTCGCTACTGCCGCTCGTGCTGGCCGCGTTTATTATTTCGATTACGATAGCAATGTTGTGCATGATGAAGACATGCCAGCCATTGTCAAAAATGCTAACTATTTAGCTTCTCATGGCAATGCCCGTATTTTATTAGAAGGTAACACTGACCCTCGTGGTAGCCGCGAATATAACGTCGGTTTGGGCGAACGTCGTGCAAAAGCCGTTGCTAGCATCTTGTTAAGCAAAGGCGTACAACCTTCCCAAATCCGCGTTGTTAGCTATGGCGCAGAAAAATTAGCGTCTAGCGGTCACTCCGAACAAGATTACGCACAAGATCGTCGCGTGGTTTTAGTTTACGTACAGAAGTAATGTATGAAATTCCAGAAACGGTTCTTGTTAATCGCGATTTTAGCACTGTCTTTCGGCAGTGCTAGTCTCGTTTGGGCAGAAGCTGCCCCCGTGTTTGACGCAGATAATTTGCAGCAGGCATTTGAAGGTGAAAGTCAGCAGCAAATGCAGGCAGCGCAAGAATATCCGCCCGCACCGATGAGCCAGGATGAGGGTTTTGCTCCTGCTCAGCAAGAACCGAGCATGGAAATGACACAAGTTCGCCCTCAGCCGCAAATGGCTGAACCTAATTCTCCCTATCTTTCCGTAGACCAACGCGTGCGTAAACTTGAGCAGCAATTACATAATGCGCAAGCCAGCGAAGGTGCGGCGAAGATAGAATCCCTGCAGCAACAAGTGCAAGCGTTACGTGGACAAGTTGAGCAATTAACGCATAACTTGCAACAAATGCAGGCGCAACAAAAAAATCAGTATGACGATTTAGACAAGCGTGTTTCAGCTAGTGCACAAACCGCGACGCAAGCACCCGAGCCCATGGTAGCGGCTAATACGCAAGCGCCGCCATCAGGCGCCGATCTGCAAGCGGATGGGATGCCAGCGCCGAAAGGTAAAAAGAGTAAAGTAGCAAAAACGGATGTTGCCGCGGCGACCGCGACCGCTGTGTCAGCCTCAGCTGCTCAACCGAATGTGCAAGAAGAACAGCAAGTTTATCAAACGGCTTATAATTTAATTAAACAAAAGCGTTATACGGCTGCTATCAGTGCTTTGCAACGGATTGTGCAAAAGTATCCGAGCGGTCAATTTGCAGCAAATGCACATTATTGGTTAGGTGAATTGTATGGGTTAACCGGTAAAACCGATCAAGCCTTGGTTGAATTTAGTACGGTTGCTAAATCCTTTCCAACCAGCCCGCGTGTGGCCGATGCTAATCTCAAAGTAGGCCTGATTTTAGCCGCACAATTTAACTGGCCGGATGCAAAAACAGCATTCAAAAAAGTCATTTCTCATTATCCAGGGACGGCGTCAGCGCGAGTTGCTACGGAGCAGCTTAAGCAGATCAAATTAGCAGGCCATTAATGCAACGGCTGCGTGTCTCGGAAATTTTCTACTCCCTTCAAGGTGAAACAAGAACGGTTGGATTACCAACCGTTTTTGTGCGTTTAACCGGTTGCCCCCTGCGCTGTCAGTATTGCGATACTGCTTATGCCTTTCAGGGTGGTGGTTGGATGAGTTTGGCGGATATTTTGGAGAAAGTCGCTGAGTATTCACCGCGTTACGTGACTCTTACGGGGGGTGAGCCGATGGCGCAAAAAGGCGCTATTAGTCTGCTCAGTCAATTGTGTGACGCGGGCTATGAAGTATCGCTCGAAACCAGTGGTGCAATGCCCCTCAATGAGGTGGACCCGCGGGTGGTAAAGGTGGTGGATATTAAAACCCCAGGTTCAAAAGAAGTGGATAAAAATCATTGGGATAATCTCAATATTTTACAACCCCATGATCAGATTAAATTTGTGCTTTGCAGCGAGGCAGACTACCTTTGGGCTAAACAGATCATTTTAGACTACAATTTAAATGAGAAGTGTGAAATTTTATTATCGCCAAGTTATACGGAGTTACACCCAGGGCTGCTTGCGGATTGGATCGTAGCGGATCGTTTGCAAGTGCGCTTACAAGTGCAGCTACATAAATACCTCTGGGGCGATGTCCAAGGAAAGTAAGTCGATTGGCTTACCGTTCTTTTGAGGTGTGGTATGCAGCAAACTTTGCAAGCTGTCATTAGTAGCGAGCATAAAAACCGGATTGCAAGCCGGCTACAAGTTTATTTGGATAAACTTTTAAAGCAGCAAAATGAACCGTTTTACCAAGGCTGCGCCGCTTTTTCTCAACAGTTAGTCGAAATTTTTACCCATTTAAAATCGCATCTACCCCACGGGCAGCCATTACACGTTTTAAGTTTAATGCCGAATCTAGTGGACGAATATTTAGCGCTCAAAGTTTATTATGATTTGCATTATGCGCCAGGCGATTATCAGTTGCGTTTTGTGAGCTTAAATTCAAGCGCGGTGAAATTACCCAGCTTGCCGGAATTTATCGATTTGCATTATGCGCAAGGTGATTTAAGCGAGATTGTTTCAGTGTGGCAATTACTGAGGCAAGAAGCTTTTTTGCCAGCAGAGGGCTTTGACCTGATTTTATTAAATAAACCCAACATTACTCATCCTGAGTTGGGAAATTTATTTCGGAAATGGTTGTTAGACATTATTCCTTGGGCTGCGAAGGAGTCGGGGCGCGTGGTAATTTTTTCTGATCAACAGGGGGAACTGCAAGCGGTAATAAATTTCCTAACCGAGTTGCAGGACCAAATATATGACACAAAAAGTCTAGAAACAGTGCGGCATGATAATGCCCAGGCCATTGCTATGTACTGCAAAGGGGGTGGGTGCAAAGATGTATTAAATGAGATCAGTGATGAGGCGGATGGCTCGTTCAACCGCTTGTCTCACCTGATTCAACCACTCTTGGTGAAACCAGAGATGCACGCCCTGGCGCAGGCCTTTGAAGAGCGTGACTATGGTGCTTTATTACGCTTAGCGGTCGGCGCGGGAAATTTGGAAATTATCATGGAATTGCTGAGCAACCAGGCTGAGTTAGGCTTTGATATTAATGCCGTTTCCAAGGCTAACAAGACTGCTTTAAATGTCTTGGCGGACAATAAAGACCGTTTAAGCCCTCATGATGCTGCTACGATCCAGTCTCTCCTCGTGCGTCATGGGGCTAAAATGAATCGATAAAATTCTTTATAAATTTATGCTTTCTACCGTTGCTATTTTTCACAAAATCAGTAATATACCCACTTCGCAAATGCGAAAGCTTGGGTCGTTAGCTCAGCCGGTAGAGCAGCAGGCTTTTAACCTGTTGGTCCTGCGTTCGAATCGCAGACGACCCAAATTCAATTCTCCCCCCTTGTTCACCTTTACTACACGACGCTTTACGGGCGACGTGATGGTGATCCCGAACGATTAACTTCATCCGAAGCCGACACCATAGGAATAGTAATCCCTAATCGTTGCTGTAAAGCATGAATCACTCTAACGGGGTTAGTATTATCATGCGGTGGAACTTGCAGGACGTTTTGATCAGCGGCAAGGTTTTTTACGCCTGCAATATTTGTAACGCTGTCTTCAACAAGAATGATTGAAGCATACCGCAATCGGCGCTCTTCTTGAGACAGTAACGGTTTTTTTGAAATAGGCTCGTTGGTCGGAATATTCAACAAGACGCGATCAATATGATTATTTTTATTATCCCCCCTGGGATCGGGTAGCCAAGATTCAATGCGAATTTTCTTAAGATAATCAGGTGGAAGTTGAATGGTTTCAGCCAGGAAGCGTTGCAAAATGGGGCTGAAACTGGAAAAGGAAGCAATGGCTACGTCAATGTGATGATCCATTAAAGTCATAAAAATATTACGCCAATCGGTCGCATCGCCCGTAGAAAATTGTTTATTTTGTTTAATGATCCACTGCCACATTTCCTCAATCTCGGTCGGTGACCAATTTTCCATTTCATAGAATTTAAGCCTGCGGGAAAAACTGGTTTGACCATTTGCCATCGCTTTACTGAGAAAATAATGTATATGTTCGCGGCTTATGGTGAAATCAAAGTCAAAAATAACGTGAGTGATATTGGTGGGTTGAGTAGATTGTGGCCTTTGCATTGATTTCAATCCATTGAGGAATATCAAATTAGTTTATAATAAACGGGATACTATTTGCTTCGCCTCCCGCCAGCGGGAGAAGGGCAGAGTGAGGTAATCCCGCTCATGTCCTCATCGCAAATGCACTTGATCTTGCGAAATTAGCCCATATCTATGGAATATGTCAATTAATAGCAAGGCGAGAATCAACTATGCGTATGGATAAGCTTACTAGTAATTTTCAAGCAGCATTGGCCGATGCGCAATCAATTGCATTGGGGAATGATCAAGCGATGCTTGATCCGGTGCATGTGCTAAAAGCATTACTCAATGATCGCAATGGTTCTGTCGGATCCGTTTTAAGTAAATCCAATGTCAACCTCACGAAATTGCAACAAGCAACGGAAGCAGCGCTCAAGCGTTTGCCCAAGGTGGAAGGCACGGGCGGTGATATCCATGTTTCCAACGAATTAAATCGTGTTCTGAATTTAATGGATAAAATCGCGCAGAAACGTGGTGATCAATACATTTCAAGCGAACTCTTTTTATTAGCAGCACTCGAAGATAACGGCCAGGTGGCGACTGTTTTACGCGATGCTGGGGTAACGAAAGAAAAATTGGAACAAGCCATTGCAAGCGAAAGAGGGGGCAAAAAAGTGGATGATCCGAATGCAGAAGAACAACGCAATGCATTAACTAAGTACACGATTGATTTAACCGCACGCGCTGCGGAAGGAAAGTTAGATCCGGTTATCGGTCGCGATGCGGAAATTCGCCGCACCATTCAAGTGTTACAACGCCGCACAAAAAATAATCCGGTTTTAATTGGGGACCCCGGCGTTGGTAAAACAGCGATTGTGGAAGGATTAGCGCAACGCATCGTGAATGGCGAAGTGCCAGAAGGGTTACGCGATAAAAAATTATTAGCGCTCGATTTAGGCGCCTTAATTGCGGGTGCAAAATTCCGCGGTGAATTTGAAGAACGGTTAAAAGCCGTGCTAAATGATTTAGCAAAACAAGAAGGGCAAATTATTTTATTCATCGATGAATTGCATACCATGGTGGGTGCGGGTAAGGCAGAAGGCGCGATGGATGCGGGTAATATGTTAAAGCCCGCGCTCGCACGCGGTGAATTGCATTGCGTTGGCGCAACGACGCTGGATGAATATCGCAAATACATTGAAAAAGACGCGGCACTTGAGCGTCGTTTTCAGCGCGTGTTGGTCGATGAGCCTTCTGTTACGGATACCATTGCTATTTTACGTGGTTTGAAAGAGCGCTATGAAGTGCATCATGGTGTGGAAATCACCGATGCTGCGATTGTTGCCGCGGCTACTTTATCGCATCGTTATATCACCGATCGCAATTTACCCGATAAAGCGATCGATTTGATCGATGAAGCGGGGAGTAACATTCGCATGGAAATCGATTCCAAGCCAGAAAGCATGGATAATTTAGAACGTCGCATTATTCAATTAAAAATCGAACGCGAAGCATTAAAAAAAGAAAAAGATGAAAGTTCGAAAAAGCATTTAACGAAACTTGAAAGTGATTTGGCGAAACTCGAAGAAGAATATAATAAATTAGATGCCATTTGGAAAGCAGAAAAAAGTTCGTTAACCGATGCGCAAGGGGTAAAAGCAGAATTAGAAAAAGCCCGGCTAGAATTTGAAAATGCACGGCGCGCCGGTGATTTGGCGAAAATGGCGGAATTGCAATACGGAAAAATTCCTACATTAGAAAAGCAGTTAGCAGCTGATCAAAGCGGTGAGGTGCAACAAGGCCATCAATTGCTGCGTAATAAAGTGACGGATGAAGAAATTGCTGAGGTGGTTTCAAAATGGACCCATATTCCCGTTTCAAAAATGTTGGAAAGTGAAAAAGAAAAATTGCTGCATATGGAAGATGCGCTGCATAAACGCATTGTCGGCCAAAGCCAGGCGGTTAATGCGGTATCGAATGCGATCCGCCGTTCGCGCGCAGGATTATCCGATCCAAATCGTCCGATTGGTTCATTCCTCTTTTTAGGCCCAACCGGGGTTGGTAAAACGGAATTATGTAAGGCGTTGGCAGCTTATCTTTTTGATACAGAAGAAGCGGTCATTCGCATTGATATGTCAGAATTTATGGAAAAGCACGCTGTTTCGCGCTTAGTGGGCGCGCCTCCCGGGTACGTTGGTTATGAGGAAGGCGGTTATTTAACAGAATTAGTGCGTAGAAAACCGTATTCCTTAATTTTATTTGATGAAGTGGAAAAAGCGCATCCCGATGTGTTTAATATTTTATTGCAAGTATTAGATGATGGTCGTTTAACCGATAGCCAAGGGCGCACGGTCGATTTTAAAAATACGGTTATTGTGATGACGTCTAATTTGGGTTCGGACCGTATTCAAGAAATTTCAAAACATGGCGATTATTTTGAGATGAAAGAAGCGGTAATGCAAATTGTTGAAAAGCATTTCCGCCCCGAATTTTTAAATCGCATTGATGAAATGGTAGTGTTCCATCCACTCGATCAAAAGCAAATTCGCGTTATTGCGCAATTGCAAATTGACCGTCTGCGTTCACGCTTAGTCAGTCGCGATTATGGGCTTGGCATTTCCGATGCCGCATTGGATTATTTAGCTGGCGCAGGTTATGATCCCGTATATGGGGCACGGCCATTAAAACGCGCCATTCTCCAGCACGTAGAAAACCCATTAGCACAAGCCATTTTGAGTGGCGAATTTGTGCCGGGTGATCAAATCCAAATTGGTCTTAAAGATGGCCATATTGTTTTCAATAATGAGAAAGCAACTGTATAAAGGGAATGACTTATGTATAAACACATCTTGTTCGCAACGGATTTAACGGACGATACAGCGTATGTAATTAACAAGGTGCGCTCCATGCGGGGTTTCACCAATGCGCGGTTGTCATTGGTGCATGTGGTTGAGCCATTGCCTGGCTATAGCTATGCTTATTTGGGGATTGAAGACATTGAAGGTCAGCTGATTAATGAAGCAAAACAAGCATTAGAAAAGCTCGGCACCGATTTAAATGTCGCCCCCACCGATCAACACGTGGAAGTGGGCCCGACTAAAACTAAAATTTTACAAATAGCCGAAGATAATAATGTGGATTTAATTGTGTGCGGTAGCCACGGTCGTCATGGATTGTCATTGTTGCTAGGTTCAACGGCGAACGCGATTTTGCACGGCGCAAAATGTGATGTGTTAACGGTGCGGTTGCCGGATGAGGTTTAGTTGTATTCAGTTTCTCCGCTCGCGATTCTCCCCTTGGGAAACCCCATCGCGTAGGGAGTACTTCAAGATGCAAAAAGCGCATCTTGAAGTACGAATGGTATATTGGAGGTTAAGGCAAGTTCTCTTTGACCGCCGGCCAAACATTCTCCAACAAAATCGATTGCGCCTGTACTGTCGGATGAATGCGATCTGCCTGCATTAAACTTTCATTGCTATCAATATCGTTTAAAAAAAGCGGCACCAGGGTTACGGCTTGCTCTTTCGCTAAATTTTCAAATAACTTCGCAAATTGTGTGTTATAGGCTTCGCCATAATTGGGCGGTAAGCGCACGCCTACTAAAATAACCCGACTTTGAGCGGCTTTCGCCTTGGCAATCATATTGCGTAAGTTATCTTGAATCGTGGCAATGGGTAGCCCGCGTAAGCCATCGTTACCGCCCAGTTCAATAATGGTCAAAACTGGCTGATAGCGTTTCAATTCCGCATCGATACGCAGTAAGCCATCCGAGGTGGTATCGCCAGAAATACTCGAATTAGCCACATGGTAAGGCAGTCCTTGCTGGGTTAAGCGTTGTTGTAATAACGCGACCCAACCGCGGCCTGGCTGAATACCGTATCCGGCACTTAGGCTATCGCCGAGTATTAATATTGTATTTTTTGCTTGGACGGGTAAAGTAAGGAGAGTAACCAGCAGAATGAAAAGGATCTTTTTCATGGGCGATAACACCTCAGCTTTTTTGCACATAGACCATGTTAGCAAAAAGGCACGCAGTGGTGAAAGTGAAATTCAAATCTTAAAAGATGTGAATTTATCCGTGCCTTGGGGTGAGCGGGTTGCAATTTTAGGAACGTCCGGCTCGGGTAAAACTACTTTATTAACGCTCATGGCCGGATTGGACTTACCCGATCAAGGGGAAATTTACTTTCAAGGTTTGCCACTCACGACGTTGGATGAAGAAGAGCGCGCTGTGTTACGGGGCAAGCAAGTTGGTTTTGTTTTCCAATCATTTCAATTGTTATCAACGTTAACTGCACTCGAAAATGTCATGCTACCCCTTGAAATCCAATACGTGGCAAATAAAGAAGCGCGTGAGAGGGCTGTGCATTGGTTATCACAAGTGGGTTTAAGCAGTAGGCTTAATCATTATCCCACGCAATTATCCGGTGGTGAGCAACAACGCGTTGCCATTGCGCGGGCGTTTATTAATCGTCCGGCGATTATTTTCGCCGATGAAATGACGGGTAACTTAGATACGCACACGGGTGCAAAAGTCGTGGAAAGTTTATTTACCTTAAACGAGCAACAAAAAACCACGATTGTCTTGGTAACGCATGATGCAAACCTCGCTGCGCAATGCCAACAACGCTTTATCTTGCAAGAAGGTGAGTTACGCGCATGTTAAGACACTTACGCTTTGCTGGACGATTTTTGTGGCGTGAATGGCTGCGCTCTGAATGGTCGGTCGTGATTTTGGCTTTGTTTTTAGCGGTTAGTGCTGTCACCAGTTTAGCCTTCTTCACGGACCGCTTAGAGCGTGGTTTAGCACAGCAAGCAGCAGAGTTATTAGGTGGGGATGTCGTTATCACCACGAACCATCCCATTCCAGCAAGTTGGCTTAACAAAGCCAAAGAAGAAGGGCTGCATTCTGCGATGGTGTGGTTATATCCATCCGTTGTCAGTCACGGCGATAAATTGCAACTAGTCACGGTGCAAGCGGTTTCAGATAGTTACCCTTTGTTTGGCCAAAAAAAACAGCCTGCAGTGAATACTGTTTGGGTGGAAGGTCGTTTATTGCCCTTGCTAGGATTGCAACAAGGCGGTGTGTTGCAACTCGGTGCTAGTAAACTACCGATCAGTGCGATCATTACGGCGCCACTTGAAGGGCTAAGCTCAGTGTGGTCTATTGCCCCACGTTTACTAATGCGTTTAGAGGATGTGCCAGCGACTAAAACGGTTATTCTCGGAAGTCGAGTGGAATATCGGTTGCTTTTAGCCGGTGAAAAAGACCAGTTAGCCAATTTTCGCACCTGGATTAAACCACAATTAAACAGCAGTAATCGGATTTTAACAGCGGATCAACAGCAAGGCTTTTTACGCAATGTCATTGCCAACGTGCAACATTTTCTACAATTAGCATTATTAGTTTGTTTGTTAATGAGTGGTGTTGCCATTGCTATTAGCATGCAACAATACGTTAAACGTCATCGTGAGCACATTGCATTAAGTCGAGCCTTAGGTATGCGTGCCCGCGAATTGACGCTCATATTATTTTGGCAATTAATTTTAGTAGCTCTCATTGCGGGCGCTATCGGCATCGGTGGCGGTTACCTCATGCAGAATGTATTTGCTAATTTGGTCCATGATTTGCTGCCCATTTTACTCCCACCAATTCGTAGTAGCGCATTTTTATTAGGTTGGGTCGTGAGCGGTTTATTGTTGTTATTATTTGCCTACCCAATTTTGACTGACTTACCGCGCACCTCCCCCTTAATTTTGTGGCGCGAAGAAAGCATTACTTTATCCAAAAAAAGCCGTAATTATATCAATGTGGTTTTTACACTGTGTACCTTGGCCATTCTTGCCTTGCTCGATTTTAGCTTACTCAGCCTCTACTTTATTGCTTTAGTGGTTTTTGCAATTGCTTTGTTGTATGGCATTTCCATCGGCATTTTAGCTGGCTTAGCAGCTATTAAACCCTATACCAATGGTGTGATTCACCGTGGCTTGAGTCAATTACTTCAATACCCCGATCATTTTAGTATGCAGTGGATTGGTTTTACCTTAGTCATTATGGCTATTTTACTGCTGCACTGGGTACGCAATGATATGTTGCAACAATGGCGCTTAGCCTTACCCGAAAAAACACCCAATTATTTTGCCTTTAATATCGCCCCCACTGATTTACCCCGCTTTAAGCAACTATTAGACCAGCAACAATTAACGAATGTGGATTTTTATGCGATGGCGCGTGGACGTTGGGTAACCCTAAACGGCCAGCCGGTATTAAGCGCAGTTCCACCCAGCGCGCGTGGTCATAATGCTTTACACCGTGAATTAAATTTAAGTGCAATGACCATTTTACCTGCCGACAATAAAGTGCTTTCCGGAACCGCGTGGCAAGCTGCCGATGCAAAAAAACCGTGGATTTCAGTCGAAAAAGAATTGGCGGAAAGCACCCAGCTCAAATTAGGCGATGAATTAAGTTTTACCGTTGGCACCAAAACCTTAAGTGGAAAAATTGTGAATATTCGTTCTGTGGAATGGACTTCATTTCATCCGAATTTTTATATTATTTTCCCTGCGGGCATGTTGGAAGAGGTGCCGACGACTTATATCACAAGTTTTCATTTAACACCGAATCAGCATTTGCTGCTAAATCAATTAGTCAGCCAATTTCCCAACGTCACGGTGATTGATATTGCTAATCTTGTGCAGCAACTCGGGCAAATTCTGCAGCAATTGACTTTAGCATTTGAATATCTTTTTTATTTTGCACTCGCAGCCGGCGGTGTTTTATTAATGGCAAGTTTGCAAGCCAGTTTGGATGAGCGCCGTGACACAGCGCGCTTGCTACGAATTTTAGGCGCGAGCCGACAATTTATTTGGC